>JAISUT010000037.1 GCA_031271905.1 Acidobacteriota bacterium
CGAAGAGCCTCTTGAGGTTCGAGCCCTTGGGGACGTAGGAGTCCAGCAGCTCCCCCAGGAAGGCGTACTTCACCTCCTCGTTCGGGAAGCCGAGGGTGTACCTCCCCGTCCGCGGCTCGCAGTCCTTGATGGTGAGGTAGCCCGTCTGATAAAGGAGCGGGACGGGGTCGTCCCCCTTGGCGCGGTAGTCGTCGATGCGCCATGCCTTCGCCGGTCGTCCTGTTCGTCCCGTGCGTTCTTTCCTGTTTTTCTCCGCTCCCTCCGCTGTTATGCTTTCCCGCGGTGGGGCTCCCTTTCTTGCGCCGTTCGAGTGCGCGCTTGCGAGAGCCGCCATGTTTTCGTGTGAAGGTCGGCATTGCCGGCTAGTCCCCGGGGAGGGTTTTGCGATGGTTCAGGCGAGGCGCAAGTCGGTCATGGTCGAGGTCGGGGGCGTCCGCATAGGCGGCGACGCCCCCGTCGTCGTGCAGTCGATGACCAACACGAACACCGAGGATGTCGAGGCGACGGCGCGGCAGGTCGCGGCGCTGGCCGACGCCGGCTCGGAGTTGGTGCGCCTGACGGTCAACACCCCTGCGGCGGCGCGCGCCGTCCCCGAGATCGCGCGGCGGGTCGCCGACATCCGCGGCCCGGTGCCGCTCATCGGCGACTTCCACTACAACGGCCACCTGCTTCTGACGGAGCACCCGGAGTGCGCCCGCGTCTTGGCCAAATACCGCATCAACCCCGGCAACGTCGGCGTCGGCAAAAACCATGACGACCACTTCCGGCAGATCGTCGAGGTCGCCGCCCGCAACGCCAAGCCGGTGCGCATCGGCGTCAACTGGGGCTCGCTCGACCAGGAGCTGCTGGCGCGGATGATGGACGAGAACTCCCGCGCAGCCCGTCCCAAGGCGCTGCGCGAGGTGATGGTAGACGCCATGAACAAGAGCGCGCTTGAGTCGGCGCGCCTGGCGGAGGGCTACGGGTTGGCGAAAGACCGCATCGTCCTCAGCGCCAAGCTCTCCGGCGTGCAAGACCTCATCGACGCCTACCGCGCCTTGGCATCGCAATGCGACTACGCCCTGCACCTCGGCCTGACCGAGGCGGGCATGGGCTCCAAGGGGATCGTCGCCTCCGCCGCCGCCATCGGCGTCCTGCTCGAGGAAGGCGTCGGCGACACCATCCGGGTCTCGCTGACCCCGCCCCCAGGCGGCGCGCGCACCGAGGAGGTCGTGGTGGCGCGGCAGATATTGCAAGCGCTCGGGTTGCGTAAGTTCGAGCCGCAGGTCTCGGCATGCCCCGGCTGCGGACGGACGTCGTCCTCGTTCTTCCAAGAGATGGCGGAGCGCGTCGGGCGGCACATCCGCGAGCGGATGCCGGTCTGGGGGAAAGAGTGTCCGGGGGTCGAGGAGCTGCACGTCGCCGTCATGGGATGCGTCGTCAACGGTCCCGGCGAGTCGAAACACGCCGACCTCGGCATCTCCCTGCCGGGGAACGGCGAGGCTCCCAAGGCCCCGGTCTATGCGGACGGCAAGCTGGCGGCGACGTTGCAGGGCGAGGCGATCATCCCCGAATTCCTCGCGCTGCTAGACAAGTACGTCGCCGGGCGCTTCGCCGGACGGGGCTAGAACTTGCAGGCGGGGTTCTGCCACTGGTATGTCGTGCCGTTGGGACGGACGCACAGGTAGATGTCGCTGGTGTTCACTATCTGCGTGCAACGCGCGCCGTTGCCGGGGTACGTGTATTCGGGGGTGCAACCGGCGCCCGGCTTCGCCCCCGCGCCGCTTTTTTTCCCCTGCCCGCCCTGCGCGTCCTTCGGGGCGGCGGCGTCCGTTATCGGCGTGGTGAACAGCAGCTCCCCTCGCGCGTGGGTCGAACTGGCGCGCGTCCGCCCGTTGCAAGTCGCCGGGGACCAAAGCCCCGCCCTCCTGGCCTCGGCGTTGCCCTGCGCCTGTTGGAACTGACCTTGGTATTGGTACGGCGTGCCGTAGGTGTATTCGACGCCATACCCCTCGAGGATCAACTGCATGTTGAAATTGGCGCCGTCTTCCGTGTACACGTATCGGAGCGGGCGGTTGTATTTGTCCAGATCCCCTTGCGACGGGTCGCGCTCCAGGTAGACGTACCGCCCCTCGAGCTGCTGTTTGGTGTAGGCGGTCGCCTCCGTCCCGTAGCATTGCTCGTTGGGCCTTTCGACCTCCGGGGCGTCCACGCCGATCATGCGGACGCGCGTCGCCAGGCAGTCGGTATACAGGGTGTCGCCGTCCACGACCTTCGTGACCTTGCAGCGGTTCATGAATTTGTAGCCCGGGTTCACATGGGTCTCGACCGCGCCCACCGTGAAGCCCTGCCCGGGGGCGGCGAGGCCGGTTCCGGCGCCGTCGCCCGCGCGGCGGTTCTCCGGGGCGTCGGAGATGCTGTCGCGCCGCGCCTGCTCCCGACGCGCCAAGTCGGCCAGGGACTGCGCCTGCAACGCCATGCAGGACAGATGCGCCGCCATCAGGAAAAACAAGACCTTTTTCATATGCACTCCTTGCGGGTACTGTTTCGGCATGTCAGCCTTAATGGGTTATGGAAAATCCATGGGGGGAGGATGTGGGGGAGGTGGCCGTCCATCGCGCCAAGTTCGTGATGACCCGGCCGGAACGGTTGCTGGAAGACGCCGCCGTGCGCGTCGCCGACGACGGGCGCATCCTGCAAGTCGGCGCGTGGGGCGGGTTGCGCAAGGGCTTCGGAAGCGGGCGGGTGACCGACTGGGGCGACGCGCTCCTCATGCCGGGACTGGTCAACGCGCACACCCACCTGGAGCTGACCGCGCTCGGCGGGAAGGTGACGCGCTTCGATTCATTCGCCGACTGGGCGTTGCAGCTCATCCGGGCGCGACGGGTGTGGACGCCGGAGGAATATCGCGCCTCCACGCAAGCCGGGGCGCGGTTGGCGCTGGCGTCCGGGACGACGTTGGTGGGCGACATCGCATCAAGCGACGTCGGCTGGGACGCCCTTGCCGACGCGCTTCCATGCGATTCCGACGCCGTCGGCGCGACTGTTCCGACTTCCCCGCGCCGCGTCGTCTTCGAGGAGGCGCTGGGGCTCGCGCCGGGGCTTGCCGACGCGGCGTTGGACAGGGTGCGCGGGCTTTTCCGGCGCGCCGACCAAGGCGCGGCGCGGCCGTTGCAAACCCACGCGGTCTCGCCCCACGCCCCGTATTCCACCTCCGGCGAGCTGTATCGCAAGGTCGCGGCGTTCGCGCAAAGCCGCGATGTGACATGGACGACGCACGTCGCCGAGACCTTGGGCGAGTTGCGTTTTTTCGAGGACGGGGGCGGGGAGTTCCGCGAGTTCCTGTCGCGCCTCGGCGCATTCCCGGAGGGATGGGCGCCCCCCGGGCGGCATCCGGTCGCCTGGCTGGACGGGATGGGCGTCTTGGGCGCATCCTCCCTTTTGGCGCATTGCAACTACCTGGACGGGGACGCGCTGCGCCGCCTCGCCCGCCGCCGCGCGCCGGTCGTCTACTGCCCGCGCAGCCACGATTTCTTCGGGCACGGGCGCCATCCGATACGGGATTTGATCGATGCCGGCGTCCCGGTCGCCCTGGGCACGGACTCGCTCGCGAGCAACGGTTCGCTGGACATGCTGGAGGAGATGCGCTTCCTGGGCGCGCGCCGGAAAGACCTGACGGCGGCGGAGGTCTTCCACGCGGCGACCGGCGGCGGGGCCGTCGCCCTCGGTTTCGCCGGGCGGCTCGGCGCCTTGGAGCCGGGATATTTCGCGGACATGGCGGTCGTGGACTTACCGCCGGTTGCGAAACCCGCGCACCTGCTTGGGCAGATCCTCGAAGGGGCGGGCAGGGTGCGCGCCACCGTCATCGCAGGCGCCCCCTGCCGCTACCGCGTCAGCGGCTTGTAGCGGATGCGGTGCGGCTGGTCGGCCTCCGCGCCGAGGCGGCGCTTGCGGTCGGCCTCGTAGTCCTGGTAGTTCCCCTCGAACCAGACGACCTTGGAGTCCCCCTCGAACGCCAGGATGTGCGTGGCGATGCGGTCGAGGAACCAGCGGTCGTGGCTGATGACCACCGCGCAGCCGGCGTAGGACAGGAGCGCGTCTTCGAGCGAGCGCAGGGTGTCCACGTCCAGGTCGTTCGTCGGCTCGTCCAGGAGCAGGAGGTTGCCCCCCCCCTTGAGGATCTTCGCCAAATGGACGCGGTTGCGCTCCCCTCCGGACAGGTCCTTCACCAGCTTCTGCTGGTCCGACCCCTTGAAGTTGAAGGCGGCGGCGTAAGAGCGCGCCGGGACCTCGCGCTTGCCCAAGGTCACGACGTCCAGCCCGTCGCTGATCTCGGCCCACACCTGCCGCTCGCCCTGGAGCGCGTCGCGGCTCTGGTCCACGTAGGCGATCTTGACGCTCTCGCCGACGCGCAACGAGCCGCCGTCCGGTTGCTCCTGCCCCACGATCATCCGAAAGAGCGTGGTCTTGCCCGCGCCGTTCGCGCCGATCACGCCGACGATGCCGCCGGGGGGGAGGTTGAAGGAGAGGTCGTCGATCAGCAACTGCTCGCCGAAGCCTTTGCGCAGGTTTTTCGCCTCCACCACCAGGTCGCCGAGACGGGGGCCGGGGGGGATGTGCAGGTCGGTCGCCTGCACGCGCTTCTCGGCCTCGGCCTCCTCGGCCAGCAGCTTCTCGTAGGCGTTCAGGCGGGCCTTGCCCTTGGCCTGGCGGGCGCGCGGGGACATGTGGACCCATTCCAGCTCGCGCTGGAGCGTGCGCCGCCGCGCCGACTCCTGCTTCTCCTCGGCGGCCAGGCGCGCCTGCTTCTGGTCGAGCCAGGAGGAGTAGTTCCCCTCCCACGGCAGCCCCGCGCCCCGGTCGAGCTCCAGTATCCAGCCCGCCACGTTGTCGAGGAAGTAGCGGTCGTGGGTGATCGCCACCACCGTCCCGGCGTAGTCTTTCAGGAAGCGCTCCAGCCAGGCGACCGACTCGGCGTCCAGGTGGTTCGTCGGCTCGTCCAGCAGCAGCAGGTCGGGGCGTTCGAGCAGGAGGCGGCAGAGCGCCACGCGCCGCCGCTCCCCGCCGGAGAGCTTGGTCACGTCGGCGTCGCCCGCAGGCAGGCGCAGCGCGTCCATGGCGATCTCCAGCGTCCGGTCGAGCTCCCAGCCGCCCGCGGCGTCGATGGCGTCCTGCACGCGCGCCTGCTCGGCCAGGAGCTTGTCCATATCCTCGGGGGACATCTCCTCGGCGAAGCGCTCGTTGATCCGGTCGAACTGGTCGAGCAGATCCCGCGTGGAACGCACCCCCTCCTGCACGTTTTCGAGGACGTTCTTTGCCGGGTCGAGCTCCGGCTCCTGCGGCAGGTAGCCGACGCGCACCCCTTCGGCGGGCCACGCCTCGCCGGCGAACTCCTTGACGACCCCCGCCATGATCTTCAGCAACGTGCTCTTGCCCGCGCCGTTCGGGCCGATCAAGCCGATCTTGGCGCCGGGGAAGAACGAGAGCCAGATGCCCTTGAGCACTTCGCGGTTGGGGGAGTAGACCTTGCGCAGATCCTTCATCACATAGATGTACTGGTACGCCATGCATTCCTCCAGAGGAAGGGATTTTACACTGGAAAGCGGGAAATGTGCGGTATGAAATCCCCGCTTGTCGAGTATTTGACGCCTGTCCGCAGGCGGGGGGTGGCGCCCCCCTCCGCCTTGGGCGGCATGGAAGTCCCCGCCCCGAAGGCGGAGGGAGGGGAAGTCGCCGGAGGCGGAGGACTCGCCCTTCCCCTGGGTGCGGCGGTGTGGTATGAAATACGGCTATGCAAATGGACGTGCGCAAAAAAGAAATGAGGAACGGCCTCGTGGTGCTGTCCGAGGTCATGCCCCACCTCCGTTCGGTCTCGCTCGGCGTCTGGGTCAAGTGCGGTTCGCGCTTCGAGCATGCCGATAAAAACGGCATCGCCCACTTCATCGAGCATCTGCTTTTCAAGGGGACCGCCCGCCGCTCGACGGAGGAGATCGCCGAGGCCATCGACTCCGTGGGCGGCCAGCTCAACGCCTTCACCGAGAAGGAATACATCGGCTTTTACGCGCGGGTGCTGGACGAGCACCTGCCGCTGGCGTTCGACCTCCTTTCGGACATCGTGCTGCACCCGGCCTTCCCCGCCAAGGAGATCGAGCGCGAGCGCAACGTGATCTTCGAGGAGATCAACATGGTCGAAGACTCGCCGCAGGAGCTCGTCCTCGACCTGCACATGGAGCAGTGCTGGAAGAAGCATCCGCTGGGCTGGCCCATCGCCGGAAGCAAGAAGTCGGTCGCGGGCGTCTCCCGCAACGACGTGAAGAAGTTCTTCAAAAAAAACTTCGTCGCCGGAAACATGATCCTGTCGGTCGCGGGCAACATCGAGCACCGGCGCGTCCAGCGGCTCGCCGAGAAATATTTCGCCGGGTTGGAGGCGGGCTCGCCGACTTCCTTCGGCGAACCGCCGTCCTTCCACCCCGGACGGGTGGTCCGGCGCAAGGCGCACTTGGAGCAGACGCACATCTGCCTGGGCGCGGCCGCCCCGCCCATCGCCTCGGACGAACGCTACTGCGCCCACCTGTTGAGCAGCATCCTGGGCGGCGGCATGAGTTCGCGCCTCTTCCAGAACATCCGCGAGAAGCGGGGGCTGGTCTACTCCATCTACTCCATGCTGACCCCCTACCATGACGCGGGGACGCTGACGGTCTACGCGGGCACCGCCCACGAGACCGCCGCCGAGGTGGTGGGGCTGACGCTCAAGGAGCTGGCGCGGATGCGGCGCGAGCCGGTGTCCCGCGAGGAGTTGAAGCGGGCGAAGGATTGCATCAAAGGGGCGATGACGTTGGGGCTGGAGAGTTCAGGCAGCCGGATGACGAACCTGGCGCAGCAGATGATCAACCACGGACGCCTGTTCGAGCTGGAGGAAAGCCTCGCGGCGGTGGAGCGGGTGACGGCGCGGGAGATATGCGAACTCGCCGACAGGATGTTCGACCCCAAGGGCTTCGTCCTGACCGCGCTCGGCGGCGAGGACGGCGCGGCGTTGAAATCGATGCCGTTTGAAGCGCCTTCCGACGCGGGGAAGGCGTAGACGATGGGACTTTGCTTCAACGTCCTCGGCAGCGGCAGCAGGGGCAACGCCACGATCGTGAGCGACGGCGCGACGCACATCCTGGTCGATGCCGGACTGAGCGGGAAGGAGACCGCCAGGCGGCTGGGCGAATTCGGCCTGGACCCGGGCAAGGTGTCCGCCATCGTCATCACGCACGAGCATCCCGACCACTGCATGGGCGTGAACCCGCTCGTGAAGAAGTGGGGCATCCCCCTGTATATGACGCAACGGGCTTTCGAGGAAGCCTCTGGGCGCAAGACGCCGCTCATCCGCATCGACGCGGCGATGCACCGCGCCATCTCCCCGGGCGAGGGCTTCGCCGTCGGCGGCATCGAGGTCACCTGCTTCTCGGTGCCGCACTACGCGGGCAGGCCGCCGCACGACGCGGGCAGGTCGCCGCACGACGCGGGCAGGTCGCTCCGCAACCCCGCAGTCGAGCCGCTCGGCTTCGTGTTCGAGAAGGACGGCGTGAAGATCGGCATAGCGATCGACCTCGGCTTCGTGACGAACCTCGTGGCCGAGCGGCTGAAGGGATGCGCGGGTCTGGTGCTGGAGTCCAACCACGACGTGCGGATGCTGCAGGCCGGTCCCTACCCGTGGGAGATCAAGCAATACATCCTGAGCCGGGGCGGCCACCTGTCCAACGACCAGGCGGCGCACTTCCTCGCGAACGAATTCGACGGCGCGGCGGCGCATGTGGTGCTGGCGCACTTGAGCGAAAAGTGCAACCACCCGGATATCGCGCTCACCACGGCCGAGACCGCGTTGGAGGAGCGGCGCGGCATGGCGGGCATGGGCTGTCGCACCACGAAATGCGCGGTCGCCCGCCCTGACAGGATCGGCGAAACCTACCGATATTGAGCATGGACAATTTGTCGATAAATTGTCTGTATCCGCATTGACAAAGATGGCGTTCCGACTTATAAACAGGGGTTGCCAGCGAGCCGGAAGGATGATGACGACATGGGCATTACAGCGGACACATTGAACAGCCTCGTTTCCATCACGCAGTTCAACAAGGGGCAGGCGTCAAAGATTTTCGACCGGCTGCGGACGGAGCGGCGGCTGGTTGTGCTGAAAAACAACATCCCGGCGGCGGTGATCCTGTCGCCGGAAGAATACGTGCGCCTGTCGCAAGCCGTGGAGGACGCCCCATTCTTGCATGTCGCGGAGGCGAAGCCGGCCTGGAGCCGACGGGAAGACGGCGCGGCGCACCCTGCCGCCCTCGCCGAGGCAGGGCAGGTGAAAGAGATGAAAAACGATGCGGAAGAAAACACGGGAAAGGATGCGGCAAGACTGGATTCCTACACCCTGGGGAAGCAGTATTTCGGGAAGTACAGTTCGGGGGAGACCGATCTTTCGGTCACTTACAAGGAACGGATAAGGAAAGCGTTGGATGAGAAGTACAAACACCACCGTGCTGATTGACGCCGGTCCGCTCATCGCCCTTTTCGATGGGAGCGATGCGTATCACCAGACGGTCGCAGAGTTTCTTGCAACGAAGGATTTCTTCTTTGTCAGCACTGTTGCGGTATTGACAGAAACCTCGGCGATGTTGCGGTTCAGCGTAAATGCCCAGCTTGATTTTTACCGCTGGGTGATGGCAAATGGTGTGGAGATCTTCGCCATCGGGCAAGACGACATGCCGCGCATCGTCGAGCTGTGCGAGAAATATGCGGATCGCCCGATGGACTTCGCTGACGCGACGCTGGTGGTCGCCGCCGAGAAGACCGGCATCCGCGAGATCATCAGCATCGACAGCGACTTCGACGTCTATCGGGTCGTGAAGAAGGAACGGATCTCGAACATATTCCAGAGATAGCAGGGCAAGGATACAAGGATAGCAAGGAATCGCCATGATTGACCGTTACATGCCGGAGGACCTGGCGCAAATCTGGTCGGAAGAAAACATGTTCCGCTCCTGGCTGCGGGTGGAGCTTGAAACCTGCCGCGCCTTGGCGGCGCGGGGCTGGATACCCCCGGAGTCGCTCGCGGCCATCGAGGAGAATGCCGACTTCGACGTCGCGCGCATCAAGGAGATCGAGAAGGTCACCCACCACGACCTGATCGCCTTCACCACCAGCGTCGCGGAGTTCGTCGGGCCCGACTCCCGCTACATCCACTGGGGTCTGACGTCCACCGACGTGGTCGATACCGCCCGGGGGTTGCAGTTGAAGCAGGCGAGCGCGATCCTCCTGGACGCCATCGACGGGCTGCGCGACGCCATCCGCGCGCGCGCCGAGGAGCACCGCCGGACGCTCATGATGGGGCGGACGCACGGCGTCCACGCCGAGGTCACCACCTTCGGGCTCAAGCTGGCGGTCTGGTACGACGAGATGCGGCGCAATCGCGAGCGGATGGAGCGCGCGGCGGCGACGGTCTCCGTCGGCAAGCTCTCCGGCGCGGTCGGCACTTTCGCGCACCTCGGCCCGGAGATCGAGGCCGAGGTCTGCGGGCGCATGGGCCTGGCCCCTGCCCCCGTCTCCACCCAGACGCTCCAGCGCGACCGCCACGCCGAGTACCTTTCCACCATCGCCATCGTCGGCGCCTCGCTCGACAAGTTCGCCACCGAGATCCGCCACCTGCAACGGACGGAGGTGCGCGAGGCGGAGGAGCCGTTCGCCTCCGGCCAGAAGGGTTCCTCGGCGATGCCGCATAAGCGCAACCCCGTAAAGTGCGAACAGGTGTCGGGGCTGTCGCGCCTCCTGCGCGGCTACGCCGTGACCGCGCTGGAGGACGTCGCGCTCTGGCACGAACGCGACATCTCGCACTCTTCTGCAGAGCGGGTGATTTTGCCCGACGCGACCGGGGTGCTGTGCTACATGCTCCGCTCGATGACCAAGATCGTCTCCCGGCTGGTGGTGCATCCGGAGCGGATGTTGAAGAACATCGAGCTGACGCGCGGCCTCGCCTACTCGGGGCAGTTGCTGCTCGACCTGACGCGCAAGGGCGTCTTGCGCGAGGATGCCTACAAGTGGATACAGCGGTGCGCCATGAAGGTGTGGGACGAGGACAAGGACTTCCTGCAGGCGCTCGGAGAAGACCCCGACGTGACCAAGGCGCTGACCTCGGAGGAGATCCGCTCCGTGGTCGATCCTGAGAAACAGTTGCGCAACGTGGACGCCATCTTCGCCCGCGTCTTCCGCGCCTAGACCGGGTGACCAAAGACCGATGAAAGCATGTTTGCAATGCGGCAAGACCTACCCGGACGAATTCCAGTTCTGCCCGATCCACGGGAACGCCTTGGGCGTCGTCGTCGAAAACGAAAAAGAGAAGGGCTCCGGGGGGGCGGGGGGGGGGACGCCTCCCTCCGCGCCTTCCGCACCGGACGCCCACGCAAGCAAGCCGAACGCCCCGGCGAAACCTGCCAACGCCCCGGCGGTGATCCGGGTGCGCACCATGGTCTCCGGGCTGATGATATTGATCCTGCTCGCCATCCTGGGGTTCGCGGGCGCGTTCCTCTACCACTACTTGAAACCGAAGTACGGCAAGCTGACGATCACCACCACGCCTGAGGATGCGACCGTCTACGTGGACGGCAAAGTCCAAGGGCCGTCGCCATTGAACATCCCGAAGCTGCGCAACGGGGAGCACGAGGTCAAGATCGTCAAAGACGGCTACAAGGACTTCACCCGGCGGATCATGGTGCGCCCCTACGCCGAGGACGGCCTGCACTGGGACTTGGAGCCGGTCGTGCCGCAACTGGGCGAGGCCCAACTGGCAGAGATACGGGGGCTGCATGAAAAGCTGGCGAGCGCGCAGAAGGAGAACATCCTCCTGCCGCCGCCGGAGGACTACAACGTCCTTTACTTCGCCAACAAGATACTCGCCATCGACCCCGCCGACGCCAAGGCCGCCGAGGCGCGGGCGCACCTCGCGGACGCGACCCGCCAACAGGCGGAGCTCGCCTACGCCCGCGAAAACTGGTTGGAGTCGGAGAAGCAATACAAGCAACTCGCCCTCATCACCCCCGAGGACGGCGTCGTCGCCGAACGCCTCGCGGACATCGCCACGAGGATCGCCGCCAGCGAGAAGGATCGCGACAAGCAAATCCAAGACCTGCGGGCTCGCGCGGAAGCCGCCATGAAAGTCGGCAGCCTGACGCCCCCCGACAGGGACAACGCCTTGGACGCCATCCGGGGCGTCCAGCGTCTGGACAAGGGCAATGCTTGGGCGCGCGACGCCCTCAAGAGGCTCCGGGAGCTGTTGCAGAACCGGGGCGACGCCCGCATGGCGTCCTCCGACTGGGCCGGGGCGCGCACCGACTTCCGGCAACTGTTGCAGTATTTCCCCGGCGACAGCTACGGCAAGACCCGCTTGACGACGGTCGAGGCGAAGCTGGAAGAGGCGGCGAAGCAGGAGCGGAGCGCGAAGACCGCGCAACAGTCCCAGCAGCGGGCGGCCTCGGTGCGCCAGTCCGCGATAGACCTTTTCGCCGCCGGCGACTACGCAAAGTCCGTCTCCGCCTGGCGCGAGTATCTGAAACTCGACCCCAAGAGCGACGAGGCGTTGTTCTACATCGGGGCGGGCTACCAGAACCAGAAGCAATTCGACGCAGCCATCACCAATTTCGAGAAATGCCTGGAGCTGAACCCTAACAACGTCCTGGCGCACCTGAACGTCGGGTTGCTCTACGACTACCATCGCAAAAACTACAAAGCCGCCGAGGAGCACTTGCGCAAAGTGAAGGATCTGGGCGGCGCCGAACGGTTCACGCCGGAACAACTCGACGCTATGATCCGGGACATGCAGTCGCGCGCCCGGAACCAGGAGGTGGCGAAGCTGGCGATCCCGGTGGAGCACAAGCACACGTTCTCAAGCTGCCGCGGCACGCTCCATTTCAGCGAGGAGGGGATGGAGTTCCGCACCGATGCGTCGGATCACAGCTTCTACGAGGCGTGGAAAGGGATGAAGGGCTTCGTCATCGCCGGAGACTCCCTCACGCTCAAGACGCTCCGGGACAAGAAGTACAACTTCCGCTTCACCAATTCGCAAGACGCCGCGAAGATCCGCGCATGGACGGCGACGGTCTCCTCCGTCCCGGCCGGTGGGGATGTGAAATAGCCCCTGCGAGCCCCTCTGCGGACAAGGCGCAACGCAGCCTCCGGGGTTCTTGCAAAGTTTCCACGAGGGTATGAACGCCTTCCTCCGTGTCGAGGCGGGGCGGGGCGTGGCAAGGCGGCGCGACCGCGCTTCCAAACGTAGATTCCCGAAAAGTTATGACGCGACCAGCGGCTTCACTCCCATGGCCTCATAAATCAGCTTCTGCTTCTCCGTGACGGCGAGGACTTTCGGGCGGCGCCCCTCGCTTTCATAGCGTTCGATGGAGTCGAGTTCATCGAACAGTTCGTGCAAGGTGTACTTGCCATCCAGCTCGGCGGCGGCCATCCGACGCCTGACCTCGAGCGCGAGCGTCAGCGCCACGAACACGC
>JAISUT010000030.1 GCA_031271905.1 Acidobacteriota bacterium
GGGTGGTGTGGATGCAAGGCGCGCGCAGGGCGGGCTCCGCAGGCGTACCCACGTACGTCGAGGAAGCCCGCCCAAGCAGCAACGCAGCAGACGCGCCGCCATGCGCCCGTGCGACACAACTCGCGGGTTGTGCGGTTGGGATTGTTAAATGACGGAATCGCTGTATGTGCGTATAAAGGCTAGGCTGGGGGCGGCGGGTGGGCGGCTGTGCGCTGCGCTCGCCTGCTATGCCGTCCTGCTGGCGGCGGCGCTCTGCGTGCTGCTGCCGGTGCGCACTTCCAACGAACGGTTCCTGCTGGGCGCGGTGCTCGCGGTCTTCGCCATACTGGCCGCCAAGACCGTCGCGCACAGCCGGGACGCGGACGAATGACGCCCGCCCGGGCGTTTTTTTGACAGGGGGACGTGGTTATGCCGAGATTACGCAGCGCGACGACGACCGAGGGGCGCAAGATGGCGGGGGCCCGCAGCCTGTGGCGCGCCAACGGCATGAAAGAGGATCAGATAGGCAAGCCCGTCGTCGCCATCGTCAACTCCTTCACCCAGTTCGTGCCGGGGCACGTCCACCTGCACGAGGTCGGGCAGCGGGTGAAGCAACTCGTCGAGGCCGAGGGGTGCTTCGCCGCGGAGTTCGACACCATCGCCATCGACGACGGCATCGCGATGGGGCACGACGGGATGCTCTACTCCCTCCCGTCGCGGGAGCTGGTGGCCGACAGCGTCGAGTACATGGCGAACGCCCACACGGCGGACGCCCTGGTCTGCATCTCCAACTGCGACAAGATCACCCCCGGCATGCTGATGGCCGCCATGCGCCTCGACATCCCCGCCGTCTTCGTGTCGGGCGGGCCGATGGAGGCGGGCGTCCTCGGCGGCGCGGACGGCGGCGGCAGGAAATACGACCTTATCGACGCCATGGTGATGGCCGCCGACCCCGCCGTCTCCGACCGGGAGGTCGCCGAGCTGGAGGTCGCCGCCTGCCCGACCTGCGGCTCCTGCTCCGGCATGTTCACCGCCAACTCGATGAACTGCCTGGCCGAGGCGCTGGGGATGGCCCTGCCGGGAAACGGCACGCTCCTGGCGACGCACAAGAACCGCATGGCGCTGTTTGAAAAGGCGGCGAAGCGCATCGTGGAGATGGCGCGCGCCTGGTACGAGGACGGCGACGCCTCGGTCCTGCCCCGCTCCGTCGCGACCAAGGCGGCCTTCATGAACGCCATGTCGCTGGACATCGCGATGGGCGGCTCCACCAACACGGTGCTGCACCTGCTGGCGGTGGCGCGCGAGGCGGGGGTCGATTTCACGATGAAGGACATCGACGCGCTCTCGCGCCGCGTCCCGGTGCTGTGCAAGGTCGCCCCCAGCTCCGCCTACCATGTGGAGGACGTCCACCGCGCGGGCGGCGTCATGGGCATCCTCGGCGAGCTCGACCGCGCCGGTCTGCTCGACACCTCGGCGCGGCGCGTGGACGGCGGCGACCTGAAGGCGGCGCTCGACGCCTACGACATCGCGAGGCCGACGGCGACGGACGAGGCGCGCCAGATGTACCTGAGCGCCCCCGGCAGGGCGGGGCGCAACCTGGCACTGGCGTCGCAGGAGGCGTACCACCCCGCGCCCGACCTCGACCGCGAGGCGGGCTGCGTGCGCGACTACGCCCACTGCTATTTCCGCGACGGTGGGCTGGCGGTGCTCTTCGGCAACCTGGCGCCGCAGGGGTGCATCGTCAAGACGGCGGGGGTGGACGAGTCGATCTTCCGCTTCACGGGAGCGGCGCGGGTCTACGACTCGCAGGAGGCTGCCTGCGACGGCATCCTGGGCGGCGCGGTCAAATCGGGCGACGTCGTCGTCATCCGCTACGAAGGCCCGCGCGGCGGCCCGGGGATGCAGGAGATGCTTTACCCGACCTCCTACATCAAATCGATGCACCTGGGGAAGGAGTGCGCCCTGGTGACCGACGGGCGCTTCTCCGGCGGGACGTCGGGGCTCTCCATCGGCCACGTCTCGCCCGAGGCGGCTTCCGGCGGGCCCATCGCCTTGGTGCGCGACGGCGACACGGTCGCCATCGACATCCCCGCCCGCGCCATCTCGATAGAGGTCGGCGAGGACGAGCTCGGGCGGCGGCGCGCGGAGGAGGAGGCCAAGGGCGCGGGCGCGTTCAAGCCGGCGCGCGAGCGCCATGTCTCCCCGGCCCTGCGGGCCTACGCCCTTTTCGCCGCCTCGGCAGACCAGGGCGCGGTGCGGGTGCTCCCGCCGGAATAGCCGTTTGGGGAACCTCTGAAAGGTTCGCGGAAAAGCTCGCGGACAAGGCGTCTGCCGCAGGTCGAAAAGCGGAGTTCGCCGAGGCGAATGAGCATTTCCGACCAAGGCGCGACGCAGCGTCCGGGGTTTTTGAGGCTCCCTTTTGGGGATGCGGACGGTCGCCGCGCCACCCCAAGGACGCTTCGCGCCGCAAGACGGCGTGGCGCGCCCCCTGCGACGCGCCTCCTACGGGTGGCGCTTGGCGAACTCCTCCGCGTCCATGAAGGCTTCGACCTTCGCCTTGTCCTTCAACGCCGCGACGAACCGTCTGCGGGCGGTCTGCTTCGCCTCCTGTTCCAGCAACTGCCTGATGGCGGGCTTTGATTCCTCCAGCGTCGCCGTGCCTGCGGGCTTGACCTCCAGCGCCTTCACGATGTGGTAGCCCGCCTGGCTCTCCAGCACCGGCGAGAGCGTTCCCGGCTTGGCGTTGAAGAGGGCGTCCGCGAAAGGCTTCGGCAGGTTGGGTCGCGACAGGAGCCCCATGTCGCCGCCCTTGGCGGCGGTCGCCTTGTCTTGGGAGTGCTTTGCCGCCGCGTCGGCGAAGGTGACGGCCTCCGCCTCGATGTCGAAGCGGATTCGTTCGAGCTCCTTCTGCAACTCCGCCTTCTGCGCAGGCGTGGCACCCTGCGGGATCTGCAACAGGATGTGCGCCGCATGCACCCGCTCCGGCAGGGCGAACTTGTCGGGGTTGGCGGCGTAGAACCGCTCCACGTCCGCGTCGGTCACCGGGGGCGCGTCCTTGGTCGCGCCGTCGATGACCTTTTGCAGGGAGATGGTCCCCCTGATGTTCCTGCCCAGGTCGGCCTCGGTCATCCCCTGCGCCGCAAGCGCCTTCTGGAACTCCTCCTGTGATGCGAAACGCCCCGCCATCTGCTTGACCTGCGCCGCGACCTCCGCGTCGGTGACGACGACGGCCTGCTCCTTGGCGTGCTCCCTCAGGAGGGTGAGCGTGACCAAGTTGTCGATGGCGTCGTTGAAAAACAGGGCGTTGCGCTGTTGCAAGCGGTCGAGCGGCAGGTCTCCCTGCTGGCGGGCGATCTCGGCGATGACGTCCAAGACCTGCTTTTCGGTGATCGGGACCCCCGACACGCGGGCGACGACCAGGTCGGTCTCCGGCATGGCGCCGGACGCGGGCGCCTGTGCGGGGTCTGGCGCGGGTTCCTGTGCGACGGCGGCGGGCATCGCCCCGGGCGTGAGCAACGAAAGCAAAATCGTGACGACGGCTGCGAAACGGATCATGGCGCCTCCCCTTGCGTATCTGCCGGACAAGCGTCCGGCGCGGACGCGGGCATCGGCAAGCGGCAAGTATAAGCCATCCGCACCCGGTTATCCAAGGGACGCGACACCGCCATCGCGGGCCGCCATCGCAAAGGCCCCCTCATGCGAGGCCGCCCAAGGAAAAATTGTGAAGGGAAAATCGCCCGTCGTGTTGACTGCGGGGACGGCGCTTATTATCATCCGTGGGCGATGATTGTTCCATTGTTTTCTTTGCCGGACGTGGTGTTGTTTCCAAAGACGCCCGTGCCCCTATGCGTCTTCGAGGAGCGCTATCGAAAGCTGGTCGAGGACGCCATCGCGGGCAGCCGGGAGCTGGTGGTCGCCCTGTTGCGCGACGAGTCGGAGTCCGGCTACACGGGCCTGGGGGACGTGTGCGAGGTCGGCTGCCTGGGGCGGATCGAAAGTTGCGAGGAGCAGGAGGACGGCAAGTACGACATCGTGGTCGCGGGCTTGCGCCGGGTGCGGATCGTCCGCGAGGCGCGGCCGTTCCCCGGCCTCCCACGCCCCCCCTACCCCCTGGTGGAGGTCGAGACGCTCGACGACGTCCCGCGCGGCGACTTTTCGGACGAACTCATCGTCCGGCACAACATGATCAGCGGTTCTTTCGCGCGCTTCGTGGATCTCGCCACCGGCGAGGGGAAGAGCGCCCATGAACTCATGCCGCAGATGGAATTCAACTCCCTGATCAACACCGTCGCCATGACGTTGAACATCACCTTGGAGCAGAAGCAGGACCTGCTGGAGATGGACGACCCCTTCCAGCGGTGCGACTCCCTGGTCGCCATATTGGAACAGCAGATCGAGATGCTCGAGATCGTCCGCCGGTTCGAGCACCTGAAACCGGAACGGCCCCATTTCAACTGACGGCCCGTCCCACGCGCCGAACCGCTATGAACGATAAAAACGAGAACGCCCACGTCCACCCGGCTTCGCCGGGGCGCGCCGCCGCCAAAGTGGCGTTGATCCCCGGCGGGGTGCGGGGCATCGGGCGCGCGCTGGCGTTGCGGCTGGGAGGCGAGGGTTGGACGGTCGCCGCCTGCTACCGCCGGAGCGAAGACGACGCCGCGACGTTGCGCGAGGATCTGGGGAGGCTCGGCGTCCCGGCGTGGATCGTGCGCGCCGACGTCTCGACCGCCGTCGCCGCGGCAGCCCTGGTGCGGGAGGCCGAGGATCGCTTCGGCGGCATCGACGCCCTGGTCAACTGCGTCGGCGCCTACCGCCGCGTCTCCTTGCTGGAGGAGAGCCCCGAGGGCTGGAACGCGATGTTCGACGACAACCTGCATCCGGTGTTCTACCTGTGCCGCGCGGCGGCCCCCGGCTTCATCCGGCGCGGCCGCGGTCGCATCGTCAACTTCGGCATGGTGAACGCGGGGCGCCTGGCGGCGCAACCCTTCGTCACCGCCCACTACATCGCCAAGGCGGGGGTGCTCGTCCTGACCCGTTCTTTCGCCAAGCTGCTCGCCCCCCACGGCGTCACCGTCAATTCGGTCTCCCCGGGGTTCATCGACAGCGGCGGGATTTCACAGGACGAGCTCGCGCAATCCTTCAAGCAGATCCCCGCAGGACGCATGGGCACCCCGCAGGACGCCGTCGCCGCCGTCTGCTGGTTGCTTTCGGAGGAGGCCCGCTATGTGAACGGCGCGGACATCCAAGTCAGCGGCGCCTGGGGCGTCTGACTCGGCGGCGCGGGGCGGGGACGGCGCGCCCGCAAGCGGGGGGCGCGCCGCGTTCATGGGCTGCCGGGGCCCCTATTTGTTCGGTATCTTCAGCTTCTGCCCGACCTTGATGACGTCGGGGTTGGACAGGACGTCTTTGTTGATGTTGAAGATCTCGGGATACCGCTTCGCGTCGTCCAGGAACTCCTTCGCGATCTTCGAGAGGGTGTCGCCCGGCGCCACCGTGTAGACGCCGAAGATGTCCGTCTGCTCGACCTTGATGTCCGCGCCGACCTCGCCCTCCCAGTTGGCGTAGGTCTTGATCTTGTCCCAGAACAGGTTCTTCTCGTACTGGTGGACGGTGGTGCCTTTGATGCGGAGCTTGCCGCCTTCTTCGGCGAATTCCGCGTTCTTGACCGGCAGCTTGGCCGCCAAGTCCACCAATCCCTGGTATTTTTCTTTCAGTGCCATGTCGCATCCTTTCATGTATGCAAGGTCTGTTGGAAACCGTCCGCCCGGAGGCGCATGCCCGGCGCCCCGCAGGGACGTTTGGGAACCCCTAAAAAAACCGGATGCCGCGTCGCGCCTTGGTCGAAAACGCTCATTCGCCTCAGCGAACTCCGCTTTTCGACCTGCGGCGACGCCTTGTCTGCGAGGTTCTTAGAGGCCTCCTTTCATCGACAGAGGGGATTTTACATGGGAACCCGGGGTTTCGATAGCGATTCTTGCCCGCCGCCTGACTTTGCCGCGGGCGGTGCGCCGGACTGCCGTTGACATTCATGTCGATAAAGTTGACAATTTCGGCTGTGAGGAAAATAGACAGCCCCCGGGAGGGCGCGACGGGGTCGCCGCGCCGGATCCCCGTCCTACATTCCATCCGGGTCAGGTTGCTGATCCTGATGCTCGCGCTCTCGCTCCTGCCTCTCGGGGGGATGTCGCTCATCACCTATTCCGCAGGCCGCAGCGCCATACAGGAGCGCATCCGGGTCTCGCTCGGCAAGATGGCGCAGGACGCGGCCGACAAGATCGACCTGATGTTGCGGGGGAAGCGGGAGGAGATACATTCGATGGCGGTCTCCTACGCGCTCCTGGCGCAGGATGGGAGGCGGGCGGACGCGAACGGGCTGACCGCGCTGCTGGACGAGTACGCCTTCAACCACGAAGGCTACGACCTGTTGCTGGTGACCGACGTCTCGGGGCGGATACTGGGGGTCAACACGACCGACCGCGACCTCGCGGCGTTCGCCGAGGAGCGGGTCGATGCCGTCGTCGGCGCGGACATCTCCGACTGGGGGCGGGAGGGGGATCTGTTCCTGGCGTCGGCGGGCGGGCGCAGCTCCCACGCGAACTGGTACCGGTCGGAGCTGGTGCGGCAGTTGTACGGCGGGCGGCGCACGGACGTGGGGGCGCATTACAACCTCGCGCTCTCGGAGCCGATCCGCAACCCGGGGACGAACCAGGTCGTCGGGGTCTGGCTGAGCATCCTGAACGGCACCTGGCTGCAAGGGGTCTTGGACAACGCCGAGACCGACATGGACGAGATGGACCTCGGGACTGGGCGCGCCTTCCTGGCGTTCGACGGAGGCGAGGCCGCCATAGGCCGCAGGGGCGCGGTCGGCGGCGTCTTGGCGCCGGTTGACGAATGGCGCGTCACGGAGGCGCTCGGCGACGCCATAGCCCGCGGCGACGCGACCTGCGACTACGCCTCCCCCGCCGACGGCGGCGCGGAAGGGGGCGTGGCGCGGATGGCGGGGCTGGCGCCCGTCAGCGACAAGTCCTTCGGCTGGTGGGTGGGGATGGAGATCGACGAGTCCGACGTCCTGCGCCCCGTGGACGAGTTGGGGCGATGGCTGCTGGGCGTGAACGTCCTGCTGGCGTTGGCGGTCGTCGCATCGACCTGGCTGCTCGCCCGGGGGATAACGCGCCCGCTGAAGGTGTTGACGCGGTCTGCGCAGGCGATCACCCAAGGCGACTTCACCGAGCGCGCCCCCATGCGCTCGAAAGACGAGCTGGGGCTCCTCGCCTCGGCGTTCAACGAGATGGCGGGCGCGCTCTCCACGCGCGAGACGCAACTGCAGGAGATGGCGCGCAACCTGGAGGCGATGGTCAAGGACAGGACGCTGGAACTCGAGAACTCCCACGAGGCGTTGAAGCGCGCCTACCTAGACCTGCAAAGCACCCAGGACCAGCTCGTGCAGACGGAGAAGATGGCGTCGCTCGGGCAGCTCGTCTCCGGCATCGCGCACGAGATCAAAAACCCGCTGAACTTCATCTACGGCAACACCGATTTCTTGCGCGACTACACGCAGAAGCTGCAGGGGTTGGTGGAGAAGCTGGAGGCGTTGCCCGGCATCTCCGACGGGGCCCGCCAGGTGATCGAGCGGGAGAAGGCGGCGATCGGCTACGACTTCATCAAGGAGGACCTCAAGACCCTGATCGACAATTTCACCGAAGGGGCGGAGCGCATCAACGCCATCGTGACAGACCTGCGCGCCTTTTCGCGGATGGACGCAGACGTCGCCGCCGATGTCGATTTGCGCGCCTTGCTGGAGATGTCCCTCAACCTGCTGCGTAACCAGTACAAAGACCGCGTCGCAGTCCACAGGGATTTCGGCGACATACCCAAGGTCCGGGGTTATGCGGGCAAGCTCAACCAAGTGTTCATGAACCTGCTCTCGAACGCCTTCTACGCGGTCGCCGACAAGGGCGACGTGTGGCTCAGGACGCGCTTTGACGCGCCGGACGCGGTCGTAGTCCAAATCGAGGACAACGGCGCCGGCATCCCGGAGGGGAACCTCAAGCGGATCTTCGAACCGTTTTTCACCACCAAGCCCGTGGGGCAGGGGACTGGCCTGGGCTTGAGCATCAGCTATGGCATCATCGAACAGCACCGCGGCGGCATCCAGGTGGCGAGCTCCCCCGGCGAGGGGACGGTATTCACGGTGCGCCTGCCCGCCTGCCCCGGGGCGCGGGATGGCGGCGATGGCGGTGCGGGGAAGGGGCCGGACGCGGGCGGGACGGTTTTTCAAAATCGCGGAGGCGGCGAGTGACGGACAAGAGATACGAACTTTTATTTGTGGACGACGAGCCCGCCAACCTGCAGAAGCTCCGGCGCACGTTCGTGAACCGGTACGGGGTGCACACGGCGCAGTCGGGGGAGGAGGCGTTGCGCATCCTGGCCGGGACGGGCGTCGACGCGGTCGTCACCGACCAGCGGATGCCGGGGATGACCGGGCTGGAGCTCCTGGGCAAGGCGCGCGAGATCGACCCCTCCGTCATCTGCATCGTCCTGACCGGTTACGCCGAGGTCAACGACCTGGTCGAGGCCATCAACACCGGCAAAGTCCACAAGTACATCACCAAGCCGTGGACGCCGGAGGACCTGCAAGTCGAGGTCCGGGACGCGCTCGAGAAGCGGGAGCTGCTGCGCGAGAACGAGCGGCTCGCCCGCGAGCTCGCGGCCGCCAACGAACGGCTAAGAACCGAGAACACGGTGTTGCGGCAGGAGGTGGAAAGCCGCGACTACCCGAGGCGCATCGTCTACGGCAGCCGGGAGATGGAGGGCATCCTATCCCTCCTGCGCCGCGTGATCGGGACTGAGACGACGGTGCTCATCCAGGGGGAGACCGGGACCGGCAAGGAGCTGGTCGCCCGTTTCATCCACGCCGAGAGCGCCCGCCGCGACCAGGTGTTCATCCCGGTCAACTGCGGCGCCATCCCCCGCGACCTGGTCGAGAGCGAGTTCTTCGGGCACGCCAAGGGCGCCTTCACCGGCGCGGCGACGGAGAAAAAGGGGTATTTCGAGATGGCCGACGGCGGGACGATCTTCCTGGACGAGATCGGGGAGGCGCCGCCGGAGCTCCAGGTGAAGTTGCTGCGGGTGATCCAAGAGGGGGAGGTCATGCCGGTCGGCCGCCACCAACCCAGGAAAGTGGACGTGCGCATCATCGCCTCCACGAACCGCGACCTGCGGGTGGAGGTCGAGGAGGGGCGTTTCCGCCAAGACCTGTTCTTCCGCATCAACGTCTTTTCCGTGACCATCCCCCCGTTGCGGGCGCGGCGCGACGACATCCTGCCGCTGGCGGAATTCTTCCTGCGGCATTTCTCGCGCAAGTTGAACCGCGAGGAGGGGCGGCTGGGCGAAGAGGCGCGACGGCGGCTCCTGGAGCACTCCTGGCCGGGGAACGTCCGCGAGTTGCAGAACGAGATCGAGCGGCTGGCGCTGCTCGCGGAGCCCGGCGGCGAGATCGGCCCGGAGCTGTTGTCGGACAACGTCCGGCAGCGGCGGCCGCCGTCCCGCCCCCCGGGTGGCGACTTGAAGGCCGCCGTCCGCGAGTTGGAGGACGGGATGATACGCGCGGCGATGGAGCGCTTCGACAAGAACAAGTCGCGCGTCGCGCGTGCCCTCGGCATCAGCCGCCAATCCCTCATCGAGAAGTTGCAGCGGATGGGGGGGTAGCCCGCGCCATGCCGCCGGCGCATCGCGCGCCACGGGCGTCACGGGCGTATCTGCAAGGCGTGGAGGCGGTGGCGGAGCGAGCCCTTGGTCAGGTTCAGGCGGCGCGCCGCCTCCTCCTGGCTGCCCGACTGGCGCAACGCCTGCTCCAGCAGGCTGCTCTCCACCTTGTGCAGGAAGGCGTCCAAGTCGAACGGCTCGTCGGCGGGAAGCGTGAACAGATCCTCCCCGCCGGACAGGGCTGCGGAGAACTCGTCGCGGTTCCGCACCACGTCAGGCAGGCGCTCCAACTGGATCTCGCCCCCGGTCTCCAGCGCCACCGCGCGCTCAATGGCGTTCTCCAACTGGCGGACGTTCCCCGGCCAGTCGTACTCCTTCAACGCCTCCAGCGCGGCGGGGGCGATGCCGGTGATCTGCTTGCCAGACTTCTCCGCGTAATGGCGCAGGAAATATTCCGCCAAGGGGCCGATGTCCTCCGTCCGCTCGCGCAGGGAGGGCAGGTGCATGGTGATGACGGCGATGCGGTAGTACAAGTCCTCGCGGAAGACGCCTTCGCGGATGCCCGCCTGCAAGTCGCGGTTCGTGGCTGCGATCACGCGCACGTCGATGGGGACTTCGCCCGTGCCCCCGAGCGGGCGCAACCGCCGCTCCTGCAGGACGCGCAGGAGCTTCACCTGCATGGCGGGGGTCATCTCGCCGATCTCGTCCAGGAAGATCGAGCCGCCGTCGGCCGCCTCGAAAAGCCCTTTTTTGTTGGTCGCCGCGCCGGTGAACGCCCCCTTCATGTAGCCGAACAGCTCGCTCTCCAGCAACGTCTCGGGGAACGCCCCGCAGTTGATCGAGACGAACGGCCTGTCCTTGCGTTTGGACGCCTCGTGGATGGCCTTGGCGACCAGCTCCTTGCCGGTGCCGCTCTCGCCAGTGATCAACACGGTGCTGTCGCCCATCGCCACGGTGCCGATGGTGCGGTACACCTCCATCATCTTGGGGCTGCGGCCCACGACGAAACTCCCCTGCAGCGCCTGGAACAGGTTCTGCCCCTGCCGCGCCTCCAGGCGCGCGGAGGACGATGCCGCCGTCGCGGCTTTCGCGAGGCTGTCCTGCCGCTTCTTTTCCAAGGCGCGCTGCAAAGCGCCGCGCAGATCCTCCATGCGCAAAGGCTTGGTGATGTAGTCGCACGCCCCGTACTGCACGGCTTCGATGGCTGTCTCGGGGGTGGCGTAGGCGGTGATCATGACGAACACCGCGTCCGGGGCTATCTTCCCCGCCTCGCGCAGGAGATCGACGCCGGAGATGTCGGGCATCTGGATGTCGGAGATGACGACGTCCACGTCCTTGGTGCGCAAGACTTGCAGGGCGTCCCGCCCGCATCCGGCGGTATAGACTTCCATCCCCTCCTCCTGGATGGCCATCTCCAGGACTGTGATGATGTTGGGTTCGTCGTCCACCACAAGGACTGTTGACATGCTCCCTCCTACTCCCCCACCGCCTGCAACAAAGCCTCTTCCGCAGGCACATCCTCTTCCAACGGGAAGGAGAGCGTGACTGTCGTCCCCCGCCCCTTCTCGCTGTCGAACGCTATCCGCCCCTGATGGTCTTCCATGATCTGGAAGATGATGCTGAGCCCGAGGCCGAGCCCCTTGGAGAAGCCGGAATGGAACGGCTGGAACATCTGGTCGATCTCCTCCTGGCTCATCCCGATGCCGCTGTCGGCGAACGTCACGACGCCGCCCGCCGGCGTCTTGCTGGCGCCGATGGTCAGCGTCCCCCCTCCCGGCATCGCCCGCAACGCATTCTGGGTCACGTTCCAGAAGACTTGGCGGATCTGGTCGGCGTTCCCCCGGATGGGCAGCGCGGGGACTTCGACGTCCAGCTCGACATCGTATTTCCCGTCGATCTCCGGGCTGTTCTTCAGCAACGTCATCGCGTCCTGCAAAAGCGGGATCAAGTCCAGGGGCTTCTTCCGGCGCGGCTTGGGACGGGCGAAGTCGAGGAAGTCCTCGATGAACGAGTTCAGCCGGTCGCTCTCGCGGATCAGGATGCCGAGCAGCCGCTCGTCCTTTTCCGGCAGGTTGGCGTGGGAGCGCAGTATCTCCGCCGAACCGCGCATCGCCGTCAAGGGGTTCCGTATCTCGTGGGCGATGCCCGCCGCCATGCGCCCCACGGCCGCCATGCGTTCGCGCAGGCGCACCTCCTTCTCCAGCCGGATGATCTCCGACAGGTCTTGGAACGAGATGATGTACCCGAGGTGCTCCTGTTCCGGGTCGCGAAGCGGGGAGACGCTGAACCCCAGGTACCGCGCCGTGCCGTCGGGGCGGCGGATCCATTCCTCGTGCCGCAACGCCTGGACGTTCTTCGCCAAATCCGTCTCCTGGATGAGGCGCCAGAACTGCTCTCCGATGATCCAGTGGATCGACGTCCCCAAGACGTCTTTCGCCGCCCTCCCGGTCAACTCCCCCGCCGCCGTGTTGAACACGGCTATCTTGCCGTCCATGTCCGTGGTGACCAGGCCGCTGCGGATGCTGCTCACGATATGCTCGTTCAGGCGCCGCAACTGCGCCAAGGAGTCGCTCTTCTCCTGCAAGACGAGCTCCACCGCCCGTAGGCGCTGGTGCAGGTATATCCCCAGGTAGGCGACCGCCCCGAAGCCGAGGACGTGGAAGCAGATTTTGAACACTTCCAGCGGCATGTCCGAAACGCCCTCACCGTCCACGAGCCGCAGGCGGGTCGCCACCACGAGTCCGGAATAGCAGAGGGCGCTGAGGGTCGCCCCCAGCATCCCGCCGTTCTTCCCCAAGGTCAGGCAACAATAGATGATGATCAGCAGATACAGGGATACGAACGGTCCGTCGATGCCGCGCGTGGAGGCGACCAGCACCGTCGCCAGGAGCAGGTCGACCGCGATCTGGCAATACAGTTGCACCAGGCGCGCCCGCCGGCGGCGCCAGAAGACCAGGTACAGGATCGTCAGACCGGCCGCCAGCAGGTTGAAAAAACGCACGAAGGGGATGTCGCCCATCCGGTCGGACAAGAGCCCGAGCCGGTCGGACAGGTTGATGCAGGCGAACAGGATGACGATGCGGGCGAGGATGATCTCGATCAGGCTCTGGTCGAGGTCCGCCTGCCTATACTGGGGGTTGCCGCTGTATCGAAACCACATAATCCCTGATTCGCCGCAAGGGCGCGGCAAGCCACGCCCGTTGAAACCGTCGTTTGCACCGCACGCGGTGCGACGCCCCGCCAGGGGGCGCGACGGGACGCGCCCCCGGCAGGTTGATGGCCGCAGACCGCCTAACCGCCCGACAGCGTCTGGATCATCTTGAACATCGGCAGGTACATGGCGATGACGATGCCGCCCACCATGACCCCAAGGAACACCATCATGACCGGTTCCATGAGGGTGAGCAGGTTCGCCACCACGGCGTCGGCCTCCTCCTCGTAATAATCGGCGACCTTGGTCAGCATCGCGTCGAGCTCGCCGGTGGACTCGCCGACGGCGACCATCTGCGTCACCATCGGTGGGAAGAAGTTGGACTGGGTCATCGGCTCGGCCATGTTCCCGCCCTCCTCGATCCGTTTCTTGAGGATGTATATCACGTCTTCCAGGATCGCGTTCCCGGACGTCTTCGCCGTGATGTCCAGGCATTCCAAGATGGGGACGCCGCTGGTCAGCAGGGTGGAGAGCGTCCGCACGAAACGCGCGATGGCGAGTTTTCGGATCACCTCCCCCAGGATCGGCATCTTAAGCGTCAGCCGGTCGATCACATGCCTGCCGCTCTCCTTCTTGTAATACTGCCGGATGCCGAACACCCCGATCGCGATGAGGATCACCATCGGCAGGCCGAACCTTTGCACCACCGCCGAAATCCCTATGACGAGGCGGGTGAGCAACGGCAACTGCACGTTGAAGCCCTCGAACATCGTCCGGAACGTCGGGATCACCTTCCAGAGGATGATGATGACCACTCCGACCGCGACGGTGAGGATCGTCACCGGGTAGATGAGCGCCGATTTCAAGGCGCTCTTGAGTTTGACGATCTTCTCGATGAAGACGCTGAGACGTTGCAACACCGTCTCCAAGATGCCGCCAGTCTCGCCGGCGGCTATCATGTTCGTGTAGAGCGCGTCGAACACCCTGGGGTGCTTTTCCAACGCCTTGGCCAGGGTGCCGCCCGACTCGACGTCGCTCTGCACCTTCGCCAGGACGGCGCGGAACGCCGGGTTGCCGTTCTGCGAGCCGATGGCGTGCAGGGCTTGTACTAGCGGCAGACCCGCGCCCAGCATGACGGAGAACTGGCGGGTGAAGAGGGCGACCTCCTTCGGCTTCACCTTCCCGGCCTTGCCGAAAAGCGAGCCGCCCTTCCCCTTGGCGGCGCTCGACCGCCGCTCCTTGATGGATGTGACCTGGATCTGCTCGTGCCTCAGGCTGGCGGCCAGCTCGCGGTCGCTGTTCGCGGTCCGCTCCCCTGTGACTTCCGTCCTGGTCTGGGTGTTCATTCCGCGATAAACATATGTCGGCATATGATTGTCCTTTCGCGCTTACCTGCGGAACGCGCCGGCAAGCTCCGGCCGCGGCATCCGCGCACCGGCGCTGGAATGGTTGAGCCCGATGCCCCTGCGGATGAGGTCTTGCAGTTCGTCGGGGTTGGATGATTTGTTCATGGCGTCTTCCGGGGCGATCTGCGAGGTCAAGACCAGGTGGGAGAGCGACTGGTTGAAGGTCTGCATGCCGTACTTCTCCTGACCGGTCTGCATGGAGCTGTATATCTGGTGGATCTTGTCCTCGCGGATCAAATTCCGTATGGCGGAGTTGGGCACGAGTATCTCCATCGCCATGGCGCGCCCCTTGCTGTTCACCTTGGGGATGAGCGATTGGCAGAGGATGCCTTCCAGCACCAGGCTCAGTTGCGCCCTTATCTGCGGCTGCTGCCCCGACGGGAAGATGTCCACGATGCGGTTGATGGTGCTGGCGGCGGAGTTCGTGTGCAGCGTGGCGAGCGTCAGGTGGCCCGTCTCGGCGATGCGCAGCGCCGCCTCGACGGTCTCCAGGTCGCGCATTTCGCCGATGAGCACCACGTCGGGGTCTTCGCGCAGGGCGACGCGCAGGGCGTCGGAGAACGAGTGGGTGTCGGCGCTGACCTCCCTCTGGTTGACGATGCAGTTCTTGTTCGAGTGCAGGAACTCGATGGGGTCCTCGATGGTCAGGATGTGCTCGTGCCGCTCGCGGTTGATCTTGTCGATCATGGCCGCCAGGGTCGTGGACTTACCGCTTCCGGTCGGCCCCGTCACCAGGATGAGCCCGCGCGGCTTGTCGCAGAGCCTCTCCACCACCGGGGGCAGTTTCAGCGTGTTGAAATCCTTGATCTCGAACGGGATGATGCGGAACACGGCGCTGACGTTGCCGCGCTGGTTGAAGACGTTGGCGCGGAAGCGGCACAGGCCCGTGATGCCGAACGAGAAGTCGATCTCCCAGCGCTCCTCGAACTGGTGCTTTTGGCTGTCGGTCATCACGCTGTAGGCGAGACGCTTGGTGTCGGCGGAGGACAAGACCTCGTCGTTCACCGGGCGGAGCCCGCCGTCCACGCGGATTTGCGCAGGGACGGTCGTGGTCAGGTGCAAGTCCGAAGCCCCCGATTGCAGGGTGTATTGGAGCAATTCGGGCAATGTGCTCATTTGTCAATTCTCCTTTGGTTGATGAATGGGCGGGGGGATCGCGGCGCGGTCCTTCGCCGTTTGTTGTTCGATGCGTCCTTAGCCGTTCACGGTCTCGCGCAGGACCTCGTCGAGCGTCGTCTTCCCCGCCTTGACTTTCTCCAGGCCGCTGCGCCGCAACGTCAGCATCCCTTCCTCGATCGCCTTGCGCCGGATCTCCTGGGTGGAGGCGCCCATCATGATCAGCTCCTGGATGCTTTCGCCGACCTCCATGACCTCGTACATGCCGATGCGCCCCTTGTAGCCCGTGTCGTTGCAAGTCTTGCAGCCGTCCCCTTTGAAAGTGTGGACGTCCTTCGCCTCCTCCGGGGTGTAGCCTGCGTTGATCAGCGCCTGGGCGGGGGTCTTCACCTCCACCTTGCAGTCGGGGCAGACCTTGCGGATCAACCGCTGGGCGCAGATGAGGTTCACCGAGGTCGCCACCAGGAACGGTTCGATGCCCATGTTCAGCAGGCGCGAGATCGTGGAGGGGGCGTCGTTGGTGTGCAGGCTCGACAGCACCAGGTGGCCGGTCAACGCCGCCTTGATGGCGATCTCCGTGGTTTCAAAGTCGCGGATCTCGCCGACCAGGATGATGTTCGGGTCTTGGCGCAGGAAGGAGCGCAACGCGGCGGCGAAAGTCAGCCCGATCTGCTCCTTGATCTGCACCTGGTTGATGCCTGCGAAGTTGTACTCCACCGGATCCTCGGCGGTCATGATGTTGGTCTGAATGGTGTTGAGCTTGTTGAGCGAGGCGTAGAGCGTACTGGTCTTGCCGCTCCCGGTGGGGCCCGTCACCAGCATCATGCCGTAGGGCTTGGCGATGGCCGCCTCGATCTTCTGGAGCGAGGCTTCCTCGAACCCCAGCAGGCTCATGTCCAGCGGCAACACGTCCTTGTCCAGGATGCGGAGCACTATCTTCTCGCCGAACAGCGTCGGCAGCGTGGAGACGCGGTAGTCGATGTCCTTCTTCTTGCCTGCGGCGGTCGTGGTGCGGATCTTGATGCGGCCGTCCTGGGGCAGGCGCTTCTCGGAGATGTCCAGCTTCGCCATGATCTTGATGCGGGAGGTGATGGCGTCGCGCAGCTTCAGCGGCGGATGCATCATGTCGTACAGGATGCCGTCGATGCGGAACCGCACCCGGTAGTCCTTCTCGTACGGCTCGATGTGGATGTCGCTGGCGCCCTTTTTGATGGAGCCGGAGAGGATCAGGTTCACCAGCTTGATGATCGGCGCGTCCTCGCTCGACTTCTGCAACTGGTCGAGGGAGATGTCCTCCTCTTCCTCGAGGGTCTCCATGTCCATCTCGCTGCCGCCGCCTTCGGCCTCCCTCTCCTGCTCGGCGATCTTCTTGTAGACGTCCTGCAACTCGATCGAGTGCGAAGTCCCGTAATACTTCTCCAGCGCCTCCAGGATGGACGCCTCGGTGGCGACCACCGGCTCCACGTTGAACCCCGTCATGAACTTGATGTCGTCCATGGCGAAGACGTTCGTGGGGTCGGCGCTGGCCACGGTGAGGGTGCTGCCCACGCGGCTCAGCGGCACCACCATGTATTTCTGCGCGACTTCGATCGGGATCAACTTGATGACGGATGGGTCGATTTCGAAGAACTCGAGGTTGATGGAAGGCACGCCATACTTCTTGCTCAGGATGGACGTGATGTCGTCGTCTTCCACGTATCCCAGGTGAATCAGGATGGAACCCAGCCTGCCGCCGTTCTGGCGCTGGTATTTCAACGCAGCGTCAAGTTGCTCAGCGGTTATCAGGTTTTCCTTGACCAGCAGTTCGCCGATTTGTGTAACCATCGTTTATCCCGGTCCGCTCCATAGCAAATCGATCATGGTTGTCATGAACAGAAGGACGCTGATCCATCCGTTTACCGTGAAAAAGGCGGTGTCGGCGCGGCTTAGGTCGCCAGGGCGCACCAACCTGTGCTCATAGGCGATCAACAGACCGACAGCCACCAATCCCAAGTAACTTATCGTTCCGAGATGCTCTTTCCAGAAGAGAATTCCTAAAATTAGTAGCATGAGCAGGTGAAAAAAAGCTGAAACCCGCAGCGCGACGGCCGTGCCGAACCGCTCCGGGATGGAATGGAGGGCGACCTTCCGGTCGAATTCCACGTCCTGGCAGGAATAGATGATGTCGAAGCCCGCGACCCAAAGGACCACGGCGAGCCCCAGGACGAGCGGCGCGGCCGCGACATCCCCCCGCAACGCGACCCAGGCGCCGACGGGCGCGGCGCCGAGCGCGACGCCCAAGACGACGTGCGAGAGCCAGGTGAACCGCTTGGTGAAGGAGTAGCCCAGCACGACGGCCAACGCCAAGGGGCTGAGAAGCAACGCTTGGCGGTTCAATTGGGATGCGGCGAAGACCAGCGCCGCCGAGCCTGCGACGACGAACGCGGCGACGAACCCCTTGGTGACCAGCCGCCGGGGGAGGGCGCGGCCTTGCGTGCGCGGGTTCTGCGCGTCGAACGGCAGATCGACCAAGCGGTTGAACGCCATCGCGGCGCTGCGCGCGCCGACCATGGCGAGCAGGATCCACCCGACCTGCGCCGGACTCGGCCAGCCCCTCAGCGCCAGAAGGGCGCTCATGAAGGTGAACGGCAGGGCGAAGACCGTATGCTCGATCTTCACCATCTCCAAGACGACGCGCAGTTGTCTGAACACTCCCCCTCCTCCTCGGCATCAGGCGAAACCATAAACTATAAACCACCAACTCCGCACTGGAAACCCGTCAAACGGACACCTATAATTCGCGGATGGATTGCGAGATTGGGATTTTGGGGGGGATGGGGCCGGAGGCCACGCTCGACCTGTACCGGCACATCATCAACCTGACCCCGGCGACCCGGGACCAGGATCACTTGCGCGTATCCATCTATTCCAACCCGAAGATACCGGACCGGACGCTGGCGATCGCCGACGGAGGCGAGAGCCCCCTGGCGGCGTTGGTGGAGTCGGCGAAACGCCTCGAAGCCGCCGGCGCCGACATCATCGCCATGCCGTGCAACGCCGCGCACCACTATCTGGCGGAGATGCGCCGGACGGTCGGCATCCCCATCCTGGACATGATCGCGGAGACTTGCGCCGCGTTGCGACGGCGGTTCCCCGAGGTCGGGGCGGCGGGGCTGATGGCGTCCGACGGGACGACGCACAGCGGCATCTACCACCGGGCGTTGGAGGCGGAGGGGATAGCCGTCGTCCTGCCCGTCGCCGAAGACCAGGCGTTCATCCAATCCGCCATCGCCGAAGTCAAGGCGGGCCTGCACACGGAGGCGACGCGCCTGCGCCTGCTCGCCACGGGCGAGCGTTTGGTGCGGTCGGGGGCGCAGGCGGTCATCCTGGGTTGCACCGAGTTGCCGCTGATCTTCACGCCTGCGGACGCCCGGCCCCTCCCCTACCCCGTCTTGAACTCCACCCGCATCTTGGCGGAAGCCGCAGTGGCATGGGTGCAGGCCCACTCCCGCCTGCGCTGAAGGGAACCTCTGGAAACCCCGCCGGCAAGGCGGGCGCAAAAGGCTGGCGCGGGCGTGCAGGGCGGACGTGCGAAACGAACGGTGCGCGCCGGGATGTCCAGACCCGTGCGACGCCGCATCCGTCCCCCCCGACGTACCCTAAAATCTGGAAGGGCGGGCTCCCGCGCGGTAAACTCATAGCGTTTGGCGGGGGTGTCGCGGCGGGGAGGTCGTACAAGCGGGCGGAGGTTCCAATGGGCGTGTGGCGTTTCTTGCGGGTCATCGTAGTTCCTTTCGCAGTCCTCGCGACCTTGCCCGCCGCGGCATGGGCGCAGGCCGCAGAACCGGACGCCGCGCTCATCCGCGACATCGAGAACAACCTGATCGCCCCTTGTTGCTGGACTTCGCCCATCTCCGAACACCAGTCGGAGGTGGCGGACGAGATGCGCGCCGAGGTGCGCGCAATGGTCGCCCAAGGGAAAAGCCGCGACTACATCCTATCCCGCTACGTCGATGAATACGGCGAACGCGTCTTGGCGACGCCGCGGGCGAAGGGGGTCAACACGCTCGCCTACGCCGCCCCGTGGGCGGCGCTGTTGCTGGGCGCCCTGGGGCTGCTGCTCCTGCGCCGGAGGCGTCGCGCCCCCGCGACGACCGCCGCCCCCGCCGCCAATGCCGCCCAACCGGAGGAAAGCCTCGTCCGGCGCTATGCCTCCGTCATCGAAAAAGAACTCGGGGAGATGGATGAATAACGTCCCCAGCCCGCCCATCTCCGACCGCAACCCGCACGACGCGGTCGCCAAGGAGATGCACCCGACCTTCACCCGGCATTTCACCGCCGTCGTCCGGCGCTCGCCCGGACGCACCGCCTTCCGGGTGAAGACTCCGGATGGGTATGCGTCCGTCTCCTACGGCGAAGCCCACCGCCGGATGCTCGGCGTAGCGCTGGGGTTGCGGGCGCTGGGCGTCAAGCGCGGCGAGCGCATCGCCATCCTTTCGGAGAACCGCCCGGAATGGGCGGTCGCCTACCTCGGCTCCTATTTCGCCGGAACGGTCGCCGTGCCGCTCGACACGCAGATCTCCCCCGAGGAGTGGCGGCGGCTCCTGGACGACTCCGAGGCGAAGGCGGTCTTCGTGAGCGGGCTGCTCGCCCCGAGGTTGCTTGGCGCGCTCGGCGCGGCGTCCGCCTCCATGTCGATCCCCAGGGAGCGGGTCATCGTCTTCGACACCCCGGGCGGAACGGGCGAAGGCGCCGCCGCCGGATGCGGCGGGTTCGACGCGCTGGTCGAGGCGGCGCACCGCATCGCCCCCCCCCCGGAGTTGGAGGAGGGCGCGCCCGAGGACGTCCTCACCATCATCTACACCTCCGGGACCACCGGACGCCCCAAGGGCGTGCCGCTGACGCACGCCAACGTCATGGGCGAGTTGCGCGGGCTGTTCCACCGCCTCTACATCACCGAGGACGACTCCCTGCTCTGCCTCCTGCCGCTGCAACACGTCCTAGCTTCGATCATCAACGTGCTGGTGCCGCTCTACAAGGGCGGGTTCGTCGTCTTCGCCGACACCCTGAAGCGCGCCGAGATCATGCAGGCGATGGCCGAGGCGGGCATCACCATCCTCGCCACCGTGCCGCAGTTCTTCTACCTGTTCCACAACCGCATCCAAGAGGAGCTGGCGAAAAAGTCCCCGCTGGCGCGCCGCGCGTTCCGCGGCATGTTGGCGCTGAACCGCTTCAGCCTGCGCCATCTGAAATTGAACCTCGGCAAGCGGCTCTTCGCCAAGGTGCACCGCAACTTCGGCGACCGCCTGAACCTCTTCGTGAGCGGCGGCTCGGGCATAGACGCCGCGGTGGCGCGCGACTTCCGCGACATGGGCTTCACCATCCTGCAGGGCTACGGACTGACGGAGACCACGGGCGCGTGCGCCGTCAACAGCGTCGAGGGGAACACCATCGGCTCGGTGGGTCCGGCCGTCCCCGGCAACGAGATCAAGATCCTCGACCCGGGCGACGGCGGCGTCGGGGAGATACTGGTGCGCGGCCCGGTGGTCACACCCGGCTATTACAAGAACCCCGACGCCACGCGCGAGGCGATCAACGACGGCTGGTTCCGCACCGGAGACCTGGGGCGCCTGGACGCGAAAGGAAATTTGTTCGTCACCGGGCGCAAGAAGGAGGTCGTCGTCCTAGCCAACGGCAAGAACATCTACCCCGACGAGCTGGAGGCGCACTACCTGCAATCCCCTTACGTCAAGGAGCTGGCGGTCGTAGGCATACGGGGCGCGCAGGGCGACGGTCGCGGGGAGAAGCTGCACGCGGTGGTCGTCCCCGACTTCGCCAACCTGAAGGCGAAGAAGATCGCCAACGCCCGCGAGATCCTGCGCGACGAGATCGCCACGCTCTCCGGCGAACTGCCGAAATACAAGCGGCTCATGAGCTACCAGATCCACCCCGGGCCGCTGCCGCGCACCACGACCCAGAAGATCAAGCGGCTGGAGGTCAAACGCCTGGTCGAGGGCGGGGAGTTGCGCGACGCGGGGGGCGCCGTGGACGCCGGCGGCGCACCTGCCGCAGCCTCCGCAGGCGCGCCCCCCGGCGCGGAAGACCAGGCGTTGGTGGAGTCGCCCGCAGGCGTGGAGGTCATCGACTGCCTGCGGACGACCTACCGCCGCGACGCGGCGATCACCCCCGGCATGAATTTGGAGCTGGACCTCGGCTTCGACTCGATGGAGCGGGTCGAGCTCGTCTCCAGCCTCGAAGAACGGCTCGGCATCCAGTTGCCGGACGATGCCGCCGCCGAGATGATCACGGTGCGGGACTTGATCTCAAGACTGGCGACGCCCCGAAGCGGCGGGCGGACGGATGCGGGATGCGCCCCGGCGCGCCCCGGCGCCCCGGCGCGGCAGGGTTGGAAGGATCTGCTGTCCGCCCCCCCGCAAAGCGAGGGCGCGTTCCGTCCGGCGGGGACGGTCGTGTCGGCGTTGAAGTTCATGCTGCTCAAAGCGCTCTATTACGGCGTCTGCAAGCCGTTTTTGCGCCTGCAGACGCGCGGACTTGAAAACATCCCGGCGACCGGCCCGTGCCTGGTCTGCCCCAACCACCAGAGCTACATCGACCCGTTCGTGCTGATCGCGGCGTTGCCGTTCGGCGTATTCCGCCGGATGTTCTACGTCGGCTACAGCGCCTTTTTCGCAAGCCCCGCCATGCGGGTCGCGGCGCGCATCGCAGGCATCATCCCGGTCGATCCCGACGCGCACCTGCTCGGCGCGATGCAGGTCAGCGCGGCGGGCTTGCGCGGCGGCGGCATCCTGTGCATCTTCCCGGAGGGGGGGCGCTCCTTCGACGGCGAGTTGACGGAGTTCAAGAAGGGGGCTGCGATCCTTGCACGAGAGATGGGCGTACCGGTGATCCCGGCGGCCATCAGCGGCGCGCACGAGGTGTGGGCGCGGGGCAGCCGCCGCATCCGCCCGCACAAGGTCAAGGTGGCGTTCGGCGAAGGCTTCCGCCTGGACGGCGGCGGCGCGGACGACGCGGGCGACGGCGCTTCCGACGACGTCTACCAGCGGGACACGGCCCGCTTGCGCCAGGCCGTGGGGAGGTTGTTCGAAGGCTTGCGCGCGGAAACGCCGTGACGCCTCCGCCCCCCCAGACGGCGGCATATGAGTGGATGCAAAAGGATAACGAAGGATGGGAGCGTATGATTAAAGTTCGATTGGGATCGGGATTGTCCAGCGTTGTACTCATGACATTGCTCGCGACGCCGGTGCCTGCGGCGCGGGCGCAACAGCCGGCGGCGCAAGCCGCGCCGCCGGCCGAAAGCCAGCTCCTGCAAGCCACGGACGAGCTGGTCGACGCCACCGCGCGCCTGCGGGGGCTCCAGCCGAAAGGGCCCATCAAGAAGGGGGTCAAGAGCCGCGAGGAGATCACCAACTACATGACCCGCAAGATCGACGAGGAGTATTCTCCGGAACGGCTCCGGCAGGAAGGGAGGATGTTGAAGCGGCTGGGGCTCCTGCCGGAGAACATCGACTACCGGCAACTGGTGGTCAACCTTTTGACCGAGCAGGTGCAGGGGCTCTACGACCCCGAGGAACGGGTGCTTTTCATCGCATCCTGGCTCCCCATGTTCGACCAGGACTCGGTCATGGTGCACGAGATCACCCACGCCTTGCAGGATCAGCACTTCGACCTGCGCGCCATCTTCCGCGCCAACCGCGCCTCGGACAACGACGACCGCACGCTGGCGCAGCAGGCGCTGTTCGAGGGGGACGGCACGGTGACGGCGCTGCAATACGTGATCGCCCCGCTCAAACGGCATTTCTCCGACCTGCCCGACCTCGCCGGCGTCCAAGAGCTCCAGATGGAGATGATGCAAAGCCAGTCGCCGGTGCTGGCGTCGATGCCGCAGTTTTTGAAGGCGACGCTGGTCTTCCCCTACGGCTACGGCGCCTCGTTCCTGCAGCAGGTTTGGAAGCACGACCCGTCCTGGGCGGCGGTGGACAAGATCTACGCCGACCTGCCCGCCTCCACGGAGCAGATCATCCACCCGGAGAAATATTACGCGGTCCGCGACGACCCCAAGCCGGTGGACGCCTCCCTGTCGGCGGCCAAGCTGGGCGACGGCTGGAACATCCCCTACAAGACCGTGCTGGGCGAGTTCATGCTGCGGCAACTGCTCGGCCTGCACTTCGGCGAAGAGCGTGCCAAGCGGGCGGCGGCGGGCTGGGGCGGCGACCAATTGCTGCTGTTGGAGAACGGCGCGGGCAAGACCGCCATATGGCTGGAGACGGAATGGGACACGGCGGAGGACGCCGAGAAGTTCTACGCCGCGATGGAGGAGTGGCTCCGGTTGCACCGCCCCAAGGCGGAGCGCAACGCGACGGGGGCGGACAGCTTCACGCTGGCGCACGACGGGGAGCTGGACGCGCTGCTCAAGTCCGGGACGGGCGTGCGCGTCGTCATCGGCATTCCGGAGGCGGACGCCAAGGCGATGCAATGACGCATCCCCATGCGACGGGCCCCGGTCAGATGCGCACGACGCAGGTGCCGGACAGCTTGTCGTGCAGGCACAGGTGATCCCGGTTGAAAAGCCCCATCAACAGGCCGAGCCCCAAGACGAACAGCGACGGCAGGAACAGGGCGCAACGCAACCCCACCTGGCGCCATGAAATGCGGTTGCCCGCAATGCCGACGACGCGCAAGTCCGTCACCATCATGCCGATGGTCTGGCTGTTCGTCCCCAAAAAGAACAGGGAGTAGAAGCAGTAGATCATCAGGAAGAGCAGGGTGAAATTCCACAGGCCCATGGAACTCAGCAACGGGTCGCCGGCGACCTTGTCCGACGCGGTCAGGAAGATGCCGGAAAAGAGGAAGATCAGCACCAGGTCGACCAAGCCCGACAGCGTCCGGGACAGGAAGATCAAGCGACCTTCGGAATCCGCCGTTTCGTCCGCTTCGCCGGCGGCGGGGGCGTCCAAGGCGTCATCCGACGCCAAGCCCATCGGCGCGGCCAACGCCTGGCTCGAAAAATCCTGGCCGTCGTTCGGCACCGGCAAAGACGTCCAGCCGAGGGTCTCCGGGGCGGCGGGGGGCTCCGGTGCGGGCGGCGTTTCAAAAAAAGGCAACGTGACGGGGGTGGGCTTGGCGGAACGCTTCCCGACCTCGGCGGCGGCGGCGCGCATGTTCGCGAGAGACACCTCGACGGACGATATTTCGGCGTCCAGCGCCTCCAGCGGAGGCCTGGCGACAGGCGACGACGCCTCGACCGGCGGTATCTCGGCCAGTGCGGCCTCCAGCGCGGGCTCCGCGCCGTATGGCGCTGAAGCCGCCGGATGGAGATCGACGGCTGCGTCGATGACGTCTTCCACATCCGCATCCGCCATGGCGACGGCGTCGATCACGACCGGCGGCTCTTCGGGGGCGGGGGCGACCGGCGGGGCGGCTTGCGCGATGTCGGGCGCAGGCGCCGGGGCTGTTTCCGGCGCCTGCGCCTCTGGCGGCAAAGCGGGCCGGGATTCTTCTGCAGGCGCCTCCTCCACAGGTTGGGACGCCGTCGTGCGCGCCCGCAGCTTTTCGAGCAACGCCGCGCGGATCGAGGCGGAAAAGTTTTCCGGTGCGCCTGTTGCGGGCGTCCCGTCGGCGACCGCCGCCGCTTCCTCCGTCGCCTGCGCGACCTGTGGCGGCTCCGCCTGCCCCTCGGGTTCGCCTTGCCGCCCATCCTTCTCCTGAATCCGTTTCCGCCGCACCGCATCCAGCTTTTCCTTCAGATCCTTGCGCCATTGCGGGAGCTCCTGTTCCTCCGGTGCCTCCGGCGGCGCCGCAGCCTTCATCGCCTTCGCCTGGGCGAAACCGACGACGTTGGCGGCAGTCCGGTCGGATGCGGGTTCGTCCCCGTCCGGATCGGGAGACCCGACGGCGTCGTATGCGACGTCCAGCGCAGACGGAGGCTCCAACTCCTCCGGATTGAGCGGGACTTGATAGCCGCACCCCAGGCATATCCCGGAAAAATCGACTTCGCCTTCCCTACACCGAGGACAATTCATTTTCCAGCGCTCCTGCAATTTCTTTCATCCTGGTCGCCCATTATAGCACGCGCCCCGGCGCGCCATAGCTCCGTTCTGCTATACTGCGGCAGAAAACAAGATGTCCTGCGGGGTGCCTGTGGACGCCCCCCGCATCTTGTGGAGACGGGGCGGGGGGGGGGAGGCGAAACGGCGATGACGGTGCGCAAAAGGGCTTCGGTCTTGGCGGTGGCGGCGGCGTTGGCGGTGGCGGCATACGGTGCGGCGCGGCACTGCGCCCCCGCCCTGGTTCGATACGTCGTGGAGCAATCCCTGCTCCAGAAGGCGCCTGCGGGCGCGGCGGGGCGTGACGCGGCGACGGTGCGGCGGCGGCTGGACGCATGCTTGGCCGCCGAGCCGGACGGGGAGGCGCGCCTGCGCAGGCTGCTCCAGATATCCGCGCAATTGGAAAAGGCGCAACGCCTGACGCCCGGGGAATGGGACGCGCTGCTCGCGGCCGACGGCGCCCCCGCGCATCCCGCACATTGATCGAAGGGCGGGGGCGGGGGCGCGCCCCCGTCCCCGCCGCCTCCCTTCCGGGAACCTCTGAAAAAAACGGACGCTGCGTCGCGCCTTGGCCGGAAATGCCCATTCGCCTCGGCAAACCCCGCTTTTCGACCTGCGGCGACGCCTTGTCTGCGAGGTTTTTAGAGGTTCCCTTCTATCCAGCGTCGGACGGGGTCGCGCAACTCCTCGTCCGGCGACCGCCGGCCTTGCACCTCGGCGAGGTTCGCGGCCATGGCCGCGAACACGTCCTCCATGAGGCGGCGCTTCTCCGACCTTTGGTACGCCCCCACGTCCACGGGGCTGCCGACCTTGATGCGGATGACCGTGCCGGGGTTCACTTGGAGCGACTTGGGGGCGATGACGCGCCAACTGCCGTCGATGACGACCGGGACGAGCGGGACGCCGGCGCGCAACGCCAGCGCGAACGCCCCGCTGTGGAACTCGCCCAGCCCCCCCGTCCGGCTGCGCGTCCCCTCGGGGAAGGCGATGGCGTTCACGCCGCCCGCGATCGCCTCCGCCGCCGCGATGATGCTACGCGCCGCCTCGCGCGGATTCTCCCGGTCGATGGGGATGTAGCCGGAACGCCGCATGTGCCAGCCCATGAACGGGACGCTGAACAGCGACTTCTTGGCGATCCAACGGAACTGGATGGGCAGGTGCGCCGCAAGGGAGAGGATGTCGTGCAGGCCGCTGTGGTTGGCGACGAATATCTGCGGCCGCCCCCGGTCCACGTTCTCCAACCCTTCGATCTCGACCCGGGCGCGGCTGAGCCAGAGGTTGTCCCGCGACCAGCGGCGCATGCAATAGTGTTGCAGCCGTCCGGCGCCCGACGCGAGGCTCCCCGCGACGGAGACCGTCGCCCAGAACGCGGTGCTCAACCCGCACGCCGTCCAACACCAGATCGTAAACAACCTCGCCTTTAATTTTTTCATGGGGGTGTTATTAGAAGCAACGCATCCATCCAACAGCCACCGCTCGATCACCCGGCAGACTCGACCAAGGAGCGTAGTTTACACCCGCGCCATCGTTGCGCCAATATCGCCGGGGGGCGACCCGCGTTTATTTTGCATTCCGGGGGCGGTCCGCGAAAATCCCCCGCCTCACCGCCACGCCGTCTGCGCCTATTCCAACGTGAAGCGCCAAGCGCAGTTGCAGGAAGGGTCGGTGACGTCGGGATGGCAACTGACGCATTCCGTCACGATGCGCCGGTCGATCTCCGCCGCGAAGCCGCTGTATTCGATCAGCCCCACCCCCTTGCAAGGGTGAAGCGGCATCCCCTTGCGAAGCCGCGCCTGCTGCACCCGGCACTCGAGCGTCCGGTAGCAGAGCGCGCCGTCTTCCCATCTGGCCTCGTCGCGGTTGATGTTGGCGTAGAAGCGTAGCGCCAGCGCCCGCTCCAGCCCGTCGAGCCCCGCCTGTTCCGGCAGCCCCAGAAACGCTTTGATGCGCCGGGCCTCGACGACGGTGAATCGCCGCCAGGCGTTGGCGTCATGCAGCATGGCTTCGTCCATGCCGAACCTCTCCTCCACCGACTGGAACCAGACGCCGTCCATCGCCAGCCAGTTTTTGGCGTAGATGGCGAGCAGTTCCTTGAGCTGCCCGGCGGTCAACCCGTCAATCGCCTTGCCGTGTCCCATCACCCCTCCCGTCCGCGCATCGTGGACAATCCCTCGCCGGCGGCGCGCGCCTTCACTCCGCCGGGAAGATCACCCGGTAGTTCCCGCTCAGGTGCATGAAGGCGAACAGCCGCAACAACCCGTCGTAGTAGGCGTCAAAGTACCCGTCGTCGTAGGGGACGTTCTCCGTCTCCCAGAAATGGTCGATGAACTCGTAGCTCTTGGCGCGGGTCGATGCCAGCGACACCGCCGCCGCCGTCCCGACCAGCCCCACCGAATGCCGTAGCTTCGCCTTGCCCCCCGCCGGCAGGATCCACTGCGGCGCCGACCCGTCCATGTCGAACTGGTCTACGAACGTGCGCACCCCTTGCAGATAGAGGAAGTCCTGGAACTTGCCGCTGTACTCCCGCTGCCAGTCCTTGTCTGCGGCGCACCAGGAATAGTCGAGCGCGATGTTCATCGGCACCCGCCACGAGTCGAAACGGAAGGTCTCGTTGCGGAACGTGGCGCCGGACGGCATCTGCCGCACCATGACCGAGCCGTCGAAGTTGTTCTGGTCGGGGTTCAGCGCCGTCACCGGATCGACCGACTTGTGCAGGTACTCGCGGGTCGCCCGCGCGCACTCCCGCCAGAAATCGGCGCGCCCGTCATCCGCCCAGCGCGCCCAGACCTCGTAGAACGCCGGGATGTGATAGGACGGGTCGGTCCAGCCGCTCCCCGCGCCGTCGGGCACGAACGTGATCAAGTGGCGCCTCTCGTCGATGAAATTGGCGATGTCGCCCGTGCCGTCCTTGGCGAAGGCGCAGTCGAGGATGTGGCGCGCCTCTTTGAGATAGTCGATCCCGCCGTCGTCACCCCAGCGGTTCGAGGCGAAGATGAGCGATGTGACGTAATACAGCTCCCCGTCCGACGCGGGCCCCTCGGCGTTATGCGTGCCGTCCGTCTTGAGGCTCCATGCGAAATAGCCCTTCATCGGGCCGTCCCTGTGCTGCATGTACTTCTTGCTCCAGCGCCAGAGCCGGTCGAAGACGTCCCGCCGGTCGAACTGCACGGCGACCATCATCCCGTAGGACATCCCCTCGGTGCGCACGTCGTGGTTCTTCAGGTCGGAGATGTACGCCATGTCCTCGCCCACTTCGAAATAGACGCGGTCGGGTCCCTCGAAGACCTCATGGAAAATCCCCTTCAGCCTCTTGTCGATCTCCGCCTGCGGATAGCCCGCCTCGGCGAACATGTTGCGGTACCGCCTGGTCTCGAACCCGCCTTCCTCCCAAGGGACGGGGTTGTCGCGCACCGGCGCGGGGTTGGCGTAGGTGTAAAGCCCGACGAATTCCTCGACGGGGGGGGCGGCGCCGGGAGCGGGGGCGGGGGGCGGCGGGAAGCCGGGGATGGCGAAGCCGCCGGCGGGGGCGGCGTCGGCGGGGGCGTCAACCGACTCCACGACGGCGATCCAATGGCCGCCGCCGTCGAACGACGCATGGAAGGAATAGGCGTCCCCCTCCCCCGTCACCTTGAGCGTCACCGCCTTGCCTTGGCGCCCCTTGTCGATCTTGATCTCCGCCAGACGCTTCACGGTCGCCTGCGCACGGTCGAGGACGATGACCGGCGCGCCCCCGGCATCGACGGCCTTGCCGAAGACGAAGTTGTGCGCCGCGTCGCGGTAATAGACGATGCCCGCGACGTCCCCCTCGCGGCGCGGCTGGTAGCGCAGCTCGGTCTGCGCCTGGAAATCACCCGCCTGCCGCTTGACGCCGACTAGCGACGACGGCGCGTCCTCCCTGATCGTGTGCGCCGTGGAGTTCAACGTCAGCCCCCCCTTGGCGACGCTCCACCACGGATGCTCCGGCCGCGTGGGCGGGAAGGCCCAACGTTCGCCGAGCGCCGCCGCGTCGAAGTCGTCCCGCCAACCGCCGCCGTCCAACACCCCGCCGCCGGAGTATTGGAAATAGGCGAATGCGGGGGCGCGCGCGTCTTCGACGGAAGGCCGGCAACCGGTCAAAAGCATCAGACAGCACAATAGCGCCACCGGCGCCACGAAGAAAAGACGTTTTCCATCCATGCGGGGCTCCCCTTTCCAATCGTCGCCATATAGGACCCGGATTCTACTACGAAAACGCGGCGGGCGGAGCCGGGAATCAGGTCGAACCGGGACGGAATTGAAAATCGAGACCGCAGGGGAGGGTGGCTGGGAGACAGGGATTCGAACCCCGACTGGATGGTCCAGAGCCATCTGTCCTACCGTTAGACGATCTCCCAAAACCGCAGAAATTGTAGAAAAAGAGTCGGCGTGATGCAAGAGCGTAATTTATCTCGACGCGAGACCATCAACTGTGATTAAATACGGCATCGGGTCGGGCGTTAGAGGTCTTCGGGCGGGTCGGATCCATCTGGGCGCGGGCGCCTTCGGGATTGGCGACCGCGACTTGGCGTGGGTGTTCGCACCCAAAACATCGAAGACGCCGGCTCGTATTCACATATATTTGGTCGGGACGTTGCGTCCGCAGCAAAGTTGTGGCGCGAAAGGCAGGGGATGTTCCGGCGGGACGGCTCGCGCCGGATGTAAGATTTTCGAGGAGGGGAACCACTCATGAAGCGCTATTGCGAAATGCTTCTTTCGGGTTTGCTTGCGGTTGTGCTCGCTTCGGGGGCAGTCTTGTTCATGTCCGTAGTCGCCGCCCATCCGGCGTACGCCGCGTTCCAGGACGAGGCGGAAGAGGAATACGATCCCGTGTACGAGGAGCACTACGCGGCATGGGAGGCCGCCGACCAAGAGACGGATCCCCTGAAAAGCGGCGCGATGATCATCGAGTTCATGCAGAAGAACCCGGACTCCAAGATGATCGCCTATTTCGACGGCTCGTTCAAAAGGCTCCTGTTCAAATGTTCCGAAGAGAAGAAATACCAAGAGCTGGAAACCTTGGCGGAGCAGTGGAACGCTTTCAAGCCGGGGGAAAAGGAGACGCTGTTGCTCATCGCCTCGGCGGCCAAAGAGCTCAAGCACGAGGACAAGTACCTCAAAGCCTTGGAGGAAATCTACAAAATCGACCCCCAGCCCGCCATCGCCCTCGAGATCGCCCGCATCTACAAAGACAAGCAAGACGACGCCAGTTACTTCAAATGGCTCGAACCGGTTTTGAATGCGCCGGAGTACGAGGCGGAGTTCAATCTGCGCTACGAGTTGATGAACCACTATGCGGCGAAGGAAGACACGGCGAAGACGATCGAGTACGCGCAGGCGACCCTCGCGTCGATGGACAAGCTCAAGGATCCGTCGGCGGAGGTCAAGGCGGCGTTGCCCGCGTTGCGTCGCGCGATCAACCACAACATCGGCGCAGCCTATTACAACGATAAGAAATACGACCAGGCCATCGCTTCGGTCGTCAACGCCCTGAAGGTCGAGAAATACGCGGACGGGTACTATCTGATCGGCCGCTGCCTGGACGAGCAGCGGAAGGTGGACAACGCCCTGGTGGCGTACGCCAAGGCGCAGTTGACGGGCGAGGCCGGGGACGCCGCCGCCCAAGCCGTCGCCGCCAAGGCGAAAGACCGCCTGGAGGTGATCTACAAGGCCCTTCACAACAACACGACCATCGGCATCGACAAGCAATACCGCAAGGCTCGCGAGACCGCCGACGAGAACTTGACGTCGCCCATGTAGTCCACGCCTGCGCCGGGCGGGCGGCCAGTGCCCCGCCGCCGCCCGGCGCCTCATCCCAAGGCATCTGCAAAAAACCGCCGGCGGGCGCGCCGCCGCCCTGGGGCCCCGTCTTCGCGGGCGCCCCGCCCGATCCCACCATCAAGCCTCTTCCCGGTTGTACTTTCCCCCCGTCCTGCTATCCTTTCTGATTCCTTTTTCGCTAGAGGCTTGCAATGAGAAGAGAAGACATCCGCAACATCGCCATCATCGCCCACGTAGACCACGGCAAGACCACCTTGGTGGACGCCATGCTGAAACAGAGCGGCACGTTCCGTGAAAACGAACATGTCGCGGAAAGGGTCATGGACAACCTCGACCTGGAGCGGGAGCGGGGCATCACCATCATGGCCAAGAACACCGCCATCCACTACAAATCGGTCAAGATCAACATCGTGGACACCCCCGGCCACGCCGACTTCGGCGGCGAGGTCGAGCGGGTGCTCAAGATGGTGGACGGCGTGATGCTGCTGGTGGACGCCTCGGAGGGGCCGCTGCCGCAGACGCGCTTCGTGCTGCGCAAGGCGCTGGAGCAGAAGCTGCCGACCATCGTCGTCGTCAACAAGATCGACCGCGCCGACGCGCGTCCGCAGGAGGTCGTCAACGAGATCTACGACCTTTTCATCGACCTGGACGCGGGGGAGGAGCAGATAGACTTCCCCATCCTGTACGCCGTCAGCAAGCAGGGGGTCGCCAAAAAGAACCTCGACGACCCGTCGGAAGACCTGCGGCCGCTGTTCGAGCAGATACTGGAGACCATCCCCGCCCCGGAGCCGCTACTCGACGACAAGCTGCAAGTGCTGGTGACGACCTTGGACTACAACGACTACGTCGGGCGCATCGCCATCGGGCGCATCTTCTCCGGCAAGATCGCCGTGGGGGACACCGTCTCCGTCTGCAAGCTCGACGGCACGGTCCAGAAGCCGCGCATCACGAAGCTCTTCGCCTTCGAGGGGCTGAAGCAGCAGCCGGTGGAGGAGGCCGCGGCGGGGGAGATCATCGCCTTGGCGGGCATCGAGGGCATCTACATCGGCGAGACGGTCTCGGACGCGGAGGAGCCCGCGCCCCTGCCCCCCATCCAGGTGGACGAGCCGACGATCTCGATGGTCTTCCACGCCAACACCTCGCCGCTGGCGGGGCGGGAAGGGAAGTTCGTCACCTCGCGCCATCTGCGGGCGCGCCTGGAAAAGGAGGCGCTGGCCAACGTCGCCATCCGCGTGGAGGAGGAGGGCGAGGTGGAGAGCCTCAAGGTCTCCGGGCGCGGGGAGCTGCAACTGTCCATCCTGATCGAGATGATGCGGCGGGAGGATTACGAGATGCAGGTCTCCAAGCCGGAGGTGATCACCCGCGAGATCGACGGCGTCCTGATGGAGCCGATAGAGCAGGTGGTCATCGACTGCCCGGACAACTTCATCGGCGTCATCACCGAGGCGATGGGGCGGCGCAAGGGGAAGATGTCCCGGATCGTCGATCACGGCGCGGGGCGCGTGCGGATGGACTTCGAAGTCCCCTCGCGCGGCATGATCGGCTTCCGCTCCGAGTTTTTGACCGACACCAAGGGGACGGGGCTGCTCAACTCGATGTTCCTGCGCTGGGGTGAGTGGAGCGGCGACATCAACAACCGCATGAACGGCGCGATGGTGGCCGACCGCGCGGGCAAGGCGACCAGCTACGCGCTCTACAACCTGCAGGAGCGCGGCGAGCTGTTCGTGCGCCCCGGCACCGAGGTCTACGAGGGGATGATCATCGGCGAGAACGCGCGCACGGTGGACTTGGACGTGAACGTCACCAAGGAGAAGAAGCTGACCAACATGCGCGCCTCGACTGCGGACGAGGCCATCCGCCTGGTGCCGTTCAAGGACCTTTCGCTGGAGCAGGCGCTGGAGTTCATCAACGACGACGAGCTGGTGGAGATCACGCCCAAGACCATCCGGCTGCGGAAGAAGGCGCTCTCCGTCTACGACCGCAAGTGACGTCGCGGCGCCGCGAAGCGTCCTTGGAATGCGGCGGTTTGTCGCAGGGGCTTAGGTTGTGTCGCAAATGTCGAATTTCCTGTTGATCTTCGTCAGCCTCGGCTTCGGCGTCCTGATGGGAGGGCTGAAGCTCCTGCCGCGGGACGCCTACAAAGGCGTCAACGCCTGGCTTATCTACTTGGTGCTGCCGGCGCTCTCCCTGCGCTTCGTCCCCGAGGTGCAATGGGGCGCCGCCGTGCTGCTGCCGCTCCTGGCGCCCGCCCTCGTCTGGGGCGGGGCGTGGGTGTTCGTGCGCCTCTGCGACAGGAAGTTGCATCTCCCCCCGGCCTCGCGCACGGCGCTCCTGATCACCTGCGGCCTGGGCAACACCGGCTTTTTCGGCTTCCCCATGATAACGGCGTTCTACGGCGCGGAGCGCATCCACGACGGGATCGTGTTCGACCAGTCCACCTTCCTCGTCTTCGCCACCTTCGGTGTGGTCGCCATCCTGAAGGCGCCGCAGGACGGGTCCGGCGCGGGCGGGGGGCCGGGCTTCCTGTTCGTGCTCGGGCGCATGCTCCGCTTCCCGCCGTTTGTCGGCTTCCTGCTGGCGCTCGTCCTGCCGCGTTTCATGGACATGGGGACGATCAACCCCCTGCTCGACATGCTGGTCGCCACGATGTCGCCCATGTCGCTGTTCTCCATCGGGCTGCAACTGCGCGTCGGCGGCCTCAAGGACGAATGGAGGCTGCTCGCGGCGGGGCTCGGCTACAAGCTGTTGCTGGCGCCGGCGCTGGCGGCGGCCCTGGCCCTGGCGCTCCACTCCGGCGGAATCCTGCCCAAGATAAGCGTCTTCCAGGCGGCGATGCCCTCGCATGTCACCGCGAGCCTCTTGGCGAGCCAATACAACCACAACCCGCGCTACTGCGCGCTGGTCGTCGGCCTCGGCATCCTGCTGGGGTTCGGCACCTGCACGCTCTGGCGTTTCCTGCTGGAGAGGTTGTTTTAGGGCGTTCGCGCCCGCGTGTCGCGGTATAATCCGGGCGTACGCGCGTCAAGCCGTCAAAAAGAGAGCAAAAAGAAAAGAAGATGCGCCGCGAAACGGACGGAAGCGGTGGAGGCGGTGGGATGAAAGACCTGTTTTTTTTCGATGTCGATACGCAGAAGGATTTCATGCTCAGGTCGGGCGCGCTGTATGTGCCTGACGCCGAGCGGATCGTCCCCGCGCTCGGCAGGCTGTTCGATTTCGCCGTGAAAAACGAAATCCCGGTGCTCTCGTCGATGGACGTCCACGCGCCGGACGACCCGGAGTTCGGGCAGTTCCCGCCGCACTGCGTCCGGGGGACGGACGGGGCGCGCAAGATCGGTGAAACGCTGCTCGCCGACCCGCTGGTGTTCCCCGCCGCGCCCGCCGATGGCGGTTTGGCCGAGGCCGCGGCGGATGCCGTGCGCAAGCGCCGGCAGGTCATCGTCGAGAAGGCGACCTTCGACGTTTTCACCAACCCCGCCGCAGAGCGGCTGGTGCGCGCCCTGCCGCCGCGCGCCGCCGTCTTCGGCGTGGCGACCGAGTATTGCGTCAAGGCCGCCTGCCTGGGGCTGCGCCGCCTCGGCGTGCAGGTCGCGGTGGTCGCGGACGCGGTGCGGGGCATCGCGCCGCAGACGGAGAAAGCGGCGGCGGAGGAGCTCGCCGCCGCCGGAGTCCGGTTCGTCCCCTTGGAAACGCTGGCCGACCTGTGACCGCCGCCGGAATCTACATCCACATCCCTTTCTGCCGGAGCAAGTGCGGCTACTGCCATTTCCTCAGCTTCCCGTTCGACGGCGGCGACGAAGCGGACGCCGGGGCCGGGGAGCGCTACGCGGACGCGCTCCTGCGGGAGATGCGGCTTTTCGCCGCCGCACGGCGCGGCGAGCCGCTCCTGGTCGATTCGATCTATTTGGGCGGGGGCACGCCCAGCCTGGTCCCGGCGCGGTGGATAGCCGACCTTTTGGACGGATGCCGGCGGCTGTTCGTCCTCGCCGGCGATTGCGAGACGACGCTGGAGGCGAACCCCGGGACGGTCTCTTCGGACAAGGCGGCGGCGTACCGGCAAGCCGGGGTGAACCGCGTCTCCTTGGGCGCGCAGTCTTTCTCCGACGCGGAGCTGCGGGCGGTCGGGCGCATCCATGACGTGGCGGCGGTCGCCGAGGCCATGGACGCGCTCGGCCGCAGGGGCGGCGGGGCGGGGTTCGAGGACGTCAGCCTCGACCTGATGTTGGGGCTGCCGGGGCAGACGGCGGGGAGCTGGCGCGAGACGCTCGCCCGCGCGACAGACCTCCCGGTGCGCCACCTCTCGGTCTACATGCTGGACTTGGACGACGACTCGCCGCTACGCGCGCCGCAAGCGGGGGGCGCCCCGACGCTGCCGGACGACGACCTGGTCGCCGACCTCTACGCGGAGACGGTGGGCGACCTTGCCGCCCGGGGCTTCGCGCAGTACGAGATCAGCAATTTCGCCAAGGGGGGGCGCTCCTCGCGGCACAACTTGAAATATTGGCGGCGCGAACCGGTCTACGGCTTCGGGTTGGGGAGCCATTCTTTCGACGGGCGGCGCCGGTATGCCAACGTCTGCGATTTCGGCGAATATTTCCGGCGGGTCGAAGCCGGACGGAGCCCCGTGGCGTGGAGCGACGAGGTCACGGGAAGGCGGGCTGCGGAGGAGTTGTTCTTCCTCGGGCTGCGCCTTGCGGAAGGAGTGCGGTTGCGCGGAATCCCCGAGGCGGCGGAAAGCCTGCTGGAGGAGCGCCGGGCGGCGCTGGAGGATTTCTGCGACGCGGGGCTGCTCGACTGGACCGGGGAGCGCCTGCGCCTGACGCGCCGGGGGATGCTGCTGTCAAACGAGGTGTTGCAGTTGTTCGTGTAACCCGGCGGGGATTCGCCCCGCACCCTGCAACATCCCCGCGGCAACCCGGCGTTTGTCGCACGGGGCGAGCCCGCATGCCCCGCATGCCACGGAGGCGGCGGGTCAGATGACGCTGAAGTCCGAGACGCTGGACTTGTCGCCCAACACCGTCCCCGGCCGCAGGCGCGCCCCCTCGCCGATGTAGCATTGCCGCCCCACGATCGACCGCTCGATGCGCGCGCTGGGCAGGACGCGCGTGCCGCTCCAGATGACCGAGTCCTTGATGCGCGCCCCCTCCTCGATCCTGCATCCCTCGCCCAGCACCGAGTTCTCGATCGAGACGCCGGGTTTGACGACGCACTTCCCGTCCAGCATGGAGATGTCGTCGATGGTGATGCGCGCCTTCTCCCAATCGTTTTGCAGGCAGGAGTTGTGCGGGTAGCGCGGCAGTTTGACCCGCCCGGAGATGACGCCGAAGCTGGCGTCCAGGTATTTCGCGGGGCTGCCGATGTCCTGCCAGAACCCCTGCGTGTGGTAGGCGTAGATCGCCGCACCCTCTTGCGCCATCAGGGGGAAGAGGTCTCGTTCGAAACTCTGGGCGCTTCCCGCCGGGATGCGCGCCAAAACCGAGCGCTCCAAGACGTAGATGCCTGCGTTGATCGTGTCGCCGGTCACATCGTCCTCCGGCGGCTTCTCCGTGAACCGGGCGACGCGCCCGTCCGCCCTCGCCTCCACCAGGCCGTAGCCGGAGGGGTTCATGACGCGCACGGTCGCGAGCGTCGCCTCCGCCCCCTTCTCGCGGTGGAAGCGGAGCAGGTCGGTCAGGTCGATGTCGGTCAGCACGTCGCCGTTCAGCACGATCATCGTGTCGTCGATCAGGTTCTCCGCCGCCTTGAACGCGCCTGCGGTGCCGAGCGGCAGATCCTCGTGCGTGTAGCGCATGGTCACGCCGAACGGCATCCCGTCGCCGAAGATGTCGATGATCTTGCGCGGCTGGTAGGAGAGGCTGAGGACGACTTCGGTGATGGCGGCGCGCTTCACGCGGTCGATCTGGTAGAACAGGAACGGGATGTTCGCCAGCGGCACGATCGGTTTCGGGACGTGCAACGCCAAGGGGCGCAACCGCGCGCCCTTCCCGCCGGCGAGTATGAGTGCTTTGACCATGGGGCTTCCTTCGTCGAAAATGAAATATAAGGACGTAAAAGTAAAAGACGCCTTTTCGTAAAAAAACGTTCACCGCGAAACGGTCTTAGTATACCATCGGTGGCGTTAAAACGTTTTCTGGAATCCCGTGGCGCCCGCGATGGCGCGCGGAATTCTTTAGTCGGTCAAACTGTCGTTTTGTGGTACGCTTTGCGCCTATGAATCTGCCGAACGCATTGACGATTGGCCGGATATTCCTAGTCCCAGTGGTGGTCACCGTCCTGCTGGTCGGCGACCTCTCCGACCGGACGCGCTGGGGTGCGAGCCTGTTCCTCGCCGCCGCGCTGACCGACCTGCTGGACGGCTACCTGGCGCGGCGGCGCAAGCAGGTGACGACCCTCGGGCGGTTGCTCGACCCCATCGCCGACAAGCTCCTGATCTCCTCGGCGCTCATCGCCTTGGTGCAACGGAACGTCAACCCCGCCCCCCTCCTCGGGGATATCGCCGCCCACGCTTGGTGGGGCGGCACCATCGCCCCCGCCTGGGCCGTGGTGATCATCATCGGGCGGGAGTTCGCCGTCAGCGGGTTGCGCAGCATCGCCGCGCACGAAGGGTTCTCCATCGACGTCTCCCTGCTCGGCAAGGGGAAGATGGTGATGCAGGTCGCCGCCGTGTTCGGCCTGATCTTGGGCGACAGGTACGGCGGTTGGGTGGCCGCCACGGCGCGCATACTGCTCGGGGTCGTGGTCGTCTTCGCCTTGGTCTCCATGGTGCAGTATTTCCGGGAGTTCTGGCGGAAGCTCGACGACCGCGTCAAGATGCGCGAGACCCGGCGCATAAAGGTGCTCGCGCGCCGCAAGCAACGGGTCGCCGAGCGCAAGGAGCTGGGCAGGTTGCGCAGGCTCGAGGAGTTGCGCCAGCGACAGGCGGAAGCCGCGCCCCAGCCCCCCCTGGGATCGTCCGAATAGACCGAATAGCCGGAGGGAAGCCATGTTGGACGACGTTGAAAAATCGATCCTGCTCGACTTGGCGCGCCGGACGCTGGAGGGGTATTTCGCGTCGCGGAGCCTTCCGGGGCTCCCCGCGCCCGAGGAGCTTCGGATGCTTCCCGGAGGCGGGGCGGGGTTGCGCGAGCGCAAAGGCGCGTTCGTGTCGTTGCACAAGGACGGCGACCTGCGCGGTTGCATCGGCCTGATCGAGTCGGATCAAGAGCTTTACCTGACGGTCCGGCGCTGCGTCCTCAGCGCGGCGCTCGAAGACCCCCGCTTCCCCCCTGTGACCCGGGACGAAGTGCCGGGCCTGGCGCTGGAGATATCCGTGCTCGGCCCGCTTGTCCGCGTAAAGTCCGTGGAGGAGGTCCAGGTCGGCCGCCACGGCATCTACATGGTGCATGGGGTGAACCGGGGGCTGCTGCTGCCGCAGGTGGCGGTGGAATACGGCTGGGACCGGCGGGAGTTCCTGGAGCAGACCTGCCGCAAGTCCGGCCTTCCCAAATACGCCTGGGACAGCCCCGACAGCGAATTCTACGTCTTCGAGGCGGAGGTCTTCTCCGAATAGCGCGCCTCGGAACGCCCCCGGCTGCGCTTCATGCCGTGCATCCCGCCCGGCGCCCCCGCGCCGTACCGCTCCAAGTCCAGCGCCAGCCTCCTGCGCCCGCGATGCAGGTGGTTGATGACCGACTGGTAGCGCGCGGGGGCCATGTCGCGGGCGATCTCCCCCGGCCCGGCCCCGTCGATCGACAGCTCCATCACCAGCCGCTGCATGCGGGGCAGCCTGTCGATGGCGGCGGCTACGACCTCCTCCAGCTCCTTGCGCAGCAACTCGTCTTCCGGCGACGGCGGCATGCGCGGAGGCGGGGCGTCGAGCCTGGGGGGCGGCGCGTCGCCCTCGCCGGCGTGGTGCCGTTCGAGGCGGTGTTTGCGGTAGTAGTTGCCGACCTTGTTGCGCAAGATGCCCATGCACCACGCCCGCGGGCATTGCTTCGCCGCGATGTGACGGGACTGGCGGACCACGTCCAAGAGCGCGTCCTGGACGATGTCCTCGACGTCCGTGCGGTTCACCACGCGCCGGACGGCGCGCCGGTGCAACTCGCGCCGGAGGTCGGCGATGCCCTCGTCGCCGAACAGCGGAAGTTGCTGCCGTGGCGGGGCGCGCCGGTGCGCAGAGGCGCTTTCGCGGGCGGCGGAGTCGGGTGCGGTCGGTGCGGCGTGGGGGGCGGGTGCGGCGGCGCGGTCAAGGTTGGAATGGGTCAACGGGCGTCCTCCAATTCAAAACGGATGTTTGAATTCGAGGGCGGGGAACGGGCAGGGCGTGGGGATGATGACCGGAGCCCGAGCCCAAGTCAAGTGCAAAGATGTCGCGGACGTTGTACAATGGGCGGGCATGATCGAGGGGGGATGGGACGATGTTGCGGTTTTACACGGCTGGGGAGTCGCACGGCAAGGGGCTGGTCGGGTTCTTGGAAGGGCTGCCGGCGGGTTTGGAGATCGACCGGGGGTTCATAGACCGGCAGTTGCGGCGGCGACAGCTCGGCTACGGGCGCGGCGGGCGCATGGCGATCGAGAGCGACCGGGTGGAGGTGCTCGCCGGCGTGCGCCACGGCAGGACGCTGGGGAGCCCGGTCGCCTTCCTGGTCGAGAACAAGGATTGGGCGAACTGGACGGCCGCCATGTCCCCCGATCCGGTCGCAGGCGCGTCCGACGATGACTTGCGGCGCGTGACGCGCCCCCGCCCCGGCCACGCCGACCTCGCCGGCGCCGTGAAGTACCAGACGCACGACGTGCGCGACGTCTTGGAGCGCGCCAGCGCCCGCGAGACGGCGGCCCGCGTCGCCGGGGGCGCCTTCTGCCGGACGCTGACGGCGTGCTTCGGCGTCGAGGTCGCCAGCCACGTCCTCGCCATCGGCGCCGCCCGCGTCGCCACCGGGTTCGAGTCCCTGCCGCTGGCGGCGATCCTCGCCATCGACCAGGACGACCCGGCGGGGTTGCGCGTCGCGGACGCGGAGGCGGCGAGGCGCATGGCGGCGCTGATCGACGGCGCCGGGAGGGACGGTGACACCTTGGGCGGCGTCGTCGAGGTCGTCGCGGGGGGCGTCCCCCCGGGGCTCGGTTCGCACGTCCAGTGGGACCGGCGCCTGGACGGGCGCATCGCCCAGGCGATGATGAGCATCCCTTCCGCCAAGGCGGTGGAGGTCGGCGCCGGCGTCGAGGGCGCGCACAACCCCGGCTCCCTCGTCCATGACGCCATCTCTTATGACGCCGCCGCATGCCGCTTCACCCGCGCCACCAACAGGGCGGGGGGGGTGGAGGGGGGCGTCAGCAACGGCGAGGAGTTGCGCGTGCGCGTCCACCTGAAGCCGATCCCCACGTTGCGCCGCCCGCTCGCCTCCGTGGACGTCGAAGGCAAGCAGCCGTTCGACGCCGCCGTGGAGCGGGGGGACGTCTGCGCCGTCCCCGCCGCAGGCGTGGTGGCGGAGGCGATGCTGGGCGTCGTGCTGGCGGAGGCTTTCGTCGAGAAGTTCGGCGGCGACTCGCTCGCGGAGATGCGTAGGAACTTTGATGGCTACATGGAGCTGGTCAGGGGCTTCTGAGGGGGGGGGCTCTAAAAAGCTCGCAGACAAGGCGCAACGCAGCGTCCGGGGTTTTTAGAGGTTCCCTGAGCCCCTGCGGGCGCTAGAGCGCCGAGACGGGTTGCTCGCATGTCACGCCGCCCACGTCCCCGGCGTCGCCGGGGGCGTCGATGGATGCGGGGCGAGCCTGCCCCGCCCGCCCGAAGATGGCGGCGTCTGCGGGGGCCGGGGCGCCGGTGGCGGCGTGCGCGCCCGCGCCGCAGGCGCCGTCCGTGCGCAGATGCTGCCGCAGCTTCCCCAGCACATCCCCGAGGCTGATCGGCTTGCCGATGTGGTCGTCCATGCCGGCGGCGAGGCATTTCTCGACATCCTCGCGGAAGACGTTGGCGGTCATGGCGACGATCGGTATCGTCCGGGCGTTCGGCGCGCCTGACGCCCGGATGCGCCGCGTGGCCTCGTAGCCGTCCATCTCCGGCATCTGGACGTCCATGAAGATCATCTCATAGTCCTGCGGCGCCTCGGTGAAGAGCTTGACCGCCTCCGCGCCGTTGGTCGCGCAGACGATGCCCAGGTGCGTCGGCTCCAGGAGCGACAGCACCACCTCGCGGTTGATGTCCACGTCCTCGGCCAGGAGGATGTTGTGCCCGGCGAGCGAATCGACCTCCCGCTCCCGCTGCCTCGCCGAATGGCGCATGTCGTAGCACTCGCGCAGGCAATCGACGATGTCGCTCGGGAGCACGGGCTTGGACAGGAAGTGGTGGATGCCGATGTTGCGCGACCTCTCCGCGATGACCTCCCATTCCAGGGTGGAGACGATGGCGGCGATGTGGTGCGCGCCCTTGAAGCGCCCGATCCGCTCCGCCAAGTCCACGATGTCGGGGATCCGCCCGTCGATGAAGGTGACGTCGTAGGCGCCGTTCTTTTCCAGCAGCGCGCGCGCCGCCTCCCCGTCGTTCGCCATCTCGTAGGCGAAGCCGAGCCTGCGCGCCGCCTCCCTGACGTAGTTTCCGGTGTCGGCCGTGCCGCCCACCGACAGCACGCTGACCGCGCCCCAGTCCACGCGGGACGCCCTCGTTTCGGCGACGGGGGGCTCGCCCACCCGCACCTTGACGGTGAAGGAGAATTTCGAGCCTTTGCCCTGCGCCGACTCCACCCAGATCTTCCCGCCCATCATCTCCACGATGTGCTTGGAGATCGCCAACCCCAGGCCCGTGCCGCCGAATTTGCGCGAGGTGCTGCCGTCGGCCTGCTCGAAGGAGCCGAACAGGCGCGCCTGCTGATCGGCGGAGATGCCTATGCCGGTGTCGGCGACCTTGAGCTGCAACGTGCACACCCCGTCCCGCTCCTCCAGCATGTTGGCGCTGAGGGTGATGACGCCCCGCTCCGGCGTGAACTTCACGGCGTTGGACAGGAGGTTCGCCAGCACTTGCGCGAGGCGCTGGTCGTCCGCGAAAAGGTATTGCGGGATGTTCCTGCCCAGGCGGATGCGGAACTCCTGCCGCATCTCCTCGATTCGGAAGTTGACGATGCTCGCCACCTTCTGCAGCATCTTCTCGAAATTGAAATTGACCGGGGATAGGTCGAACTTGTTCGCCTCGATCTTGGACATGTCCAAGATGTCGTTGATCACGTTGAGCATGTGCGTGGAGGCGGTGTCGATCCTGTCGAGGCAGTAGTCCTTCTTGTCCACGTCGCCGGACGCCTTGGCGATCTCGGTCATCCCCCGGATGGCGTTCATGGGGGTGCGCATCTCGTGGCTCATGTTCGACAGGAACTCGCTCTTGGCCTTGGACGCCTGCATCGAGGCGGCCACCTTCCGGCGGTACATCAGGATGATCGCGACGCCCGAGATGACGGCGACGAACAGCGCGGCGATCTGGACGCGCTGCAACCAGCGGATGCTTTTCTGCAGGGAGACGATCTGCTTGTCGATGATGTCCACGCCGACGACGCAGTATATCCCGCCGTCCCGGTCGTAGACCGGCGCGTAGCCCGAGGAGATCCCCTCCCAGCCGTCGGCGTAGGTGTCGTCCAGCTTCTCGTTGGTGACCTCGCCGGAGGAGAGCGCCGCCACGGCGGTGGGCTCCTCGTCCATGGGGAAGAAGCTGTCCGGGCCGTCCGTCGTCTCCTCGTCGTAGGAGCCGTCCACGATGTATTGGAAGCGGCCGTCCGGCGTGGGGCGCATGTAATAGGTGAACTCCAGCCCCCACTGCTCGGTGAAGTCGGAGAGCTTCTTCTTGGCGTCGGCGTAAACCGGCGCGTCCATGTCCCCCGCGTCCCGTATCCGGTCCAGGTCCTCGACCGGGACGATGTGGACGGCGGCGCTGGCGAGCGCCCGCAACCTCTGCTCGGTGGTGGCGTTGAGCATGTTCAGGGATTCCTGGACCAGGTCCATGGAGTAGAAGGAGAGCCCCAGCACCGCCAGGGAGGAGACGCAGCAAAAGGCGATCACGAGGGGCGTGGCGTTCAAATGCCACCTGCGGCCAGACCTCCGTCCGGCACCCCTCGGAGGGGCGGCGTCCCCGCCAGCCGTCGCATTCTTCCCACGTCGCATATCCGACCTTGCCATGTCGGCGCAGCACTGGCACATACGCCTGTCGCCGCACGAATCACTCCATCGTCAGGAACGCCCCCGGAGGTGAGCTTTTTAAGGGGGGCGACGCATCCTTGGAAACGGGGCGGCGGCCGAACCGGCGAAGAAAGTGGAACTGTAGCCCAGAAGCTCGCACCGGTCAATATTTGTAAGGATTCGCCCGCAACGGTCGATGGGTATGGTGCGGTGTGTCCGACAGAGCGACGTGTGTCCCCCCAAGGGGCCTCGAATGCCCCGGAAGCCGCGTGCGCCGCGGCAAAACCCAGTTTTTCCCGCCGCGGGGCGCGCCTTGTCCGAGAGGTTTTCGCGGATGCACTTAAGAAATTAGTTTTGACAGAGGGGGGGCTTACGCACGATTATATGGGGCGGGATGACGTTCATCCCGGCATGGACGGGATGCGTTGCGGCATCCGGGAGATTTCATAAGGGGCGGGGAATGAAGATCCTGCTGGCGGAAGACGGAGACCTCAACCAGAAGCTGGTGTCGCGGATGCTCCAGAAGATGGGGCACGAGTGCGACATCGCCGCCGACGGGCGCGAGGCGCTGGCCGCGGTGCGGACGGGGTGTTACGACGCGGTGCTCATGGACGGGCAGATGCCGGAGATGGACGGCTACGAGGCGACGCGGGGCATCCGCGAGCTGGAGCGGTCGGACGGCCGGGCGCACGTCCCCATCATCGCGTTGACCGGGGGCGGGTCGCAGGAGGACATCGACGCCTGCCTCGGGGCGGGCATGGACGACCACATCCCGAAGCCCATATCGTTCAAGCTGCTGGAGGAGAAGTTGCAGAAATACGACAAGCGTGGGGCGGGGGGGCGCGCCGACGGCGTCCGGAGCGCGCCAGGGGCGCCGGCGGCGGCCCCGGCCCCTGCGGCGCATGCTGGAGGAGAAGTGGATATGCGTGAAGAAATCATCAAAGACATCGTGTCAGGGTTGAATCTCCCCCAGGCGGTCGCCCAGAAGCTGTTGGGCGAATACCTCAAGAGCCTGCCGGACGACGTGGCGAAGCTGGGGGACGCCATCGGTGGCGGGGACTACCCGGCGGCGGCGAAGCTGGCGCACTCCATCAAGGGGGCGAGCGGCAATTTGCGCATCAACAAGATATTCCGGTTGGCGGGGGAGCTGGAGCAGGTGTTGAAGGGCGCGGACGGCGCGGCGCCCAAGGAGAATGCGCCCGCGCTGTTCGGCGAGTTGCAGGACCTCGTGAAGCAACTGGCGTGACGCGCCGCCCGCCCTGTCGATGGGCGGCGAGGTCGGACCATTGGATTTAGATCAGAAGGAGTGCGATATGCTCAGATTCCGTTCCGCAAGCGTGCGTAGCGTCAATTCCAAGCGGGCCGCCGACGAGTGCGTCGAGGTGGCGTTCCCGGAAGGCGTCCCCGACGACTGCCGCGTCATCGTGTTCAACGCGACCTTGGGCCACAAGCTCGACAAGGTGGCGGAGGCGCTCGGGCGCAACGTCCCGTCGGCGGCGCTCTGCGGCGCCTCGGGTTGCGCCGTGACCGGGCGCGAGGGGGTCGGCGAGTCGATGCACGAGCTGGGCGTCATGGCGATCTGCGGGCCGGAGAAGGAGGTCGCGGCGGCGGGCGTGACCGGGATCTACAGCCGCAACTCCTACGAGAAGGGGTTGGAGCTGGCGCAAAGCCTGAAGGGCGGGTGCGGCGCGGTCAACCTGGTCTACCTGCTCTGCTCGGGCATCGACATCGACAACGCGCTCGTGCTGAAGGCGTTCGACGAGGTCTTCGGCCCCGAGGTCACCATCTTCGGCGGCACCTCGTCCGACAACATGCGCGGCCTGTACAGCTTCCAGTACCATGACGGGGTGATGAACGAGCACGACGCCTTCGCCGTGGGCTTCGCCGACCCGACGCTGTTGAACGCCACCCGCGCGACGCATGGGTTCTCGGCCTACGGCGAGCCGCTGGTCGCCACGAAGACGGCGGGGAACCTGATCCACGAGTTCAACGGCAAGGGCGCGTGGTCGGAGTACACCCGGCGCATCTCCAAGCCCGCCACCGCCACCTGCGGCGACACCATCCCGGTCGGCGCGTTGGCGGAGGAGTTGCCGGCGAAGCTCGCCGAGGAGTACGGCAACAAGCACATCCTGCGGGTCATCACCAAGCACGACGGCGAGACCATGTACTACCCGGTGACCTGCCCCGAGGACTTGAATGTCTGGGTCACGATGCGCGACGAGGAGCTGATCTTCTCCGAGCAGCAGCGGTCGCTCGACTACCTGAAGGCCGAGATCGGCGACGGCAAGACGGTCGCCGTGTTCCAGACCGACTGCCTGGCGCGCGGGCGGTTCATCTTCAACCGCATCATGAAGGACGAGATCATCGGCATGATGCAGTCGGCGCTGTCCGCCGACGGCGTCGTCCCGGCCTGGCTCGGCAACTACGGTTTCGGGGAGTACGCCCGCCTCGGGGGCGTGAACGCCTATCACAACTACTCGACCGCGCTTCTTGTGCTGTACCGGAAGTAGCGGATTTCCGAAAGGGAGGGGACGATGAAGGTTCTGGCGATCAATGGAAGCCCTAGGGAGGACGGGAACACCGCCGAGGCGCTGAAGCTCCTGCTGCGCGAGGTCGCGGCGCAGGGGATCGGGACCGAGCTGGTGCGCGTCGGCCACGAGGACGTCCACGGCTGCATCTCCTGCATGCAGTGCGCGGCGAGAAAAGACCTGCGCTGCGCCGCGTTCGACGACAAGGTCAACGAGCTGCTGCCCAAGCTGGTCGAGGCGGACGGCATCGTCATCGGCTCGCCGGTCTATTTCTCCGGCATCAACGGGACGCTCAAGGCGTTCCTGGACCGCGCCTTCTTCGTCTCCTGGGTCGCGGGCGGCCTGCTGCGCCTGAAGCTGGGGGCGGGGGTGGTCGCCCTGCGCCGCAGCGGCGGCACGGCGGCTTTCGACCAGATCAACAAGTATTTCCAGATATCCGAGATCACGACGGTCGGCTCGTGCTACTGGAACATCGTCCACGGCTTCGCCCCGGGCGAGGTCGCGCAGGATTTCGAGGGGTTGCAGATCGTCAGGACGCTGGGGCGCAACATGGCTTGGCTCCTCAAGCTCATGGAGCACGGCAAGGGGGTGGTCGCGCCGCCCGCGCCCGACGACAACCCCGTCATGACCAACTTCATCCGTTAGCGGCTGGCGACCAGCCGCGCCTCGGACGACTTTTAAAAAGGGCGGACGGCTGCGCCGCGCCGTCGGCGCGCTTGCGCAAGCCGCCCCGCCCGTTTCGCAGACCGTCTACCCTATGCCGCTCGATGACCTGGAACGACAAGCTTACGAGAGATTGAAGGCGGAGCACGCCCGCCTCCAGGCGGAGTTCGAGTCCGTGCAGCACAAGGTCTCCCGCGCCGAGGTCGTCACGCAACAGCTCCGGGACACCCAGCAGAAGCTGGACAGCAGCATCGACGCCTTCTCCCGGATGCACGAATACGCGCAGATGGCGTTCCTCGCCACCGCCCCCGATGAGATCACGACGATCATCGTCGAGGGGGTCGTCGATGTGCTGCAACTGGAGACCGGGGCGTTGTTCGCCGTCGATGTCCGCAACCGGCAGATGGTGCTGGTCAGCCAGATCAACCTCCCCTCGGAATCGACGGTCGTCACCCTGCCCGACGAGAAATGGCAGCGGCTCGACTCCGTGGGCGGCCTCACGATGGGCGAAGTGGTGTTCGAATCGCCCGTCACCTCCGAGCCGTGGCTGGGGCTGGGGCTGTCGAGCGTCATCTGCATGCCGTTCTTCGACAACGACCGGGAGGTGTCCCACATCCTGATCGGCGGCGTGTCGGAGCAGAACAAATACGTCTACACCTTCTCCCCCAAGGAGATCGTCTCGCCCTTCATGCTCTACTGCCAGCAGATGAACGGCATCCTGCGGCTGTTCGCCGCCGTGGAGCAGGCCAAGCAGGCGGGGCAGGCCAAGAGCCGCTTCCTCGCCAACCTCAGCCACGAGATACGCACGCCGATGAACGCCATCATCGGCATGGTGCAGATCGCCAAACGGAGCCGCGAGCAGGGGGAGATCGACCGCTGCGTCAGGCAGATCGACCTGTCGTCCCGGCACCTGCTCGGCCTGATCAACGACGTGCTCGACTTCTCCAAGATCGAGGACGGGCGCTTCAAGCTGGCCCTGGACGCCTTCGACCTGCGCCAGATGGTGGAGGGGGTCCGCGTGGGGCTCCAGCCGCTGGCGCAGAACAAGTCGCTGGACTTCGTCATCGACTTCCACAACGTCGGCTCCCCCAGCCTGATGGGGGACGAGATGCGCATGGCGCAGGTGCTGATCAACCTGCTGGGCAACGCCATCAAGTTCACCCCCGAGCGCGGCAGGGTGGTGCTGGACATCGAGGAGACGGCGCGCGACGAAGGCTCCGTCGCCTTGCGCTTCGCGGTGAGCGACACCGGCATCGGCATCAAGAAGGAGTTCCTCGGCCGCATGTTCAAGCCGTTCGAGCAGGAGGACAACAGCACCTCGCGCAAGTACGGCGGCACGGGGCTGGGCTTGGCGATCAGCCTGAACCTGGTGGAGCTGATGGGCGGGCGCATCCAGGTGGAGAGCGTCGAGGGGCAGGGGACGTGCTTCAGCTTCTCGGTCCGCTTCGGACTGGACGCGGGGGGCGCGGCCGCCGCCAAGGATGCCGAAGCCGCGTCGCTGGACGCCGCGCCCGACTTCGGCGGCCTGACCATCCTGATCGTGGACGACGTGGACATCAACCGGGTGATCCTCAAGACGTTCCTCAGGGATACGCATGTGGCGATCGAGGAGGCGGAGAACGGCGTCGAGGCGGTGGCGAAGGTGCTCGCCGCGCCGTCCGGCCACTATGCGATGGTCTTCATGGACATGCAGATGCCGGACATGGACGGGTGTACGGCGACGCGCAAGATCCGCGCCTCCGGCCACCCCGGCGCCGCGACCCTGCCCATCATCGCCATGACCGCGAACGTTTTCAAGGAGGACGTCCAAGAGGTGTTGGACTCCGGCATGGACGGGCACGTCGGCAAGCCGGTCGATTACAACGTCATCATGGACACCATCCGCAAGTACGCCCGGCGCCTGCAGGGGGCGAATGCGCCCGAGGTGGCGCCGTCCGCGCCGTTGCTGTCGCAGCCCTGACGCCCCCCCGCCTCGCCCTCGATCCCGGCGGCTCTGAATGCGGGCCTAAAACCACTTGACCGGGGGCGGGACGCCCCATAAACTGCCGCAGGGGTCGATAGAACATATGAAGAAGAGCCTCCTGATGCGCGCCCTGGGCGCGCCCTGGCGTTTCATCCTGCGGGCGCTGTGGGACATCCAATCGTACACGCGCCTCGGCGCCAGGGCGGTCGCCAACGTCTTCACGCCGCCGATCTATCTGCGCGAGACCATTTTGCAGATGGATCGCATCGGCATCGGCTCGCTCACCATCGTCGTGCTGACCGGCTTTTTCACCGGCGCGGTCATGGCCATCCAGTCCGAGGGGGCGTTGCGCCGCTACGGCGCGGTCGGCATGACCGGGCAGCTCGTCGCCCTGACGATCATCCGCGAGCTGGGCCCGGTGCTCTCGGCGCTGATGCTGGCGGGGCGCATCGGCGCGGGCATCGCCTCGGAGCTGGGCTCGATGGTCGTCTCGGAGCAGATCAGCGCCATGCGTGCGCTGGGCACCGACCCGACGCGGCGGCTGGTCACGCCGCGCGTGCTCGCCATGGTCGTCATGCTGCCGCTCCTGACGGTGGTCTGCGACAGCGTCGGGATGCTGGGGGGGTGGCTCATCGCCTCCTACAAGCTGCTCATCAGCTCCAGCCAGTATTGGTCGGACGCCATGAACGCCATGGCGTTCTCCGACGTGGTGGGGACGCTGGTCAAGCCGGTCGTCTTCGGCCTCATCATCGCCACGACGGGGTGCTACATCGGTCTGCGCACCTCGGGGGGGACGGAAGGCGTGGGCAAGTCCACGACCCAGGCGGTCGTCAGCTCGTCCATACTCGTCATCGCCGCCGACTTCTTCCTGAACAACATCCTCATCTACCTGGCGCCCCTGATGAACAGGTGACGGACGGGGGGGGCGGGTCATGGTCGGAAACCGGGATTGCGGGGAAGGGGACATGGGCGAGCCAATGATCGAGTTTCGCGGCGTGCACAAGTCGTTCGGGGACGAAGTCATCCTCCGGGACGTCAGCTTCCGCGTCGATCGCGGCGACGCCATCGTCATCCTCGGCGCCAGCGGTTCGGGCAAATCGACGATCCTCAAGTTGATCCTGGGGCTCATCGGCCCGGAGGAGGGCGAGATCCTCGTCGGCGGCAGGGACATCGCCCCCCTGTCGGAGCGGGAGCTGGTGGAGGTGCGGCGCGGCATCGGCATGGTCTTCCAGGAGGGGGCGCTCTTCGACTCGCTCAGCGTGCGGGAGAACGTCGGCTACCGGCTTTTCGAGGAGGACGCCGTGGACGAGGCGGAGATCGAAAAGGCGGTGCGGCGCGAACTCGGCTTCGTGGGCCTGGAGGACGCCATCGACAAGATGCCGGCGCAGCTCTCGGGCGGGATGAAGCGCCGCGTGGGCATCGCGCGGGCGCTGATCGGCTCGCCCCCGGTGGTGTTGTACGACGAGCCGACGGCGGGGCTGGACCCCGTGACCAAGCGCACGATATTGGAGTTGATGATACGCCTGCGCGACTTGGAGGGGGTGACCAGCGTCTTTGTCACGCACGACCTGCACGCCGCGTCGGTCATGGCGGGCGAGCGCGCCGTGGCGGACGGGGGCGGGGGCGTGCGCTTCCTGTCGGGCGGTGACGGCGCGGGTGCTGCGCGCAACCGCTTCGTCATGCTGCAAAACGGCGGCATCTGCTTCGAGGGGGACTACCCGGGGTTGATGCGATCGACGGATCCGTATGTGAGGAAATTCGTCAGTTGACGCGGTGGCGGCGGGTCTCGCCGCCGTTGCAAAGGGAGGGAGCATGCCGCAGAAAAAACAGGTCCGGCTGGCCGAACTCAAGCTGGGCGTCTTCATCGTCATCGCCTTGGTCTTGTTTTCGGCGCTGATCCTGCAACAGAGCTGGGGGCTCGGCTGGTTCTCCAAATCCGTGCCGGTGGTCACCTACCTCACCGACGTCGGCGGGCTGAAGCCGGGCGCGCCGGTCTGGCTCGCCGGCATCGAGATCGGCCGCGTGCGCAAGGTCGCCATCATCCCGCCCGAGGGCTACGAAGGCAACATCGCGGTCTACCGGCAGATCGAGGAGATGCGCCGACGGCTCGATGCGCTGGAGGCGGAGAAGGCGCCGACCCCGGCGCAGTCCAGGGACGCCCGGGAGCTCGTCCGCGACATCCGCGACCGCAAGCTGGACTTGCGCATGGTCGAGGTCTGGCTCGACATCAGCCCGGAGTTCCTCGACCGCATCAGCCGCGACTCGGAGGTCAGCATCGAGTCCAAGGGGCTGATCGGCGACTCGTTCATCGACATCTCGCCCGGCACCTTCGGCGTCCCGCCGCAGAAGAAGGGCGACCACTATGTCATCGAGAGCTTGCAGAGCGCGGGCTTCCGGGAGATCATGACCGGTGCCAACGACGTGGTCGCCAACTTCGGCGTGCTCTCGGAGAACTTCAAGAACCTGACCCAGAAGCTGGCGTCGGACAAGATCGGCGCGGGCGTGGGCGACATCCTCGACGACACGCGGAGCACCATCGCCCAGGCGAACCTGACCTTCAGCCGCGCCGCCTCCCTGCTCGCCGCGATGCAGGGGGGCGACGGCACAGTCGGCAAGCTGGTCTCCGACCCGGCGCTCTACAACCGCCTGGTCGAGTCGCTGGAGAAGTTCAACGCCATCGCCGACGGCATCCAGAAAGGGGAGGGGACGCTGGGCAGGCTGGTCTCCGACCCGGCGCTCTTCGACTCGGCGAGCGCCACGCTCAAGAAGGCCGACAACCTCATGGCGCGCATCGAGAAGGGCGAGGGGACGCTGGGCAAGCTCTCCACGGACGACGCCCTGTACGTGCGCACCGCGGCGGCGCTCGACCGCTTCGCCACGCTGACGGAGGAGCTCGACCGGGGCGAGGGGACGCTGGGCAAGCTGCTGAAGGATCCGGGGCTGTACAACAACCTCGACCAGTCCACGGCGGAGGTCGGCAAGTTGCTGTACGACATCAGGAAGGATCCCAAGAAGTTCCTGACGATCAGGGTCAGGATTTTCTGAACGGCGCGGCGGGAGCCATGGCAGGCTTGTGACGTGACGGCAAGCGAAGGGACGGGGCCGGCGAACCGGATCACCATATAGTCGCGACCTCCTCCCGACCTCCCGACCTCCCGACCTCCTCAGCATTCCGCTTGACAGGCCGCCGCCATCCCCCCTATAGTCGGCCAGTCGTCAAAAGCAGTTGGGAACCATAAGGTGATCCGCTATGAAGAAGAATCAATGGTTGGGCTTGTCGCTGGCCGTCATAGTCGCCCTGGCGATCCTCGCCGCGCCCTTGCCGTCCGGTCTCTCCATCGACGCGCAGCGGGTGCTTGCCGTCGCCGTCTTCACGATCCTGCTCTGGATGTTCCAGGTGATGAACAACGGCGTCGCCGCCATCCTGATGATGGGGTTGATGGTGCTGGCCGGCGTCAAGCCTGCGGTGGCGCTGGGGGGGTTCGCCGGCCCCTCGTTCTGGATATTGGTCTGCGTGCTGTACTACGGCTGCGCCATGCAGAAGACGGGCTTGGCGCAACGGCTCTCCTACTACGTCCTGTCGCTCTTCCCCGGCACCTACGGCGGCATCAACTTCGCCTTCTTCGTCATCGGACTGGTGCTGGCGATGGGCATCCCCTCGATGACGGTGCGCACCGCGATCATGGTGCCTATCGCGTGGGCGCTGGTGCAGTCGCTGGGGCTTCGGCCGCGCAGCAGGGGCTCGGCGCTCATCATGGTCACGACGGTGGAGATGGCGGTCATCCCCGGCACCGTCGTGCTGTACGGCTCGCTGTTCGGGCCTTTCGTCGATTCCGTCTTCAAGGCGAAGGATTTCCCGCTGGTCTGGCTGGAGTTCTCCGAGGTCATGGCGGTGCCGACGCTCGTCCTGTGCGGGCTCATCCTGCTGCTGAACCCGCTCGTCATGCGCCCCGAGGAGAAGTTGCGCGCCGACTCGTCGTTCGTCAAGGAGAAGCTGCGCGCCATGGGCGCGGTCACGCGGGGGGAATGGGTCACGGCGGCGGTGGTCGTCCTGTCCATCGTCTTCTGGGCGACCGACCGGATACACAACCAGCCCAGCTTCCTGATCGGCATGTTCGGCATGGCGGCGCTGGCGCTGGCGGGGGTGTTGCGGGACGAGGACATCGGCGGCGGCGTCTCTTGGACGATGCTGATCTTCATCGGCGGCATCTTCGGCATGTCCACCATGATCCAGGAGTACAAGATCACCGACTGGCTGACCGGCTACTTCCTCCCCGTCGCGCAGGGGCTGGCGGGCGAGACGCTCCTCATCCTGCTGGTCATGGCGGTCGCGTTCCTGATCCTGCGCTTTTTCGACCCCACGGGGTTCATCGCCCTGCCGGTGCTGTTTTTGCCTGTGTCGGGGGTGGTCGACATCGACAAGGTGCCGCCCCTGGTGGTCATATCGCCGATGATCCTGGCCGCCGCGCCGTTCTGGCTCTCGCACCAGAACTTCTGGATCGCGATGGGCGAGGGGATGACGGCGAACCAGGCGTTCGGCGCGGGTCAGCGCGTCAAGCTCGCCACGCTGTACGCGGGGATAGTGCTGGCGACCCTGGCGGTCAGCGTCGGCTACTGGAAGCTGATAGGCGTTTTGTAGCGAACCTCTGAAAAGCTCGCAGACGAGGCGCAACGCGGCATCCGGGGTTTTTAGAGGTCCCCCTGCGGCGGTTCGCGGTTGCCGGGGGCGAGGAGGGAGATATGGAGCAGGCTCAGATCAAGAACGTCGTCGAGGAGCGGTACCCCGCGATGCGCTTCGTCGGCAAGCGTTACACGGACGCCGACCGCGACCCCGTCTCCGAGGGGTTCGACCGGAAATGGGACGAGTGGAACGCCAAGGGCTGGTTCGCCCCCTTGGAGGCGCTGCCCCGGCCCGAGGGCTTGGAGAACGGCGTCGTCGGCCTGTTGGGGATGGACGGCCCGGGCAACTTCGAGTATTGGATCGGGGTGTTCGCCTCCGAAGGCGCGCCCGTCCCGGAGGGGTACGAATACGCCGACCTGCCCGCGTCCTCGGCGGGGGTCTGCTGGCTGTTCGGCAAGCCGCCGGGCATCTTCTGGATGCACGAATACTGCGCCGCCGAACTGATGGGCGAGGGGCTGGCTCCGGTGCCGCAGGAGACGTCGCGCTGGTACGCCTTCGAGCGCTTCAACACCCCCCGCTACACCGAGCCGGACGCGGAGGGGAACCGCATCCTGGACTACGGCATCTTCATCGAGGCGGAGGGGTAGGGGCGGCCATCGCGCCGGTCGCGGTTGCCTGCCGCACCCGCCGCGAAGCGCCCTTCCCCGGGGGGCGGGGAAATATCCCCCCCGCCCGTCGTGTTTTTAGTTGCAATCTCGGCGTGAAAATAGAAAAATCATACTTGTGTTTGCGACGCGCAAGGTCCTATACGCCTTCAAATGCGTCTTTAAAGTTTCCTTCGAGTTGTTTCTTCATTTTTAAGCTGTTCTTTGCATCCGGTACGGGGAGGGACGGCGCCTCGGGGTGTTTCAGCGGCCGCCCGTTTTGACTATAATCTTCGTCGCACTTCGCGATGGGAAGTGGATTGACCCAAGGAGGCTCACATCAACGCCACAGCTTACGACCTGGAATTCCTGCTGCGACTGTTGATCCCGTTGGAAATGCTGTCTGTCAACCTGTTCGTGGTCGGCAGTTGCTCCAAGACCAAGTACAGCCGCCATCGCACCTGGGGCGGGACGGGGGGCTTGGGGTGCGCCTACATGGCGCTGGTCTGGTTCTTCGACCAGGCGTTCCCCGGTTTCGCCACCGGCGCGAACCTGCTCCTGACCAGCGCGTGCCTGCTCCCCTTCCTGCTGCCGTTGCGGTTCCTGTACAAGACGACGTCGGCGAAGATCATCAGCATCGCCTGCCTTTCGTGGGTCTACACCTTCATCCTGCTCTCCTTGGGGATGTCCGCCTCCCGCATGACCGGGACCGCTTCCGCCGCCAGCGTGATCCTGGCGGTGCAGACGATGCTCTACGCCATCACGCTCCCCTCGTTCTACCGTATGATGAAGAACAAATACCTGATCATGTTCCGGCAACTGCCCCAGAAGCAGGTCGTCACCCTGATGTGGCTGGGGATACTCTGGTTCTGCACCGTGTTCGCCGTCAACCTCGGGTTCGCCTATCCAGGGGTGCGCACCTATTCGGCGCTGTCGATGGTGATGGCGACCGCCTGCGCCTGGACGAGCTACCGGTACATCTACCATCTCATGGGGAACGTCCGCTCCGCCAAGGCTCTGGAGCAGGTGGTGCACACCGACCCGCTGACGCAGCTCAAGAACCGGGTCGTCTTCTCCTACGACGCGAAGGGGTTGCTCCGGCGCAATGTGCCGTTCCGGCTGGTGTTCCTGGACTTGAACAACTTCAAGGCGATCAACGACCGCTACGGGCACCTGGTCGGCGACCAGTACCTGACGTTCTTCGCGCAGACGCTCAAGGAGCGCATCGGGCGGGGCAACGAGCTCTACCGCCTCTCCGGCGACGAGTTCCTCTGCGTCTACACCGGGGAGGACGTGCAGCAGTTGGTGGACGCGGTGACCTCCCTGCCCAGGGTGCTGCCTCTCCCCGGCGGGGAGACCCCCTTCCTCGGCGTCAGCTACGGCATGGTCTCCTTCCCCGACGACGCCAGCTCGCTCGACGACCTGTTGCGCTTGGCGGATCGCCAGATGTATGTCATGAAAGACCGCAAATCCGTCACGGCGGCGCAATGACCGGGATGTTGCTGGCGATCGACATAGGCAATACCAACGTGACGCTCGGCGTGTTCGAGGGCGGGAGCCTCGGCCCGCGCCTTCGGCTCGCCACCGGCGCGGGGAACACCGCCGACGAGTACGGCGTCGTCATGCTCGACGCCTTCCGGCGCATGGGCGTGGCTGCGACGGACGTCCGCGCGGTCGCGCTGGCGTCGGTGGTCCCGGCGCTGACGCCGCTGCTAGTCGAGGCTTGCGAAGGCTATCTGCGCCATGCGCCGCTGGTCGTGGACGGGACGATGCGGACCGGGCTACGCTCCCTGTACGACGACCCCCGGCAGTTGGGCGTCGACCGGATCGTGGACGCCGCCGCCGCCTATAAGATATACGGCGCGCCGGCGTGCGTCATCGATTTCGGCACCGCCACGACGTTCGACGCGATCTCCGGCGACGGCGACTTCCTGGGAGGCGCCATCGCGCCCGGCGTCGCCGTCGCCGCCGCCTCCCTGTTCGGGCGCGCCGCCAAGCTGCCCAAGGTCGATCTGGACGCGCCGCCCTCCGCCATCGGGCGCAACCTCCGGCATTCGTTGCAGTCGGGGCTCCTGTACGGCTACGTGGGGCTGGTCGAGGGCATGGTCGCGCGCTTTCGCGCCGAACTGGGGCGGGGCGCCAAGGTCGTCGCCACCGGAGGGCTCGCCGAGGTCGTCGCCCGGGAGACGAAGTCCATCGACATCCTCGCCCCTTGGTTGACGCTGGAGGGCGTGCGCATCATCCACGAGCTGAACGTGCCGTCGGTCGCGCGCTGACGCCTTCCCCCATCCGGTCGAGCCGTCGGTCGGCGCCTCGCCCCTCCGCCCCCCTATTTTTTACCCCCATAGAAATAAACCTCTAACTAAATTTCCGTTTCGGACGATGAGTGGGACATCCAGAGGAAGATGTTATGACGGTTGCTTGCTTGACTAAATGGCTGGCGGCCACCCTGTCTGCCGACGCGTTGATAACCTCCGTGTCTGCGGGCGCGGGGCCGTTGACGGGGTTTTCGCCGCAAGAGCTGGTGGGGTGCCCCGTGATCAACATCCTAGAGGACGATTCCGCATTCACCATGCCCCGGATCTTGTCGGAGGTGGCGGAGAACGGTTTCTGGGAGGGGGAGTTGGTGCACCGCACCCGCAGCGGGGAGCGGTTGCCTGCCGACGGGATGGTCTCGTCCCTGACCGGCCTGGGGCGGCCTGGCTATCTGCTGGTCTCGAACCTGGGCGGGGTGCAGGCGGATGTCGAGGGCGACCTGTCCGCGGTCGAGGCCGTCGCCACCACGTTGCGGGGGTACGCCCACGATTTGAACAACCCCCTGACGGTCGTGATGGGTTTCACGCAGTTGCTCATGTTGAACGAAGCTTGCACGGGAAAGGTGAAGACCGATCTTGAGAAAGTCCTCGCCGGGTTGCAGCAGGTCGTCGAGCTGGTGGACGACATGCACCGGTACGCCTATTCCCTCTACAAGTCGCCGAAACCACCCCTCCCTATTCGGTGACTTGTCGTGCGGGCGTTGCGCCCGCCTTGGGCGCGGGGCTCGCCCTCCCCTTCCCGCTTGTGCGCGGGCGGGGGGCGGGGGTGCGCCGCGCCCAAACAGTCGGTGGACGGCGCACCCCTCGCGGGGGCGACCGCCGGCCCCGCCTCCTTCCCATCGTCCCCTGCCGTTGTTTTTCGCCCGCCGCCCATCGGCCCCTTCGCCTTGTCCCTGTGTCCGCCGACCGTCGCCGACCGTCGTTCGTTAGTTGTGGACTGTGAAAAGGCGTTGGGTTATAACTCTTGTCATATTTTGTTCTTGGATGGGACGGGATGCGAGGGGACGGGATGGACGCGGTGGAGGATTACAACGCTTGGGGGACGGATCTTCTGAACCTTTTAGTGCTCAGGACATATCCTATAGCCGTGAAGATGTTGAAGGACGAGGGCGAAACCCCCGCTGGCGCGCTCCGACCCAAGAGAGACCTCGGGACGCACTACGCCATGTGCCAGGCTTTCGGCGTCGTCCGGGGAAAGGGGACGCCGCTCGCCATGTTCATCGACGACCATTGGTGCTTCGAGCCCATCATCGCCTACGGCCTGGTGGCGCCGCCGGAGGATTTCCTGCAAGGCTCCTCCAGCGCCTATTTCGTGGCGGACGGCGCGGCGGCCAAGGCGCGGACGGACTCCATCCCCATCCTGCCCCATGGGCGTTACGCGGGCATGGCGCTCGCGCCGCTGCACAAGGCGGGTTTCGCGCCGGATGTCGTCATGGTCTATTGCACCCCCTCGCAACTCCGGCACATGACCCTCGCCCTGATGCGCCAGCGCGGCACCCGGGCTATTTCGACGATCGACCCGATCTGGTCGTGCGTCCACTCGATCCTTCCGCCGTTGCTGAACGGGGCTCCCGCCGTCACCGTCCCCGACCCCGGGGATTTCGAACGGGCGGGCGCGGGCGATGACGAGATGATATTCTCGCTCCCCGGCGGGATGATGCGGGAGTTCATGGAGGGGGCGCGGCATTACGAGCAGGCGGGCATGGGTTACCGCAGCTTCACACGCGACCTGCGGGGGGACTTCGACCAGCCGCCTTTTTACAGGGACTATTTCAAAAAATGGGGGCTCGACGAACCGAGGTGAGCCCCGGACGATGCGCCCCGAACGATCACATTCAGACGCCAAGCCGCGAGGCGTTGGCGTCGGGAGGCCATAAAATGGAACATCTGCACGAGAATCGCCGGCAGTCACGACGCAAACCGCTTTTGCTTTGCCTGGGATGGGGCGTGTTCGCCCTCGCCTTCGCGTCCGGCGGGGCGGCCTTCGGCCAGACCAAGGCGTATGTGGAATGCAGCAGCGTCAACAACAGCCGCAAAGTCTGCTCGACGGAGAAGGCCATCGACAGCCTGCGCGTCGTCGAGAGGAAGTCGAACCGCTCATGCGTCGAAGGGACCAGCTACGGCGTCGCGGGCAACGCGGTCTGGGTGGACAAAGGCTGCTCCGCCCGGTTCGAGGTCACCTACCGGAACACCGCCAAGCCATCGACCGGTGCCGCCAAGCCCCCCCAGAACCGTCCGGGGGCGTCCGGCGGAAGGGGTGACGACCAACGCGGGAACGACCAGCGCGACTTCGAGGTGACTTCGCTCTACTGCGCGGGCGACGGCACCCGACGCAAGGAATGCAGCGTCGGCGGGGAGATCCGCTCCATCGAGGTCGTCAACCAGCGTTCGCAGACCCGTTGCCGGAAGGATGTCAACTACGGCTATGACGGCGATGCGGTCTGGGTGAGCGGGGGTTGCGCCGCCGACTTCGAAGTGCGCTACGTCCCCGACGCCGACCAAGGCGGACGCCGGAACGGCGTCCGCCCGGGGGGCGACAATTCCAACAGATCCGGCGTCCGCCCGGGGGTCGGCGATTCCAACCGGTCCGTGTACACGCAGGAGACCGTCCGGTTGAACTGCGGCAGCTCCAACTACAGCCGCAAGGAGTGCGCCGTGGACGGAGGCATCGTCTCCGTGACGTTGGTGGAGACCAAGTCCAAGACGGCTTGCGTCAAGGACGGCAGCTATGGCTACGGCAACCAGGCGCTCTGGGTGGATCGCGGTTGCTCGGGGGTGTTCGACGTCACTTTCCGCCGGACGCAGAATTCCGGCAGGGGGGGCGGCGCCATAACGACGCAGAACGTCTCCTGCAAAAGCACGAACTACGCACGCAAAAATTGCGTCGCCGGCGGGCGCATCACCGACCTGCGCATCATAAACAACAAGTCGCAGACCCGTTGCCAGAAGGATGTCAACTACGGCTACAACGACGACACGATCTGGGTGGACAAGGGGTGCGAGGCGGATTTCGAGGTGTCCTACCGCCCGTAGCCCGCGCCATGCGCCCGTGCGACACAAACGGCGGTTTGTTTCCCGCCGTGACGGTGGTACCATGCGGGGCGGTTGGAGATTCGCCGCGCACGTGAACCTGTCGCGTCCCGGTCGCTTCAAAAGACTTCGGATCGGGTGGGCGGCCGGCGGCGGGAAAAAATTAATTGGAACGCCGCCGGCGATTTGCAGTATGAGCCTGTGCAGGCGTAAGATTGTAACTTAAAAAAATACGTTGGTTGGTTCGACGGATTTGTCTTGTCTGTTTTGAAGGATGGCGGGAATGGCTGGGGACGACGATAAATTGCGGAAAGGCGTGACGGGGACGGCGCGCGCCGGTGCTGGGAAGCACCCCGGCTTGGGCGACCAGTCCTTCATCCCCTCGCTTTTCTCCGACCCGAGGGAGCTCGCCGCCACGCAGGCGCTCGGGCGCGCCCGGAAGATGGAGTCGTGGGTCATATCCGTTTTCGTCCACTGCGCCATCCTGCTCCTGCTCTTTTTCATCGCCAACGGCACCACGCCCCCTCCCATCAACCAAGACGAGGTGGTGTTCGTGAACAACCCCATCTACCTGCCCTTCGACCTGGAGGGTGACGGCCAGGAGGGCGGGGGCGGCGGCGGCGGCGGCAAGGGGCAACAGGATCCGCCGGCGACCGGCGAGTTGCCGGAGACCACGCCGGTGCAGATGATCGCACCCGACCCGGCCAACCCGCAGCCGCTGGTTCCTGCGGAAGATTTGCTGGCGCAGGCGCCGAGCGTCGAGATGCCGATCGAGCTCCCGCGCGACGTGACGCTCCCCATCGGCGACATCTCCGCGCCCCCCAACTATTCCGCCTCCTCCGGCTCCGGGCGCGGCGGCGGCATAGGCACGGGCACGGGCACGGGCATCGGCTCCGGCTCCGGCGCGGGGGTCGGCCCGGGCAGCGGCGGCGGCATGGGCGGGGGCAGCGGCGGCGGCATCGGCCGCGGCACGGGCAGGGGCGTCTCCGGCAGCATCCGCGAGCCGGTGCTGTTGCAGGAAGTGAAGCCGGAGTACACCGAGGAGGGGCGCAAGGCCAAGGTGATGGGGGTCGTGATCCTCGAGGTTACGATACGCAAGGACGGCACGGTCGATAACATCAGGGTGGTGCGCGGGCTGGGGTACGGCTTGGACGAGTCCGCCATCCACACCGTCTCCACCAAATGGCGCTTCCGTCCGGCGACGCGCAACGGCGTGCCGATAGACGTGCGCGGGGTCACCATAGAGGTGGAGTTCAATTTGTTATAGGGGCGCGGGGCGCCTTTAAGGGGGCGTCAGGACGCACCCGCTTTGCGTCCCCGAAAATCCTGCGGGGCGTCGGTCGCAAGCGAACGGAGGCTGCGGTTCGGCGTCGAGGTCGGGGCCACGGGCAAAGGTCATACGTCATGGGAATGAGCGTGGGGGGTAAAAAGGGGGTTTATGCGGGCATCAACATCACCCCCTATATCGACATCCTGCTGGTGTTGCTGATCATCTTCATGGTGGCGGCGCCGCTGAAGCAGCACGACCACCCTGTCAAGGTGCCGCAACCGGCGTCGTCGGCGCCGCAGCAACAGCCGAAGTCCGACTCCATCATCGTGGAGATGGACATCGACCATACCGTCCGGCTCAACCAGCAGGTGGTCACCTTGCAGGAGCTGGAGACCACCTTGCGGGAGGTGTTCCAGCGTCGGGCGGCGAAGAACCTCTTCATCCGCGGCGACGGCGGCCTCCCCTACGGGGACATCTTCGTGCTGCTGGACATCGCCAAACGCTCGGGGGTCTCCGACATCGCCCTGTTGAAGAAATCCACGGACATGGCGGACGCCGCGCCGCCTGCGCGACGATGAGGATTCCGTTCCTGCACAATTCGCTCATCATCTTCCTGACGATCGGGCTGATCGTCGTCTCCACCGCCGTCTTGAGCTTCGTCAGCTACCACTACGCCGTGGGGCGCGAGAACCTGGTGGAGAGCTCCCTCGACCAGAGCAACGACAAGCTGGTGTCGCAGCACGTGGACCGCATCGAGCAGAAGATCGTGGACGACGACCTGCTCGTCGCGGGCATGGTCGACGTCGATGCGCCGGACAAGTGGCAGGAGCAGTCCGAGGCGGTGCGCAAGGCCGACGCTAAGGTCGAGCAGGTCTACCTGCTCGACTTGGAGAAGGGCTATCCGGTCTACCCGAAATATTCGGCGGGGATCAAAAACCGATGGGGGGCGTTCCGCGCCAACTTCGACCTCGCGAAGATCGGCCTCGACCAGATGTCGCCCGGCCAGCCGCACCATTTGCACAAGGCGGTCGGGACCGGCTACTTCTTCGTCACCTACGTCTTGCGGGAGGCTGCCGACGGGCGGCGCTTCCTGGTCTGCTTCCAGATGAACTTCGACAAGATCCGCGACCTGCTCGACGTCCGGCTGCGCGACCTCGAGGACAAGTTCTACGTCAGCGTCGTGGACTACGACAACAACGTCATCTACGGGCAGCCGCTGTCGCGCTCCTCGAAGACCTACGAGCAACGGTTCCATTCCACGCTCTACAAGTGGATGCTCCAGATCCGGCCCCGCAACTACGAGGCGTTGGAGGCGGGGGTCGCGAACGAACGGCGCTCGCGGCAGTTCTTCATCACGTTGAGCATGCTCCTGACCGTGTTCAGCCTGGCGGTCATCTACGTCGGCTGGCGGCGCGACCGCCAGTTGCGCCAACTTAAGGACAGCTTCATCAGCAACGTCAGCCACGAGCTGAAGACGCCCCTCTCGCTCATCGGCATGTTCAGCGAGATGCTCGCCACGGACCGGGTGCGCAGCGAGGAGAAGAAGCGGGAGTATTACCGGATCATCCACAGCGAGAGCGACCGCATGACGCGGCTCATCGGCAACCTGCTCGACTTCGCCGACCTGTCGCGGGGGGCGGCCGAGAAGCATTTCGAGCGCACCAACGTCGCCCGGCTGGTCACGGAGGCGTTGGAGGGCTACCATTACGAGGCGGAGAAGGCGGGGGTGGCGGTGGCCGCCGAGGTCGCGGAAGGCGTCCCGGACTCTTTCGCCGACCCGAACTCGGTGACGATGGCGTTCCTGAACCTTCTGGACAACGCGGTGAAGTACGCCGGGGAGCGGAAGCGGGTCGAGGTGCAAGTGGTGCGCGACGGCGACATGGCGAAGATCGTGGTGAAGGACTGGGGCGTCGGCATCCCCTTGTCGGAGCAGGGGAAGATATTCGACAAGTTCTACCGCGTGAAGTCCCCCGCGACGCTCAAGGTGCGCGGCAGCGGCATCGGCCTGGCCATCGCGCGGAACGTGGCGCGGCTGCACGGCGGCGACGTCTCCGTCGTGAGCGCGCCGGGCGAGGGGAGCGAGTTCACCTTGGTGTTCCCTTTGTGGAAAGTCCCGGAGGACGACGTGACGGGCGATGGCGTGGGGGATGCGTCATGAGCGCGCAGCGCATACTGGTGGTCGAAGACGAGAAGGACATGAGCCTCGGGCTCCGCGACATCCTTGAGTCCGAAGGGTACGAGGTCGTGACGGCGGGGACGGGGCGGGAGGGGTTGCACCTTGCCGGGAAGAAGACGCCGGACTGCATCATCCTGGACTTGATGCTGCCGGACGTCAGCGGCTACGAGGTCTGCGAGCAGATACGCCAGAAGAAGCTGACCACCCCCATCCTGATGCTGACGGCGCGGGCGCAGGAATACGACAAGATACGCGGCTTCAAGGTCGGCGCGGACGACTACCTGACCAAGCCTTTCGGCATCGGGGAGCTGCTGGCGCGGGTCATGGCGCTGTTGCGGCGGCATGGCGGCTACGGCGTGGCGGATCTTGACGAGGTGCGCGTCGGGTCGAGCGTCGTGGACGCGCGGCACTTCATCGTCCGGCGCGACGGGGTGGACCACTCCATGTCGCATTACGAGGTGGAGTTGTTCAAGCTGCTCTACTCCCGCGTGAACCAGCCGGTCGGGCGCGACGAGATCCTGCTCAAGATCTGGGGGGCGACGGAGTCGTTCCCGACCAACCGCACCGTGGACAACTTCATCGTGAAGTTGCGCAAGAAGATCGAGGAAGACTACCGCAACCCGCGCCACATCCTGACGGTCTACGGGGTGGGGTACAAGCTGAGCCCGTGACAAACGGCGGCTCGGCGTGGCGGAAGGCGTTATGGCGTGGTTGAAGAACCTGATCGGGGCGCTGGGCTTTCGGGCGGCGGCGTGCAGGAGGCTTGCCGACGGGCAGGCGGTCGCGGCGGGCGTCGCCTGCCTCGGCGTGGGCGTCGTGGCGAACGCCTTGGCGGGTGGCGCGGCCGCCTCGACAGACGGGGTGGTGCGGATTTTCCTGGATCTGGCGCAGTGGTTGCTGTTCCTCCTTTTCGTGTACGTGCCCGTCCTTGTCGCGCTTTCCAACGCCTTTTCGGACGACGGCCTCGGACTCTCCTTTTCCGTGGCGGAATACCGGGCGCACCTCGCCGTGCTGTCGCCGCTCTGGGGGGTGGTCTTGCTGGCCACCGCGCCGTTGCAATGGCTGATCCCCCGCTTCCTGTCCATCGCGCAAGACGGCGCCGGGGTCGTCGCCGACGTCCATGCGGGCTACCTGTTGCGGCCCTTGCTGCTGGCGGCATACGCCTTCTGGGCGGTCATGCGCCTCGGCTACCTCTCCCCGGTGCGGACTTGCGGCGTGTTCGCCCTCTCCCTCCTCGTGCTTCCGTTCGCGTTGGTCCTGGTGTCGTTCGTCATGTCGTTGTCGTTGCTGTTGCTGATCCCCCTCGTCTATTTCGCGGCGGGCTGGTTGCGCAACCAAGGCGTCGCGCGGTCGGGCGCGGGCGACTTCCAACGCAACTTGAAAGCCCTGACGGTGAACCCCCAGGACGCCGACGCGCACTACCAGCTTGGCGTGATCCATCTGGGCAGGGGGGACGTCTCCTCCGCGCGCGACCGCTTCGCGGCGGCGGTGAGGATATCGCCCGAGGTCGCGGAGTACCAGTACCATCTCGGGCGCGCCTGCGAGCGGGGCGGCGATTGGCGCGAGGCGTTGGCGTGTTACGAGGAGACGTACCGGCTCGACCCCGAATACGGGCAGGGGGACGTGTTCCGCGAGGTCGGAAAGGCGTACTTGCAGACGGGCGCCGTCGCCAAGGGGATGGAGTTCTTGGAGTTCTTCCTCGCGCGGCGCGGCGCCGATCCGGAGGGGCGCTATTGGATGGCTGCCGCCCTGCAAAAGTCCGGCGACGCCGAGGGGGCGCGCGTCCAGTTGAACCGCATCCTCGAACAGGCGCGCGCCAACCCGCGTTTTTTCCGCAAGCAGAACCGCGAGTGGATATACCGCGCGCGGAACCTGTTGCGGGAGATGTAGCGGCGCGCGCCTGCGCAGTCTAGTCGGCGAATCCCAGGCCCCAGCCGCCGTCCACGACGATCTCCTGCCCGGTGATGTAGTCCGAGGCGTGCGACGCCAGGAAAAGCGCGATGCCGTAAAAGTCGCGCGGCCAGCCCACGCGGTGTTGCGGCACCATCTTCGCCACCGCCTTCTGCTCCTCGGGGTTGAGCGCGTGGCCGTCGCCGATGTTGGTGATGATGTAGCCGGGGGAGATGGCGTTGACGTTGACGCCGTACGCCGCCAGCTCCAGCGCCATGTTGCGCGCGAAGATCGCCGCCCCCGCCTTGGCGGCCATGTAGGCTGCGCCGATGGCGGGCTCGATGCGCACGTCGGCGAGCGACGTGGTGACGATGATGCGCCCCGACTTGCGCGGGCGCATGTGGCGCGCCGCCGCGCGCACGGTGGCGAAGACCCCCGTCAGGTTGATGTCGATCACCCTCTGCCACCGCTCGTCGGCGTAGTTCTCGATCATCCCCTCCTCCAGGCGCGGCCGCGCCGCCCCCGCCCATGCTCCGACGAATCCCACGCCCGGGTCGATGCCGGCGTTGGCGAACACGACGTCCAGCTTGCCGTAGGTTTGCGCAGCCTCGTCGATGGCGGCGTCCAGCGCCTTGTGGTCGGTCACGTCCACCACCGCGCCGCGTACGTCCATGCCCGCCTCCGCGAGGCGCTTGACCTCGGCGGCGACGCGCTCCGCGTTCACGTCCAACAGCGTCACGCGCGCCCCGTTGGAAGCCATCGCCTCGGCGTAGCCCAGCCCGATGCCGCTCGCGCCGCCGGTCACCGCCACGCCATATCCTTCCACCTTGAATAAATCAGCAATCTTGCTCACGAGATCCCCCTTGTGCCATTGGATGTCATTTCCTGTCCACGCATGTGAAATTTGCGGCGTCGTCCGGGTCGCCGCTCCCCTTGTAGCGCGAGACCTTGGGATAGGCGCACACGGGGCGCGTCCGCGCCACGTTGCGCTGTCCGTCGCGCATGACCAGGTTGATGGTGTCGGGCGCCACGCCTTTCTCCACCCAGTCCTGCAAGGCGCCGAAGGCGTTGTAGTCCTGGCCGCTCATGAAGCCGATGCAACCGTCCGAACCGGGGTTCAGGAACAGGCGCGCGAACTCCTGCGTCTCCTTGAGCCCGCCGACCTTCTTCACCACGTCGTCGTAGTAGGCGACGATCGAGCCGGAGGGGAGCGCCGTGCCGTTCCAACCTTGGTAGATGAGGAGCTTGCCGCCCGCCTTCTTCAGGGGGCGCAGGTCGGGGTCGTTGCCGTCCACGTATTTGCCGACCTTCTTCTCGGCGGCGCGGGTGTCCCTGTCCACGTCGAACGAGCGGAAGTCCCAGTCGGGGTCTTCAAAGACCATCCCCTTGAAAAAGTCGTAGTTGACCCAGAACGGCTCCTTCTCGGTCAGGAGGTTCCAGTTCGCCTCGCTGCCCGGCGCCATGCCGCTGAAGATCTGCTTGCCGTCCTTGTATTTCGCCCCGGCGTAGATCTTGCGCGCGGTCTCGACCTGCGGCGCGGTCAGGCAGTCGGCGGCGTCGGCGCCCTTGCACAGCGTGGCGGCGGGGTCGAACTTGCAGCGTGGCGGGTCGGTGATGATGCCGTCCTTCAGCCCGTCGTTTCCGTCGCAGGCGTCTAGGGCTGCCTTGGTCAGCACGGCGTATTTCGCGGGCGGGATGTACCCGGGCGCGTCCAAGCCGTCCTTCAACGCCGCCCAACTGATGTAGAGCGAGCCGGCTTGCAGATGGGTGATGTAGTACGCCGGGTCGCCCGCGACGATGCCGTCGAAGTCGTCCGGGTAGCGCTGCGCCTCGTTCAGCCCCTGGTTGCCGCCGTTGTGGCAACTGTTCCAGTAGGAGTATTGCGCCGGGCGCCCGTAGTACGCCTTGATGAGCGCCTTGGTCACCACCGCCGTCTCATGCACGGCGCGGTATCCCCAGTCCGCCCACTTCTCGGGGTGGCCGATGGCCCAGTCGTAGCGCTCGTCCACATGGCCGGTGTCCGTGGCGGCGGTGGCGTAACCCTGCTGCATGTTGCCCGCCAGCGCGCCGCGCGCTATCGAGCCGATGAAGCCGGGGTTGCCCACGGCGAGGAACTTGCCGTTCCAGGCTTGCGCGAGCGGGAGCCAGACCTCGAAGCCGATGTGGGAGTCGCCGGTCGGCGTTGCGAAGCCCACCACGCGGCAGAACCCCACGGGGATCTTCTGCGCCTCCGCGCTGACGAAGCCGGTCTGCGCAGGCATCTCCCAGCCGGGCGCCGCAGCTTCAGCGACCTCGAACGTGACGTTGGGCAGTTTGAGCGACTTCAGGGCCTCGCACGGCTGTTGCGCGAAAGCCGCTTGGGAAACCGCCAAAGACAAACACACGAAACACGCCGCCAAGACCGCCGGCGGCGGAACCTCCATCCATCGCCTCATATCGTTGCCTCCTTTTACATGTGGAAGTCGTCGTCCCTGCAAAACCCGACGGGCAGTATATAACGGAAAACGTCTCCGGCGCACCAGCTTTCTTCCTGCACTTCGGGCTGCACTTCGGGGGGGGGAAAGACCTTGCAGGCAGGGGGGAAATTGGATAGTTTACCGGAGGGCTCTCTCTAAAGGATGCGTCCTTGGAGGTTTTGACTGGAGGCGGCTATGGCGTTTTGCGGCAATTGCGGTCGGCAGGATTCAGGCAACGGCAAATTTTGCAGAGGGTGCGGCCATCCGCTTGGCGCGTCCGCGCCGCCCCCTCAACAGGTTGCGGCGGTGCC
>JAISUT010000031.1 GCA_031271905.1 Acidobacteriota bacterium
GGGTGGTGTGGATGCAAGGCGCGCGCAGGGCGGGCTCCGCAGGCGTACCCACGTACGTCGAGGAAGCCCGCCCAAGCAGCAACGCAGCAGACGCGCCGCCATGCGCCCGTGCGACACAAACCGCCGTTTGCCGCACCAATCCCCGGATCTACACACTTTGTGGAACTACTTGAAGCCGCGTCATCGTTTTCGGCGTGGACGTTGCCGCATTTCATTTTCATTGAAGGGCGCCTCTAAAAACCTCGCAGACGAGGCGTCGCCCCCAAGGAGTATTGGAACCTGCGGCAGAGCAACCTAAAAACCTCGCAGACGAGGCGTCGCCGCAGGTCGAAAAGGTTTTTCGGACGGGGGCGATGTGTTTTTAGGGGCGTCCGGTTGTTTTCTTCCGCGCAGCCCATTATCCTTTGGGGTTCAACGGAAGGGTGTGATCGTCATGAAAATACTCACTGCGGCGCAGATGGGGGAGGTGGACCGGCTCACGACCGAGCGGTTTCGCATCCCCTCGGTCATCCTCATGGAGAACGCCGGACGCCGTTGCGCCGAGGAGCTGGCCGCCGCCTGCCCCGACCTGGTCTCGAAACGCATCGCCGTCCTGTGCGGCCGCGGCAACAACGGCGGCGACGGTTTCGTCGTCGCCCGCCACCTCGCCCTCGGCGGCGCGCGCCCCGAGGTCTTCCTCTGCGCCAAGCCCGAATCGCTCAAAGGCGACGCCTTGACGAACTACCGGATTGCCGAGGCGATGCGCATCCCCGTCCAGACGCTGCCTGACGGCGCGTCCGTCGCCGCGCGGTTCAACGGCGCCGCAGCCCCGTGCGCCGACGTGATCGTGGACGCGCTGTTCGGCACGGGGCTGTCCAAGCCCGTCGGCGCGGACTTCCTGCCGGCGCTGGCTTGGGTCGAACGCTCGTCCCCGCACGCCTTCGTCATGGCGGTGGACATCCCGTCCGGGCTCATGGCCGACATGGCGGACGTCCCCGGCCCGTCGGTGAAGGCGGACTTGACCGTCACCTTCTCCGCGCTGAAACCGGCGCACGTCCTCTCCCCCGCCCGTGAGCGCATGGGGCGGATCGTCCTCACCCCCATCGGCTCCCCGGCGGCGCTTTACGACGATCCGGGATACCGATGGAACCTGATCGACCGGGAGCAGGTGCGGCGCATCCTGCCGTCCCGACCGCGCTCGGCGCACAAGGGGGCGTTCGGGCACGTCTACGTCGCCGCCGGCTCCGGGGGCAAGAGCGGCGCGGCTTTCATGGCGGCGCTGGCGGCGTTGCGGGCGGGGGCGGGGCTGGTCACGCTCTGGCTCCCCGACGGGTTGCGCCAGTCGGTCGCAGGCAGGTTCCCGGAGCTGATGACCGAGTTCCTGCCCGAGACGCCGGAGGGGACCATCGGGGAGATGGGGGCGGAGGAGCTGCTGACGCGCCTTTCGCTGGCGGACGCGCTGGTGCTGGGGCCGGGCATGACCACGCATCCCGCGACGCAGGTGTTCATCAGGGAGATGGTGCGCCGTTCCCCGGTGCCGGTCGTGGTGGACGCCGATGCGTTGAACTCCTTCGCGCTGGTGGCGGAGCCTTTCGAGAACGAGAACGGGCAGCCGATCGTCCTGACGCCGCATCCGGGGGAGATGGCGCGTCTTTGCGGTCAGCCGGTCCCCTCCGTGCAGCGCCGCCGCGTCGAGACGGCGCTCGCCGCCGCCGCGCGCCACAGGTGCTTCGTCGTGCTCAAGGGGCACCAGACCCTGATCGCCGCGCCGGACGGGCGGCTGTTCGTCAACACCACCGGCAACCCGGGGATGGCGACCGGCGGGACGGGCGACATCTTGGCGGGGATGGTCGGCAGGTTCGTCGCCGCCTGGCATCTGGGCGCGAAAGGCGACCGCGCCGCCTTGCCCGACCACCTGTCCGCCGCCGTCTACCTGCACGGCCTGGCGGGCGACATCGCGGCGGGAGAGGGGAGCGAGGAGTCGTTGGTGGCGACCGACCTGATCGAGCACCTCCCCAAGGCGTTCCGGGAGGTCGGGCGCTGACGCTTCGCGCATCGGCGTCGCGGGAGGTCGGGCGTCGCGGACATCCCCCGACTTTTTCCCGATGCGAGCCTGTTCATTGGATTCTTAAAATCATATACTCAGCTTCTGGAAACGGAGGGGTGCGGGACTATGAAATACATCTTTGTGACAGGCGGTGTGCTCTCGTCGCTGGGGAAGGGGATCGCCAGCGCGTCCATCGGGCGGTTGCTCGAATCGCGGGGGTTCAAGATCAACTTCCTTAAGCTCGACCCGTACATCAACGTCGATCCGGGGACGATGAGCCCCTTCCAGCACGGCGAGGTCTTCGTGACCGACGACGGCGCGGAGACCGACCTCGACCTGGGCCATTACGAGCGCTTCACGAGCGTGCGCCTGACGCGGGAGAACAACACCACGACGGGGCGCATCTACCAGACGGTGATCGACAAGGAGCGCAAGGGCGAGTACCTGGGCAAGACCGTGCAGGTGATCCCGCACATCACCAACGAGATCAAGGCGGTCATCCGCAAGGTGGGGCGCGACGTGGACGTCGCCATCGTGGAGATCGGCGGCACGGTGGGCGACATCGAGAGCCTGCCGTTCCTCGAGTCCATCCGCCAGATGCGCAACGAGGAGGGGCGCGAGAACGTCATCTTCGTCCACCTGACGCTGGTCCCCTACATGGGGACTTCGGGTGAGCTCAAGACCAAGCCGACGCAGCACAGCGTGAAGGAGTTGCGCTCCATCGGCATCCAGCCCGACATCATCCTGTGCCGCACCAGCCAGACGCTCCCCAAAGACGTGAAATCCAAGATCGCCCTCTTCTGCAACGTCTCCGAGCGGGACGTCATCGCCGCGCTCGACGTCAAGAACATCTACGAGGTGCCGCTGGTGTACCACAGCGAGGGCTTGGACGAGGCGATCATCAGCTACCTGCGCTTGGCGCCGACCGAGCCGCAACTGCGCAACTGGGAGGATTTCCTCTCCCGGGACGCCCATCCGCGCGACACGGTGAAGATCGGCGTCGTCGGCAAGTACGTGGAGTACGAAGACTCCTACAAGAGCCTGAACGAGGCGCTCTACCACGGGGGCTTGGACAACCACCTGAAGGTCGATCTCAAATGGGTGGAGTCCGAGGGGCTGTCCGACGAGATGCTGGACGAGCAGCTCGGCGGCTACGACGGCATCCTGGTGCCAGGCGGCTTCGGCAAGCGCGGCATCGAGGGGATGCTCTTGGCCGCTAAATACGCGCGCACGCGCAAAGTCCCTTATTTCGGCATCTGCCTGGGGATGCAGTGCGCCGTCATCGAGTATGCGCGCAACGTCTGCGGCCTGGAGGCGGACAGCTCGGAGTTCGACCCCGCCGCGCCGCACCGCGTCTTTTATATGTTGCGTGAGTTGCTGGGGAGCGACATCATGGGTGGGAACATGCGTTGCGGCGCCTACCCGTGCCGGCTCGAACCCGAGTCGCTGGCGTTCAAGGTCTACGGCCAGAAGGACATCTCCGAGCGCCACCGCCACCGCTACGAGTTCAACCGCGAGTACGAGAAGATCATCTGTAGCTACGGCATGAAGTTCTCGGGCAACTCCTTCGACGGCAACTTCGTGGAGATCGCCGAGCTGCCCGACCACCCTTGGTACCTGGGGTGCCAGTTCCATCCGGAGTTCAAGTCGCGCCCCTTGGAGCCGCACCCGCTCTTTTCGAGCTTCATCGCCGCCGCCCATGCGAACAAGCGCAGCCGCGCCGCCGCAGCCAAGGCGGACGCGCAGGCGCCGGCGCCGTCAGTTCCGGCAAATCCGTAGGAGGGGCGCGCCGCGCCCTTGGAGTTTCACCTTCGGGATTTCAAAGGGTGGCTGCGATGAGACAACACTAAGGAGGGGCGTTCCCATGAATCCCATCAGAGTCGGCAAATACAAGCTTGGCGCCAAGGGGCGGCCTTTTTTCATCGCAGGCCCTTGCGTCATCGAAAGCGAGAGGCATTGCCTGAAGACGGCGGAGCGCCTTGCGGAATACGGCGAGAAGCTCCAAGTCGATATCATCTTCAAGGCGTCCTACGACAAGGCGAACCGGACTTCGCTCGGCGCCTACCGGGGACCGGGGCTGGACGAGGGGTTGCGCATCCTGGAAAAGGCGCGGTTGGCGAGCGGCCTCCCCATCTTGAGCGACGTGCATGAGACGTGGCAGGTCTGGGCGGCGATGGACGTGCTGGACGTCATCCAGATCCCGGCGTTCCTCTGCCGCCAGACCGACTTGGTGCAGGCGGCCGCCGAGACCGGGCTTTGCGTCAACTTGAAGAAGGGGCAGTTCCTCTCGCCGCAGGAGATGGGCAAGGTCTTGGAGAAGGCGTTGGCGGCGGAGAATCCCAACGTCATGCTCACGGAGCGCGGGACGTCTTTCGGGTATAACACGCTGGTCGTGGACTTCCGCTCGTTCGCCACGCTGCGCTCGTTCGGCCATCCGGTGATCTTCGACGTCACCCACAGCGTGCAGTCGCCGGGCGGCTTGGGGGTGCAATCGGGCGGGACGCCGGAGTTCATCCCCGACTTGGCTCGGGCGGGGGCGGCGGTCGGCGTGGACGGCTTCTTCTTCGAGGTTCACGAGAATCCCGCCAAGGCGCTTTCGGACGGCGCGAACACCCTTAACCTGAAAAAATTCCCCGCGCTGGTGGAGGACATCCTGAACATCCGCGCCGTCCTGGACAAGCCGCCGCGCGCCCGCGCCGGGAAGAAATGACCGCTCCACCGCCGTTTGTCGCAGGGGCGTTTTACGGGGCGCGGCGGCTCGCCGCGCCTTCGTTCAGGCACCGCCGTGGGAGCATCCTCCCGCGTGGTTGATGGGATGGATGGACGAGAATGGACGAGAATGCTGAAAACGCGGTGCTCGCCACGGCGCGGCAGGTCTTGCAGGCGGAGTCGGACGCCATACGGGGTTTGACGGATCGCGTCGGCGCCGGTTTCCTGCGCGCCGTCGCCCTGCTCGCCTCTTGCAAGGGGAAGATCGTCGTCACGGGGCTTGGCAAGTCCGGCATCATCTGCCAGAAGATCGCCGCCACCCTGTCCAGCACCGGCTCGCCTGCGATCTTCCTGCACGCCGCCGACGCCCTGCACGGGGACTGCGGCTTGCTGGCGGCGGAGGACGTGGTCGTGGCGGTCTCCAAGAGCGGCGAGACCGCCGAGGTCGTCGGCGTCCTCGACTTCGCCAAAAGGCTGTCGGTGCCGGTCGTCGCGCTTTCCGGCACTTGGGGATCCACGTTGTCCCGCCATGCCGACGTCTCCCTGGATGTCGGCGTGGCGGAGGAGGCGGGGCCTTGCGGACTTGCGCCCACGTCCAGCACGGCGGCGACGCTGGCGATGGGCGACGCCTTGGCGATGGCGTTGATGGGGGCGAAGGGCTTCGGGCGGGAGGATTTCGCCTCGAGACACCCCGCCGGGAGCTTGGGGCGGAAGCTGTTGCGCGTGGCAGACCTGATGCACGTGGGCGACCGGGTGCCGCGTGTGTCGCCGACGACCCGCATGCCGGAGGTGATCTACGAGATGTCGCGCAAAGGGCTCGGCATGACGACTGTGACGGATGAGTCTGCGACCCTCTTGGGGGTGATCTCCGACGGCGATCTGCGGCGGCTGATGGAAAGGTCGCCCGACCCGCTCTCCTTCACCGCCGTCCAAGCGATGACGGTCGAGCCCAAGACCATCGGCGCCGGGGAGCTGGCGTCCTCGGCGCTCGCCATGATGGAGGCGATGAGGATCACGAGCCTCGTGGTGGTGGACGGGGCTGGCGGGGCGGACGGGGCTGGCGGGGCGGATGGGGCGGAGGGCGGCGCGCCGGGCGGTCGCCGGCGCGTCATTGGCGTCCTCCACCTGCACGACCTGTGGCGCACGGAACTTTTCTGAACGGGCTCGGAGTTGCGCGGGGGCGTTCTCGACGCCCGTCGGGAAGCGATTCGACGCCGTCATCCGGTGCCGCCGCCCCGCGTCCGCACCGGCGTCGCGCCCGTGTGACACCGTGTGGAAATCCCCCTTGCAAGTCGGCGCTTCTCCGGTTAAAGTTACGTCCGCGTCCGGGATGAAAACAACGGACGCGTTTTGACCGAGCGGGAGTAATTCAGCGGTAGAATGCCAGCTTCCCAAGCTGGACGTCGCCGGTTCGATCCCGGTCTCCCGCTCCAGAGCGTCGTCCCAGAAAATCCCACAAAATCCAAATCACCCGAAGTGCAAAACAAATTGCATCACGCCGCGAGCGGCCGCACGGCGAGCGAGATCGTGTTCGACCGCGCCAACGCCGAACTGCCGTTCATGGGGTTGACGGTGTTCAAGGGCAAGCGCCCCGTCAAAAGCGAGGTGGCCGTC
>JAISUT010000055.1 GCA_031271905.1 Acidobacteriota bacterium
GGAATGTTGGCGCGCTAAGCCCCGCGCCTCCGCATGGGGGCCCGCTTCAAATAAAAACCCTGCTCTCGGATTGGAAACAAGCGCTTGCGGCACCCCCCCCCCCCCCCCCCCCGACACAACAACTAATTTATTTTCAACAATTTACATCAAATATCGACGGTGTTTTGACTTGGTGCGCGCATCGGCGCGGCGTCTGCCCCTTCGCCTTCACGCAGGCTCGAACGGGGAGGCGCTCCCGCATGCATCAACCATGAAAAGGAGACGGATATGAAAAAAGTGCTGATAGCCGTGGTGGTTGGCGTTTTGTGTCTGAGCGGATACGCCTTGGCGCAGAAGAGGCCGGAGAGGCCGTTGCCTGACAGCGTGAAAGAGAAGATCACAGGGAGAATCGAGGGACTTCAAAAAGTAAAAGCGGAGGAGCCGGTCCTGGTGTCGGTGCAAGGGGGGACGTTCACGATGGGATGCACCCCGGAGCATTATTCCGTCTGCAACACCTACCAATCGAACCCCAAACATCAGGTGACGGTGGGCGATTTCCGCATCGGGAAATACGAAGTGACTCAATATCAGTGGGATACGGTGATGAATCCCTCTGCCGCGCTAAAGCTTGGGGCTAGGGAAAAGAGCAAGCCTGTGACGGACGTGACTTGGAACGACGTGCAGGAATACATCTCCAAGCTGAACGCGCAGACCGGCAAAAAGTACCGCCTGCCGACGGAAGCGGAGTGGGAGTTCGCGGCGCGCGGCGGCGTGAAAGAGCACAGATACCTGTACAGCGGGAGCAACACCGCGCAGACCGTCGCCTGGACCTCGGAAAACTTTTCCGGCACCATGACGGCCGCCGCCCCACAGCAGGTGGGGACGAAAGCCGCGAACGAACTGGGGATTTACGACATGAGCGGCAACGTCTGGGAATGGGTGCAGGATTGGTATGGGCAATACTCTGACGCCGCCCAGACGAACCCCACAGGGCCGAGTTCGGGCGACGCCCGTGTGATTCGCAGCGGAAGCGTCAATCAGGCTGCCAAGTCGTCTAACGTGACGAGTCGCGCCAGCAGGTTCCCCGGCAGCAACGACTGGATTACCGGCTTCCGCGTGGCCATGGACAAATAGCGCGATTGCGTCGTCCCGGCGTCCGGCCCGCCCGTTGGCGCGGGGGGAGGAGAGGGGGGGGGGCTGATGGGCGCCCCCCCTCTCGGTCGGTGCGGCTATTCCCTGGCGGCTTCCCGCGCCTCGCGCTCGGCGATGCGCGCCAACCCCTCGTCGGCACCGTCCAAGACGCCGCCGGTGACGTCCAGCGCACGGTTGACGCGCTCCCGCAACTCCTCCCGGCGCCTTTCCACCGCCAAACCCTTCAACGTCTCCAGCCGCGCCTTGTCGCGGAGCATCTCCGACTTCAGGTTCTTCAGCGCCCGTTTGATGTTGACGTTCTCGCGGCGGCGCGGTTCGTCGAAAGCCTCCCCGACGACGATCATGACATGCTCGAGGATCTCGCGGTAGTCGTCGAGCATCTCCTCCTGGCTGTAGAACTCCAGCGCGTCGCCCGGCGCCGACTCCCGCCCCTCGAAGCGATCCAGGGCGGTCGCGAGGCGCAACGCCGCCGCGTCCATGTATACGCCCGTGCGCTTGTCGATGGAGCGCACGTTCTGCATCAGGACGGCCTCCGCCTCGGTGAGGAAGTCCCTCGCCCACGCCTCTCCGCCCGCCGCGACCAGCGCGAACGCCAGCGCCACCATCCCCCGCGCCACCATCCCCATCGGCACCCCCCTGGGCGCGCCCATCGTCATCGCCCCTGCTGGAAAAGGATGTCCATGAACCTCTGCCGCGTCCGCTCCATCTGCTCCAACAGGCGCTGGAAGGCGTCGAGACTGCCTTCCGGCACCTTCGCCCGCAGGCCGTGGAACTCCTTGAGCGTCCGGCGCAGGCTGATCTCGTAGCGGATGAAGCGCCTGGAGCGCCCCAGCGCGCCCCGCCCCGCCCCGCCGGCGGCGTCCAGGGCGGCATCGACGGCATCGATGTCGGCGAGCGACTCGTCGAGCAGCGACGCGACGTTCCCGAGCGCGGCCGCCAGCGCGTCGTCACCCTCGCGGAAGCGCTCCCGCACCTCTTGCGCCAGCCGCGCGAGCGCCGCGTCGTAGACCTTGATGCGCCCCTCGACGGCTTTCACGGACAGCGCCGCGCCCGCTCCGGCAAGCGCCGCCTTCTCGGCGGCGGTGTACTTTTCGGACGGGGCGGCGGGGGCGCCCGCCACCGGAAGGAACGCGCACAGCAGTGCGAACGACAAAACCGTCCTAAGCATACCGGTCACATCTTGGGCGGGACCTCGCAACCCAGGAGGTCGAGCGCCTTCTCCAGTTGCCGGCGCACCAGATCCGTCACCAGGAGCAGGTGCCCGCGCCGTTGCGGGTCGGCTTCCGAGAGGATGTGGTGCCGGTGGTAAAAGAGGTTGAACCGTTGCGCGAGCGCGAAGGCGTACTTGCAGAGCTGCCCCATCTCCAAGGTCTCCGCGACCTGGCGCACGACCTCGGGCAACCGGGCGGCCTGGTAGACGGCCTCCCAGATGTCGTCGTTCGCGCCGAGGAACTCGCCCAGGCCGGGATGCCCCCCGGTCAGCGACGGCGGCTCCTCCCCCGCCTCGGCGAGCTTGCGGAAGATGTTGCCCGCGCGCACGGCGGCGTACTGCACGTAAGGGCCGGTCTCCCCCTCGAAGCTGAGCGCCTCCTTGAAATCGAAGGCGATGACGGTGTTGCGCGCAAAGCGCAGCAGGAAGTAGCGCAGCGCGCCCACGGCGATGCGCCGGGCGATGGCGGCGGCGTCCTCCTCCGGCATCTCGTGGCGCGACCGCACCTCGCCCAGCGCCTTTTTCTCCAGCGCGTCCAGCAGGTCGTCGGCCTTGACCCCCAGCCCCTTGCGCCCGGACACCTCCACGTAGGGGCGCTTGCGGTCTTCCTCCGCCAAGGGGAAGCCCAGCTCGTCGCAGCAGGCGGGGGTCAGCGCCACCATCTCGTAGGAGTAGTGGACGGACCGCGCCGCCTGCTCCTTGAAACCAAGCGCCTCCAAACCTTGGCGCACGACCCCTTGCAAGTACGCCTGCCGGCTGTCGATGACGTTGTAGACCGAGGCGGCAGAGCCGAAGCCCGGGGCGTCCGCGCCCTCCGCCGCCTCCGGCGTGGTTATCCACAGCTCGTCGCCGCCGGGCGCGACGTAGGGCTTGTAGTGGAAGTCCAGGCCCAGCAGGCCGAACTTCCAGAGCTGGTAGGCGATGTCCTTGCCGACGTAGGTCACGGTGCCGTCGGAGCGGACGATGATCTTCTCGGAGTCCTCCAACTGCGCGCGAGTCCCTTCGGCCTCGCCCCCCGCGCCCTCCGCCGCCTCCGCCCCCTCGGCGGTGTTCATGACCCAGCACCCCCGGTTCTTCCCGGAATCGACGAGGTAGATCGCCTTGCGCTCCTTGAGCAGCCCGTAGGCCTTGCTCCAGAAATTCAGGTGCAGGATCTCGCTCTCGCGCGGCAACAGGTCGTAACGGACGTTGATGCGCGCCATGGTCGCGAGGTGCGCCGCCGCGACGCGCATGGCGACCGCCTCCGCCATCTCCGCCGTGGGGTTGCCCCCCGCCTCGATCGCCTGCATCGTGCGGCTGCGCCACCGCTTGTTCTCCTCCGACTGCGCGTAGAACTCCGAGACCTTCGCGTAGACGTCCCAGCAGAAGTAGTCGAACTTCCCCTCCACCTTGTCGAGGTCGGCCAGGGTCTTGCCCATCATCCGCTCCAGGCCCACGACCACGTCGGCGACCTGGACGCCGGTGTTGTCGAGGTAGTTCTGCACCTCCACCCGGCGGCCCAGGAAGCGCAGGCAGCGCACGAAGGTGTCGCCCAGCGTGGCGTTGCGCAGGTGGCCGATGTGGGCGGCCTTGTTGGGGTTGATGTTGGTGTGCTCGACGACGACCTTGCCGCCCTCCTCCGGAGCGGCGGTGCGCCCGAAGTTCCGCGCGGCGACGCCGGCCGCCAGCCCCTCCGCGAACGTGCCCCGGTCGAGGTGGAAGTTGAGGTACCCCCCGCCCGCGACATCGACCTTGCCCACGCCCGAGACGGCGCCGGCGTCGCCGGCGAGCTCTTGGGCGATCTCGCGCGGCGGCCGGCGCACCTTGCGCGCCAGGTCGAAGGCGACGGGCGACGCCAGCTCGCCCAACTCGATCTTGGGCGGCAGGGAGAAGCCCAACGCCTCGTAACGGACGCCGTATCGTTCGGCGATCTTCGCGATGAGCGCCTTTTCCAAGTTCCGGGTGATCGTCAGCAGCATCGGTTCCAGCCCTCTTTTTACCCTGTCTTCGTTTTTCCGGGGACGGCGGGCCTGCGGGGACGGACGCCCCGCCCCCCTCCGCCGTCGAACCCTGAATGATACACGATGCCGCCCCTGGAGGGGAGTGCGCAGGGGAAACCGCCGCCGGCGCCGCCCCGCGCCCCGCGTTCAATCGGTGATTGTGCGATGTTTCCCCCGCGTGCTAGAATCCACCGATTCGACAACCGATTCGAGGGTGACATGGAGGAAGTTAAGACAGAACGGCGCTGGATGCACCGGCTGAAGAAGCTCGACAACCTGTATCTCCTGCCGCCGAAGTCCAGGGCGAAGGCGATCACCTATTCCCCCGCCATCTACGTGGAGACCCGCCTCGACCTCAACGACGTCCGCACCGGGTACAAAGACGTCGTGCCCTTGGCGCAGGCGTTGAAGATCTACTCCGACCAGACGATGCAGGGCTGGACCGAGGAGACGATCCTGGACGTGGACATGGACAGGATCACCGAGGTCCCCCCGCGCGTCGCGCGGCTGCAACCGCTCCCCGAGTTCGTGGACGACAACTTCGTCCAGGGCATGGAGACCCGCTATGCCGAATACCTGTCCCGGACCTGGACCGTGCGCATCTACCGCAACACCGGGCTGAACATCTATTCCGGCGCCGGGGAGTCGCGCGAGGAGTTCGTGCTGCGTTGCCGCGATCTGCTCGAAGAGCAACTGCGAGCCGACCTGAACCGGTTGCACACCCTGTTCTCGCGCAAGCAGGAGCAGTTGCGGGAGAAGTACGTGGGCCCGTCCGTCGAGGAGGCCGACGTGCTCGAACCGGAGCTGCCCCGCCCGCAGACCAGTGCCAAGGACATCTTCCAGCATTACGCGAAGCGCCTCGACGCGCTGTTCATGGGCGCCGGGCCGGACGGGCCCGCCGCGCAGCTCCAACGCAACTCGGAGCTGGAGGAGCGCCTCGTCCCGCTCGAAGAGGAGGCGCGCCAGGCGATCGCGGGGCTCAGGGAGGGTTGCGACACCAAGGCGTCGCAACTGGACGAGTACCTGCTCCACCCCAACATGAAGGACATCCGCTGCGACCGGAGCTGCATCCTCTGGATGCCCGCCCCCGGGAAGGAGAAGTAGATGCCGCGCGCGGCGGTCGCCATGAGCGGCGGCGTGGACAGCTCCGTCGCGGCGCTGCTGCTCGCCGACGCGGGCCTTGAGCCGGTGGGGTTCTCCATGCGGCTCTGGGATCAGCGGCGCAACCCCGCCGCCTGCGACCTTGGGCCGGACGGGCGGGCCGGAGGCGCCGCCGCGCCCCCCGCCCGCTGCTGCTCGCCGGACGACCTGTACGACGCGCGCGAGGTCGCGGCCCGCATCGGCATCCCCTACTACGTGGTCGATTTCCAAAAGGAGTTCGAACATGCCGTCGTCGCCCCGTTCGTCGAGGAGTACCGGCGCGGGCGCACCCCATCCCCTTGCGTGCATTGCAACTCGCGGCTCAAGTTCGACCTCTTGGCGCGCCTCGGCGCGCAGGTCGGCGCCGACGCCGTCGCCACCGGGCACTACGCGCGCATCGTCCGCGACGCCGCCAGCGGGCGGCGGTTGCTCGTCGAGGCGCGCGACAAGGCCAAGGACCAGTCCTATTTCCTTTTCGAGTTGACGCAGGGGCAGCTCGCACGCGCCATGTTCCCGCTCGGCGAGCTGACGAAGGCGGAAGTCCGGCGGATCGCGCGCGAGCGCGGCGTCCCTTCGGCGGAGAAGGCGGAAAGCCAGGAGATCTGCTTCGTCCCGGACGGCGACTACGCCGCCTTCGTGGAGCGGTACGCCGCCGAGGACGCCGACGGCGGCCGGGGCGCGGCCCCGCCGCCGCGAGGCGAGATCGTCGATGTCGCGGGGAGGGTGCTGGGGACGCACGCGGGCATCCACCGCTTCACGGTCGGCCAGCGGCGCGGCATCGGCGTCGCGCATTCCGAGCCGCTCTACGTGCTGGAGATACGCCCTTGGGACAACACCGTCGTCGTGGGGGGGCGGGCGCTCCTGGGCAGGGGCGGCTGCCGGGTGGAGCGTCCGAACTGGATAGCCGTCCCGGAGCTGCGGGCGCCGATGCGGGTGGAGGCGAAGATCCGCTCGCGCCACGCCCCCGCCCCGGCGCTGATCGAGCCGTCGCCGGACGGGGGGGTGGCGGTCACGTTCGACGAGCCGCAGCACGGGGTGACGCCGGGGCAGGCGTGCGTATTCTACCGGGGCGAGGTCGTCGTCGGCGGCGGCTGGATAGCCTCGGCGGACGGGAAGCCATGGGCGAGATACTGATCGTGGCGGGGGAGGCCAGCGCCGACCGCTACGGCGCGGCGCTGGTGCGGCGGCTCGCCGAGGAGCATGGCGGGGGCGTGCGCTTCTGGGGCACGGGCGGCGACGCCATGCGGGACGCCGGGGTGGAGTTGCTCGGGCATGTGCGCGACATGGGGCTGATCGGCGTCGGCGAGGTCTTGTCGGGCGTCCGGGCGTACCATCGCCTGCTCCGCCGCCTGGCGGAAGAGGCCGCCGCACGCCCCCCCGCCGTCGCGGTGCTGCTCGACTTCCCCGACTTCAACCTGCGCCTGGCAAAAAAATTGAAACGGCTGGGGGTGAAAATTGTCTATTACATCAGCCCGCAGGTCTGGGCGTGGCGTGGCGGGCGGGTGCGTGTCATTAGGAAGTGCGTGGACGAGATGCTGGTGATCCTCCCCTTTGAAGAAGACTTCTACCGCAGGCGCGGCGTGCGCGCCGAATTCGTGGGGCATCCCCTCCTGGAGGACTTCCGCCCGGCGGCATGCCGCGCCGAGTTCGACGGGTTCCTGGCCGCCGAGGGGCTTGAACCGGGACGGCAGACCGTGGCGCTCCTCCCGGGCAGCCGCAAGAAGGAGATCGGCTACATCCTGCCGGCGTTGCTCGACGCGGCGAAACTCCTGGCGGGGGAGCGCCCCGTCCAGTTCCTCGTCTCGGCCGCCCCGACCGTGGGGCGGGAGCACGTCGAGTCCGTCGTGCGGGCGCGGCTCGGGGGGTTCGACGGCAAGGGGCGTTTCCGCGTCACCGGGCGCAGTTCCCGCGACCTCCTGGCGAACGCCGACTTCGCCATGGTGAAGAGCGGCACCAGCGTCCTGGAGGCGGCGCTCTGCGGCGTCCCCTTCCTGGTCACCTACAAGATATCCGCGTTGAGCTGGGGCATCGGCTCGCTGCTCATCCGCACCCATTCGAAGGGGCTGGTGAACCTCCTGGCGGGGAGGAGGCTCGTGCCGGAGCTGTTCCAAGGCGAGGCGACGCCCGAAGCCTTGGCGCGCACGGCGCGCGAGTATCTGGACAGCCCCGAAAAATGCGCCGCTTTGCGGGGGGAATTGGGTAAAATTCGCACGCGGCTCGGTGCTCGCCGCGCTTCGGAAACCGCCGCCGGGATCATCGGCGGCTATCTACGGGAAGCTGGCTTATGTCGATGAAAACGGTGACAGGGGCGAAGGGATCGGAGGCGGCATACAGGCGCGCGACATTGGCGGCGCTGGCGTTGCTGGCGTTCGTCGGCGCGCCCGCGACGGCGCGCGCCCAGGAGCGGGGGGGCGCCCCGGCGCGGGTCGAAGTCCTCGGACGCGACCTGGCGGTGACGCTGCAACCCGACCTGCACGAGCTGGCGGCGACGGCGACGGTCCGGCTCAAGGCCGCCGCGCAGACGGGCTACGTCACATTGACGCTGGGGGACAACCTGTTCGTGAGCCGCGTGCTGGACGCCGGCGGCGTGGAGCTGGAGTTCGACCAGAACCGGGCGGGGCCGGAGACGCTTTCCATCCGCTTCTCCCCCCCGCTCCAGGCGGGCGCGGAGACGACGCTGCGCATCGAATACGAGGGGGGGTACGACAGCGACCGCTTCAGCCGCATCTTCTCGCGCGACACGACGAGCGCCTACATCGGCATGGAGGGGGTGCAACTGCTGGAGGGGGCGAAATGGCTCCCCTCGGCGCGCTTCCCCGTCGAACGCGCCCCCGGCTCGCTCTCGGTGACGGTGCCGCTCGGCATGACCGTCGTCGGCCCCGGCGAACCGTTGCCGGTGACGACCCAGGGCGCGACCGAGACCTTCGGCTGGAAGGCCGAGGCGCCGTTGCGGGCGGGCGCGTTCGTCGCGGGCGACTACGCGCTGAAGAGGTTCCCGGCGGGCGAGTTCACCGTCGAGTGCTACTCGCGGGGCGGCGACCCCGACGCCATGGGGGCCAGCGCCGAGGCCGCCGGGAGGATCCTCGCCCACTACCGCGACGCCTACGGCCCGTTGCCGGCGGGGATGGCGGACGCGGCGGGGGGCGTCCTGCGCCTGGTGGAGGTCGATGACGCGCTCGCGAGGCAGTCCGGGATGGCGGGCACCGTCTTTGTGACGCGGCGCGAGCTGGCGGGGGCGACGCCGCCCGTGGTTGCGCTGGCGCGGCGCATCGCCGCCCAATGGTGGAACGAGGCTGCGGGGGGTGCGGCCGCAGGCGACTTCTGGCTCGCCGACGGGCTCTCCTACTACTCCGCCGCCCGCTACCTGGGTGCCACCGAAGGGTCGGACGCCTTCAGGAGGGAGGCGGACGCCCTGGCGGTGCTGGCGCTCAAGTTCGAGGACAAGGGGTCGGTGCGAGACGCCTTGGGGCTGGGCTACCGCTCCGAGCAGTTCGAGTCGGTGGCGGCGGGCAAGGGGGCGTGGATACTCAACATGCTCCAAGGGATCATGGGCGAGGAGAAGTTCGCCCGGCTCCTGAAAGACTATTACGCGGCGGCGTCGCGGGCGGGCGCCTCCGGCGGCGCGGCGCTGTTCCAGAGGTTGGCGGGCGACATCCACGGCAAAGACCTGGGCTGGTTCTTCACCGAATGGCTCGACACCATCGGCGTGCCCACGCTCGAATCGGACTACGTGCTCTACCGGACGGCGGAGGGCTTCCGCATCACGGGCTCGGTCAAGCAGGGGCAAGACCTGTTCCGCATGCCGGTGGAGATCGCCGTAGTCACCTCCGCGCCCCCGGCGTCCGCCAACGCCGCGGCAGCCTCCGCAGCCTCCGCCGCCGGCCAAGGCGCGGGCGCGGAGGGCGCCCAGGCGCCGGACGCCGGGAGCGGCGGCGATGCGGGCGGCGGCGCCAAGGAGGAGTTGCGCACCGTCGAGCTGGTCGGGAAATCGACGTCGTTCGACATCTCGACCTTCGCCATGCCGCAAAGGATCGTCCTCGACCCGCGGGGGAAGATACTGCGCGACTCGCGGGAGCTGCGCACCTCGGTGAAACTCGCGCTGGGCGACGACCTCCGGCAGGCGGGCAACCTCGTCGAAGCCATCCGCGCCTATGACGAAGCGCTGAAGCTCTCGCCGCGCCGCTCGCTGGCGCACTACCGGCTGGGGCAGGCGTTCTTCGAGCAGTACAACCTGCAATCGGCGGCGAACGCCTTCCGCGACGCCCTCAACGGGGACAAAGACCCGCAATGGGTGGAGGTCTGGTGCTACATACACCTCGGGAAGATCTACGACATCCTGGGGCAGCGCCAGCGGGCGTTGGCGGAATACACCAAGGCGATGAACACCAACGACGGCACCGACGGCGCGCAGATGGAGGCGGCGCGGTGGCAGGCGACGCCCTACGTGCGCTCCCGCGGCGAGGGCGAGCCTCCGGCGGAAGCGGTGGATGCGACGGACGCGGCGGATGGCGCATCCGAGCCCGTCGACGGCGAAGCTGGCGAAAGCGGCGGCGACGGTGAAGGCGCGGGCGGCGCGCCCACTTCGGATGGGGCGGGGGAGTGACGCTTCCATCATGACCGACACGACCGACACGGATTCGCGAACCGCCCCGACCGCCGAGGCCGCCGCGCCGGAGGCGCCCGCGCCGTCCAAGACGTTCTGGGAGCAGTTCGCCCAAAGGGCGCGCGTCCCCGCCGGGACTGCGTTGGGGGTGGTATTCCTGGTCTTCATGCACCCTTCGGCGCGCTCGCTTTACATCGGCGGGGTCTTCGCGCTCGCGGGGGCGCTGGTGCGGCTCTGGGCGGCGGGGCACATCGAGAAGCGGGTGCGCCTCGCGCAAAGCGGTCCCTACGCCTTCACCCGCAACCCGCTCTACTTCGGCTCCTTCTTCATGGCGCTGGGGGTGATCCTCGCCGGACAGGGCTACTGGCTGCTGCCGTTTTTCGCGTTGTTCTTCTTCGGGGTCTACTTCCCGGTGATGCGCGCCGAGGAGCAGGATCTGCTCGCCGTCTACGGCGGGGAGTTCGCGGATTACGCCCGCCGCGTCCCGCTGTTCGTCCCCAGGCCCTCGCCGGGCGGAGGGGGTGGAGGCGGCGCGCGGGAAGCCAAGTTCCGCTGGTCGCGGGTGCGGCGCAACCGCGAGCACCGCAACCTCGCCAGCCTGCTCGCCGTCGCCCTCATCCTGGTGGCGCGCTACTTCATAGAGCGCCACCTCTTCCGCTAAGGCGCGGCTACCACAGCCCGCTGTTGCCCGCGACCGGGTGCCGCCGCCCGGCGGGGGGCGCGCCGGGGGCAGGCGCCTTCCATGTGAACAGCAAGGTCAGCGCGATGATCAGGCCCCCGGCGATGGCGTACATCGTCCGGTAGCCGCCCGTCACGTCCGAGACCCAGCCCCAGAGGGGCGAGCCCAGCCCCATCCCGAAGTCGAACAGCGAAAGGTACAGCCCCAGCGCCAGCCCTTTGTTCTCGCGCCCCAGGAAATCGATGACATAGGTGCTGAGGGCGGGGAAGATCAGCCCCTGCCCGAGGCCGGCGACGAATCCGGTCGCGAGGAAGCTCCAGTAGGAGCCCGTCCCCGCGATCCAGAAGAGGTTCAGCCCGATCATCACCGCCGAGGGGAAGATGACGCGCTTGCGCCCGTAGCGGTCGGAGATGTCGCCGACGCCGACGCGCGTCAGGATCGCCGCCACCGAGAAGACCAGGAAGAACGGGGCGACGCGGTGGAAGCCGATGCTGTCGCCGAAAAGCGCGATGAAGTTGAGCACCGCGCCGCGCGCCGCGCCATGCGCCACCGGCATCACGGCGATGACCGCCAGCGTCCAGAAGGCGTGACGCCCGAACCCGCCCTCGGCCCGGGGGGGGGCTGCGCCCGGCCCGCCGTCCCCGGCCTGCGGCCTCTCCCTGATGGCGTAGACGCACGCGAGCGCCGCCGCCGCCATGACGATGCCCACGGCGAAGACCGCGCGGAAGTCGCCGAAGCGCCGGAAGACCTCCTCGGCCAAGAGCGGCCCGGCGGCGCCCGCGACGATGCCTGCGGCGCCGATGATGCCGAGCGACTGCGCCATCTTCTCCGGCGGCGACAGCTCCGAGCAGATCGCCATGAGCGCGGTCGTGCCGACGCCCCAGCCGACGCCGTTCAAGGCGCGCAACGCCAGCGCCAGCCAGCCGGCCCCCTCCACCAGGTAGAATCCGGGGATCGACAGGAGGATGACCAGCATCCCCGCCATCGCCACCTTGCGGCCGCCCCGCCTGTCCAAGACGCGCCCGAACAGGGGGCGCACCAGGATGGCGACGACGCTGTGGACGCCCATGATGAGCCCGACGCGGCTCTGGGACGGGTGGAACTGGTTCAGGTGCAGGGGGAACAGGTAGAACACGGCGATGCTCAGGAACACGAAGAAGTAGGCGAGCGACGCCAACACGAAATCCCTGCCATACAACGGCCTTTTCACTTCACTCCCTTCTGGCGACCCGTCGCCCGAGGCCCGCGACCGGGGCGCGCGCGGGCAAACCATTAAAAATATTCCAAAGACGCCCCGATAGGAATAGGAGGCTCGCAAAAAACCCGGGGCGAGGCGCCGAAGTGCGCCGGGGACGCCCGCCGCCCCGCCCCGACAAGGCGTCGCGAAAGGCGTCATGGGAAGGGCGGGGCGGGAAAAGTGATTTTTTTTGACGCAGGTCAAGGAACCTGCTTCGCTTGTCATGCACAATCAGTCCGTGGCAGGCGTCCGGCAGGGCGTCCGACGCCACAGGGGAGGTGACGGCATGGCGACCAGGAAGATCATCGAAATCAATCGCGACCTTTGCAACGGCTGCGGCCTGTGCACCACCGCCTGCGAGGAGGGGGCGCTGGCGCTGGACGGGGAGAACAAGGCGGTGCTGGCGAGGGAGATGCGCTGCGACGGCGTGGGGACGTGCCTGGGCGTGTGCCCGACCGGCGCGCTCACGGTCACGGAGCGCGAGGGCGCCCCTTACGCCCCCCGGACGACCCGAATGCGCGACGGGGATGCCCTCATGGCGCCGCCGCCCAAGAAAGGCGGTGCGGGCGCGGACGCCGCATCCGAGGCGTCGCAGGACGGGGGCGGCGCGCGCTCGGAGCTAGGGCAGTGGCCCATCCAGCTCCGGCTCGTCTCGCCCCACGCCCCCTTCTTCCGAGACGCCGACCTCCTGGTCGCCGCCGACTGCACGGCGTTCGCCATGGGCGGCTTCCACGGCGACCTGCTCAAGGGGCGCAGGCTGGTGATCGCCTGCCCCAAGCTGGACGACGCCGGGGGCTGCGTGGAGAAGCTGTCCGAGCTGCTGCGCGCCAACCGGCCCAGGTCTGTCACGGTGGCGATCATGTCCGTCCCCTGCTGCCGCAGCCTCGTGAGGCTGGTGGAGGAGGCGTCCCGAGCCGTCGCGTGGGAGGCGGGGGAGGCGCCCGCATTCGGGACGGTCGTCATCGGGACGGACGGCGTCCGCCAGGCCGAGGCGCCCTGTCCGGGTAGGCGCGGCGGCGGCGTCCACGCCGTCACGCCTTGAAGCGGGCGAGCTCGTCCTTCAGGCCTTCGCCGGCCTTGTGCAGGTAAGACGCGGAGCGGCTGATCTCCCGGATGCCCTGCGTGCTCTGGTTCGTCCGCCGCCCGATGGAGAGCCGACTGTCCGAATCCCGACGTTTCTGGCATGCAGATCGAACCCGCGCAGACAGGCCTGCCTGCTGCAGGCAGGTCAGGCTGTTGCCTTGCCTAGCCTATAAATATTTTTGTGTACACGGTTCCATCACAACGGCACCCTGTCCCGGTTCGGGGTGGGGGATGCGCGCGCGGGGGGGGGCCGCGCCGGAAGCGTCCGGCGCGGGGCTGATGCCATGTGGGAGCCTCTAAAAAAACCTCGCAGCCAAGGCGCAACGCTTTTTAGAGACTCCCGTTTTTTTTGAGGCTCCCATGTGAGGCGGGGGCGAGTCCCGCCCCCATCACGATGGGCGGAGGCTAGAACAGCCCCGTGACCTTGCGCTTTTCGACATCGACGTCGATGCGGCGGTAGGCCGGGTCTGCCGCGGTGCCGGGCATGAGGGTGATCCCTCCGGCGACCGGAACCACGAATCCCGCGCCTTTGTAGGTCAGGATGTCGCGGATGGGCAGCGTCCAGCCCTTGGGCGCGCCCTTGAGCTCCGGGTCGTGCGAAAGGCTGTACTGCGTCTTCACCATGCAAGTGCCCAGCGCCTTGAGTTCCGGGTCGGATTCCATCTTCTTCAGCTTCGCCTCGGCCTCCGGCGTGTAGCTGACGCCGTCCGCGCCGTAGACTTCCGTCGCGATCTTCTCGATGCGCTTGCCGAGCGGCAGGTCGAGCTCATAGAGGAGCTTGAAGTCGTTCGGCTCGTTGCAGGCGTCGATCACGGCGTCGGTCAGCTCCAGCGCGCCTTCGCCGCCCAGCAGCCAATGCTTGGAAACCGCGCAACGGGCGCCGGCCGCCTCGACGTTCTTCTTGATGACGTCGACTTCGGCCTGGGTGTCGGTGTAGAACGAGTTGATGCAGACCACGGGGTTGATGCCCGCCTTCTTGACGGTCTCAATGTGCTTGAGCAGGTTGCAGCAACCCTTGTCGACCAGATCCACATGCTCTTCGCTGTAGACCGGGTCGAGCTTCTTGCCGGGAGGCACCGCCGGCCCGCCGCCGTGGCTCTTCAGGGCGCGCACGGTGGCGACGATGACGGCGCAATGCGGCTTCAGGCCGCTGAAGCGGCACTTGAGGTTCCAGAACTTCTCGAAGCCGATGTCGGCGCCGAACCCGCTCTCGGTGACGTGGTAGTCCGCCAGCTTCAGCGCCAGACGGTCGAGCGCGATGGAGGACTGGCCGATGGCGATGTTGGCGAACGGCCCGGCGTGTACGAACACCGGCTGGCCTTCGATCGTCTGCAGGAGGTTCGGGTTGATGGTGTTGAGCATCCAGGCGGTCATCGCGCCATCGACTTCGAGGTCGGCGGTGGTGACGGGCTTGCCCTGCTTGCTGTGGGCGACGACGATCCTGCTGATGCGCTCGCGCATGTCTTTCAGGCTCTTGGCGACCGCCAGGATCGCCATCAGCTCGGAGCTGACCGCGATGGCGAAGCCGGACTGCATGACGTAGCCGTCCAGCCTGCCGCCCTTGATGTTGACGTCGGTGCCGGACACTCCGTCATACCCTTCCGGGAAGATGTTGCGGCAATCGCCGCCCATGCCGATGACGATGTTGCGCAACGACTGGGCGCAGAAGTCGATGATCCACTTCAGCTCGACCTGTTTGGGGTCGATGTCCAGCCGCTTCAGGTTCTTCGCGGCCAGCCAGGCGTCGTCGTTGTTGCGCTCATGCTGCATCCTGGACGTGATCGCGACCATCGCCAGGTTGTGCGCGTTGATGATGTCGTTGATGTCGCCGGTCAGTCCCAGGGAGAACGGGGTGAGCGGGATGCACTGCGCCAAGCCGCCGCCGGCCGCGCCGCCCTTGACGTTCATCGTCGGGCCGCCCGAAGGCTGGCGGATGCCGCCGGTCGCCTTCTTGTCGCGCTTGCCCAAGCCTTCCACCAGGCCCATCGTCGTCGTGCTCTTGCCTTCCCCCAGCGGAGTCGGCGTGATGGCGGTGACGTCGATGTACTTGCCGTCCGGCCTGTCCTTCAGCCGTTCGAGCACGGCCTCGAAATCCACTTTGCCATAATAATGCCCGTAAGGTATCAGCTCCTCGTTCTTGATCCCCAGCTCGTCCGCGAGCTGGGTGACCGTCTTCATGTCCTTCTCGGACTCGAAGGCGATCTGCCAGTCAGCAAGTTTGGTTGGATCCAGCTTTGCCATTTGCCATCCTCCGTTGATTCATTGAACTTGATTGTTACGATAATGCCGAAGCACATCTGGTTTTGAGAGGGCGACCCGCCCCAAGCAAAACAATTAAGGATACATTATCCCCGCAATTTTCAAAGGGCGATTCTCGCAAAAATACGAGGCGAAAATGCGAGGCGGCGCCCGGGTGGGCGCGCCTTGCGTGCGGCGGCGTGTCATCGGCGCGGCGATGGCGCGTCGTCGTCGTTTCGCCCCACCTGTTTCCCGCTCGGCGAGCCAGGTCGGTCCGTCCGCAGGAAATGCCCTCCCGAAATGCCCTCAAAAAAGAGCTAAAGTTTTTCGGCGGGCTGCCGATATGGGATTCAAAACATGGATGGATGTTTACCTAGGCTTGGTGCGCCCGCAACAGGCGCTGGGAGCGGTGCAGGGGGTGTGCATGGCGTTGGGATGCATGGCGCGGCGCTGGGCGTCTGTTCGCCGCGGCGAGGGCATATTCTAATGTAAAGGGGATGATGTGTCCATATGGCAAAAGAGCGGGGGTTTTCACTCGTTGAGTTGTTAATCGTCGTAGCAATCATCGCCGCCATCGCGGCGATCGCAATACCGAATCTTTTGAGTGCGATCATGGCCGCCCACGAAGCCGCGGCCGTCGGGAGCATGCGCGCCTACACGGGCGCTCAACAGGTGTACTCCGCAACCAATGGCGGTCGTTATGGATGGATGCCCCAGTTGTCGGCGGATGGGTATCTGGATGAAAGATGGAATCGTACGGTCGCGGGCTCTTGGACGGGTTCGTTCGCCGGATACGCGTTCACCGACCTGATATATGTAGCGGGGTGGGGGCAACCCTTCCCTCCAGGCGGGTATTGGTTGTTCGCCCAGCCGCCAAGCGGCAGCGGACGGTATAAATATTTCATGACCGGGGACGGCGTGGTCCGGTACTTCGAAGCCATGCCGGGGTATTCCCTGCCCAGCGGTGTCGTCACCGGCGATCCGATCGGTCGATGATCCGGAATGATCCGGTCGGGGGAGGCGGTTGGGCGCATCCCCCGTCGTGATGCCGCCGTGCGTTTGACCCCCGGCTTTGCCTTGGCCGGGAACGCCCCCATTCCGCCCCTGTCCTTGCCCGTGCGCGCACTGCGCGGGCGGCGGGGCGCGGCCTGGCCTCTCCCGCCTTTTTCCGCCGCGCTTCTGCCCCCTACAATTCCCCCGGTCGCTATGTTACTTTTATGCTTTTCCAAAGGGGTGGTGGATGGGCTCTGTCAATATCGAGAAACTCAAGGCGATCGTCGGGGGCGGCAACATTCTGAGCGACCCCGCCGATCTTTTCGTCTACGGCTCCGACTCCTCGGTGCACCAGGCGACGCCGCAGGTGGTGGTGCGGCCGCAGGACACGGCCCAGGTGCAGGAGATCATGCGCTACGCCAACAGCGACAAGGTGCCGGTGATCGCGCGCGGCTCCGGCTCCGGCATGTGCGGGCAGGTCGTGCCGGTCCAGGGCGGCATCGTCCTGGACATGAAGGACATGAACCGCATCCTGGAGATCAACCCCGCCGACGGCTACTGCCGCGTGGAGCCGGGGGTCATAGACGACGACCTGAACCGCGCCCTGAAGCCCTACGGCGTCTTCTACCCCCCGACGCCCGCCTCCAGCGTGGTCGCCACCATCGGCGGCGAGATCGCCAACAACGCCTCCGGCGGCCGCTCGGTCAAATACGGCGCGGCGCGCGACGCGGTGCTGGCGGTGAAGGTGGTCATGGCCGACGGACGGCTCCTCTCGCTCGGCTCCAGCACCCGCGTGGCCGCGTCGGGCTACCCATTGGAGAAACTGCTCATCGGCTCGGAAGGGACCCTGGCGATCATCGTGGAGGCGACGTTGCGCTTCGTGCCCATCCCCAAGCTGCGCTGCCTGGGCACGGCCAAGTTCAACCGCCTCTCGGACGCGGGCCACGCCATCTCCGGCATCATGGGGGGCGGCTGCCAGCCCTCGATGCTGGAGCTGATCGACAAGGTCGCCATCATCGCCGCCAACAAGGCCGAGAACCTGGGGCTGCCGGAGGTGGACGCCATCCTCCTGTTCGAGGCCGACGGCATGGCCAAGGAGACCATCGACCCGGAGATACAGAAGTTCCAGGCGATCTGCGAGAAGAACAACGGCTTCGGCTTCGAGTACAGCTACGACGAGAAGGAGCGGGCGCGCATCTGGGCCGGCCGCGCCAAGCTGTTCCCCTCGCTCTCGAAATACGACGAGCGGCTCGCCTCCACGTCCCTGGCCGACGACATGGCGGTGCCGTTCTCCAAGATGGCCGAGACCGCCGACAAGATACACGAGGTGGCGGACAGGCACGGCCTGGTGATGACCGCCTACGGCCACTGCGGCGCGGGCTGCATGCACACCAAGATATTGATGGACACCGAGCGGGACGAGCAGTGGGAGGCCGCCAAAGAGGCGGTCAAGGAGATCTACGACTTCGTCCGCTCCGTGGGGGGCACGACCTCGGCCGAGCACGGCATCGGCATGTCCAAGGCGGCGGCGTTCAAGCGCGAGAAGGCCGACTCGCTGGAGCTGATGCGCGCCATCAAGAAGGCGTTCGACCCGAACGGCATCCTGAACCCGGGCAAGCTCATGGACGGCCCGGAAGACTGGGTCGCCGAGACGCAGTTGCGCTACCAGACCTCCAAGTGACAAACGGGACAAGACGGGACAAGAACGCGGGAGTGAGCGAATGAACCTCGAAAAGCTGGAAAAATGGAAGTCCGCCCTCAACAAGTGCATCCGTTGCGGCTACTGCTACGAGCATTGCCAGATCTACAAGGCCACGCGCTGGGAGTCCGACAGCCCGCGCGGCAAGCTGATCCTGCTCTACGGCCTTCTGAGCGGGCAGGTCTCCCCCACGCCCTACGTCGCGGGCAAGCTGTTCGAGTGCTTCCACTGCAACCGCTGCCAGAAAGCCTGTTCCTCGGGCGTGCCGTTGCAGGACGTGTACAACGACGCGCGCGCCTTCCTGAAAGATGCGGGCTACGACGTCCCCGGCACCACCTCGCAGACCGACTACGGCGCCTGCGCCCGGTGCATGACCTGCGTCCGCATGTGCAAGCACGAGGCGCGCACCTGCGTGAACGGGCGCGTGGTCATCGACCGGCTGAAATGCCAGTCGTGCGGCAACTGCCTGGACGCCTGCCCCGTCAAGGGGATCGACATCGGCAACGGCTACGGCACCAACCCCGGCGAGCTGAAGCGCGAGGTGGAGGCGTTCTTCTCCGACCCGGCGCACACCGAGGCCAAGGCGGTCGTCTTCTCCTGCGGCTGGTCCAACTATCCGGGGTTGCAGCATTCGCGCTACGACAAGCTCGACGCGAACCCGGAATACAAGGTGCTGGTGACGGTCTGCGGCGGGCGCGTCGTCTCGGAGACCGTGCTGGACGCGCTGAACGCCGGGGCATGGGGCGTGCTGGTCTGCTGCTGCCCCGAGGACGACTGCGAACACGGCGGCAGCGCGCGCGTCAAGGCGCGGATGGGCCGCCTGGTCGAGACGTTGCAGGACATGGGCGTAGACCCCAGGCGGGTCCAGGTCGCGGAGGTGCCGCCCAAGGACGCGAAGAAGTTCGGTGCGGCGGTCAAGGGCTTCATGGACGAGGTGAAGGCGCTCGGCCCGCTGGAGGCCGCGGTCGCGCCGTGACCGTTTGGAGCTCCCTGAAGTCGGCATGTTGCATCGGTGGGAGGTGGCGGAGATGCCTTCGGCAAAACCGGACGAATGCTTCACATACGCGGACTACGAGACGTGGTCTGGCGACGCGCGTTTCCAACTGGTGCGCGGCGTGCCGTATATGATGAGCCCCACGCCGACGACGGCGCACCAGCGCGTCGTCGGGGAAATAGCCTACCAACTGCGGCATTTCCTTCGCGGGAAGCCGTGCCAGGTGTTCGAAGCGCCCATCGACGTGCGCCTGAACGCGGACGGGGACGACGACGACGTGTTCCAGCCGGATGTCGTCGTCGTGTGCGACCCGGAAAAAATCAAAAAGAAATACATCCAAGGCGCGCCGGACCTCGCCGTCGAAGTGATCTCTCCGTCCACGCAGGATTTGGATCGAATCGAAAAATACAGGGAATACGAGCATTACGGCGTGCGCGAGTATTGGATCGCCGACCCCGTGAAGAAGACGCTCGAACAACACATCCTGCGGGACGGGCGCTATGTCAAAACCGGTTACCGCGAACATGGCGAAGTAATGGTTTCCGTCCTCGAAGGTTGCGTCATCGACCTCGGGGCGGTGTTCGGTTGAATCGAGTCCTGGGAACTTGGTGATTTAAGGAGGGGGGCGGAATGATTTTGAACATCCCTTACGGGAAGGACGGCGGCATCGAGGCGGCCATCGACGACGCCCGCGTCGCCGGGGTCATCGAGCCGAACGAGGTCGAGATCGGCGACGAGGCGGCGACCATCCGCGAGGCGCTGGCGCACCCTTACGGCTACGAGAGCCTCGCGGCCTTCCTCAAGGGGGCGAAGGACGTGCTGTTCATCGTGAACGACCCGACGCGCCCGACGCCGACGGCGCGCGTGCTGGACTTCATCGAGAAGGACATCGAAGGGTATCCCGTCAGCTTCATCGTGGCGACCGGCGCGCACCGCGCCCCGACCCACGAGGAATACATCCAGATCTTCTCCGAGAAGCACTACCGGAAGCACAAAGACCGCATCTTCGTCCACGACGCGAAGAAGGGCGAGGACATGGTCTACCTCGGCACGTCGAAGAACGGCACCGAGATGCGCGTCAACCGGCGCGGGGTCGAGGCCGACCGCATCGTCATCATCAGCTCCGTCGAGCCGCACTACTTCGCCGGCTACACGGGCGGGCGCAAGTCGTTCCTCCCCGGCATCGCCGCGCACGAGACGATCACGCAGAACCACAAGCTGGCGCTCAAGCGCGAGGCGTGCGCCCTGCGTCTGGAGGGCAACCCCGTCCACGAGGACATGATCGACGCCCTGGGCACGGTGAAGAAGGAGGTGTTCGCCATCAACACGGTGCTGGACAAGCACCACCGCATCTACGCGGCGGTGGCGGGCGACGTCCACCAGTCGCTCGACCCGGCGATCTCCAAGGCGAACGACGTGTTCGTGGCGGAGATCCCCGAAAAGTGCGACATCGTGGTCTCGGTGGTGAAATTCCCCTCGGACATCGACCTGTACCAGGCGCAGAAGGGGATAGACAACGCCAAGTACGCCTTGAAAGAGGGCGGCGTCCTGCTCCTGGTCGCCAAGTGCCGGATGGGGGTGGGGGACGACTCGTTCGTGAAGCTGCTGAGTTCGGCCAGCTCCCCGGCCGACGCGCTCAAGAAGATCGAGCAAGGGTTCGTGCTCGGCTACCACAAGGCGGCGAAGATGGCCGAGGTCGGCCTGTCCGCCGAGGTGTGGGCGGTGACCGACCTCGACCCGGCGTTGCTGGAGAGCATCTTCATCAAGCCGTTCGCGTCGTTGCAGGAGGCGCTGGACGCGGCGTTGGCGAAGAAGGGGCCGGACGCCAAGGCGCTCGTGCTGCTGGACGGCAGCCTGACCATCCCCCAGGTGAAAGCCCTTGTGTGAAGCCCCCGCGTGTAAGCGTGGGGCGCTTGTCGCCGCAAGGCGGAACGGGGGTCGTCCCCGCGCGGACGCATGCCGCTAAAACGGATGCACCTGCAAGATCTCGACCAGTTCGGGGAAGATGCCGGGGGCGCAGACCAAGGCGTGTCTTTCGTCGATGCGCTCGCCGCCGTCGCGGGTCAGAAAGCACGCCCCGCATTCCCTGGCTATGACCTGCGCGGGGGCGTAGTCCCACTCCATGCCGCGACCGCTCAGCCAAACGTCGACCTTGCCCCGCGCCAACATGAGGACGTTGTACGCGCCGCCGTAGCAACGCACCGTCCAGCACCTGCGGGTCAGCTCGCGCACCCCCTCTTCGGGCCAGGAGCGCCATGCGGCGTTGAAGCCGCTGATGGTGACGACCGCCTTCTCCATCTGGGTGACGGCCGATGCCATCGTCCGCGCCCCGTTGTGCCACGCCCCCTCGCCGTCGGCGGCGAAGAGCACCTCGCCCAGGCAGGGGCAGTAGACCACGCCTGCGACCACCCGATCCCCTGTTTGGAGCGCGAGCTGCACCGCCCAGTGCGGGTTGCCGCGCACGAAGTCCTTGGTGCCGTCCACGGGGTCGATCAGCCAGCGGCGTCCGGAGCGCGATGGCGCCTGCGCCCCCTCCTCGCCTAAAATGCCGTCGTCGGGGAAGGCTTCCTGCAAGGCGCGGGCGATGACGCGCTCCCCTTCGCGATCCGCCCTGGTCACGGGGGAGCGGTCCGCCTTCGCCTCCTCGGGGACCGATTGCTCGAACAGGCGCAGGGCGAGCGACCCCGCATCCTTCACGATTTTCAACGCCACGTCCAGTTCGTGTTCGTACATCTCATTTCCTGTAGAGTTTCTTCCACGGCTCGCGACTGACCGCGAGACCGTCCTGCACGGCCGCACGCAACGCCTGCGCAGCCAGCTCCGCGCAATGGATGTTCCCCCCGGGCAGATCGCCCAGGGCGTCGGCGAGCGTCTGCGCGTCGATCGACAACGCCTCCGCGACCCGCCTGCCTTGCGCCAGTTCCGTCGCCATGCTGCCGCAGGCGACGGTGGCGGCGCAGCCGTCGGTCCAGAATCCGGCTTGGGCGACGCGCCCCTGCGCCAGCTTCAACCAGACCTTCACGGTTTCGCCGCAACCGCTCCTGACGGCGGCGAAGCCGTCGGGATGCGGCAGCGCCCCCTCGTTGCGGGGGTGCAGGATGTGATCCACCGCGGTCTCCGAATAGACCGCGCGAAGCCTCTCCCGTATCGATCCCCCTGTTTCTGGCGTCTCCGGCATGGTGCAAAGGCTACACCATCGGGACGCCGCTTCCAATGGTTGGCGAGCGGTGGTTTCCGCCGACGATTCGTTTCGGGCGATTCGTTCCGGGCGGGCGACGCTCTTGATTTAACGGCGGCGCGGTGCGTATCATTCCGGGTTTGCGGAGACGGGGCGATGAATCTGGAGATCAACGGCGAGGCGAGGGAAGTGGGGCGGGCGGCGAACGTGAGGGAGTTGCTGGAATCCCTCGGCGTCGGCGAGGGTCGCGTGGCGGTCGAGGTCAACCACCGGATCATCCGCCGCGCCGCATGGGAGGAGACGCCGCTGGCCGAGGGCGACCATGTGGAGATCGTGCAGTTCGTCGGCGGCGGCTAAGGCAAACCGCAGTTTAGCGCAGGGACGTCGCGATGCGGCGAAGCCGCGAGCTGCCAGCACCCGCCATCGTCCACGGTCGCACGGGCGCAGGGTGGTGTGGATGCAAGGCGCGCGCCGGGCGGGCTCCGCAGGCGTACCCACGTACGTCGAGGACGCCCGCCCAAGCGGCAACGCAGCAGACGCGCCGCCCTGCGCCCGTGCGACAAACGGCGGTTTGTGGGGTTGGGCATTGGACAAAGGAGTGGTTGTGACATATTCGTTGGAAGCGGATCCGCTGGCCATCGGCGGCAAGGGGGGCAAGACCTTCGGCTCGCGCCTTTTCGTCGGGACGGGGAAATATCAAACCTTCGCGCTCATGAAGGAGGCGCTGGAGGCTTCGGGTGCCGAGGTCGTCACCGTGGCGGTGCGGCGGGTCAACCTCACCGGGTCGGGCGAGTCGTTGCTCGACTACATCGACACGGGGCGTTTCACGCTGTTGCCGAACACCGCCGGGTGCTACACCGCCGACGAGGCGGTGCGCGCCGCCATGCTGGGGCGCGAGGCGGGGCTGTCCGACTGGGTGAAGCTCGAGGTCATCGGCGACGAGAAGACGCTGTTCCCCGACACGGAGGCGTTGCTCGATGCGACCAAGGTATTGGTCAAGGAGGGCTTCGTCGTCCTCCCCTACACCAACGACGACCCGATCGTGGCGCGGAAGCTCCAGGACGCCGGCGCCGCGGCCGTCATGCCGATGGGCGCCCCCATCGGCTCGGGCATGGGCATCCGCAACCCGGAGAACATCCGCATCATCCTTGAAACCGCCTCCGTCCCGGTCATCGTGGACGCGGGGGTGGGGACCGCCTCCGACGCGAGCCTGGCGATGGAGCTGGGTTGCGACGCGGTGTTGATGAACACCGCCATCGCGGGCGCCTCCGACCCCGTGGCGATGGCGCACGCCATGCGCCTCGCCGTCCAGTCGGGGCGCATCGCCTACAAGGCGGGGCGCATCGCCCGCAGGCTCTACGCCACGGCGAGCAGCCCCGTGGACGGCGTCAGCCGCTAGGGGGCGGGAAGAAGGAAATATGAAGACGCTGAATGTGACGCTGAAGGATCGCCGCTATCCCATCCAGGTCGGCGCGGGGGCGCTCGCGGGGGCGGGGGCGTTCCTCCGCAAACAGGGGTTCAAGTCGGCGCCCGTCGTGGTCTCCAACCCCACTGTGATGCGCCTGCACGGCAAGGCGCTGCTCGCCTCGCTCGAAGGGGCGTTCGGCAAGACGCCGGTGATCAAGATCGGCGACGGCGAGCGCTTCAAGAGCCACGAGACGCTGCTGGGCATCTACGGCAAGATGTTTGAACTGCGCGCCAGCCGCGGCTCGTGGATATTGGCTTTCGGCGGCGGCGTGGTCGGCGACATCGCGGGCTTCGCCGCCGCCACCTTCATGCGCGGCATCCCCTACGCGATGGCGCCCACGACCCTGCTCTCCCAGGTGGACAGCTCCATCGGCGGCAAGACCGCCGTCAACGTCCCGCAAGGGAAGAACCTCGTCGGCGCGTTCTACCAGCCTTCGGCGGTGCTGGCCGACACGGAAGTGCTCAAGACCCTGCCGAAGCGCGAACTGGCGTCCGGGCTCTACGAAGTCGTCAAGTACGGCGCCATCTGTTCGAAGGGGCTGCTCGGCTACTTGGAAAAGCACCTAGGGGCGATCTTGGCATGCGGCGCGCGCGAGCTGGAGCACGTCGTCCTCGAATCCGCGCGGATCAAGGCGGACGTGGTGGCGCTGGACGAGCGGGAGACCGGCCTGCGCACGATCCTCAACTACGGCCACACCGTGGGCCACGCCTTCGAGGCTGCGACGCATTACCGGAAATTCAAGCACGGGGAGGGCGTCGCCTGGGGGATGGTCGCCGCCCTCCGCTACGGCAGGGAGGTGGGCCTGCTCGATGAGGAGGATGCGGGGCGGCTCGTCCGGATCATCCACGGCGTGGGGAAGCTGCCGCCGGTGCGCAACATCCCCTTCGACGACGTGTGGAGCGCCCTGATGCGCGACAAGAAGTTCCAGGCGGGCGACATCCGCATGGTGCTGCTCAAGGGCTTGGGCGAGGCGGCGATCTACAACGGCCTGGAAAGGGAGCCTCTGCGCGATTTCCTGCGGCGGTTCCTCAAAGAAAGCTGAAGTGCGCATCCGAAGGGGGCGTCTGAAAACATCGCCGCCAAGGCGTCGCCGCAGGTCGAAAAGCGGAGGTTGCCGAGGCGAATGAGCATTTTCGACCAAGGCGCAACGCAGCGTCCGGGGTTTTTAGAGACCCCCTGAAAAGAAAGTTGGCATGGGGATGGGGAACGGGGACGACAAGCCGCGCCAGGTGCGCGCCATGTTCGAGGCCATCGCGGGGCGCTACGACTTCCTGAACCACTTCCTTTCGGCGAACTTGGATCGCGGCTGGCGGCGCGCCTGCGTCCGCGCGGTCGGAAGGCGCCTGCCCGCCGATGACGCCCCCCGCATCCTTGACGTCGGCTGCGGCACGGGCGACCTCTCCCTGGCATTCTCCCGCGTGGGGGCTGTGACCGGGTGCGACTTCAGCCGCGAGATGTTGCGCCGGGGGGCGCGCAAGGTCGCCGACGCCGCCCCGCGCCTTCCCGTCCAGTTGCTGGAGGCGGACGCGCTCAGGCTGCCGTTCGCGGACGAGGCTTTCGACGTGGCGGTCTCGGCGTTTGTGCTGCGCAACCTCGCGGACATCGACCGGGGGCTGGGCGAGATGTGGCGCGTCTTGCGGCAGGGCGGCGTCTTGGGCGTGCTGGATTTCGGGATGCCGCGAACGCCCGTCTTGCGGCGGCTCTACGGATTTTACTTCCTGCGGGTGCTCCCCCGCGTGGGGCGCTGGGTCTCCGGCGCGGACGGCCCGTACCAGTACCTGCCCGACAGCGTGCAGACGTTCCCGCCCGCCGAGGAGTTGCGCCGCCGCGTCGAAGCCGCGGGCTTCCGCGACGTCCGCATCCAACGCCTCGCCGGCGGCGTCACAGTCCTCATCACCGCCGAAAAGCGGGCGGGCGGGGCCGCCGACCGGTAGGCTTGACGCGGAACCACGCCAGCCACACCGCGACCCAGGCGGCGAGCGCGACGGCGCACACGGCCAGCAACTTCCCGCCGCCCCAGGTGACCGCCAACGGCACCGCCAGCGAAGTCCAGAAGCCGCCCCCCATGAACGGCTCGTGGAAAAGCTGCTTGTAGCCGAACGCGGCCGCCGCCGGGGTGCGCGACTCCGGATCCACCGTGCGCAACAGCATCAGCCCCGTCGCCGTCACCCCCATCGACTGCCCGAACTCCGCTATCGACCGCTCGAACCAAGCCTCCCGGAACATGCGCGGCGCGACATACAGCACGCACAGCACGTTCCACGCCGTGCCGGCCAGGCACAGCCATAGCAGCGGCTGCCAGTAGTCGGCGACGAAATCCAGACGGATGGACGCCACCGCCGAGACCACGAGGAAGTCCAAAGCCGTGCCCGCTATCCGTTGCATCTGTCCGGCGTCGGCGACGACATCCGTCCGCGTCCGGCGCAGGATCGCCCGCAGGAGCAAGCCGCCCACCATGCAGAGGGGGAAGAGCGGGAAGCTCTGCAGCAGGCGCGTGTCCCGCAATGCTTGCGGGGCGTATGCGTCCAGGCCCGACAGCCCCGCCTTGAGGAAGCACCCGATCAGGATCGCGACGCCGATCAGCGCGATGTGCAGCGCCAGCGAGTCTATCGAGTCGGGATATACGGTCTGCTTGCCCGCGCCGGGCTGCGCGTGCTCGGGATACACGCCGATCTTCTCCAGCCTCGACTGGTCGGAGTAGGCGCGGATGCCGCCGACGTAGCCGCGCCGCGCCGCCACGTTGACCATCGCCATGCCGATCACGATGCCCAGCAGCATCCCGACGGTCGCCACCGTGTATCCGAGGTCCTTCCCCTCCGCCCAGCCGAGTTGGGCGAACGTGTCTCCCAGGCCGCCCACGGTGCCGTGACCGCCCTCGAAGCCGATCTCGATCAGGTTGCCGAACACCGCTGGCACGCCGTACAGCGGCGTGAGCAGGAACAGGCACAGCCCCAGCCCGACCACGTACTGCCCCCACGCCAGCATCTGCCCGAAGCAGACCTGTGGCGCGACCAGCGCCCAGGGCTTTCCCGGAGAGGCACCGTCGTCGTGCTTGACGCCGAGGAACAGCGCGGCGAAGACGATGTTGATGAGGAAGCCGGGAAACGCGCCCCAAGGCGCGTACCAATCGCGGGAGACGCCCTCGCCGGCGATGCTGACGACCACGAGGCCGAGCAACCCGCCGATCACCGACGCCGGGAGGTACAGCCGTTGCAACAGCGGGACGACGACCCGCAAGACCTTGCCCGCCACCAGCAGCAGGCAGATGCCGCAAAACGCCATCACCGCGCCCATACGCATCTCCACAAAGGATTGCGACCGCCTCGTCCCCGCCGTGGTAGGGGCTGGCATTCGCCGCCCGCGCCGGAAGCCCCGCCGCTTGCGTTCGTTCCCGCCCATTATACCCTCCGCAAAGGATGTCGTCATGCGGACTCCCTCCCTTGCGACGCGGGGAATTCCCGTGTCTTCTCGCCCTCCAGTCCGCCTCGGGCAGTTCGCGAAAGACCTCGGGCGAGGGCGGGGCTTGGGAGCCGGGAGGATGGACGCCGGGGACTCGGATGCCGGGGGTTGGAGGGGGCGGACGAACGGGGCGGGCATGCCGTCCCGATATTCGCCCTGATCGCTCCCTGTGGTTCTGATCGGAAAACACGACACGGCTGAAGTTTGATCGCCGCAAAACATTCACACGGACAGGCGTTTCCGGTTTTTCATGCACCAGTCGTAGATGTCGTCCTCAAACCGGCGCAAACATTTTTTCCGCGTGTCGATGTCGGCGAACGACGTCACCAGGCTGTTGCGGATCAGCACCAGGCAATCCCAGAGGGAGAGGCCGTTGCAAAGCTTGTCCGCCTTGACGAACTCGCCGGAGAGCATGGTGCGGGAGATGCCGGCGTTGTCGGTGTTCACACTCACCTTCAGCCCCGCCTCCAAGTAGCGTTTCAACGGATATTCGCCACCGGCGAAGCCCACGATCTGGTCGTTGCTGCAGGGGCACATCTCAATGCCGATGTTCCTGTCCACGAAACGCCGCATCAGATCCGGATGGTCGATGAGCTTCAGCCCGTGGCCGATACGGTCGGCCGAAAGGTGGTAGACCGCCTGCCAGATGTTGTCCGCCTGTTCGGTCTCCCCGGCATGGATGGTGACATGCATGCATTTTTCGAGGAACGGCATGAAGATGCCGCGCAGTTCCGCTGGCGTCTTAGCGCCTTCGTTGCCAGCCAGGTCGATGCCCACGAGCTTGCCGGAGAACCGGCTGTCGTCGACAAGCCGCAGGATGTCGGCGACGCTTTGGTATAGTTCGACCGGCGACGCTTGCCTGCCGATGATGGCGATGAGCCGGTATTCGAAATCCTCGGCGTGGGCGTCGAGCGCGTCGAGGATGGTATCGACGACCTCTTCGACGCGAAGGCCGAGGCGCGTGTATTTATACGGGGAACAGCGAATCTCGACATAGCGCACATTGTCCGAGGCCAATTTCCGGGCATAGCCGTGTACGGCGGCTTCAAGCGCTTCGCGGGTTTGCAACAGCGAGCTGCCTTGGAAATCCCCTAACGCCTGGTAAGGATCGATGCCGACGCCCCGGTATTTGCATGGATCGGTGTAGTCGCCGAAGATCAATTCGTCCAGCAACGCCGCCGCGCCTTCGTCCTCGACGGAGCCCGTGCGCGCCTCGCATGCCTCGCATGTTCCAAAAGCATTGACGAAAGCGATAAGCCGTCGATGAAAGGCGGCGAAGTCTTTTTGCTTGTCGGCGAAAATGTTTTCCCGCAGTCGGCGCAACCCGGCAAGGTCCCGGCGCGACACCAGCTTTTTAGCCTCCGTGTCGTCAGACGATCCGGCTGCGCGGGAGACCGCGAGAATTCCCCGCGCGTCCAACACCCCGCCGAAATGGGTGTGCAAGTCCGCCTTAGGCAATTCGCGCATGGCCTCGGGCGAGGGCGGGGTGTTGCGCAAAGCGTTCAAAATGTCGGGATGCAGGAAATAGAGCTTGCGAAAAACGCTCTGCCCGCCGTTGCCGGAATCGTCGCTCAGTTGCTGGTAGAAGTTGGCGTACAGCTGCGACGACTGTTCCTTGCGACGCGCGATCTCTTCGGCCAGCTTGCAATCTTCGTCATATTCGCCATAAAGCCCGTCCCCGCTCCACGAGAGCGGAAAATCCGTGTCGCACAGAGGCCGTTCGCCGGCCGCGACTACCATGCTGCGCTCTATGCGCGTGTTCACCGAGACCGGCATGTAATAGCTCGCCCATCGTCCCGGCTCGTCGAGGAAATCGTCGTTCTTGATCTGCTCGCGAATTTCCGGGGGCTGCCGCAAATCGACGATGTGCAACATGGCGTCGCATCCAAACAGGTTGCCCGCCTCCTGCATGTCGGCGCTCATCGTCTTGCGTCCGCCGGTGAGAGACAGGTAGACCTTGCCCGTCGTTGCACTGCGCGCCTTCAGCACGACGCGGTAAATGAAAGAACGCATGGTGCGGATTTCGCCTTGGCTGGCGAACTCCTCGACACCCCGGCAGACGAGGATGCGAAGGCGCATCCCCCACCGCCCTGCCCAAGCCTGCAGTTTGTCCAAGTCGCGTTGCGCGGGTACGGTGACCACCCACGCCTCATCGACCGGTTCTATGCCAAGTTCCCGGCGCAAAGCATCCGCCTCGGCGTTGCCCCGGAAAAAATCGTAATCCTTCGGGTTTGTGAACCCGAGCAGTTCCGGCACAATCGGCCAAGACATGCCAAGGGTGGTGACAAGGACGTTGTTCATACGGCGCTAATATATCAAACGGCGAGCACAAGCAGAACTCGAAGCCCAAAAAAGCGCTGAAGAAGAGGAGCGGGGTAGGGAAGCGCAGCGGGTGGCAAACCTCTCGCGGGAAGAAAAAATCGCCGAAATAAAACGGAAGATCGCCGAACTTGACGACCAATCCTTTGCGGGAAAAGCCAAAGACATCGAATCCTTGCCGGAAGAGGAACAGCGCGCCCTCATCCAGCTCTTTCACGACGAGAAAAAGGACAAACTTAAAACTTGGCGTAAAAAGAAGCCCGATCTCGTTAAACGCCTCGAAGCCGTTGCCAGCAGACTTGGAGAAACATTGCCATGAACATAGCCATTCCGATCACCTTCATCACCCCATGTTTCTGCCGAGGCGCGGACTGCTCCGACAACGGCGCGCCCGAAATCCGTCCGGCGTCCATCCGGGGACAACTGCATTGGTGGTTTCGCGCCCTCGGCGGCACATCGCGGGAGGAGAACGCCGTTTTCGGCAACGTCCACGGCGGAACGACCGCCTCGCGGCTGGTCGTGCGCGTGAAATACGACATGAATGCGTCATACAGACAGTCGCCGACCCTCCCGCACAAGACAGGCGGACCGGCCGCGCCCAAGCAGGCGTTTGCGCCCGGAGTCGGGTTCGAGTTGCTTCTTTCCACTCGCCTCGGCGGGCTTTCCACCGACCATGAAAAGAAGCTCCTCCGTGCCCTCAACGCTTGGCTGCACCTCGGCGCTTTGGGCTTGCGCGCCACGCGCGGCGACGGGAATTTCACTTGGGCGGCAGATGCCGCCGCGGCATCCGGCGTCCTGCCGCCGCCGGCAACGGCGGAGGCATACACCGCGGCTGTCGCAACCATCACGAATGGGACAATGCTCCGCGCCGCATTGCTGGACAAGCAGTATCCGAATGCGGAGTACGCCCGTAAAGACATCACGAACACCTTGGGCGACAGGGCGTTTGGCGGAGCCGCGCCACTCGGCAAAGCGATCGGAGGGCGCAAGACCTCTCCGTTGCGTTTCCGCGTGGTCAAGTTCGGCGACGGCAACTTCCGCATCGCCGCCGTTTGGGATGGCCGGAGCGAAGTCACAGGCAACACCGACGCAGATTTGCGCGACGCCATCGAAAAACTTAGACGTGCTGGCAAACCCGTCGGCGTTCAGCTCGCCCGTTCGCCGTTCGCCCGAAAGCAATGAACGATATGGCCTTGAAAGCGCCTCGTTGTGCAGGAACGGCCTGTTGGCTATACTGATTCCCGTAAAACGGACGGATGGTGAGGGACATGGCTGCGACATTCCATTTGCAACTGCCGGGCGACTCTTGTCGCGAAGAGGAGGTCGAGGCGTTTTGCCGTGCGCTGGTCGAACGCTACCGTCCGTCGAAAATCACCATGTTCGGCTCTTACGCATCGGGGCGGGCGCGTCGCGATTCCGACCTAGACCTGCTGGTGGAGATGGAGCATACCGGTTCGTCGTTGGGGATGGCAGCGACCATCGTCCGTGAAACAAAACCGGGTTTTGCCGTGGACATCTTGGTTCGCACCCCACAGCAGATCGACGAGCGCATCCGGCTGGGCGACCCGTTTATGATAGAGATCGTCAATAACGGAAAGGTTGTCTATGAATCCGCTCGCCGGTGAGTGGGTGTCAAAAGCCGAAGGCGACTACGTTTGTGTGCAAAGGGAATGGCGGGCGCGCAAAACCCCCAATTTCGACGCATTATGTTTCCATGCGCAACAATGCGCCGAGAAATATCCGAAGGGGAGTTCAACCTTTTTATAGACAATTTGCTAAGCAACAACCTGCCTCCGTTTTGTTCATGCGGCGTTTCGACCGATGTCGGGCGGGGCACCGACGCTTTGGCGAAATCCGCCGCGC
>JAISUT010000015.1 GCA_031271905.1 Acidobacteriota bacterium
CGACGCGCCCATTGCACGCCGCGCCTGCGGAATCGGCACGTTTGTCCTTCTTCTTTGCTGCTTTTCCTTACGAATCGATTCTTCTGGCTCGCACTATCTGGTTTCCAAAGATCTGGACAATCTACTTCTTTGTGCCGGACTGCAATCGCGCCGGCAACTTGATTGCCTGCTCATTCTCCAAGAGCAGGCGTATAGTAGGCTTTCATCGGCATCTTGTCAAGCGACGAAAATCATTTTTTTGAAAAATATCGGAAAAAAGATTCGGGGGCTGCTCTCCAAAAACCGGCAACACCGCTAAAAATCAGTTGTTGGGGTTGATCTCCCGCGTCCACGAGCCGAGGTCGAAGGAGATCATTCGGGCGACCGCAGGGACCAGGTGCTCGTACACGTCCCGCGCCGTCGCCAGCCGCAACGCCTTGCGCGCGACCTTCTGCGCCTCCGTCAACGTCGTCTCGCCGACCACCCTGCGGATGACGGGGATGGACTCCGGGTTCATGCTCAATTGCGTGAACCCCATCCCCAGGAGCAACACGGCGAAAAACGGGTTGGTGGAGATCTCGCCGCAGATGCAGACAGGCTTCCGTGTCTTCACAGCCACCTTGGCGATGCGCGCGAGGTAGGTCAGCACGCACGGATGCAACGGCTGGTAGAGATAGGCGACCTGGGTGTTGCCCCGGTCCACCGCCATGAGGTATTGGATGAGGTCGTTCGTGCCGACGCAGAAGAAATCCACCTCCCGCGCCAGCGACTCCATCATCAGGACGGCAGCCGGCACCTCCAGCATCACCCCCAGCGGCACCTCGGGGAGCGCCGCCCCCGACTTGCCGAGCGCGGCGCGGATCTCGGCGATGAGCGACCGCACCTCCCGCACCTCCTCGATGGTGGTGACCATCGGCAGCAACATCTCCACCTTGCCGCAGGCGGCGGCGCGCAGGATCGCCTCGATCTGCGGCAGGAACACCCCCCTAGAACGCAGGCTCAGGCGGATGCCCCGCAACCCCATGTTCGAATTGGCGTCCGCGCTCCGGGGCATGGAAGACAACGCCTTCTCCGCCCCCACGTCCAACGTGCGGATGGTCACCGGGTGCGGCTTCATATCTTCGGCGAGCTTGCCGTAGACGCGGAGCTGCTCCTCCATCGATGGCCTCCCCTCGGCATGGCCGAAGAAGAAGAACTCCGAGCGGTAGAGGCCGACGCCTTCCGCGCCACACGTCTTCGCGATCCCGGTCTCATGGTTCCAGCCGATGTTGGCGCGCAACGACACTGGCACGCCGTCTTTGGTGCGCACCCGCGCCCGCGTAGTCGCCTCCGCCGCAGGGAACAGCTCGGCGGGCTTCCGCCGCTCGGCGTCCACGCGCTCCGGGGACGGGCCCAGCACCACCTGCCCGGAGTCGCCGAAGATCATCACTTCGTCGCCCGTGGCGACCGACGCCATCAGATCTTTGACCCCCATCACGGCGGGCAGGCGCAGGCTGCGGCACAGGATCGCCGTGTGGGAGGTGCGCCCGCCCGACTCGGTGACCAGCCCCCGGACCTTCCCCATGTCCATGACGGCGAAACCGGAGGGGTTGAAATCGCGCGCGACCAGCACCACGTCCTCCGGCAGGTGGCTCAGGCTGAACGGCTGCTCGCCCGAAAGGTTCAGCAGGATGCGTTCCGCCGCATGTTCGATGTCGCTGTAGCGTTCGCGGAAATACTCGTCTTCGAGCGATTTGTACGCCTCGACGAGATGGTCTGTCGCCCGTCGGAGCACCCACTCGGTGTTGACGTGGAATTTGCGGATGCCGTCGATGATCTCGTTTTGGAACATCCGGTCTTCCAAGATCAGGAAGTGCATGTCCAAGATGACGCCGTGCTCCTCGCCGACCTTCTCCTCCAAGCGGGACTTCAACTCCTGCACCTGTCGCTTGGAGGTTTCAATCGCCGCTTGGAAGCGACGCACCTCCGCCTCGACGTCCGCGACCTCCACCTTGAAGTTCAGCCGGTTCCGGCTGTCGATCTTCAACACCTTCCCGAAGGCGGTCCCGGCGGAAACCCCCGCCCCCGACAAAATCACTTCCGGCTTCGCCGACATCAGCTTTCTTCTCCAAATCCGCTCTCGAACAGCTCCCGTATCGCCGCCCCCGCCTCGACCTCGTCCCCCCCCGCGACGGAGACCGTCAACCGCGTGCCTTGCGATGCGGCCATCATCAGGACGCCCAAGATGCTCTTGGCGTCGATGTGCTGGTTCAGGTTCTCGCGGGAGAGGTGCACATCGCTGGAATAGCCTGACGCCAAGCGCACCAACTTGGCCGCCGCCCGCGCGTGCAGCCCCAGCCGATTGATGACTAATACGGATTGCGTGATCATGCGTTCAAAAAATCACCGGCGGTGGCGATGCTCGCCCGCCCTTGGTCGCGGACGGCGCGCGCCAGGCTCTCGAGGGTGTCCCCCGGCTTCTGGGTGACGATCTTGATGATCATCGGCAAGTTGACGCCGGTCACGACGTCGATGCGGCCCGGGTCGTGGAAGGAGAAGGCGATGTTCGAGGGGGTGCCGCCGAACATGTCGGTGAGGATCAGTATCCCCGCCCCGCCGTCCACCTCGCCGATGCGCCGCTCGATGTCTTTCTGGGCGTCGTTGACGTCATCGTGCCAGCCGATGGAGACCGCTTGTATCATCATGGGGACGTCCCCCACGATCATCTCTGCGGCAGCCACCAGCTCGCGTCCCAAATGCCCGTGTGTAACCACCAGCGCCCCGATCATAGGACCATCCCCCCCTGCGAATCCCGTTGAATCCGAATCTCGCCCGCCGCGCCTACAGCCCGGCGTCGCGGTGGACGACCTGCATCGTCCGCCCCTTCCCTTTCAGCCGCCCCGCCAGCTCCTCCACGACGAACACCGACCGGTGCCGCCCCCCCGTGCATCCGATGGCGACCGTCACCTGGCTCTTGCGCTCCTTCATGAAGTTCGGCAGGAGGTATTGCAGGAAGTCCTCCGCCCGGCGGACGAACTCCCCGGTATCCGGCGACTTGCGCAGGAAGTTCTTGACCTTCCGGTCGCGTCCGCTGAGTTCCTTGAGCCCCGCCTCGAAATAAGGGTTGGCGAGGAACCGGACGTCCAGGATCATATCCGCCTCGGGCGGCACGCCGTGTTTGAATCCGAAGCTCATCAAGACCACCTTGAGGGCGGCGGCGCGCACGGAGCGCAAGAACCGCTTCTCGATCAGCGCCTTGACTTGGTGGACGGTGCAATCAGACGTATCGACGGTCAGGTCGGCGATATCCCTCAGACGCCCCAGGCGCTCCCGCTCCAGGCGTATCGACTCCCGGACGGGGAGGCCGGTGTCCAAGGGGTGGGGGCGGCGGGTCTCGCTGAAACGCCGCAGCAACACCTCGTCGCCGGCTTCGAGGAACAGCACGAAGAGCCGGAACGCCGACTTGCGCAGCTTCTCCAACACCAGCTCGAGGTCGCGCAACTTGTCACCGGCGCGCACATCGATCACCAGCGCCGCCTGCCGGCATTCCTCGCCGGAGGCCTGCACCTCCTGGACGAATTTCGGGATCAGCGCCACCGGCAGGTTGTCCACGCAGAAGAAGCGGAGGTCTTCAAACGTCTTGAGCGCAGTCCCTTTGCCGGAACCGCTCATGCCGGTGATGATGACAAGTTCCTGAAGTGACATGCCCACCCCCATCCGTTATCCGTCGAAAGACACTTCGCTCGTCTTGTAGCCGCGCTGGTGCAGGAGGTGGATGCGCGCGGCGACCTCCACCAGCGTCGAGACGTTCCTTCCCGGCGCGACCGGGATGTCGATCACGGGCAGCGGCACGCCGAGTATCTCCAAGCTCGATTTCTCGATGCCGATGCGGTCGTAGACGCCATCGGCGCGCCAGCGCTCCAGCCGCACGATGAAGTCGATGTCCTGCACCGAGCCTGTGGCGGAGATGCCGTACAGCTCCTTGATGTCTATGATGCCCAGCCCCCGCAACTCCATATGGTGCCGCAACACCTTCCCGCCTTCGCCGGACAACTGGTCGATGCCATGCCGGGTGATCTCGACGTAGTCGTCGGCGATCAACCTGTGACCTTTCAGCACCAGCTCCAGGGCGCATTCGCTCTTGCCGATGCCCGAAGGGCCGAGGATGAGCACCCCCAGGCCGAACACGTCCAGCAGGCCGCCGTGCAGGGTGACGCGCGGCGCCAGGCGCTTCTCCAGCCAACGGGTGAGCTTCGCCACCGAGGCGTCGCCCGGCTCCCCCCCCTGGAGGAACGGGATGCGCCGCTCATAGGAGAGTTGGAGCATCTCCTCGGGGACGACGGCGCCCTCGACGACCACGATGCAACAAATTTCGTATTTCTTTATCCGCTGGATGGCGCGCCGCCTGTCCTCGTCCTCCATGGATTGGAGGAACTTCGACTCCGTGCGGCCGATGACCTGCACCCGGTCGGGATGGATGTCGCCCGAGGTGCCGACCAACGCCATGCCCAGCTTCTGCACCTGCGCCGAGCCGATCTTGTTGTCCAGGTACTCGCGCCCGCGCAGAACCTCGAGCCGGAGCTCCGGCGCGGACTCCTCGACCAGATCCCGGACGGAGATCGAGACGGGGGCTACGGACGAAACGTCCGGCACCGTCTTCCCGGCATCTCCAGAGGCATCGCCCACGACTCCCTCCACAAATCCCAACCGGACAACAGGACAAGCCGCCGCTTGCCGCCACGCCGCGCCAAACCCGCAGTCGGGCGCAGGGACGGGATGCGGGTGCGACGCGAAAGCCGTCAGCCGCGAATCAGGCGGACGGAGCCGTCGCCGTGACGGTACAGGACGCTCATGTCGCCGCCGTCGGCGTTGCGGAACGCCACGAAGGACGCATCCGAGCCTTCCAGCGCCGCCGACGCCTCCTCGACGGTCATCGGCTTCTTCCTCAGCGCCTCCTTGCGGACGCGGGCGGACTTGCCCGACGGCGTCTTCGCCGCCGCGCCGCCCGAGCCGGTGCGGGTCGCCACCGACTTCTCCTTCGCCTTCGAGCGCTTCCCTTCGATCAGCCGCCCTTTCTGCTTCAACGCCTGCCGCTCCAGCTTCTCGACCGCCTGGATGATGGAGTTGTAAAGGTCGTCGGACTGCCCCTTGCCGGTCAGCTCCAAGAGCCGGGACTTGAGCAGTATCTCCGCCTTCTGCCTGTCTTTCGCCACGTCGATGATGACATGGAAGCTGATGTCGTCGCCAAGGAGCTTCCCCAGCTTCGCCAGCTTCTTCTGGATGTAGCCGCGTATCGCGGGGGTGACCTCTATGTGCCTTCCAGTTATGTCCACCTTCATTGCGTATTCCTTTTCTACCAACCCCCATGTCCTGCGGATTGGCCGTCTACGGGGCTGCCAAATGGATAACGTTTATCATGACAACTAACAACCCCTATAATTTCCGAGCGCCCGCACCCCTTATTGGAATGCAACCCTCGCCGCCGCGGCGCGCCCTCCGACCGGTTCCCGTCGAGGTTTACGGAGGCCTGGGCGGGGATGCTACGGCTTTTTGCCGGAGGGGATGTCCCACTCCTTCCGTTCACGCGAGCCGGGGATCTGCATCTGCTCCCGGTACTTGGCCACCGTGCGGCGCGTGATGAAGATGTTGTCGCGTCGCAGCAGCTTGCCCAGCTCGTTGTCCGACAAAGGCTTCTTCTTGTTCTCCTCCTCGATCAACGTCTTCAGTTTGAGTTTGACCTGGACGATCGACATCGAGTCCCCGTCCGGGCCGCCCGGGCTCTCCACCCCCATCGTGAAGAACTTGCGCAACTCCATCACCCCTTGCGGGGTGTCCACGTACTTGCCCGTGACCACGCGACTGATCGTCGAGCTGTGCATCCCCAGCTCGCCCGCCACGTCCTTGATCAGCATCGGCCGCAGGCAGGACGGGCCGTTCTCCAAGAACTCCCGCTGCCGGTTCACGATGCAGGTGCAGACCTTGACGATGGTCTGTTTGCGCTGGCTGACGCTGCGCAACAAGTCCACCGCCGAGCGGAACTTCTCCCTCAGGAAGTCCTTGCTCTCCCCGCTGAGCTCCTTGTTCTTGAGCAAATCCTTGTAGCCCATGTTCAGGCGGAGCTGCGGCATCCCCTCGTCGTTGAGCTGGATGACGAACTCGTCGTCCACCTTGGCGATCGTGACCTCGGGCTGCACGTAGGTGGTCTTCTGGTTGTTGAATTTCTGACCAGGCTTGGGGATCAGCCGCTTGATGTCCTCCACGGCGCGCAACACGTCTTCGAAGGAGCTCCCGGTCACGGTGGCGATCTCTTTGAATTTGCGCCCTTCGAGCAGGCCCAGGTGCCCGCCCACGATCTTCCATGCGAGGCTGTCCCTCATATCCAGGCTCGCGAGCTGCAACAGGAGGCATTCGCGCAGGTCGCGAGCGCCCACGCCGACGGGATCCATCTCCTGCACGACTTGGAGCGCCTCCTCCGCTTTCGAGGCGTCGCAACCGGCGAGCGGGCACAGCTCCTCCAGCCCCAGGCTGAGGTAGCCGTCGTCGTTCAAATTCCCTATGATCTCCCCGGCGATGCGGGCAACCTCGGGCGACAGCTCCATCAGCCCCAACTGCCAGTTCAGATGCTCTTCCAGCGAAGGCGGCTGCGAGAGGAAGGTCTCGAAGCCCGGCCGTTCCGGATCCTCCGCCTCGCGGCTCCGGTAGCCGGTGTCCAGGTATTCGTCGAAGAAATATTTGAAGTCGATCTCGTCGAAGGAGTCGGGGCCGTCCGCCTTCGGCTCCGCCTGCGCCGCCGCGAAGGGGTCGTCGCCGGAGGCGAGCTGCATCTCGCGCGGGTACTCCGGCTCCAGCACCTCCTCGAGGATGGGGTTCTCGATCAGTTCTTGGTTGAGCATCTCCTGCAACTCCAGCTTGTTGAGTTGCAACAGCTCTATCTTCTGCAGAAGCGACGGGGTGAGCGCCAACCGCTGTGTCAGGCGCAGATCCAAACTCTGTCGCAAAAAGGGTCGTCGGTTCATACGCGCCTAGGAGAGCCTGAAGTTTTCGCCAAGATACACTTTTCTAACCTCATCGTCATCCGCCAACCGCCCCGGGGGGCCTTCCTTTAGAATTACACCGTTGTTGATTATATAAGCCCGGTCGGTGATATTCAAAGTCTCACGCACATTATGGTCGGTGATAAGTACGCCGATCCCCTTGTTTTTCAGCCCGTCCAGGCCGCAGATGATGCGTTGGATGTCCAGCACCGCCAGCGGGTCGATGCCCGCGAACGGCTCGTCCAGCAGGATGAATCGCGGCGTCAGCACCAGCGCCCGCGCGATTTCCAAGCGCCGCCGCTCGCCGCCGGAAAGGGTCCAGGCGCCTTGCCCCCCCAGGTGCGCGATGCCGAACTCCTCCAGCAACGCCTCGGTCCGCTCCCTCTGCCGGGCGGCGGGCAGGGGGAGGGTCTCGGCGATGCACTGGATGTTCTCCCTGACCGAGAGCTTGCGGAACACCGACGGCTCCTGGGGCAGGTAGCTGAGCCCCAGGCGCGCGCGACGGTACATCGGCATATTGGTGACGTCCAGCCCGTCCAGCAGTATCTCGCCCTCGGACGGGGCGACCAGCCCCACGATCATGTAGAAGGTGGTCGTCTTGCCCGCGCCGTTCGGCCCCAGCAGCCCCACGACCTCCCCCGGGCGCAACTCCAGGCTCACGCCATGGACGACGTCGCGCCCGCGATAGCTTTTCACCAAGCCCCGCGCCAACAACCGCCCGTCATCCATGTCCCCGCCGCCCCCGTCATCCATAGCCATCTTCGGTTTCCCGCCGCCGGGGCGCGTCGCGCCGACGGACAACAACTAATAACCAATATCGAACTAAGGCTCAAGGGTTATCCTGCCTTCGCCCTGAACGTACACCAGGCGGCGGGCGAAGGACTTCCCCCGCGCGGGGTCGTCGATTTCCGCAGGCGCCCCGGTGACGGAGCCCTTGCCGGTGGCGGGCTCCCATTCGGCGACGTCCCCGCGCGCGACGCGCCCGTCGAAACGCGCGACCACGCCGCCGGAGGCGCGCACGTTTCGCAGGCTTTTGGCCCCCTCGTCCAGCACCCCGTCCAACACGTCTGCGTCCAGCGCGAGCTCCCGCGAGCGCAACGAGACGCCGCCGAAATAGCGGACGCCGCCGCCCTCGCGGCGGTAGTCCAGCGCCTCGCTCACGACGAGCGCCTCGGACGCCTGCGCCTGCGCCCCGCCCGACCGCACGATCCGATGCGAGACGCCGCCACGCGCCTCCACGCGCCCGCCCCCGTCCAACAGCAGCTCCTGCGCCGAGAGCTGCTGCCCCTCCGCCATCGCGCGCACGCCGCCCGTGAATTGGAACCGCCCGGACGCCTGCCGGCGCAGCTCCTGCGCGGTCACGACGACGGGGGTGCCGCCGTCCGCGCCCGGGAACGCCCCCTCCCCCGCCGCGCGCGCGCCCAGCACCGCCCGGACGCCGCCGCGCACCCGCAAGGAGCGCGCGCCGAGGTCGTACTCCATCCGCTCGCCCTTGACGCTCCCGTCGGCGTCCGACGCCTCCGGGGTGCCGGTCAGGACGAGCTTGCGTCCGGCGGCGGCGTATTCGCAACGCTCGGCGACGACCTCACGCGCCGCGCCGACGGTCGAACGGAAGTGGAAACGCCCCCACTGCGCCGCCTTGCCGAGCGCGACGGCGCCGTCGCGAAGCTCGAAAAGAGCCTCCAGCCGGTCGCTGGAGGTTTCGTAGCCCTCGCCCTCCCCCCCTTTGGCGGCGCCACCGGCGTTTTTTCCCGAGGCAACGCCTTTTTCAGCGGTCGATGCCCCGCGCGCATACGCGACCCGCACGTCTTGGTCGGCGTCAAGGCTGCGGAGCTGGCCGGAGCCGGGGAAGAAGCGGAAGCGCAGGCGTTCGGCGGAGAGGCGTCGCGTGAGCCGCGCGGCATCGTCGGACTCCTCCAGCGTCACCCGTCCCGAAGCCTCGCCCGACTCCGGCGCGTCGGCGTCGGGCGCGTACCGTATCTCCAACCTCCCGGCGGTCAACCTCCGGATAGGACTGGCGGCGGCCTTCGGCATGGCGAACCGCCAGCGCACCGCCCCGTTCGCGGCGAGCCCGCCCACCCCCGTCGCTCCCGCAGAGCCCACACGGAAACTCGCCTGGATGGCATCGGCTTCCAGTTCGCCCTCCGTTTGCGTCGCGCCATCACCCGCCTCGACTTGGGACTGCGTGAGCCGCGCCCCCCCCCCCGCCTTCCCTTCGATGCGCACGTCGCGCAGGGTGGCGCGCCCCATGCCGCCATCCCCCCCGCCCTTGCCGGACGCGGCGGCGAAGGACGCCTGTATCAGATCCCCTGCGGCGACCACCTCCCTGCCGCCGTCGCGCGACTGGAGCCGGGCGGCGTCCTCGCCCCGGAGTTCGGAGATCCCGCCCGTCCCGTCGTCCAGCAGCACCTCTATCCGTCCGGCGGAGAGGCTCTGCCCCTTCGCCGCCGAGGCGACTTGCAGGCGCGCCCCCCCCTCGGCGGCGATCTTGTCCAGCCGCCCCGTCGCGCCGGTGGAGAACTCCATCCGCTCCCCGCCCAGCGAGCGCCTCTCCGCCTGGTCTTGCATTTCGTAGGAGACCGCACCGCGCGCCGCCATGGAGGTGACGCGGTCGCGGGCGGGACTCAGCCCGACGGAGACCTCCTCGCCCGAGAGCGCGCCGCGCGGCGCGGCGTCGATGCGCACGCCTCCTTCGAAGCGGATGCGGTTCTCCGCCAGCGAAAACACCCCGCGCGCCGCCCGTGCGCGCACCGCATCCGCAGGCGGCGCGCCCCCAAGGGCGCCCGCCAAGGAGAAATCGACGCCCCCGCCCAACTCCAGGCGCTCCTCGTTGCGGAAGAACCGCACGTCACGCGCATGGCCGGAGACGCTGCGCGAAGCCAGCCGCATCTCGCCGGGGATGTCGCCGGTCTCCGCGCCGAGGTCGTAATGGAGCGCCTCGGCGCGCAGCTCGATCCCGCCGTCGAGCGACATGAGGACGTCGCCGGAGAAATCGATCACCTTGCGCCCGGGGTCGTAGACCGCCTGCTCGCTGTGGATGGAGTTGCGGACGCTGCCGTCGCGGTTGAAGTCGGAGGCGTCGATCCCTTCGAGGTGGTTGGTGTCCCGGACGGTCTCGCGCAAGCGGCGGGCGCGGACTGTGAAGCGCAACACGTCGCCGTTTTTCACCAGGATCTCGACACCTTCGGCGGAGCGGCGCAATTCCGAGCTGATCATCGGCGGCACTCCGCCCGATGCGGGGCGGCGCAGGGCGACGAGGATATAGTTCGCAGCCACCGCCACGGCCACGAGGGCGATGACGCCGACCAGCACACGCCGGATTGCCTTCACGGAAGGAGTTTGCATTTTTCCCCGATCGCCCGCCGCCCGCCCAGCGCCGCCGTTCGGCCTGCGGGAACGGGGATTTTAACACACACTCCGCGACTTCCCGCGGCTTACGCGACCGGAAATCGAAATCGGCACCGACGGGGCAGACGGCGTCGCGGAAGCGGCGGTCGTCGGCGTCAAGGACTCGCTGACGGGCGAGGCCGTGCATGCGTTCGTGGTGGCGCGCGACCCGTCGCTGCAAACCGTCGGCCTGCGCGAGCATTGCCGCGCCCGGCTCGCACCCATGAAAATCCCGGGCCGGTACACGGTCGTCGAACGCCTGCCCCGGACTGCCACGGGCAAGGTTCGGAAAGACGTCCTCGCCGCCATGGCGGCGCACCCGTCCGCGGAGCCTATGCGGCGTCCGACCGCCGCTTTTGCAATTCCGTCAGCCCCAGCAGGAGCGCGGTCTTGAGCACATTCTGGTAACCCATGCTCAACGCGGAGTCGATGTCCAGCGCCAGTTTGTACAGGTCTTCGGAAATGTCCATAGAAGGCCCGAAAGCATGCGGCAAGACGGAAACGGCCAGACAAGTGGCCGCGTGCCATTGATGCGCGGCTTGGCCTGCGTTTTTTCTTGATGGTTCGACAAGCCCGTCACCTGCCCATCTCCCGCCCCCCCTGTCGATGTAAGTTGTTGATTTTATTGGTGCGCCCGGGGCGACTCGAACGCCCGGCCTGCGGATTCGAAGTCCGACGCTCTATCCAACTGAGCTACGGGCGCATGTCGCAAGCAAAATGCACTAGAGGGGAGATGGGGTGAGCGAGGGGGTTCGAACCCCCGACCGCCGGAGCCACAATCCGGAGCTCTACCAACTGAGCTACGCTCACCACATAAAAAAACAGGCGAGATGATAGCACGCCCCCCTTGCGGATGCCAAACAATTCAAAGAAAATCCTGGGGAAATCCTGGGGGGAAAATCCTGGCGGAAGCCCCCCGCGAAACCTCCGCACCCGCCGCCCGACGGAATTTATCCGCGCGCAGTTCGCGGAAAAAGGATTACAATCTCTTTTTTGTCTACAGACCAACCATCGGAAGGGGCTTATGGAAAAGATCAGCATCGGGATCATCGGGGGGAGCGGGCTTTACGACATGCCGGGGTTGACCGGGCGCGAGGAGGTGCGCGTCGAGACGCCGTTCGGCGACCCGTCGGACGCCTTTGTCGTCGGCACTTTGGCGGGGAGGCGCGTGGCGTTCCTGCCGCGCCACGGCCGGGGGCACCGCCTGTCGCCGTCCGAACTCAACTTCCGCGCCAACATCTACGCCATGAAGACGCTGGGGGTGGAGCGCATCCTCTCGGTCAGCGCCGTGGGCTCGCTCAAGGAGTCGCTTGCGCCGCTGGACGTCGTGCTCCCCGACCAATTCTTCGACCGGACGCGCGGGCGCGCCTCCACCTTCTTCGGCGAAGGGCTGGTGGCGCACATCGCGTTCGCCGACCCGGTCTGCCCCGACCTGCTCGACCAGGTGGAGGCGGCGGCGCGGCGGGCGGGGGCGGCCCCTGTCAAGGGCGGCTGTTACGTCTGCATGGAGGGGCCAGCGTTCTCCACCAGGGCGGAGTCGAACTTCTACCGGAAGGCGGGCATGGACGTCATCGGGATGACCAACCTGCAGGAGGCGAAGCTGGCGCGGGAGGCGGAGATCTGCTACGTCACGATCGCCCTGGTCACCGACTACGATTGCTGGCACGAGTCGCACGAGACGGTCTCGACCGACATGATCGTCGAGAACCTGCAGAAGAACGTCCGCGCGGCGCAGGCGATCATCCTGGAAACGGTGAAGCACCTCGGCGAGGAGCGGCGCTGCGGCTGCGGCGAGGCGCTCAAATACGCCATCATCACCGACAAAGCGAAAGTCCCCGAGGCGACCCGCCGGAAGCTCGCCCCCATCGTCGGGAAATACCTCTGACGGGCGCATCCTTGGAAGCGCCGCGCCCCGCACGATTGGCGCGGCATCCGAGGCGCGCCCTCCGAAAATGTTGTTGCCGTTTCGCGGCGCTTCCGTAGTAGAATGCGCCGGGCGGCCACATGGGTTTGTTTCAAGAAGCCGTCAACGTCTGTGCCGACGGCGCAACCGCAAGGAGTTTATATGGGACTGGATTCAGGAAGCGTGCCGCAGGCGCGCGGGTACAAGGCCATCGTATTCGTCATCTGCATCGTCGCCGCGCTGGGCGGGCTGCTTTTCGGGTTGGACCAGGGGTTCATCGCCAACGCGCTCCCCACCCTGGCCGCGCACTACGGGCTGGAGGAGGACCTGCACACCCAGGAAAGCTACTCGGCCATCCTGGCCACGGGCGGCATCTTCGGCGCGCTGCTTTCCGGCCTGCTCGCGCGCTTTCTGGGGCGCAAGAAGAGCCTGGTGCTGGCGGGCTTCATCTTCTGCGCCGCCTCGGCTTGGTCGGCGTTCCTCCCCGCGCTGGCGGTCCTGTCGGCCTGCCGCTTCGCCCTCGGCTTCGGCGTCGGCGTCGCCTCGTTCGTCGTGCCGCTCTACCTGTCGGAGACCGCGCCCGCATCCATCCGCGGCTCGATGGGGACGCTCTTCCAGCTCCTGATCACCATCGGCATCTTCCTGATCTCGGTGACCAACGTCGTCATCGCGCGGATGATCGCCGACTCGGACAAGGCGCTGCCGCTCATGTTCTTCACCATCACCTTCTTCGCCCTCTTCATGTTCGTCGGCAGCTTCTTCCTGCCTGAGAGCCCGCGCTGGCTGATGATCCGCGGGCGCAAGGAGCAGGCGGAGGCGGTGCTCCGGCGCACGTTGAACACCGGGGAGGAGATAGACAAGGAGATCGGCGAGATCGACGAGGCGCTGAAGCAGAACCAGGGCTCCACGACCAAGCTGCTGGTGTGCCTGGTGCTCGTCCTAGGGGTCGCGTTCCTGCTCATCCAGTGGCAGTCGGAGGCCGTGCAAAAGTTCCTGGAGCCCGACTACCTGTTCCAGATAGTCCTGCTGGCTTGCATCCTCCTCTCGTTCTTCTTCGCGCCAGGCTACTTCCGCAAGGTTCTGATCGTGGGGGTGGTCTTGCAGATGTTCCAGCAACTGGTCGGCATCAACATGATGATCTATTACGCGCCCACGATCTTCGGCTACGCCGGCATGAAGGAGATGACGATTTTCGGCGCTCCCTGGACGGCGGGGCTGCTGGCGATGCTGACGGTGCCGACGGTCAACATGCTCTTCACCTTCCCCGCCATCTCGCTGGTGGAGAAGTGGGGGCGCAAGAAGCTCCTCTATGTGGGCGCGGCGGCCATGATCGTCACCATGCTGGCCGCGGGCGTCGTGTTCCAATACATCGGCGGCGCCGCCGACCCGGCCTCGATCGGCGGAGGCGCGAAGGCGTTGCTGCTGGTCGCGGTCATCCTCTACATCTTCGGCTTCGCGGTGTCCTGGGGCCCGGTAGCCTGGCTGGTCTGCTCGGAGATCTTCCCGATCGAGGGGCGCGAGGTCGGCATGACCATCACCACGATGGTCAACTGGACCTTCGCGGGCCTGGTGATGGGCAATTCGCTCTCGTTCATGGAAAAATTCGGCAACGCTTCGATCTTCTACCTTTTCGCCGGCTTCTGCGTGCTGGCGATCCTGTTCGTCGCCGTGTTCGTGCCTGAAACCAAGGGGGTGACGCTGGAAGAGATCGAAGGGAGCCTGAAAAAAGGCGTGGCGTTGCGCAAGCTGGGTTCGCACGGGCAAGGGGCTGCGTAAAACGACAAAGGGAATACTGGACTCTGTTTCGATCCTGTCATCGAATGGCGCGACTGCGCGCGAAGCATTCCCATGCTTTTATTCGCGCCATTCGATGACCTTGCCCTGTTCCGAACGCGGAACCGGACTCCGCCGTTTCCGTTGCGCAAGCTGGCGCGGGAGGCTTCCCCGCAGCGCCTAGACGGTGGTCGCGTCGCGACCGTTCCCCGTCACTCCCAGCCTGTGCGGATGCCGTAGGGGAGCACCAGCCCGGTCGCCTCGATCTCGTAGACTTTGCCTTTCCTGATTTTGAAGATGTGCATGGCGGGCATGTTGAACACGCCTTGGTAGGACGGCATCTCCTTCACGCCCGAAGCGGTCGCGATCTTGGCGACTTTCAGCTTGCTGTCGTGGCAGAGGTTCGAAAAGCCCACCGCCAGCCCCTTCTGCTCGTCTATGACCAAGAGGCGGCGGTTGCGTATCTGGCTGATGTAGGAGAAGACCCCCGCGCTGATCTGCCCGGCGCAAGTGTTCGGGGCGACGGCGATGGCCGCGCCCAGCTTCGCCATCTCGGCGGCCTCGCCCGACTCGGGGGCGGGCTTGGGCTCCGGCGACGGCTCGGGCGGGGCGGCGAAATCCCGCTTGCCGCCCACGGAGACGCCGCCGTTTTCGCGGCGCTCGCACTCCTCGGCAAACGGCGTCAGCCCGCCGTCGTTGAGTTCGAGCGCGTCGTAGTAGGAGAGCCCGATGTCGAGCATCTGCGCGCGCGGCGTGCGGTCGGAGGCCGTGACGTCCTCCACCAGCCCCGGACGCGGCTTTTGCAGGTTGGGCATGGTCAGGAGCGCGGCGTCGCGCACCGCGTGGTGCTCCGCCTCGGCGATCTTGCCGCGCCGCAGGGCGAGCCGGACGCCGAGCAGCACGTCCGCGCCGCTGTTCTCCTTCATGACGACCAGCCCCGCCACCTGCTGCGTCACCGGGTCGGCGGCGTATACCTGGAAGTCGGTCGGGCCGCCGCTGGCGGTGACCCAGAGCCCCTCGCCGACGGGGAGGACGACCGTGTTCTCGGTGAACTTGACGTACTGGTCGAGCGGCGCGGCCTTCGGGTCGTGCTTCACCAGCGCGGCCAGGTAGGTCTTCATGACGGAGACCAGGCAGTCCCGGTCGCAGGTTTCCGCCCTGAGGTTGTTCGCCGCCCCCGCCGCCCCTGTAGCGATGGCGGCGGAGAGCGCGAGCGTGATGACGCGATGTTTGATTTTCGTGGCGATCATGGCTGCATCCTCCCTGTTTTCCCTTTGTCCGACACGGCGGACTTCGTTGTCACAAGGTTGATATAAGCCAGTTTTCACCCGCCTTTGTCAAGGGGGAAAACACTTGCGGTCTTTCCGCATCCCCCCTCCCCTGTCACCGCATCACGCCGGAAACCTCCCCCGCCCGACGACGGCTGACAGGCGCCGCACTCCGACACGCCCGCCCGTGCGGCAAACGGCGGCTGGCGTCCGGGAAGCCGGGCGTCACGGGACGCCCGGCTCATCCCCCGTCGGCGTGACTTTGGCGACCTCGCCGGTGTAGCCGGTCCGCTTGATCGCGTCCAGCAGCTTCTCGGCGGGGAAGCCTTCCGGGACGACGACCTCGGCCTGCTTCTTCTTGAGCGACGCCTTGGCCTTGACCACGCCCTCGGTCTTGCGCAGGGCCTGGTTTATGGCCGTCACGCAGAGCGAGCAGTCCATGTCCTTCACGTCGATGACGACTTTGACCAGCTTGGCGCCACCGCCCGTGGCGCCGTCCTGCTCCCGCGCCGGGGCCGCTCCGGAGGGCGCGACGGCGGCAAGGCAAAAGAACAGGGCGGGCCAAAGCGTTGCGACCACATTGAAAAACCTTCTCATTCCGACACCTCGTAAAGCCGCGGCAACACGAACGGGTAGAGGATGAAAAACAAGACCACCGGCAGCGCCAGCCAGTAGAGCCACCGCAACGTCCTGCGCGAGAGCCCGCCCGCGCACAGCGGCTTCGGCGAGAAATGGAGCCGCCAGAAGCCGTAGCCGACCAAGGCGAGCGACAAGGCCGCCAGCGGCGCCTGGAAACGCCCCGTCTTCGACAGCCACGGGGACAGCCCCGCGAGCGACGCGGCCGAAACGCCGAAGACCAGGTACAGGAGCGGCCCGATGCAGCAGAGGCTTGATGCCGCCGCCGCCGCCACCGCGCCGCCCAGCACCGCAAGCGCGCTATGTCTCTTGCGAGGTGTAGTCATAGGAAAACACCTTGGGGTCGTAGAAATTCAACGGGTCGCCGTCCACCTCGGCGTAGGGGTAGCCGAAGTTGTTGATCGGCGTCTGCTCCGGCGCGGGGTAGAGATCGAAGTCGCGCCCGCAGTTGAAGCCGACCCAGTTCATCTCCCAGTTGCCGAAAAGATAGTCGTTGACCGCTTGGACATCGGGGTCGCCATGCTCCTTCTTCTCGGTCAGGCGCATCTTGGTCACGTCCGCCGGGTCGCACGGCACCCAGCCGAAACCGGCCAGGTAGAACATCGCGCGGCAATGCTGGCCGCCGCTCTCGTTGGCCGACCCCTTCTCGTCCGCGCTTCCCAGCGCCGTTTTCGTGTACCGCCCCAGCTTGACGCTCCTGCCGAGCCGGATGCCGAACAGCTCGCGCGCCGGGATCCCGGCCGCGCGCGCCAGCGCCACGAAGACGGAGTTGATGTCGGTGCATTTCCCGGTCAGCTTGCCGCTTTCCAAGATGGCCTTCACGTCGCCCGTGCCGCAGCCGACGACGCTGTTGTCGCGCGTCATGTTCGCGCTGACCCATTCGTAGACGAGGCGTGCCTTGGCCAGCGGGTTCTTCTCGCCGCCGACGATCTTATCGGCGGTCTGGCGCACGATGCCGTCCACCCGGATGTGGGCGGTCGCGCCGAGGAAGGGCTCGACCTCCTTGGGATAGCGGATGGCCGACGGGACGCGGTAGTCCTTCAGGAGGCCGTTGCGCTCCGGCTCCCAATCCAGCGTCTCGACTTCCAGCGTGAGCGTCAGCTTGGGCTGGTTTTTCGCGTCCGGCCATGTCGCGAACAGCGTCCGCGCGCCGTAGGCGTTGCCCGAAGTCACATAGGCGTCCTTGTAGTTCCCCTCGAAGGAGAGCTTGCGCACCTGCTGGAAGCCGGCGTCCCCCGGGAGCGGAACCCAGAGGTTGGCCGTGCCCGCCGAGCCCTCCGGGGCGATCAGGTTATGAACCTGGGTCAGGACGAAGCGACGGCGCCCGTTGGAGCCCCCGGTCGCCGGTTGCGCGTTCGCGGCAAGCGTGGGGAGCAGAAACCCAGCCGCGCCCCCAACGGCGACATTCTTGATGAAACCACGTCTTTCCATTTCCCAACCTTTCTTTTGCACGATATGACGATAGGAAACATGAAACGTCCAGCAGTCGCGAACGGCTGTTTCACAAGGTGCGGGGCAGGGCCCCGTTTGGGAGTGCGGCTGCGGGATTGAAACGACGTACCGACGCTAGGGTCGCCGGACTCAGGTGAAGCCCAAGAATCGCGTGGAAAACCGTTTTACATCCATATGCGGATGATTCTGCCACCGGACGGGGGAAAAACAAAGGGGTTTCTGAGGTTCGACGCACTTCGGGGGTTCGACGCACTCCATCGCGCATCGAAGCCCCTTTCTTATCGAGAGGGGGACCCTGTCTCCGAGTTCGAGGTGGACGGCCTGGAATTCCCTTAGAATTCCGAAAGAGCCGGGACAGGCGCAGACGCGCCCGTCCCGGCCCTCCGGAATCAAAACCGACGTGTCCCTAGTCGTAATACTCCACGCCCAGGTGCGTGATCATGTCCTCGCCCTTCAGGTACCGCAGGGTGTTCTTCAGCTTCATCTGCTGGATGAACAGGTCGTGCTCCGGGTACAGGCCGGGGGCGCACATCGGGCTCTTGAAGAAGAACGAGAGCCATTCCTGGATGCCGCTCATGCCGCACCGCCCCGCCAGGTCGTTGAAAATCACCAAGTCCAGCACGATGGGCGCTGCCAAGATCGAGTCGCGGCAGAGGAAATCGACCTTGATCTGCATCGGGTAGCCGAGCCAGCCGAAGATGTCGATGTTGTCCCAGCCCTCCTTGCTGTCGCCGCGCGGGGGATAGTAGTTGATGCGCACCTTGTGCGTGTAGTCGGAGTACAGGTCGGGGTAGAGCTGCGGCTGCAGGATGTGCTCCAAGACCGAGAGCTTGCTCTCCTCCTTGGTCTTGAACGACTGCGGGTCGTCCAGCACCTCGCCGTCGCGGTTGCCGAGGATGTTGGTGGAGAACCAGCCGCTCAGCCCCAGCAGGCGCGACTTGAGGCCGGGGGCGAGGATGGTCTTCATCAGCGTCTGGCCCGTCTTGAAGTCCTTGCCGCAGACCGGGACGTTGTTGCGCTTGGCCAGCTCCAGCAGCGCCGGGATGTCGGCCGAGAGGTTCGGCGCGCCGTTGGCGTAAGGGATGCCCAGCTTGATGGCGGCGTAGGCGTAGATCATGCTCGGCGCGATGCCGGGGTCGTTCTTGCGCAAGCCCTCCTCGAAGCTCTCCACCGTCTGGTGCACCGCCTCGGGCTTCAGGAAGATCTCCGTGCTGCCGCACCAGACCATCACCGTGCGCGCCAGGTTGTTGGCCTTCTGGAAGTTCTTGATGTCTTCCATCACCTGCTCGGCCCAGTCCATCTTGCTGCCCTTTTTGACGTTCGGACCGTCGAGCTTCTTCACGTAGTCCTTGCTGAAGGCGGCGGGCCAAGGCTTGATGCCCTCCATGAAGGGCTTGATCTGGTCGAGCAGGCTGCGCTCCAGCACGCCCGCCTTGCAACTGGCCTCGTACATGTTGTCCGGGAAGATGTCCCAGCCGCCGAAGACGATGTCGTTGATGTCGGCCAAGGGCACGAAGTCCTTGACCAGCGGCGTGCGGTTGTCCGTGCGCTTGCCGAGCCGGATGGTGCCCATCTGGGTCATCGAGCCGATAGGCTTGGCGATGCCCTTGCGGACGGCTTCCACCCCCGCGATGAACGTCGATGCGACGGCACCCATGCCGGGGACCACGACACCCAGTTTCCCCTCAGCGGGGGCTATCTTCGTATCTTTGGAAATCATGTGCAATTCCTCTGTATTTTAAGTTTTACTTTTTCTCGATGACGATCTTGGAGATGTCCGCCAAGCCTTCGAAAAGCCGCGAGATGCCGTGCAGGAGCGCGACGCGGTTGGCCTTGACCAGCGGGTCTTCCGCCATGACCATCACCTGGGTGAAGAACTCGTCCACCGCGCCGCGCATCGACGCCAAAAGCCGCAACGCCGTCCCGTAGTCGCGCCGCGCGCCGGCGGCGCCGACCTCCGGGCGCACTTTCAAGTAGCTCCGGTAGAGCGCGACCTCGGCCGCGTCGGAAAGCCGCGCCTCGTCCACCTCCGCCCCCGGCGCCCCCGCTTGCCCCAAGATGTTGGCCACGCGCTTGAAGTTCGACGCCAACGAAAGGAAGTCGGGCTCCTGGCGCATCGCCTCCAGCGCCCGCAGGCGCTCCAAGGTGTCGAGCGGGTTGTCATGGCCGGCCGCCAACGTCGCGTTCACGCAATCGTAGGCGAAGCCCATCTCCTCGAACAGGAAGCGCAGGCGCCCCTCGAAGAACTGCTTGAGCTCCCCGGCGGTTTCGGCGGACGCCTTTCCGTGCGCTTGCAGGCTCTTGTCGACCAGGTTCTCGATCGAAAGGCTCAACCGGTGGTCGAGGATGATCTTGAGGATGCCGTTCCCCTGGCGGCGCAGGGCGAACGGGTCGCCCGAACCGGAGGGGACGAGCCCGACCGAGAAGCACCCCGCGACCGTGTCGAGCCGGTCGGCGAGGGCGAGTATCGCCCCCGTGCGCGACTCCGGCGAGGGCGAGGTGGCCGACTTGGGGAGGTACTGCTCGTAGATCGCCTTCCAGACCGCCTCGGGATACCCTTCGGCCTTGGCGTAAAGCCCGCCGACGACCCCTTGCAGGTCGGTGAACTCCTTGACCATCTCGGTGACGAGGTCGCACTTGTACAGGCGCGCCGCCGTCGAGAGGTCTTCGAGCAGCTCCGGCGCGCCGACGGCTTCGAGGATGCCCGGCAGGAGCGCCAGCACCCGCCCGCTCTTGTCCTTGTACGAGCCGAGCTTTTCCTGGAACAAGACGCCCGCCATCGCGCCTTCGCGGTCTTGGAGGCGCACCTTGGCGTCGGTCTCGCGGAAGAACGCCGCGTCCGCCAACCGCGCCCGCAGGACGCGCTCGTGCCCGGCGCGGATGAGCCCGTCTTTGTCGGCATGGAGGTTCACCACCGCCAGGAACGCCGGCAGGAGCTCGCCGTCGGCGCCCGTCACGGAGAAATACTTCTGGTGCTCGCGCATGACGGTGACCAGTATCTCCTTGGGCAGGGCGAGGAAGCGCTCCTCGAAAGAGCCGCGCACGACCGACGGGGCCTCGTTCAGGTTCACCACCGTCTCCAGCAGCGCCGGGTCTTCCAAGAGCTTCCCGCCGCAGGCGCCGGCCTCGGCCAAGAGCCCCGTCCGGATGATCTCCAGCCGCTCGGCGGGATCGACCAGCACGGAGTTCCCGCGCAGCCTCTCCTTCAAGTCCGCGAGCGAGGAGACCGCTATCTTGGGCTCGCCCAGGAAGCGGTGGCCCGCCGTGAACCGCGACGCCGTGACGTCGGCGACGGCGAACTTCACCGGCTTGCCGCCGAACAGCGCCACGACCCAGCGCAGGGGGCGGATGAAACGGAAGTCGTCCGGGCTCCAGTGCATCGTCTTCGGGAATTGGATCTTCCCGATGGCCGCCGGTATCAGGCTTTGCAGGAGCTTCGCCGTCTTCTCGCCGCGCACCGTGCGCACGAGCGAGAGGTATTCCCCCTTGGGCGTCTGGACGACCTTGACCTTGGACCGCAAGCGCTCCGGCGCGACGCCGTTCTTCTCCGCGAAAGCCAACGCGGCCTTGGTGGGCGCGCCCGCCGCGTCGTAGGCGACTTTTTTCGGCGGCCCCATGACGGTCTCGCGCAGGTTCTCCTGCCTGGAGGGGACGTCCGCGAACCCGACGATGATGCGCCGTGGGGTGAACCAGGCCGTACACCCGCCCGCCGCGAGCCGCTGGGCCGCCAAGGCGTCCGCGACCAGCGCGGCGAACTGCCGGGTGGCGTCCGCCAGCATCGAGGCGGGGATCTCCTCCACCCCCAGCTCGATGACCAGTTCCATCTTCTCCATCGCCTTCACGCTCATTGGGCAGCCACCGCCTTTCCAGCCTCAACGGCCGCCGCCGCCGCCGACTCGCGCCGGAGGAGGGGGAAGCCCTGCTTTTCGCGGCTTTCAAGATACCGCCGGGCGACCTCGCACGCAAGCTGCCGGACGCGCGCGATGATGCCGACGCGCTCGGTGACGCTGATGGCGCCGCGGGCGTCGAGCAGGTTGAAGGTGTGCGAGCACTTCAGGCAGTAGTCGTAGGCGGGCAGCACCAGGTCCATCGCAACCAGCCGGCGGCTCTCCCCCTCGTAGAGGGAGAAGAGCTTGAAGAGCATCTCCACGTCGGCGGCCTCGAAGTTGTAGCGCGAGAACTCGACCTCCTCGCGGTGCCGGATGTCGCGGTAGGTGACGTCCCCCGACCATTGCAGGTCGTAGATGCTGTCCACCTGGGCGATGAAGGTGGCGATGCGCTCCAAGCCGTAGGTGATCTCGGCGCTGATGGGCTCCAAGTCCACCCCCCCCGCCTGCTGGAAGTAGGTGAACTGCGTGATCTCCAAGCCGTCGAGCAGCACCTGCCAGCCGATGCCCCACGCGCCGAGGGTGGGAGACTCCCAGTTGTCCTCCTCGAAGCGCAGGTCGTGCTTTCTGAGGTCGATGCCCAGCGCCACGAGGCTTTGCAGGTAGAGATCCTGCACGTCGCGGGGGGCGGGCTTGAGGATGACCTGGTACTGGTGGTGCTTCTGCACCCGGTTGGGGTTGTCGCCGTAGCGCCCGTCGGTGGGGCGCCGCGAAGGCATCACGTAGGCGACGCGGTACGGCTCGGGGCCCAGCACGCGCAGGAAGGTCTCCGGGGCCATGGTGCCCGCCCCCACCTCCACGTCGTAAGGTTGCTGGATGACGCACCCCCGCCCGTCCCAGAACCGCTCGAGGGTCATGATGATCTGTTGGATGTTTTTCGCTTGCATTCGCTACTCCGTAACCTCAGAGATTTCCAACCACGGATCGGCGCCGCATGGCCGGCCCGAAGGGCTACACGCCGCCTTGAAGCGCTTCCCGCAGAAGCGGGTAGGACTTCAGCCGCCGCTCCAGATGGAAAACGAGGAGCCGTCGGGCGAATTGCTCGATCTCTGCGGCCGTGGTCTGCCCAAAAGGGAGAATCATAAACTCTTCCGGGGGAAGTTTCATCATTTTTTCCAGCGCCTCCGCCGATTTCACGCCCAAGGGGACGCCCCCCGCCCCGGCTTTCCCGCCGCAGTCGCGGCAGAGCGCGCCTCCCGAGGCGACAGCGAAGCGGAACCCCTCCCCGGCGACGGGGCGCCCGCAGGCGGCGCAACGCCCGAGGTCGGGCACGAAGCCGCAGGCGCGCAACGCCCATATCTCGAAATAGCGGACGAGCGCCGGGGTGGGCGGGCGCAGGGCGCACGCCTTGAGCGAGGCCAGCAGGAGCCGGAACAGGACGGGGTTGGGCTGACCGTCCGGCGCGATCTCATTGACGATCTCGGCGAAGTAGGAGCAGGCGTAGACGCTCCCGAGGTCGAGCCCCTTGCCGGGGTAGGCTTGGATGAGCTCCGCGCCATGCACCTGCCCGAGATCCTTCCCCTCCCTGAACCAGAGCGAGACGCGCAGGTGGTTGAACGGCTCGACCGTCCCCGCCAGTTGGCTCTTGGTCTTCTTGGCCCCGCCGGCGGCGGCGCGCAGCTTCCCCTGCTCGCGCGTGAGGAGCACCACGATGCGGTCGGCTTCCGCAAGCGGATGGTGGCGCAGGACGATGGCTTCGGCTTCGAGCGACGGCATAGGCCATTGACTATACCACGTCCGCGCCCGCATGGCGTCGTCCAAGGCGAGGTGTCGAGAGGTGTCGAGGCGGGCTCGGGCGGACGGCGCCGCATCCCCGCGCCGCATCAACGTCGGTTGCGGCGGGCGCAGTATTCGCGCAAGAACGCCTCGGCGGCGGCGTAGTCGGGATGCGCCTTCTCGGCGCGGCGGAACTCCGGCGGATGGTGGCGGCGGAAGCCGTAATCGGCGGCGCCCTCGAAGACCGCGTGCAACATCTCGTGGTAGACGATGAACGCCACGACGAAGCGCGGCACCTTGGGCGAGTCCAGCACCGGGCTCACCGTGACCGTGTTGTGCGAAGGGTCGTAATGCCCCAGCCGCCCCCAACTGCGGCGCACCCCCCAGCCGATCTTCCGAATCTCCACCTGGTCGTTGAAGAAGCGGCGGTTGACCTCGCGGCAGATCTCCTCCAGCGGGTGGTGCCGCCCCGGCTGCTCGGCGAACCGCTTGCGCCCTTTGGCGGCGCGCCGCGCGCTCACCGCGTCGTCGATGCCGGGGGTCTTGCGCCAGGCGTCGTAGGCCTGCCGCGCCCGCTTGGGGACGCGGCGTCCGAGCGCCTTGCACGCCAGGATGGTGACGACCGCTTCGAGCGCCGGACGCGGCGCGTGGCGGCAGTGGTCGCTGAGGCGCACCACCCAAGCCCGCCCCTTGCGGCGAATCGTGTGGGTCAGTCCGATGTAAGGGTAGAAGGACGCGCAGACCTCGGCTTGGCGGAACTCCGGGGCGATCCCCCCCAGCACGGCGCGGCAGAGCCACTGCAACTCCGTCGCCCCCTCGTCCCGGCCGGCATCCGCACCGGCATCCGCCACCTCGTCCATAACCGCAACAGGATAATGCGGGGGCGCGCCGCCCGTCAATCAGTTAGTTTCCAGGGCGCTTCGGGCCAGGGCGCTTCGGGCAGGTCTCCACGCCCCCCGTCACCTTCTTCACGCGCCTCCCCTCGCCGTCGTAGGCGTACGTCCCCGTACACCGCGCCCGTCGACGCCACCGCGCCGCCGTCACTCGCCCCTCCGCGTCATCGTTCGATGACAATTTTATTCTCGCTCTGGCGATTAGCATGAAAAACCGCCGTCTTGCCCTTTAGCTTCATCGCGTCCTTTGCCGAAAGATTTGCCCCAAATCTGGAACTATCGTCGAGTTCGATTATGATGCGTATCCCTGTAAAA
>JAISUT010000035.1 GCA_031271905.1 Acidobacteriota bacterium
CAAGGCGCCGAGCGACGTGTCCAGGAGCAGGGCGTCGCCCGCGCCCACGCCGGTCGTGATCGATCCGCCGCTCTTGTTGGTAATCGAAACCGGCCCCGTCGCCCCCGCCGCCGTCGAAAACGAAATTCCCCGCCCGTCGCCGCTTGTCTTCGCGCCGATGATCGTTCCGGTGTTGGTGATCGTGCCTTCGATCACTTTGTCGAAAATGAGCGCCGCGCCCGATGCGTTCGATCGAGTCACTTCAATGCGCCCGGCATTGTCCACTGTGGCCTTGCCCCCGATGATGGTTAGACCTTGCGCCCCATTGTTCGAGGCGTGGCTGCCGGTAATGACGCCGGCACTGGTATTTGTGACGGAAACCGAACTGCTGTTGTCCGCCGCGCCAAAAATGACCATCCCAAAGCCGCCTCTGTCGCCGCTGTTGTCACCCGATATGGTTCCGCTGTTGTTGATCAATGCGGTGGCGTTGGAACCCATGTAGAGCTGAATCCCGTCCGCGGTGCGGCCCGTCATGTCGGTGGAGGCCGAAATCGTACCGCTGTTGTTGATCGTCGTGACGCCGGTGGCCTCCCAGTTGACCACTCCGAAATGGTTGGATACCACGCTGCCGGAGTTGTCCAGAGTCAGCGCGCCGGATTCGACTTGAATCGGGTAGCCGCCGCCGACATAGCCTTCGTTGGTGACATGCCAAGGCCCGCCGCCCTTGAGGTTGATGACGTCATCGTTACCGCCTTGAACGTGGCCCGTGCTGGTGATGTGAATCGGGCTTTGCGTCGAAGGATCGGTGTAGGTGTGGACGTAGTTTTCAGTCGCGTTGATGGTCGTCTGCGCTGTCTGCGCCGAGGCTGGCGCGGAGACGAAGAGCGAAGCGGCGACGAATGCGCGAAGGCGCGGACGTGCGACGAGTGTAAGAAGGCACGGACGTTGGCGGCGGGCGGATTTCCTCATAAGGCTCCTTTTACAGCCGTCTGGCGCGTGGGTGTGCGGTTCCGGCTGTGCGTGTCGGGATAGGTCTGGGCTCCATCCGGGGCATCGAGCCGCTGGCGAGATTGCGACCCGGAGCGGTTGAGCGTGGCGCGGCGCGTTAAGCCGCCGCCTTCGGACGGGGGCCTGCTGGGACAAGTTATCGGCCGCCCCCCGCCAAACCATGAGCCTTTTTCACCCCCCCGCCCGGCTCCCCCGCCGTCCCGCCCCCCTGCATTTTTTTCGAAAAAAAAGTTGTTCGGAACGGGGGTGCGACAGTTAGATATATTGCAGGCGCGAGATGGTTCCGTCTGCGACATGTCTAACACTGGAGGACGTCATGACGGATTACGTATCGGGACGGGGCGCGCCGGAGCAACGGGAGGCGCGCGGCGACGCAAGGAGCGGCAACGCAAGGAACGAAGGGACGGCGAACGGGGTCGGCGGCGCGGAGGCGATGCTGCCTTTGGCCGACCCCGTGGTGGGTGCGATCTTCTCCGACGTGGAGAGCGCGGGGCGCGCGGCGGCGAGCCTGGTCGGGGCGGTCCTGGCAGAGGACGGCGACGCGGTGGGCGAGGTCCACTCGGTGACGCCGCAGCGCTACTACAAGCAGGCCGGGGAGCGCGGCTGCCGCATCGACATCGAGATCACGACGCGCTCGAACGAGCGGGTGATCGTCGAGGTGCAGACGAGCCGGGACGGGAAGATGCTCCACCGGAACCTGTTCGCGGCGTCGCGGGTCTTCGCGGCGACGGCGAGGCCGGGGACGACGGCGGCGCAGATGGCGGAGCGGATGCCGCGGGTGATAGCCGTGAACCTGCTGGACTTCGCCGTCCGCGAGGACAACCGGGAGCTGCTGCAGCCGGTGAAGCTGATGTACGCCAAGCCGCCGCACCGCGTCGCGCTGGAGCGGTTCGCCGTCTACAACGTGCAGATGCCGCGCGTGCCGGAGGCGGCTGCGGACTTCTCCGACAGGCTTTATTGCTGGGCGTACATGTTCTATACTGCGACGAGCAAGAGGATGTCGATAAAGGAGGTGGTGGAGATGACGCCGGAGTTGCAGGATTTCGCGAAGTGGGACGAGGGGTTCCGCCAGTATTGCGAGCAGTACGACCGGGTGGCGTCCGACCCCGAGACGCGCGAGGAGTACTACCGCTGGATAGACGAGCAGATGCGTCAGGAGGGCATGGTGGAGGCCGCCACGCTCGACGGAATGGCGAAGGGGAGAATAGAAGGGGAAATAAAAGCGAAGATCAAAGACGCCCGGAATTTCCTTGCGATGGGGCTGACGCCAGAGCAGGTGGCCCAAGGCACGGGGCTGCCGGTCGCCGCAGTCGAAGACTTGACGCGGAGGCTTGGGGCTATGACGCCGGAGCTGCAGGATTTCGCGAAGTGGGACGAGGGGTTCCGCCAGTATTGCGAGCAGTACGACCGTGTGGCGTCCGACCCCGAGACGCGCGAGGAGTATTACCGCTGGATAGACGAGCAGATGCGGCAGGAGGGCATGGTGGAGGCCGCCACGCTCGACGGAATGGCGAAAGGGAAAATCGACGGCCAGCGTGAAGCGAAGCTCGAAGTCGCTCGAAATCTCTTTGCGATGGGGCTGACGACGGAGCAGGTGGCCCAAGGCACGGGGCTGCCGGTCGCCGAAGTCGAAGGCTTGGCGCGGAAGCTGGAACCGTGACCGTTCGGGGCGGAGCCCCGCCCTCAACCGCGAAGCGGTTGCAAAAGCCCCGAAGTTTAAGCGGATAGGAACTCGCATAATCCCAGCTCTGCAAGAGCTGAACTCGCTCCCGCATCTGCCTCTGAGTTCGGCCCCTGCGAGGCTGGGATTTTTTCTTTGCCCTGTCCGCCGGTTCCGCTCGCGCTCCGCGCTCGCTCCACCGACAGCGCACTCAAATTCAGTCCCTCCGGGACTGTCGCGCCTCTGCGACAAACCACCCTGCGCCCGTGCGACCGTGGACGATGGCGGGTGCCGGCAGCTCGCGGCTTCGCCACATCGCAACGTCCCTGCGATAAACGGCTTCGGCGGTTTGCCGCACCACAGCAGTTACCACAAGGGCGCGCCCCGTCGCGCTAGAAGTCCCATGAGACGCGGGCGCTGAGCGTGTTGCCCTTGCGGACGCCGACGTAGCCCTGCATGCCGAGTTCGAGCGCGATCTTGCGACGGGGCGAGGGCTTCAACGTCACGCCCCCCTCCCAGACGCCGGAGTCGCCCGCGAGGCTGGGCGACTCGATGGCGATGCCGCCCACGCTCCCCC
>JAISUT010000060.1 GCA_031271905.1 Acidobacteriota bacterium
AAAACAGGAGCCTTGGCCATGCACGACAAATCGGATGAAAAGGACGGTTCCACCCGCAGGAGTTTCCTCAAAGGCGCCGCGACGGCGGCCGTGGGCGCGTCCGCCTTGGCGGTTCCCGCGGGATGCGCGTCCGGAAGGGCTGAAACGCTGGAAGTCTTGAACCCCCGCGCGAAGCCGGACATACGTGACTTCTGCGGATTGTCCCCGAAGTGCTTACATGGCATTTTCATTTACAATAGATAGCGATTACGCTAATCTTTGTACATGGTTTTCGAAGAGCTTCTATCCTTGGCGGGAAACCTGCCCTGTTTCGACCTCCCACTTGTCGCCCAAGCGGCGATGGGCGAGTCGAAACCCGCCTTGCGCGTCCAACTCTCGCGCTGGATGGCGCAGGGAAAGCTCCTCCACTTGCGGCGCGGGGTTTACGCCTTCGCGCCGCCATACGCCCGCGCCTCGGCTTCGCCGCCGGAACTCTCGGGGCTCCTTTATTCGCCTTCGTACCTGAGCGGCGTATGGGCGCTCGGTTATTACGGCCTCATCCCTGAGCGTGTCGTGGAACTCACCGCCGTCACGACCCGCGTCCCGCGTCTGTTCCAGAACGCCTTCGGCGTCTTTTCCTACCGCCACATCAAGCGCGCCATGTTTTTCGGTTATCGGCAAACAGGCTTCGCGGGACGGAAGATCACCGTGGCGGAACCTGAAAAAGCGTTGCTCGACCATTGGCATCTCACGCCGGGCGAGTGGACGCCGGAACGCATTGAAGCCATGCGATACCAGAACGCGGAGGTCGTCGATACGCGACGCCTGGCCGGATACGCGGGACGCTTCGACAGCCCGCGCCTGCTCCGCGCCACCCGGCGCTGGCTCGAATGGCGCGCCCGCGAAGACGAAGGGGACATTCTGCCATGAAAGAACAAGCCCTCGCACTGGCGCGGCAGGCGCAAGACCCAGGTGCCGCGCTCAACGTCCTGCGCGAATACATCCAAGCATGCGTGTTGCGCTCCCTGCACGAGAGCGAGGCGTTCGCCTCGCTTGCCTTCGTAGGCGGCATGGCTCTCCGCTTCCTGCACAACATCCCGCGTTTTTCAGAAGACCTGGATTTCTCGCTCGTGTCTGCCGCCGGATATGACGGCAAGGCGTATCTTGCAAAGATCAAGCGCGACCTGGCCATTGCCGGGTTCGACACGGAGGTGACTTGGAACGAAAAAACCGCCGTCCACAAAGCGTGGATCCGCATCGCGGGCATTCTCCACGACGCGGCATTGTCCGGCCACCCAAGCCAGAGACTCTCCATCAAACTGGAGGTTGACACCCGCCCGCCTGCCGGATCCCGTTGTGAGACCACGGTCGTCACGCGCCACTTGACCTTCCTCATGCGCCATTACGACATGCCGTCGCTCTTCGCGGGCAAAGTCCACGCGCTCATTTGCCGGGCCTACCCCAAAGGCCGCGACTGGTACGACCTCGTCTGGCACCGGTCGCAGGTTCCACCCACCGAGCCCAACCTGCCTTTTCTCCAAAACGCCCTCGACCAGACGCATCCGCAAGCCGGATACCATGCGGCGCAATGGCCTCGCCTTGTCTTGGACAGCCTCGACCGGCACGCCGCCGCCGCGATCGCCGCAGACGCTCGCCCTTTTCTCGAGCGCCCACAGGACACCGCTCTGCTCACTCCGGAAAACATCGCCGCCTTGTTAGGAAGAGCCGATTTGCGTTGAGGTTCCCTTGAAAATATTTTTTCATGCGATCACGACAGGAAATAGGTTGTCGTCAGCAGGGGCGGCAGGAAGCGGCAGGCAGGAAGCGGCGGGAAGGGATGGAAAACTCCCAGCCGCTGCAAGGGCTGAACTCCAGTTGCAACCTGGCCAGCTCGCCTTTCCATTCTTCTTTGACCCCGTCCTTCCCCAACCGGTAGTTGTGGTAAGCATTACCCAGCAGTTGGCGCAGGCGCAACCGCCCCAGAGCAATTGACGGAGGTTTTTCGGTTTGCGGAACACCGGGGCGGGTTCGCCGCATCCGGGACAACGCAAAGGCCGAGCGTTGACGCCCCATCTGCCTTGCTTGCGGATGGAGTCGCGGACAACGACGCCAATCATCGCCAGAATGGCGGCCGCTGTCAGGGCGAGAATGACGACAAGGCACTTGAAGGCGTCTTCGGCCATAAGGGAGCCTTTAAAAACCCCGGATAACAGCGCCAGCGCCTTGGTCGAAAATGCTCATTTACCTTGGTAAACTCCGCTTTTCGATCTGCGGCGACGCCTTGTTTGCGAGCTTTTTAGAGGCTCCCATCGATTGGGTTCTCCACGAAAAATCGATTCTAGCGCGGGATGGAAGCGCTTTTTGCGGAAAAGAGGCTGTCAGGCGAGGCGGCTGAGCCAGGAGCGCCGGAACAGCAGGGGAAAAGACCTTGCCTTCGTGCGGATTTGCTCGTGGAGTCAGTGGGAGGCTTCGGCGGGCTCGGCGAACGAAGTCGCGACGGTTATCAAGCCTGTTGAAAGCCATTCCCTTCTACATCGCGTCACTGGGGGATGCTGTCATCGTAAAGCGTGTGGGGGCAGAAATCCTGACCTGTGACCCATGCGATTTCCCCGTCAACCACGGAAACCCTCCGGAACAACTTGATGTCGGACAATTCCCTGTAAAACTTATGGTCGAGGTTCGGCTTGAAATCGTACATGCGGTGTTCGCCGTTGCCGAAGACGAGCATGAGCCGGTAGTCGTCAAGCGGCGTCACGGACTGTAATTGCGGGTAGGTTTTCATTTATTCCAATCCCTTTATCTTGTAGTAGTCTTCTTCCGTCTGCATGATTTCCCAGAGCGCAGACAACTCGTCCTTGTGAATATCCCGCCCACGCAACGACATATTTGGTCTGACTGGGCGGGAAAGTCCCTGCGAGCAAATTACCGTCAAAATCAAAAACTGCTTGGTTGTCGCCATATTTTGCATGGAAATGAGGGAGATGGTGTTGCTCGGTGTCCTTGAAATACATCCGAATGATAATTCCGAAGAACGCAGAGATGATCGGCATAGCTACATCCTCCCAATGGGAAATACCTTCAATTCGAACGGATAGGGCGAATAAGCTGCATTTTCTGGTTCGGCCCGTCCCATCCCGGTTTCCGATGACGGCCATGTATGTCAATTTTTCCCGCCGCAGGGACGCCCCCGCACCGACGGGGTCTTCGATTCTATTCCAAGGTTCCGAAGAATGGAAGCGTTTTTGCGGCGGGGGGGGGGGGGGGGGGAAAACCGTGGGGGCCGGGACGGGTGGGGGGGGGGGGGGTGGTTGCCGGAAACGGCAAATAAGAAGGCGTCTGCCCTATGTGCAGACGATTTGGCTGGTTACAGTCATGCGTTGTGCTACTTACTCACTTACGAAACCATCGCTTGCTATTTTGATATAATTATCCATTGCCTCGATTATAGTCTCTGATTTAAAAACAATACCAATATCTATCATTTGGTTAATCTCAGCCATTAAAGTTTGTGAAGTTGGTATGTCAATAATTTTTATTGCCCCTTTTTCTTGGCGTTGATAGACTTTTGATACAATTCCTAGAAAATAAATCCTATTACCTAAATAGGCTTTTCCGGATTTATCTGGATATGTTCCGGCATAATAAATAAAACAGGAGAACCGCTAGAACCAGGAAAAACGGACGCATCGATCAAAAATATTTTGTTGCCATCAAAATTATAATAACATGGACTCGCAGTAACACCACGACGAATGATTGGCAGATTGTTTTTGGTGTCAAACAATCCATTAGGATACCCTACAAAAACAACATCCTCAATCGGACTAATAAATTTATCATAATCAGATGCTGTAGGAATTAGCGCCTCGGAAACCGATTTGCGATATAATGGATTCCCTGTAGCAACCATTTGATTGATGAGATTAGAAGTGTTCATCACGGTTACATCAATATTTTGATCGGGATGCCCTATAAAATTTGATTCTGTAAATCTGATCGATACCTTTGAACCAATAATCGGCTCTTCAATTCCATTAGACACACAAGATCTTACCATTGAAAAATAACCGGAGACAACATTTTTTACAACATGTTTGTTTGTTATGAGGAAAAGGCGCTCTTTGTAATCAAAGAAAAAACCAGTTCCAATAGAAACACCGTTTGCAGTATTTCCCTCTATACGAGTTGTTGTAAAAAGCAGCTGTTCTGATAAAGCCTGCATATAAACCCCTTTCATAGTATTTAAGCAAACACTTACTATAACCCTACGAACCTTTATCCCTCTTCAAGTTTTGAATTAGGGTATAATTCAATAAGCTTATATGAGCGCGCCTCTCGTGTCAGGGCGGCTTGCTGTCCCGTTTCGCTTTTCTGACCAACCCAATCAGAATGGTTTAATCATCCTAATTGGATGAGTAGTATCTTAGGATTCTCCTTTGATATTTTTTCAAAGTTGATAGCAAGGTAGTAGCCGGACTTCACTTTGCCGCTCTCTGATTTTGCATAACTTCTGTTTCCATAAATAGAGCGTTGCGAAGAGGTTTTCAATTCAAGTGAAAAGAAGTCATCATATTCACAGACAATATCCTTTTCTCTTCCGTCACCTTTGCGGAAACCAGGAATGTTCTTGTTAATGTACTCAGGGATAACATCATGCAGCAAAGCTCCCGTTGCTTGCGGAGAAATGCTCATTTCCCGTATGTGCATATTCAAGTAGGTGTTGATTTTGCCGTTGAGTATGCTTTCCCAGGATTTGAGACACAAATCCACGATCTGTGGTGTTAGCGGGTGCTTGCGGACTAATTCGCGAGTTATATCAAGCCATTGTTCTACATTGGCGTTTTCATACGGATTCATACTGTAATACCTTCTGATTTATGGGAAAAAGACTTGTTTGCTGTTGTGGCCGAAGAATGGCAACAGCTCGCTTTTTAGCGATTTCGCAATATTCCCGCTTTATTTCAAACCCCACGCAGAACCTATTGTTTCTTAAGCAGGAGTCAAAGGTAGTGCCGGAGCCGATGAAAGGGTCAAATACTATATCCCCTTCATTCGTGAACCCTAATACCAATCTATCTATCAAATCTGTAGGGAACTGACACGGGTGTGGGGTACGCTCATCTGATGAACGGTTATATCCCGTCGTAACTTTTGCTATTTCCCATACGTCAGACGGATTTTTTCCAAGCGTATTCACTCGGGGTTTCCCGTTGCGTTTGGAATTTGGATACTTCACATTTTTATCCCGTATCGCGTCAAGGTTAAACGTGTAGTTGTCTTTGCTCTTTACATACCAGAGCACTTTCTCGTTTCGGGGACTAAGGTAATTCTTGCAAGCGACGCCAGCCGAATAATTCCACACGATTTCCTGATTTAAGTATAAAGGGATTTTATCCCAAAGCAAATACGGCAATGGTATCGCGTGTCCTTGTTCCTCAATGGAAACATAGCCTAAGTTCAAGAGTAACGCTCCTGTTGGATTGAGCATAGCGCTCGCTCCGGTAATCCATTCAACAGACCAATCAATATAATCATTAAGAGGTTTTACACTCTCATATTCTTTGCCTATATTATACGGAGGACTTGTAATAATAGCATCAAACAACCGTCTGTCTACCCTGCCAAGTACAGATAATGTATCTGTATTAAACAAAATGCAGTTATCGGCAACATAGTACGGTACTCCAATTAAAGACGATAAATACTCCTTTACTGCATTAAAGTTTTTCATGGGAAAATCCTCCTTTCAATCGTTGTATAGCTCCATTGATGATGATGTTTCCTCCTCTACGCTCCTTGGTTCAAGTCTGCCAGTCTTCCCAAAGGTGTCGAATGGATAGGGCGAACAATGGATAGGGCGAACAAGCTGCATTTTCCGGTTCTGCCCGTCCCATCTCCGCTTCCGATAACGGCCATTATGTCAATTTTTCCCGCCGCAGGGACGCCCCCGCACCGACGGGGTCTTCGATTCTATTCCAAGGTTCCGAAGAATGGAAGCGTTTTTGTGGGGGGGGGGGGGGGGGAAGACCTTGCGGGCAGGTCAGGCTGCGCGGGTTCGGTCTGCTTGCCGGAAACGGCGCGCGTTTGTCAGCCGTCGGTTCCACCGCGTCGTGTAAACGCAGGGGCCTGTCGGCAGACAGGCGGCGACCGGCTTGGCAGCCCAAGGCAGTCCCATATCTTTCTTCCGCATCGCCTCCGGCAGGTTGATCGCGCACAATATCCGCATCATCCCCCGCAGTTGTCGCACCGTAGCACGTCCACCGCGAACACCCGCCTCAAAAGCTCTGCCCCCGATACATTGCATTTCCCCAGTCAGCGCTGTCATTCCGCTGTTTTTTTGCCATAGACATAAAAGTCAGACCAGCTTGTTTCATCAGGATAACGCGCGTTGTATGGATATTTGTTGGGTATATGCCGCAACAACTCCCAATCAGCGATGTTCTCCTCTATGGAGGCAGTGAATTTTCTTGTCTTCACATGAGATGCCGTTTTTGTTCCATCAAAGTCACAGGCATAGATGATTACGTATTTTGTTGACGCCGAGAACAGACGGCGCAGATAGTCATCAAACACTGCATCCTCGATTAAGTGGTACATGACATCGAGGGACAGGGTAAGTTCCGCTGTTTGACCATTGTAACCGTCCATGAGGTAAAAGCGCTTTGTTTTATCATGGGCAAAACGTGATTCGCACATCTTGACAGCGGTAACGCTGACATCAAATCCGATGTAATCAGGATAGTTTACCAGAGACAACTGGTTGCCGTCTCCGCATCCAAACTCAATGATCGAGTGAATGTTATTGTCCCTGACAAAGGCGTTGAGTATCTCTGCCTTAAATGCGGCAAGGTTGTTATAAGAACCTGCGCCGGAATTTCCACCATTGGCGTAGCGGTTTTCCCAATACGCGGCAGAACCGGGAAAATTACCCCCCCGCACGACATTTGCTAAGCAACATAACAACGCCACTGGGCAAGTAGGCTCTTATCACCCTTTTCAGAAAAGATCGCAAATTCATCATAGACCGTCCCTCCTTTGTCTTACTAGAAAGAAAAATATGTTGCATTGGCAACGAACCATCTTTCTCTTTCCGATTCTTTTATGGATAGGGCGAATAAGCTACATTTTCTGGTTCGGCCCGTCCCATCCCGGTTTCCGATGACGGCCATGTATGTCAATTTTTCCCGCCGCAGGGACGCCCCCGCACCGACGGGGATTTCGATTCTATTCCAAGGTTCCGAAGAATGGAAGCGTTTTTGCAGGGGACGGGAAAAGACCTGCACTTCGGGCTGCCGCATCGTGTCCGCCCGGGGCCTCGCGGGTGGCGTGGGGCGTGTCAAAGATTTGACGCCCCGCCCATCCCCATGTTTTGGCGCGATGAAAGGAAGTTGGTTGCCCTGTCGCGTATCATGTTGAAAATAAGAACAATCTCATTTTTGTCGCGGGAAAGTCCCGAAACTGGCACGCCAGTTGCTAATGGGCTTTGGGAGGGGAGTCCTCTATCGAGGGCATCCCCCCAAGCAGGCGCCGGGCGGCGGGGCGAGGGCCGTCCCCGCTCCGGGGTGCCATTGCGGCGCCTGTGGGAGTGTCCGGCGGCTCCTTTCGGGGGCGCGCCCCTGCGGCGCGGCCATCTTACAAAGACGAGGTGATGGACTATGCGGGAAGAAGTGCTGGTTGTGGATGACGAACCACAGATGCTGATCGCCGTCAACGAGACGTTGCGCCGTTCGGGCTACGCCGTCACGACGGCGGGGAGCGGGATGGAGGCGTTGAACCGGCTGAGGGAGAAGTTCTTCTCGTTGGTCGTCACCGACATGAGGATGCCGGAGGTGAGCGGCATGGATCTGCTCCGCCGCATAAAGAACCTGGCGCCGCAGGTGCCCGTGGTGCTCCTGACCGCCTACGGCACGGTGCAGAACGCCGTGGACGCCATGCGCGAGGGGGCTTACGACTACCTGCTCAAGCCGTTCTCGGCCGAGGCGCTGGAGGACGTCGTGCGCCGGGCGCTCGACTCCGGGGAGCCGGGCAAGGGGAGGGCGCCGCACACGATCATCACGCAGGATGCGGAGTTCGCCAGGACCATCGAGCTCGCCACCCATGCCGCCGGGAGCGCCGCCACGATCCTGATCGAGGCGGAGAGCGGCACCGGGAAGGAGTTGCTGGCGCGCATGATCCACGACCGCAGCCCGCGCCGTAACGGGCCGTTCGTCGCGGTGAACTGCGCGGCGTTGCCGGAGAACCTGCTGGAGAGCGAGCTGTTCGGGTTCGAGAAGGGGGCGTTCACCGGGGCGGGCACCTCGAAGGCGGGCAAGTTCGAGCTGGCGGAGGGTGGGACGCTGCTGTTGGACGAGATCGGGGAGATGGCGCCCATCCTGCAGGCGAAGCTGTTGCGGGTGTTGCAGGAGAAGGAGGTCGATCGCATCGGCGGCCGCGCCCCCGTGCCGATCAACGTGCGCGTCATCGCCACCACCAACCGCGACCTGCACGAGCTGTCGCTGCGAGGCGAGTTCCGGCAAGACCTCTATTACCGGCTCAACGTGGTGCGGCTCGGCATCCCCCCCCTGCGCGAGCGCTCCGGGGACATCCCGCTCCTGACCGACTTCTTCTGCAAGCGCTACGGGCGCTCCGGGCGCGAAGACCTCGAGGTCAGCCCCGAAGCGGCCGCCTTGCTGTGCAACCACCCGTGGCCGGGCAACGTGAGGGAGCTGGAAAACGCCATCCAGCGCGCCGCCACCCTTTGCCAGGGCGCCGTGATCGAGCCCGGAGACCTCTTCCTCTCAGCCCCCGGCGACGCCGTGACGCCGCAGCCCGGCGCGGGTTCCGAGGCGGACGGCGGCGAGTTGGGCATCTCCGCCGGCCTGACCATGCGGGAGATGGAGAAAAGGCTCATCCGGCAGACGCTGGCGTCGACCGGCGGCAACCGCACCCATGCAGCCCGTTCGCTGGGCATCAGCCTGCGCACGCTGCGCAACAAGTTGAACGAGTTCGGACTGCAAGACAGGTCGGCAAACTCTGCCCAGGCGATGGCGTCATTTTGACCCGCCTCCGGGCGGCGGACCGGCGGAGGGAAAGATCCTCCGGCGGGGAAAGGTTGTGGCGCTTGACGCCCGGACCCGCGTCGATGGCGGTTGCCATCGCGCCGGTGGCGGATTGCGCGGCGCTTGCGGGCGCGACGGGGCGGCGGTCGGCCCCAAGGTGGTATGGAGGTTGCTTAATGGTGGGGGGCTTTGTGTCGCCCCGCAAGGACGACGGTGGGTTTTATGATGCTTGATCTGTTCGAGAACCAGACGCTTGACGCGATGACGGCATACATGGGGCGGCTGTCGCGGCGCCAACAGGTCGTCTCGTCTAATTTGGCGAACATCGACACGCCGGGCTACAAGACCAAGGACGTCTCCTTCCATGCGACGATGGAGGAGCTGCTGGCGGACCGCTCCGGGGATCTGCGCACGACGCGGGCGCGGCATATCGACGCCGCGTCGCAGGGCGCCTCCCCCGCCGACATGGCGTTCGAGGTCAAGGGGCTGATCGAGCGGGTGGATGAGAACAACGTGGACATCGACAGGGAGATGATGAAGCTGAGCGAGACCTCGTTCGGCTACACCATGATGACGCAACTGCTGCGCGCGAAGCTCAACACGCTCTCGGCCAGCATCAGAGAAGGGAGCGCGTAATGAGCCTGATGACGGCGATGGAGGTCGGTGCGACGGGGCTTACCGCCCAGCGGCGCAGGTTGGAGGTGATGGTCAGCAACCTCGTGAACGCGAACACCACGCAACCCCAGGGCGTCGAACCCTACAGGCGCAGGGACGTGGTGTTCGCCTCCAAGAACATGGCGGATTCGTTCGGCACCGTCCTCGACGACGCCGTGCAGGGGGTTGAGATCATCGAGGTGGCGACCGACCAGAGCGACCCGCTCATGCGTTACGAGCCGAACCACCCGCACGCGGACGCCAACGGCTACGTGGCGTACCCGAACGTCAACCCGCTGGAGGAGATGGTCAACGTCATGTCCTCGACCCGCTCCTACGAGGCCAACTTGCAGGCGGTCGGCATGGCGAAGGAGATGTTGCAACGGACTTTGGACATCTTGCGTTAGTCCCGAGGTTTAATTTCTGACAAGGGGATCGATCCATGGGAATGGAAACAGTGCTCATAACCCCCATGCCGGCGGACCTCGGCATCTCCAAGATGCGCAAGGCCGCCCAAGGAGGCGGGGACGCCTCCGGCGTGCGCTTCGGGGACGTGCTCCAGGACGCAGTCGCCTCGGTCAGCGACCTGCAAAAGGCGTCGGACGTGGAGATACAGAAGATCATGGCCGGGGAGTCGGACGACCTGCACACGGCGGTCATCGCCATGCAGAAGGCCGACCTGTCGTTTCAGATGCTGATGCAGGTGCGCAACAAGGTCGTGACCGCATACCAGGAAGTCATGCGCATGCAGGTGTAGCCGCCAAGGCGCGGCGGGGGACGCCCGCCGCATCGGGGGCGCGGTGGGCGCGGAGCGCCCGCCTTGCCTGCAAAAAAACGGAGATATAGATGGCTGCGAACCGGCCTAATTTCATGAACCAGCTTTTGGAGATGTGGCAACGCCTCCAATGGCGGCAGCGCGGGACGATCATCGCCTTCGCCGTCCTCGGCGTCGCCCTGATCTGTTCCGTGGTCTATTTCATGAACCGCGTGGAGTACCAGACGCTCTACCGCGACCTGGACCCCGAGGACGCCCAGGCGATCGCCGCCAAGCTGGAGGAGGACAAGCGCGATTTCCGCGTCAAGGGGACGTCCATCCTGGTGGCGGCCCCGAAGGAGGAGATCGACAAGATGCGCCTGGAGATATCCGGCGCGGGCCTCGGGCGCAGCGGCAGGATCGGCTACGAGATATTCGACAAGAACCAGTTCGGGATGACCGACTTCACCGAGCAGATCAACCTGCAACGCGCGCTCGAGGGGGAGTTGTCGCGCACGATCACCAGCCTGTCCGAGATATCCCAGGCGCGGGTCCACATCGTCCTGCCCAAGGACTCCTATTTCGAGGAGTCGCGCGAGAACGCCAAGGCGAGCGTCGTGCTGTCGCTTAAAAAAGGCGCGACGCTGTCCAAGTCGAGCATCGAGGGGATCAAGGGCGTGGTGGCGGGGGCGGTGCCCGGGCTTTCCACGCACAACGTCTCCATCGTGGACGACGAGGGGCGGGTGCTGGCGCAATCGATGGATTCCAGCGACATGGCGCGCGCCGAGCGGGAGTCGGGCGTGCGCGACCAGATGGAAAAGGACATGGTCGGCAAGGTGGTGGACATATTGGAGCCGCTGGTCGGCGCGAAGAACGTCCGCGCCAAGGCGTCCATCGAGATGGACTTCAACACGATGGAGCAGACCGAGGAGACCTACAACCCCAACCCCCCTGCGGTGCTGAGCCACCAGCGGAGCGAGGAGCGCATCGGCGGCGCCAGCATCGGCGCGGGGATACCCGGCACCCAGTCCAACGTCGGGACGGCGGCGCCCGTCGAGGCGGCGACGACCACTCCTGAGCGGGTTCGCGAGAGCGAGGTCACGAACTACGAGATCAACAAGACCGTCCGTCACACGGTGCAGCCGCGCGGGGCGGTGCGCCGCCTGTCGGTCGCCGTCATCCTGAACGACAAGGTGGTGGCGGGCAAGGACAAGGACGGGGCCGTGACCACGAAGCGGGTGGCGCTCACGGAGGACGAGCTGGAGACCTGCCTGGGGCTGGTGCAGGCGGCGGTCGGCTATGACGAGCAGAGGGGCGACGTCGTGAGCGTGAAAAACGTGTCGTTCTTCGACGAGGCTACGGTCGCCGATGACGCGCCGGCGGGCCCGTGGTACGTCAAACTCAGGCGGCAGGAGTATTTCATCCCCGCCCTCAAGTACGTCGCGCTCCTCATGCTGTTCGTCCTCGCCTACTTCCTGCTGGTGCGGCCTTTGCGCAACCGGGTGTTCCAGGCGCTTGACGGCGCCCAGCCTGCGGCGCTGGAGGATGCGGGCGACAAGCAACTGCCCCCCGGCGAGGCCGTGGCGGGGTTGCCGGCGGGGGCGGCGGGGGCGGATGGCGCCGCCGCCGAGGCGGGCAAGCCGGCGAGCCTCCCGGCGGCGCCGGAAACCGGGGAAAGCGTCCTCACCATGGAAAACGCCACCGACGAGCAGATCGAGCGGGAGTTGATGATGGAGTCCGATTCGGCGGAAAAGGGCAACCGCCGCTACGCGATCATCCAGAAGAAGCTGGTCGAGAAGGCCAAGAAAGACCCGGAACTGGTCTCGCAACTGATCCGTTCCCTGATGCACGGAAAGGCGTAAGACGTGGCGCAAGCGCAATTGAGCGGTTCCAGGAAGGCGGCGATCCTCATGGTCCTTTTGGGGGACGAGGCCAGCTCGGGGGTGTTCCGCTTCCTGCAGGAAGAGGAGATCAACGAGATCAGCAAGGAGATCTCCCGGCTCGGGGAGATCACCCCCGAGACCGCCGACACCGTGCTGGAGGACTTCTACCGCCTCTCCCTGGCGCAGACGTTCTTGGCGCGCGGGGGGCCCGACTATGCGAAGAAGCTGCTGCTCAAGGCGTTCGGCGCGGATGCGTCGAAGAAGCTGCTCGACTTCCTGAACGTCTCGCTGCAAAGCGCGATGGCGGGCATCGACAACTTGCAGAAGGCGGATCCGGTGCAGCTCTCCAAGTTCATCCAGTCGGAGCAGCCGCAGACCATCGCCTTGGTGATGGCGCACCTGAACGCCACGCAGGCGGCGGCGTTGCTGAGTTCGCTCCCCTCCGGCCTGCGCGCGGACGTGGTCATGCGCATGGCGAACCTGGAGCAGATATCGCCGGACGTGATCGGCAAGATCACATCCATCCTGGAGCAGAAAATGCGCTCGCTGGGCGACTTCAGCCGCGAATCCTACGGCGGCATCCGCGCCGTGGCCGACCTGGTGAACCGCATGGAGTCCAAGACCGCCGCCGCCATCCTGGAGAAGGTGGAGGACGAGAACCCCGGCCTGGCGTTGAGCATACGGAACCTGATGTTCACCTTCGACGACGTGCTGCTCATCGACGACGCGGGCATCCGCGAGATATTGCAGCGCGTGGACAAGAAGGCCCTGACCATCGCCCTGAAGGGGACGAGCGACGAGTTGCGCACGCAGTTCTTCCGCAACATGTCCAGCCGCGCCGTGGAGATGTTGCGCGAGGACATGGACGTGCTGGGGCCGGTGAAGGTGAAGGACGTGGAGGCGGCGCAGCAGCAGATCGTCAGCATCGTGCGCACGCTGGACGAGAGCGGCGTCATCAGCATCAGGGGCGGCGGCGGCGACGAGTACGTGAACTAGCGGGTTGGTGCAGGCATGTCACTTCGGATCATCAAAAAAGGGACGGCGAAGACGGCGGAGGTGCAACCGTTCTTCTTTGCGGAAGACGACGCATTCGACGCGCCCCGCGCCGCCGTCTGGCCGGAGGCGACGCTGGCGGACGAGTTCCCGCCGGTGCCGGAGCCGGTCAAGGCGCCTGCCGAGGAGGCGCATGCGCCCGCCGCCGCAGAGCCGGAGCCCGACTCCGCCCGCCTGGAGCAGGAGGCGTTCGACCGGGGGGTGGCGGAGGGGCGCAAAGGGGCGGAGGACGCCGCCCGGCGGCAGATGGAGGAGATGTCGGGGCGCTACGCGGACACCCTCGCCGAACTGGCCGAACTCAAGAAGGCCCTGCGGGCGCAGGTCGAGGAGGAGGTCGTGCGCCTGGCGGTCGCCGTGGCGAAGAAGATCGTCCAGCGGGAGGTCGGCATCGACCCGACCATCATCCAAGCGCTGGTGCGCGTCGCCTTGGACCGCGCCTCGGGCAAGTCGTCGGTCACCGTGCGCCTCAACCCCGAGGATTACAAGTACATGCTCGCCAAGCACGACGAGCTGGCGCAGGTCGAGGGTCGGGAGATCACCTTCGCCCCCGACGGCGGCATCACGCGGGGAGGGTGCCTGGTGCAGACCGAGAGCGGCGACATCGACGCCCGCATAGAGGAAGAGTTCCGCGAGGTCGAAGAAGCGTTCTTCAAGGGGTCGAAATAGCCCATGGGCGACGCGGATTTCAACTTGGACCGCTATTTCCGCGACCTTGCGGAGATGGATCCGGTCAAGACCATCGGCACGGTCAAGCGCGCGGTCGGCCTGACGGTCGAGTCGCTGGGACCGCCCGTCTCCATCGGGGAGCTGTGCGAGATCGCCGCCGGCGACTCCGGCGGCATCCCCGCCGAAGTCGTGGGATTCCGGGACAACTACGTCATCTCCATGCCGTTGTACAAGGCGGACGGCGTGAAGCTGGGCGACAAGATCGTCTGCCGCCGGAAAAAGGCGGTCGTCCCGGTCGGGCCCGCCCTGTTGGGGCGCGTCGTCAACGCCTTGGGCGAGCCCATCGACGGGCTGGGCCCGGTCGAGGCCGAAGACCGCTACCCGCTCCAGCCGCCGGAGACCAACCCAATGCAACGGCGCAACATCGACCAGCCCATCGGCACCGGCATCCGCGCCATCGACGGGCTGCTGACCTGCGGCAAGGGGCAACGCATCGGCATCTTCGGCGGCAGCGGCGTGGGCAAGAGCACCCTGCTCGGCATGATGTCGCGCTACACCTCCGCCGACATCAGCGTCATCAGCCTGGTGGGCGAGCGCGGCCGCGAGGTGCGCGGCTTCATCGAGAAGGACCTGGGGCCGGACGGGCTGAAACGCTCCGTGGTCGTGGTCTCGACCTCCGACCAGCCGCCGCTCCTGCGCATCCGCGCCGCGTTGACCGCCACGACCGTCGCCGAGTATTTCCGCGACCAGGGCAAGGACGTGCTGTTGGTCATGGACTCGGTGACGCGCTTCGCGATGGCGCAGCGCGAGGTGGGGTTGGCGGCGGGCGAGCCGCCGTCCACCAAGGGGTACACCCCATCGGTCTTCTCGCTCCTGCCGCGTTTGGTCGAACGGGCGGGAAACTTCCTCTCCGGCGGCAGCATCACCGGCTTTTACACGGTGCTGGTCGAGGGGGACGACATGTCCGAGCCGATAGCCGACGCGGTGCGCTCGCTCCTGGACGGGCACGTGGTGCTCAACCGCGAGCTGGCCTGGCGCAACCACTACCCCTGCATCGACGTCCTCGCCAGCGTCAGCCGCCTCATGAACGAGCTGGTGCCCGGCGCCTACCGCGACAAGGCGGGGAAGATCCGCGAATGGCTCTCCACCTACAACAAGGCCGAGGACATGATCAACATCGGCGCTTACGCCAAGGGGAGCAACCCCAAGATAGACTTGGCGGTGCGCAAGAACGACGCGGTGAACGCCTTCCTGTGCCAGCGCTTCGACGAGCAGGTGAGCCTGCAGGACGCCTTCGCGGGCGTCGAAGACATAACCAAGGACTAGGGAAGGGCGGCCTGCGGGGGGGACGGGGAGGGACATGGGCAGATTCCGCTTCAACCTGCAGACTCTCTTGCAGCACCGCGAGGATCAGGAGCAGACGGCGCGCGACGAGCTGCTGCGACGCTCCTTCCGGGTGCAGTCCGAGATGCGGAGGCTCGACGAGTTGCGCGCCAAGGCCAAGGCGACTGCGGAGGAGATGGTCGCCAGGCAGGCGGAGAACCTGCCGCACGGCGAGCTGGACGGCTACCGCCTGTACCTGGACCGCCTGCGCGCGGAGACCGGCGTTTGCGAGGAGAACCTCGCGCGGCTCCGCATGGAGGTGGAGGAGCAGAAAAAGGCGGTCGTGGAGGCGTCCAAGAGACGCAAGACGATCTCCTCGTTGCGTGAGAAGAAGGAGAAGGCGTTCACCCTCGAGCAGGAGAAGGCGTGGCAGAAGGAGATGGACGACCTGGTGGTCGTGCGCTACAAGGGCAGGGCATAGAAACGGAGGCAAGGTATGGAGATAGATTTCATCGCCGCTACGGACAAAGGCATCGACGCGGCAGCGACGGGCAAGGCGTCCAACCGCGTCGAGGGCGGCGCCTCGCACGGCGCCCCGTCCAAGTTCCAGGAGCAGATGGATCGCGCCCTGCGCAAAGACGACCGGAGCCGCGAATCCGGGGCGGACGCCGCCGGGACGCCTGCGGGAAGGACTGCGCGGGGTGCGTCCGGCGTCCGGCGCGGGCAAGCCGGCACCGACGCGCGCAAGGGGAGGGGAAAGGCTGCGGAAGCCCCCGAGGCGGCGCCTCGCATGGAAGACGCCTCCGGGCAGGCGGAGGGGGTGGCGGCCCCCGCAGTCGCGGCCGACCCCGGGGTCGCGCCGGAGAAATCGCTGACGGTCGCATGGAGCGGCGGCCTGGCGGGCGCGGCGGCACCCGTCGCCCCCCCCCCAGAGGGCGCGGCAGGGGCGGAGGCGCGCACCCCGACGGCGTTCTCGGCGCAGGCGTCGGGCGGCTTCGCCGCCCCGCCCCCGTCCCCGGCTGAAAACGGCGGCACCTTCCAAGTCCCGGAAACGGAGGGCGCGGACGGCTCCCCGTCCATGATGGGGCCGGACGGCGACGCCTCCGCGACGGCAGGCTTTTTCGACGCCGACGCTGTGGCCGCCGCCGGTTCCGGAACGCAGGGCGTCGCCCCGAAGGGCGGCATCCCGTCCGACGCGGCGGGGAAGGCGGCCGTCGCCGCCCCGGACGACGGCATGGCGGCGACGCCGGAGGTTGCGCAGGCCGCCGCCGCGGACGTCCATGAGGCCGCGCCGCAGGCGGCGGAGGGGGGCGGCTTGCAAAGGCGCGCCTTGTCCCCGGAGGGGGACGCCTCCGGGCAAACCCGTGGCGAAAGGGCGCAGGCGACGGACCGGCCGGCGGCGCAGGCCGTGACGGAGGCGGATGCCGAAGCGCAAGCGGACGGCGCCGGGCGAGGGGGCGGGCGAGGGCGCCAAGGCGGGGCGTCGCCGGCGTCCGCGCCCTTGGCGGAGCAGTCGGGGCGCCTCCGCACGGGCGTCGGCGGCCAAGACCAGGCGAAGGATATGGCATCGGCGGCAGGGGCGCAGTCCAAGGTCGCGATGGCGGCGTCTGCTCCGGAAGCGGAAGCCGCGGCCAGGGTGGACGTCCGCAGCCGCGAGTTCGTCACCCAGATGGCGGAGCACATCCGGTTGCAGTTGCGCGCCGGCGGCGGCTTGATCCGCATCCAACTGCACCCGGAAGATCTGGGCAGGGTGGATATCCGCGCGGAGCAAGGGCGCGAGGGCATCACAGCCCGCATCACCGCCGAGTCGCGCGAGGCGAAGGCGCTGCTGGAGAACAACCTCCCGTCGTTGCAACAGGCGCTGGAGGAGCGGGGGCTGCGGGTTGACCGCCTCCACGTCGTGATGCGCGAGGGCGCGGACGCATCCGGCTTCGCCGAGGACGGCAGCCGTTCCGGACAGCCGTGGGCGGGCCGCCGCGCCCGCCAGGGGGGCCGGGGGTCGGCGCAGGGCGGGGGCTTCGATGAAAACTTTGCGGACGGGGTGGTGGAAGAGGCCGCCCCGGTTCACAGGCGAGGGCGCGGATTCCACCGGGTGGCTTGACAACTAAAAAACTAACACGACCGTGTTCGTATGACGAAATGAACTTATGGGCGGGAGCAAAGGTCGCGATGGCGTGATCGCGGCATGTCCGTGAAGGCTGATGGAAGGCATCCCCCCGCCCCTTTGGCGAAAAGAAATGGAAAAGGTCAGAAACTGGTTTGGCACGACTGTGCAGCGATACATCCTCGCGGACCAACTCCCCGTCGAGGTGCGTGTATTGAACATCGCCGCCAGCCTGGCGATCTTCACGCTGGTGCTGACCTGCGCCGTCCGCTCTATCGTGGGCTTGCCGCATGTGGGGTTGGTGGGGATAGCCTTGGTGATGGTGCTGTTGATGGGCTTGCTCTACGTCAACAACCACTCCTCGCTGGGCAACGTCGCCCTGATGGTCGCGTTGGGGATCATGGGCATCGTCCTGTGCCCCCTCATCTTTTTCACCAACGGCGGCATCGGCAGCGGGCTGGACTCCTTCTTCGTGCTGGTCATCACCATCATCTTCCTGCTGTTGCGCGGCAAGCCGCGCACGGTGATGCTCGCCGTCTTTTTCATCGTCATCACCTCGATCTACGTCTTCGACGCCGTGCGGCCGGGGCTGTCCCACGCGCTGACGCCCCGCCAACTCGTCATCGACCACATCCACTCCATCTTCTTGGTGGGCATCTTCCTGGGGCTGGTCATCATATTCCAGACCCAGCTCTATGTGAAAGAGCAGGTCAAGGCGAACAACTCCCTGGAGAAGTTGCGCGACGAGGCGCAGACGACCTCCGCGATCTTCTGCGGCAACCCCCACCTGACGGCGCTTTTCGACTCCGAGTTCAACCTGATCGACTGCAACCAGGCGATGATCGAGTTCCTGGACCTGCCGGACAAGGATGCCGCCATCGAAGGCTACGCCAAGAGCCTCGACGCCATGACCCCGAAGCTGCAGAGCAACGGACGCCCGTCCCTGTCGTTCAAAGAGCGGTTGGACCAGGCGCTCAAGCTGGGCAACTTGCAGTTCGAGACCGAGTTCTTCCGCCAAGGCCAGAACATGACCGCCTCGGTGACCATGCGGACGATCCCCTACCGGGGCGGGGTGGCGATAGTCGTCTACCTGGTGGACTTGACCGACCTCTATTCAGTCCGCGACCGGCTGTTGTACCGGGAGCAGCTCCTCTCCTCCGTCAACAAGATGTCGGAGATACTGTTGAGCTTCCGCTTCGTCAACATCGACGAGTCGCTCGCGGAGAGCATGAAGGTGCTCGCCCAGTGCATCGCCATCGACCGCATCTACGTCTGGAAGAGCGCCAGCGACGGCGGCGTCCGGCGCTACACCAAGGAGTTCGAGTGGCTCTCGGAGAGGGCCGCCGCATTGTCGAGCCCGACGAACGCCGCCCACTCCGAAATCGAGGTCTTCCCCGAGTGGGAGCGCAAGTTCCGCCTGGGGCAGACGGTGAACAGCCCCCTGAGCCGATTCCCCGAGGACGCGCAGGGGATGCTCGAGGAGTTCGACATCCGATCCCTGCTCATGATCCCAGTGTTCCAGCAGGGGAGCTTCTGGGGCTTCGTCGGCTTCGACGACTGCCACAAGGAGCGCTTCTTCACCGACGAGGAGGAGCTCATCCTCCGCTCCGCGAGCCTGCTCATGGTCAACACCATCATGCGCAACGAGATGATGGGGAGCCTGGTCAAGACGCGCGAGAGCGCCCTGGCGCACGCCAAGGCCAAGAGCATCTTCCTCGCCAACATGAGCCACGAGATGCGCACCCCGCTCAACGCGGTCGTGGGCATGACCGCCATCGGCAAGGGCGCCGCCACGATGGAGCGCAAGGACTACTGCCTGGAGAAGATCGAGGACGCCTCGCAACACCTGCTGGGCGTCATCAACGACATCCTGGACATGTCGAAGATCGAGGCGGGCAAGCTGGAGCTGTCCCCCGTGGAGTACAACTTCGAGAAGATGCTCCGGCGCGTGACGAACGTCATCGCCTTCAAGGTGGATCAGAAGCAGCAGAATCTCAGCGTCCACATCGACCGGAACATCCCGGAGCGCATCTTCGGCGACGACCAGCGCCTCGCGCAAGTCATCACGAACCTTTTGGGCAACGCGGTCAAGTTCACCCCGGAGCAGGGGGCGATCACCTTGGACGCGCGGATGGTCAAGGAGGAGGAGCGGCGCTGCACCATCGAGATCAAGGTCATCGACTCTGGCATCGGCATCAGCGCGGAGCAGCAGGCGCTCCTGTTCCGCTCGTTCCAGCAAGCGGACAACAACACCACGCGCAAGTACGGCGGCACGGGGCTGGGGCTGGTCATCTCCAAGCGCATCGTGGAGTTGATGGGCGGGGACATCTCGATCGTGTCGGAGCCGGGGCGGGGCGCCACCTTCTCGTTCTCGATCGAAGTCGAGCGCGTCTCGGACCAGAACCGCGGCCTGAAGCTCCCCCCCGGCGTCAACCGGGGCAACATCCGGGTCATGGCCGTGGACGACGACCCGGACGTTCGCAACCATTTCCGCGACATCATGCAGCAGTTCGACATCGCCTGCGACCTCGCCGAGGGGGGCAGGGAGGCGCTCAGGCTCCGGGAGCGCAACGGCGCCTACAACATCTATTTCGTGGACTGGAAGATGCCCGACATGGACGGGCTGGAGCTGTCCCGGCGCATCCGCGAGAAGGACGAGGGGAACGCCAAGAGCATCATCATCATGATCTCCGCCGTGGACTGGGGCGTGATCGCCGACGAGGCGGGGCGCATCGGCGTGAACAAGTACATCCCCAAGCCGCTCTTCCCGTCGGCGATAGCGGACTTCATCAGCGAGTGCCTTGGGGTCGCCGACATGACCTCCGAGCAGCCTGACGGCGGCGAGGTGGAGACCTTCGAGGGGCGGCGCATCCTGCTGGCGGAGGACGTCGCCATCAACCGCGAGATCGTCGTCGCGTTGCTGGAGCCGACCAAGGTCGTCATCGACTCGGTGGAGAACGGCGACGAGGCGGTGCGCGCCTATCGCGCAGACCCTGACAAGTACGACATGATCTTCATGGACGTGCAGATGCCGCGCATGGACGGCTACGAGGCCACCCGGCGCATCCGCAGGTTCGAGGCGCAGTTGCGCGACGACGGCGGGGCGGTGCGGGAGGTGCCGATAGTCGCGATGACCGCGAACGTGTTCAAGGAGGACATCGAGAAGTGCCTGGTGGCGGGCATGAACGCGCACCTGGGCAAACCCCTGGACTTCGGCGAGGTGCAGGACATCCTGCGCGCCTACCTGGGCGATGGCAAGCTCGCCGCCGCGGCGGCGGAGAACGCCTAGGCGCGCCAAACCACCCTGCGCCCGTGCGACTTTGCGACGACCACCGTGGTGCGTTTGCCGCACGGGCGAGCCCGCGTCCCACGCAGGCGGCGGCGGACGGTCAAATAGATCCCCAACCCCGAAGGGGTTGCGCCCTGCGCCGAACGGCCGTTCTTTGCGCAACCCTTTCCCCACATGGTTCGCGACTATCGGAGATCGGACAACCGTTGCACCATACGAGTCTGCCAACCGGGGCCGGTGGCTTTCCAACGGCTCAAGACTGATTGCGGAAGACGAAGGGAAATCGATGTCTTCGGCTCTCCGACGACCGGCCGTCCACGCTTGCGGGCGAGCAGTGCGCCTATGGCGCGGTTTTCAGCGGCGGCTTCCGGATTCTTGTTCGCTTCCTGTCGCACGCGTTCCGCGTCGGTTCCATCCTCGCCCCGTCTGCGCGCGGCACGCATCTGCTCACTTGTCATGGTAGTCGGTTTCGAGCCACGCAGGGTAAACCTTCCTTTCTTTTCGCTCCGGGCTTTTCGCTCCGCCGGACGGAAGCTGATGATACGGCATCTTTCCTCGGACGGGATAAAAACCACCGTCAGGACGACCAACAAATCGAACACATCTGACGGATTCGCCGCGCAGGGTGTAAACCAGCACATGGATATGGTCGCGCAACCAGCCGGTGGCATGAAACCGTCGTTCGCCGTAGTCTTCGCGGTCATCCTCGCGAATCAATGCCGTAGTCCGGTCGAAAAACTCCGCGTCTGCCAAAGGAATCCCATGTTTTTTGATGTTCTCCTGATTTTTAACGGGGGAGTTCAACCCGTCGAGACTTTCCACTACGTGTTCACGGACAAGGAAGGCGTCGTCGGGCACACGGCGGTGGAGAAACTGTCCCACGCCGTGCTGGGAGAGATGGACTCTTGGGGGCTCATGGACAGGCAGGTCGCCTTCGGGGCACCGCCGACCTTCCTGTACGACCCGGAGGGGCAGACGGTCGGGAAGTTCGTCCCGAAGCCGTCATGGCGGAAAGGCGACCTGGTGGCGCAAAGGACGAAGACCGTCTACGAGAACCTCCCCGCGCCTGTCGGGAAATCGGACGGACGGGGGGACGGAAGCCCGGCCGCCCACGGAAGGGGTCGTCGGGGACGAAGATGGATAGGGCGAATAAGCTGCATTGCCCGGAGGGCGGCGCTTGCCTTTGGGGAGATTTCTCGCGGAATCTATGTTTTTTTACATAGATTCCGCGAGAAATCTCCCAGAGGTGTCTATGGACATCGGCTAAATTAGCGGGGAAAGACGAATACGAGATCGACGCCGCGTATGACAAGCACCTGCGCCGCCGCGCGGAGGTCTTTCGCCGCGAGACGGGCACCCGCTCGGCGTTGCACACGACCTTGGTTACGACCTACGGCTTGGTGCGCAACGAATACGCCGGACAGGTGCAGTCGGACAGTGACGATGGGGGATCTGTTCGCGGATGTGCGGATGTAGGGCGGCCGTCGCGACGACCGCCCCGCCAAGCTGGCTTTTCCCGCCGCAGGGACGCCCCCGCACCGACGGGAACCTCGAATCTTATCCCAATGAATCCGAGGAACGAAGCGTTTCTTGCAGGGAAAAGACCTGTCGGGCAGGTCAGGCTGCGCGGGTTCGCTCTGCTTGCCGGAAACATCGGGATTCGGACAGTCGGCTCGCGGCGTCCGTCAGCCGTCGGCTCCGCTGTACCGTATAAACGCAGGGGCTATTGGCGGCGGCCAGCTCGGCAGCCCGATGCAGTCCAGTATCTTGCGCACCGGGAAATCCTCAAACCTGCACCACCCGCTGCCCCACCCATTTGAAAACCGTGGCTACAAGGTTTATATTTTTCCGACTGTAAATCATATTTTTTCCCTGTTGATTCGCACATTTTTTTTCGATTGATGGTACGATGTCTATAAAGTAGAGAAGGGAGACGCTGAGATTGGATTACAACAAACGATTCGCTGATGATTTGCTTGCTGCAAGGCTTGGTCGCGCCGGGGCTGTTTTGATTGAAGGCGTCAAGGGATGCGGGAAAACGGAAACGGCAAGGCAGGTGGCGCGGAGCATTGCGCAAATGGATGTCGATGAGGATATTCGCCTTCGTATGGATGTCGATCCGGATTCTGTTTTGCTGGGCGATTCGCCGAGACTGATTGATGAATGGCAGGCGTTTCCGCAGATTTGGAACAGGATTCGCCATGAGGTGGACAACCGGAAACAGAAAGGGCTGTATATCCTCACCGGATCCGCGAATCCGGAAGAGCGCGACCGGCTTCATTCCGGCGCGGGACGGTTTTCCATCATGCGCATGCGACCGATGTCGCTCTACGAAAAAGGCTGGTCCTCCGGCGAGGTGCGTTTGGAGGGCTTGATGCACGGTCTTGTCCCAAAATCGGAAACAGTGCCGTTCAATTTGCTCAAAATGGCAGAGTACATTGCGATAGGTGGCTGGCCGGCGCTGCTTGATGCCGAGGTGGGCGACGCGCAAGCTTTTGTTCGCGACTATGCGGATTTGATTGCGGAAGTGGATTTGAGCCGTGTGTCGAATAAAAAAAGAGACCCGCTGAAGGTCAAGCGACTCATGCAGTCCTTGTCCCGCAACACCGCCACGATGGCATCCGTTTCGTTATTGTCGCGCGATACCGGCGGCTCCGAGGTCTCAGTTACGGATGAGACGATAGCAGATTACCTGGAGGCTTTGGAAAGGCTGATGGCGTATGAGCCGCTGCCCGCATGGTCAACACATATCCGTTCGTCGGCGACGTTGCGCAAGGCGCCAAAACGCCATTTTACCGATCCCTCGCTGGCCGCCGGAATACTGGGCTTGACGGCAGGAAAGCTGACTGGCGACTTGAAGTTTTTTGGGTTTTTGTTTGAATCGCTGGTCATTCGCGATTTGCGCATATACGCGGACACCCACGGCGGGCAGGTGTACCACTACCATGATTCGGCGAATCAAGAGGTTGACGCGATCATCGAATATCCCGACGGCAGGTGGGGCGCGTTCGAGGTCAAGCTTGGCATTGAAGATCAGGATGCTGCTGCCGCCAGCCTCCTCGCATTTGCGAAAAAGATAGACACGGAGAAAACGCTGCCCCCCGCTGCGCTCACGGTTGTCACGGGAAACGGGTTTGCCTTCCGTCGAAAAGACGGGGTCAACGTCGTGCCTATCCTCGCGCTGACGGCGTGATTTGTGGCTTTACATCGATCGAAAACAACATCGCTGCCGTCATTTTTATGCCATTTGTGACGACAATATCGTCATTTTTGATGCTTTCCAGATGATTTCTGCTATTATTGCCGCATGGAGACGAAAGACCGGTTTTTGAACTGTCCCACCCAGAGCTTCTTCCTGTTCGGCCCCCGTGGAACGGGGAAATCGACTTGGCTGAAAACGCGGATGCCGGATGCTTTGCTGGTGGATTTGCTGGAACCGGCTGTCAGTTACCAGCTCCGCGCCCGACCGGCTTTTTTGCGGGAATTGCTGGACGGCGATCCCCGTGTCCGAACGGTGGTCATCGACGAAATCCAACGGGTTCCGACCCTGTTGACCGTCGTGCATCAATTGATGGAGGAAAAACGGGGCGTCCGTTTCGTCATGACAGGTTCCAGTTCGCGCAAGCTCAAGCGCGAAGGGGTCGATCTGCTTGCCGGACGCGCCTTGCTCGTGAACTGCCATCCGTTTCTGGCGACGGAGTTGGGAACGGACTTCTCGCTCGACCAGGCGCTGACCGTCGGAATGCTTCCGGTGGCGCTGGCGTCGGACGATCCTGCCGCAGTGCTCAAAGCCTATCTTGCGCTTTACATGCGCGAGGAAGTGCAGATGGAGGGGTTGGTGCGCAACCTGGACGGATTCGCCCGTTTCCTGGAGGCGGTCAGCTTCTCCCATGCGTCGCTGCTTTCCATATCCGACGTCTCAAGGGAGTGCGCGGTGAGCCGGACGACGGTCGAGGGATACGTCTCTATCTTGGAAGACCTGCTCGTCGCCGCCCGGCTCCCTGTTTTCGGCAAGCGGGCAAAGCGCCAGTTGGTGGGACATGACAAGTTCTACCTCTTCGACGCTGGCGTCTATCGGGCGCTCCGTCCGAAAGGCCCGCTCGACAGGCCGGAGGAGATTGACGGCGCGGCTTTGGAAGGGCTGGTGTTCCAGCATCTGAGGGGGTGGAACGACTATTCCGGCGCGCCGAACGCCCTGTCGTTCTGGAGGACGCAAGGCGGGTTGGAAGTGGATTTCGTCGTCTATGGCGAGGCGGGGATGGCGGCGGTCGAAGTCAAAAATTCCACCAAGGTCTCGGCGGGAGACTTGCGGGGCATGAAGGCGTTCGCCGCAGACTACCCGGAAGCGCGACGGTTCCTGCTTTATCGGGGGAGGGAACGATTCCTGCGCGACGGCGTGTTGTGCGTGCCCTGCGAAGAATTCTTGAAAAACCTCCGCCCCGGGCAACCGATAGCGGAACCGTGACGGGCGTAACTGCTATCCAGAGTCTGTCCTTGCCATTAATCCCGCCTTCTGTCACAACATCCCGGGGTGCAGGACACCCTGCGCGCCTGCCTGGGCGAGGGCAAGCTCGCCGCTGCGGCGGCGGAGAACGCCTAGGCGCGCCCCGCCGCGGATTTTTGCACCGCCGGGAGCAGCGCCCCGACCAGGTAGAGCGAGCCGGTGACCACCGTCAGCCCCTTCCCCGGGCAGTTGCGCCACGCCGCGCGGAGCGCGGAGCGCATGTCCTTGCAGACCTCCATCCTCTCCCGATGCTCCGGGAACATCGCCGCGACCTCCTCGGGCGACGAGGTGCGCGTGTTGAAAAGCGGCGTCAGGTATATGCGCTTGGCGAGCGGGAAGACCGCCGCGCCGACCTCGCGGATGTTCTTGTCGCGCACCGCGCCGAAGACCATGTGCAGCTCCCCCTCCTTGCGCGCCAGCAGGTGGTCGCGCAGCAGCAGCGCGGCCTCCGGGTTGTGCGCGCCGTCGAGCAGCGTGCGCCGCACGGCGGCGTATTCGTCCAGCCGCCCCTCCCAGCGCGTGCCCGCCAAGCCCCGACGGACCGCGTCGATGGTGACGGGGAACCCCTCGCGCCCCTGCGCCGCGTCCCGCGCCCCCCACCGCGCCCCCATCGCCTCCACGGCCGCGACCGCCAGCGCCGCGTTGCGCGCCTGGTACCCGCCGGCGAGCGCGAGCCGCAGCCCGGCGTAGCGGCGCATGGGGGTCTGCAAGTCCATCGTGCAGCGCCCGCCGCGCATGCGCGCGTCCAGGACGTGGAAGTCGCGCCCCAGCTCCAGGAGCGTCGTCTTCACCGCCGCCGCCCGTCGTCGCATCACGTCTTGCGCCGCCGGGTCGCCGCAGCCGGAGACTGCGGGAACCCCTTTCTTGATGACGCCCGCCTTCTCGGCGGCGATCTTGCGGACGGTGTCGCCGAGGTACTGCTGATGGTCCAGCGCGACGCCGGTGACGACGCTCGCCAGCGGCGTGACCACGTTCGTGGCGTCGAGCTTCCCACCCAGCCCCACCTCCAGCACGGCGACATCGACCCTCCGGCGCGCGAAATGGAGGAAGGCGCAACAGGTGAGGAATTCGAAGGTGGTCAGGGGCCTGTCCATCGTCCCGTCCCCCAGCAGCGCCTCCTCCGCCCGCCGGACCCGCGTCCCGAGAGCCGCGAACGCCCCAGCCGCCACCGGGACGCCGTCCACCCGCATCCGCTCCTCCACGCGCACCAGGTGCGGCGAGGTGTACATCCCCGTGCGCAGCCCCGCCGCGCGCAGGATCGCCTCGGTCATGGCGGCGACGCTCCCCTTGCCATTCGTCCCCGCTATGTGGACGGCGGGGTATTGCAGGTGCGGATCGCCCAGCGCCGCCAGCATGGCGACCGTGCGATGCAAGCCCAGGTGCATCATCTGCACCTCGTTCCCCTTCGATTCCAGATACCCCAGCGTCTCCCGGTGATTCATGCGGCGGCTCCGTAAGTCTGTTGCCATTTGCGAACGAACGGTAATTCTCTGCCCGGGGAGGCGATTTTCAAAGTGCAAAGACGGTGTGACGGTTTCCCGTCCGATTCGTGATACCTTTTTCAATTTGATCCGGGGGAGGGCGTGGGTATGCGGCAGAGGATGCGCGTGGTGATCCGGGGGGCGGTGCAGGGGGTGGGCTTCCGCCCCTTCGTCTACCGCGTCGCCACGGGGATGAGGCTCGACGGCTGGGTGCGCAACTCCCCCCAGGGGGTGTTCGTCGAGGTCGAGGGGGAGAAGGACGCCTTGGACGACTTCCTGTTGCGCATCCCCAGGGAGAAGCCGCCGCACGCCTACATCCAGAGCTTGGAATACTCCCTGCTCGAGCCGGCGCGCCTGCGCGGCTTCAAGATCGTGGAGAGCGACGAAGGCGGCGCGGCGGACGCGCTGGTGCTGCCCGACATCGCCGTCTGCGACCAGTGCCTCGCCGAGATGCACGCCCCCGCCAACCGGCGCCACCGCTACCCGTTCATCAACTGCACCCACTGCGGCCCGCGATTCTCCATCATCGAGGCGCTCCCCTACGACCGTCCGAACACCTCCATGAAGGCGTTCGCGATGTGCCCCGACTGCCAGAGGGAGTACGACGACCCGCGCGACCGGCGCTTCCACGCCCAGCCGACCGCCTGTCCGGCGTGCGGGCCGGAGCTGGCGCTGTGGGACGGCGAAGGCCGCGAATTGGCGCGCCGCGACGAGGCGCTGTGCATGGCTGCGGAATCCATCCGGCGGGGGGGGGTCGCGGCGGTCAAGGGGCTGGGCGGCTTCCACCTGGTCTGCGACGCGCGCGACGCTCGGGCGGTGGCGGAACTCAGGAGGCGCAAGCGGCGCGACGAGAAGCCGTTCGCCCTGATGTACCCGACGTTGCGGGCGGTGGCGGGCGACTGCCGCGTGACGCCGCTGGAGGCGCGGTTGCTGCAATCGTCGGAAGCCCCCATCGTGCTGCTGGATCGTCGGACGGACGCCGGGGCGGGGATGCTCGCCGGGGTCGCGGACGGCAACCCCTGCCTCGGGGTGATGCTGCCCTCGACGCCGCTGCACCACCTGCTGCTGGAGGAGCTGGGCTTCCCGGTCGTCGCCACCAGCGGCAACCTGGCGGACGAACCCATCTGCATCGACGAGCGCGAAGCGCTGTCGCGCCTTGCGGGCATCGCCGACTGCTTCCTGGTCCACGACCGGCCCGTCGTCCGGCATGTGGACGACTCCATCGTCCGCGTCGTCGCGGGGCGGGAGCTGGTGCTGCGGCGGGCGCGCGGCTATGCGCCGCTGCCGCTCGTCGTGAAAGGCGCGGCGGGCGGGACGCTGGCGGTCGGCGGGCACCTGAAAAACGCCGTCGCCCTCGTGGCGGGGGGGAACGTGTTCCTCAGCCAGCACATCGGCGACCTCGACAACCGGGAGGCCGTCGGGGCGTTCCACCGCGTGATCGCGGGCTTCCGCCGCCTGTACGGGGTCAAGCTGGCGCGCGTCGCCGCCGACATGCACCCCGACTACCTTTCGACCAAGTCCGCCGGGGCTTTCGGCGTCCCCGTCGTCAAGGTCCAGCACCACCACGCCCATGTGGCGGCGTGCATGGCGGAGAACGAGCTCGACGGCCAGGTGCTGGGGGTCGCCTGGGACGGCACCGGATACGGCACGGACGGCACCGTCTGGGGAGGGGAGTTCCTGCTGGCCGACGCCGCAGGCTTCCGGCGGTTCGCCTCCCTGCGGCAATTCCGCCTGCCGGGGGGCGATGCCGCCGTCAAGGAGCCGCGCCGCGCCGCGCTCGGCGTCCTGCGCGAGATGTTCGGGGACGGCTTCGCCGCCGCCCCCGGCGCGCCGCCGGCGCCCGACTCGGCCCCCCCCCCGGACTTGCCGCCGCTGACGGCGTTCACCGCCTCGGAACGGGCTGTGCTCGCGCAGATGCTGGACAAGGGGCTCCGCTCCCCGTTGACCAGCAGCGTCGGACGGCTCTTCGACGCCGTGGCGGCCATCGCCGGGTTGCGGCAGAAGGTCGGCTTCGAGGGGCAGGCGGCGATGCAACTGGAATACGCCGCCATGCGCGTCCAGAGCCCGGACGCCTATCCCTTCGAGATACGCGGCGGCGGGGACGGCGGCGGACTTGCGGCGGCGGCGTATGGCGCGCAGGGGCGCGAGGTCGTGGACTGGGAGCCGGCGGTCCGCGCCATCCTGCGCGACGTCCGCGAGGGGGTGGCGGTGGAACTGGTCGCACGGAGGTTCCACAACACGCTGGCGGAGATCGTCGTGGCGGTGGCGCGGCGGGCGGGGCAGGGGCGCGTCGTCCTGACCGGTGGCTGCTTCCAGAACCGGATATTGCTGGAGGAATCGGTCGGCAGGCTGCGGGACGCGGGATTCGCGCCGTTCTGGCACCAGCGCGTCCCTCCCGGCGACGGCGGCATCGCCTTGGGCCAGGTCGTCGTGGCGTCGGCGGGTGATGGCGGGCGGTGACCGCCGGACGCCGCCCGCCGGCAGGCAGCCGATGGGGCGATGTGGTAAAATCCCCGTGTCCGCGATCCCGGACGAGGATTCCGCAAGGCTCAAGGGTAAAGACAAAAGGAGGGGTGACGCCATGCCATTGCCGCAAAAAGAACAGCGATACACCTACGCCGACTACTGCACATGGAATGACGGCGAGCGCTGGGAGCTGATCGACGGCGTGCCTTATCTGATGTCCCCCGCGCCGGGGCGCAGGCATCAGAAAATCAGCGGCGAACTGTTTTACCAGTTGCGCGATTTCTTGGAGGGCAAGCCCTGCGAGGTCTATATGGCGCCGTTCGACGTCCGCTTGGACGCCGGCGGGGAGGACGACACGGTCTGCCAGCCCGACATCGTCGTCGTGTGCGACACGTCCAAGCTGGACGAGAAGGGCTGCAAGGGCGCGCCCGACCTGGCCGTCGAAGTCCTCTCCCCCTCATCCACCCGCATGGACGGCGTGGTCAAACTCGAGAAATACCGCGAGGCGGGGGTGCGCGAATACTGGATCGTCTCGCCGGACGCGCGCGGCGTGCAGGCCTTCCTGCTGGACGGCGGGCGCTATTACGTGGCCGTCTACACGGACCA
>JAISUT010000062.1 GCA_031271905.1 Acidobacteriota bacterium
CACCCACATCCCGGCGACCGGCGGCGGCTTGTCCACCGCGCATGCGCTGACCCTCACCGGCCTGTCGGCGAACACGCTCTACTACTACCAAGTGGTCACTGCGGACGCCCTCGGCAACCGGGCGGCATTGGTCACCCGAACCTTCAGGACTGCGCGGGACACGACCCCGCCGACCATCTCCGGCGTGACGTCCGTCGGCGTCACCAGCAACCAGGCGACCATCTCCTGGACGACCAACGAGGTCGCCACGACGCAGGTCAATTACTGGGTCACCGGCAGCTCCAGCGTGCGCACGAGCGCCAACTCCAGCCTGACGACGGCGCACACGATGACCATTGCAGGGTTGACCGGCGGCACCGCCTACTCCTACCAAGCCGTGTCGAAGGATGCGGGGGGCAACACGACGACCTCCGCAACGTTCACCTTCACCACCATCGACAACGTCCCGCCGACCGTCTCCGGCGTGGCAGTCCGCAGCATCACCAGCAACCAGGCGACCATCGCTTGGACGACCAACGAGCCCGCCACGACGCAGGTCGATTACTGGACTGCCGGCAACACCACCCACATCCCGGCGACCGTCGGAGGTCTATCCACCGCGCATGCGCTGACCCTCACCGGCCTGTCGGCGAACACGCTCTACTACTACCAAGTGGTCACTGCGGACGCCCTCGGCAATCGGGCGGCATTGGTCACCCGAACCTTCAGGACGACGAGATGAGCTAATGTTTTGATTTAATAAACATTGTGTATCCGGCATGGACATTACCTTTTCATCGTTCCATGCCGGATAAGTTGATGTCTTGCACAAGAAAATACCGCACATATCGGCTTAAACAATGTGTTTTTAGCCAACATATGCGGTATTTTTTGAGTATTTCCTCACTTGCCGACCGCTAGGAGCGGGCGCATCCTGCCAGCGTCCCCGACGCCGCATCCGCAGCCATCGTCACCGGTGGCGTCGTCGGTGGAGATGACGGGCAACACCTCCACCTTGCCGCCGGGGAGATGGCGGATGGAGAAGTCCAGCCCGAAGACCCGCCGCAAGTTCTCCCGCGTCAGGACTTCCGCCACGCCTCCTTGGCAAAGCGCCTCCCCCTGCGCCACCAAGATGGCGCGGTCGCAGAAGGCGCCCAGCAGGTTGATCTCGTGCGAGACGATCAGCGTGGCGAGGTTCTTCCGGCGCGTGATGTCGCGCACCAGGCGCATCAGCTCCACCTGGTAGTTGACGTCCAAGTTCGCCGTGAACTCGTCCAGCAGCAGGATGGGGGTGTCCTGCGCCAGCGCCCGCGCCAAGCCCAGCCGTTGGCGCTCCCCGCCGGAAAGCTCCGAGACGCGGGCGTCCCGGTAGCGCGTCAGCGCCGTCATCTCCAAGGCTTCCAGCACGATCCCCTCGTCTTCCGCCGACTCGAAGCCGAGCCGCGAAAGATGCGGCGCCCGCCCCTGCATGGCGAACTGGAACACCGTCTGATAGTCCGACACGCCGCCGTTTTGCGGCACCATCGCGATCTCGCGGGCGATCTCCCGGCGCTTCAAAGAGGATATCGGCACGCCCCCCCGCAAGTAGACCTCCCCGCCCAGCGGCGGCAGGATCCTGTCCAGAAGGCGCAGGATGGTCGTCTTGCCGGAACCGTTGGGGCCGACGATGCCGGTCACCGTCCCCGCCGCAAGGCGGAAGGAGACGCCTTTCACGATCGGGCGGCGGTAGTCGAAGCGCAGGTCGCGGGCTTCGAGCATGGCCCCGCCCCCGTCCGCCCCGGTTGTCGCTGCCAAGATGGCGGTCATAGCGAACTCCCCCTTTTGCTGTGCAGCAGGTAGATGAAAAGTGGCGCGCCGGCGAGGGCGGTGACGATCCCCACCGGCAATTCGGCGGGCGAGAGCACCGTGCGCGCCAAGGTGTCCGCCAAAAGCGTGAAGATCGCGCCGAACAGGAAGACCGTCGGCACCAAGATGCGGTTGTCCCCGCCGAACATCATGCGCCCTAGGTGCGGGCAGATCAGCCCGATGTAGGCGATGGGGCCGCTGACCGAGACGACCGCCCCGGTGATGACCGAGGCGATGACATAGACGGCGGTCTTCACCTTGCGCACGTCCACCCCCAGGATGAGCGCATCCTCCTCCCCCAGGCTGATCAGGTTCAGGTTGTGCGAGAGGAGGAAGAGCAGGAAGACGCCGCCGAAGACCAGCCCGAGCACCGGGTAGACCGAGGCGTCCACCGGACGGCTCAAGTCGCCTATCAGCCAGTAGAAGATGCCCCGTATGTCGGCTTGGTTGACGCTGGTCAGGAGGAAGACGTTGATCGACGAGAGGAACGACGCCAACACGATGCCCGCCAGCAGCAGGCGCTGCGAATCCCCCCCCGGACGCCGGCGCGAGCCGCCGGCGATGACGTAGACCGCGCCGACGGTCAGCGCCGCGCCGAGGAAGGCGGCGACGGGCCGCGCAAAGACGAAGCCCCCGCCCACGCCCACGCCGCCGGCGACGGCAAGTCCGAGCCAGCCCGCGAAGATCGAATAGAGGATGGTCCCGAGCGACGCGCCGGTCGAGACGCCCAGGACGTAAGGGTCGGCGAGGGGGTTGCGCAACAGCGATTGGAACGCCGTCCCCGCGACGGCGAGCGACGCGCCGACCAGCGAGCCTAGGAGCGCCCTCGGCAGGCGGACGGAAAAGAGCACCGCAGCCATCGGGTCGCCGCCCGCATCCCCCCCCGACAGACGCCGCAGGACGAGCGCCAGCGCCTTCCCCACCGGGATGCGCACGCTCCCGATGTTCAAGGAGACGGCGAGCGCCAGCAACCAGGCGCCTAGCAACGCCAAGGTGAAGGCTGCGATCTTGGTCTTGGACAGGGCGCCGGAGGACTGCGCCGCCTTTCCCGCAGGCAGGTTCACTGGAACGCCTCCGGATGGAGTTTTTGCGCCAGATCCTCCACGCCGTCCACGAACAGCGGCGAAGGGTGTTGCAGATATTCGCTCAGGAAATGGACGCGCCCTTCTTTGACCGCCCGCAGCTCCCGCCACCCCGGGGTCTTGCGGAAGTCCGGGAGCGGGTCGCCCGTGTGCTCGATGGTCAGGATCACGTCCGGGTCTTGCGCCAGCACCTGCTCCAGGCTGTATCGGGGGTAGAAGTCCTCGACGTCGGCGGAGATCGAGCGCACCCCCGCCAGCGCCAGCGCCTCGTTTTCAAAGGTGAGGCGGCCGGGGGCCAGGAGCGGGTCGAACCAGGTGATGAAAAAACCCCGCAGCGGAGGGCGTCCGGCGAGCTTGCCCCGCACCGCGTCAAGGCGCGCGTGCATCTCGGCGACCAACCGCCCCCCTTCCGCCTCGCAGTCGATGACGCGGCCGATCTCTTCGACCGTCGCGAATATCGCCTCCAGCGAGCGTGGCGCGGTGACGTAGACCGGCACCCCCAAGTCGGCGAGTTTCGTGACGGCGGCGCGGTCGTTCCCCGCCGTGGAGGAGATGACCAGATCCGGCGCCGCATCCAGGATCAGCTCGTAGTTGGGGTTCAGCAGGTCGCCGATCCTAGGCTTGCCCTTGGCGGCCTCGGGCCAGTTGCACTGCGTGGTGACGCCGATGAGCCTCGCCTCCGCCCCGAGCAGGTAGATGTTCTCGGTGACGTTCGGGGCGAGGGAGATGATGCGTCGCGGGTGCCTGGGGACGCGCACCTCGCGCCCCGTCCCGTCGGTGCGCGTCACGACGTCCCCGCCCCCGCCCGCAGCCTTCCGGGACGCGCCCGCATCGCCAGGGGCGCCCTGGACGCACCCGTGCAGGCAACCGAGCAACAACGCCAACGCCACCCACGACGCGGCGCAGGGGCGGCTCGCAGGGGCGGACGACGACCTTGCGATGACGGGTGCGGAGCGGGAGGCGGCGGATTCGAGGCGCATTTCAGATCTCTTTCTCGCGAAGAGCGTGCTGAAAAAAGCGACCGGGGCAGGTTTCCTGACTTACGGGTGGTGATTTTCGCCGCGCCCTCCGCCTTCCCCGTCGCGAAACGAGTGGCTGGCTTGCCTGCGGCAAGACCGTGGAGGGCAGACTCCCCGATTACAGTGGCGGGACCGTGCGGGATTCTCACCCGCTTCCCTTGGTTGGAACCCGTCCTCGCGGGCAGGCTCGTCAACCCCGGCGCATTTCAGAAACAAGGGAACCTCTAAAAACCCCGGACGCTGCGTCGCGCCTCGGCCGAAAACGCCCATCGACCTCGGCAGACTCCGCTTTTCGACCGGCGGCAGACGCCTTGCCTGCGAGGTTTTCAGAGCCCCCATAATCAAAAACAAGCAAGATTAATACAACATTCCCATGCCTTTGTCAAAACATGGTTGCGGCGGCGGCGGCGCGGCGATTGCGGTGGGATTCGGCGGGAATGGACCGGAGGAGGCGGCGGCCCCCCGACCGCACCCCCGGCTGCGCTACGGTTCGGACGGAGGCGCGGCGTCCTGCGCGCCGGACGCCGCGTCCGCCCTGCCGTAAAAGCTGAGGCACTGGTCGCCTTGGCGCACGAGGCGCGTCCGCAGGTAGCCCGCGCCGCTTTCGGGCAGCTCCGCGACGCACCGGCGCACCCCGTCCGGGGTGCGCTTGCGCGCACCCCGCGCCCCTTGGATGCGGCGATGTTCGACGATCACGCGGGCGGACGGCGCCAGCAACGGTCGCGAGAAGACGATGTCCAACAGATCCTTGTACGGCTCGAAGTCGTATGGCGGGTCGAAGAACACGATGTCGGCTTGGAACCCCTTGCGCCCGAGCGCGCGCAACGCCCCGAAGACGTCGTCTTGGATGACGCGCACCCCGCCGGAGACGCCGCACAGCTCCAAGTTTTTGCGGAGCAGGCGGCACCCGGCGGCGGACGCCTCTATGAAAACGGCCTGCCGCGCCCCGCGGCTCAACGCCTCGATGCCGACGGAGCCGGTGCCGCTGAAGGCGTCCAGCACCACGGCGTCCCGGATGTCCGGGGCGAGGATGTTGAACAGGCTCTCCTTCAGCCGGTCGCCCGTAGGCCGCACATCCAGACCATCGGGCCCTTTCAGCCGCCGCCCACGGTATTTGCCTGCGATGACCCTCATGAGGACACCTCTGGAGACCCCGCAGGCAAGGCGAGCGCAGGGAGGCGCAAAGGCACCCGCCGAGGATGCCGGACAAGCGCTGGCGCAGTCATCGTGGTTCTTTCACAGGCGCCCATAAGGAGCAAACCTTAGACCATGCGCCGCCCCCTGTCCACCGGAAATTCCCCGCATGGGAGATTTCCCCGCACGGACTTTTGGCGCATCGGGGCGCGGCGAGGGCGCGCCCCGAAAGCGACCGCTGCGTCACGGCGCGTCACTGGCAGGCACCCTCACCGCCACTTGTCCACCGAGGCGCTCGCCAGGTAGCCGAAGTCGCCCGCCTGCCAGAAGAAGTTGGTCCCCCCGCCCAGCGACAGGACGTTGATGTTGCCGGGGCTGCGGAACTGCGGGATCTCCGCGTCCCTGGGCATCTTCATCCATGTGGCCAGCGGCTCCTGCCCCTGCCTGCCGTAAGGCAGGACGAAGTTCTGCACGGCGTAGTAGTCGTCGAGCCACGCCCCGACGGTGACCTTGGTGTTCTTGTGTATCCAGTCGATCAACTGCTCCTTGGAGCCGAACCCCTCGTTCTCCTTGAGCTGTTTGATGATCGTCGGATCCAGCAGCAGGGTCGTCGAGGAGAACGGGCTGACGAACTTCAGCCAGAACGGTATCTGGTCGTGGAACGGCTTGCCGAAGCTCTGGTCCGGGTGCGTGAAGCCCCAGCCGAGGAAGGTGCTGACCACGCTCTCCCCCGGCTTGAAGCCCTTCTGCACATGCAGCGGGTTCCAGCCTTCGGGCAGATCCTCCTCGTTCTCCGGGAAGCAGAGGTTGTTGTAGTTGTAATTGTTCCCCAAGCTCCCCATGTATATCTCCCCGGGCTTGCCCGAGGCGCCGAGGTTGAGGGATATGAGCGTCCACGCCCTGCCAATGACGGCGTTGGAGTGGTTGAACGGGCCGAGCGCGCCGATGCCGGAGTTCATCTTGAGCTCCTCGCGCACGGGCCCGTTGACCACGACCATGCCGGCGAACGAGGTGGTCGATGTGGAGATGGAGGTCCCGCCCATGGACGCTATCGCCAAGATGACCGGCAGGTGCTCGGGCTTGGCGCCGGCCATGACCGCGTTGACCGCCACCTGCTCCACGGTGTAGCTCCACGCCTCGTGCGGCGAGGACGCCTGCATCGCGCCGACGACCTCGTCCGGTTCGTGGCTCGTGCCTTTGAGCATCTCCGCGACGCGCGCCTCCGTGGGCAACACGACCGGCAGGCCGTCCGTCCAGCCATTCTCCAAGAACAGCTTGTGCAGGTTCTCCTCGGTGTCGGCGGCGACCAGGCGCGGCGTCGGCCTCTCGATGACGCCGCCCGAGGCGTCTTCGGCGCTCAGGGGCCGGGTGATGGCGTCGATGATCTCGCCCAGCACCGGCTTCCCGGTGAGGGGATCGCTCCCTTGGAGGTATTTGTTGCACAACTCCGCCGGGATGCCCGTGATGGGGTGCGGGACGAAGGTGAAGCGGAAGCCCGGCATGCCTTTCTTGAAGGCGTAGGTCTTCACCAAGTCTTCGAAAGTCCTGGTGACGACCGGGGCGGTGGGGATGCCTAACTTTTCAACTGTGAGGGAATGGCCGACGACCGACGGCGAGCAGGAGCTTCAATGCCCCACCCCCATGATCATCGCGTGCCCCTTCTCCTTGATCTCCGCCCACAACTTGGGGTCGTCGTCGAAATAGGTGCCGGTCTTCGTCCGCACCTCCCACTTGGTCTTGGGGTATCTCTCGCCGAGCAGCTTCTGCATCTCGGTGAAGAACTGGTGCGTGTCGGTGAAACCGATATCGACGATGTAGACGGTCTTGCCGTCCAACGAGTCGAGCCGCGGCGCCATCGGCACCCGGGCGATGGGCGGCGGCTGGCCGAGCGGGTTCAGCACCGCGACCTTGGCGTCGTCGGCCAGGACGGGCGCCGGGGCGGGCGCGGCCGCAAGGAGCAGGAACGCGACCAGGGCGCAGCCCGGCAACAGGCGAAGTCTCTTCATCATCACACCTCCTCAAACCAAGGGACATCAGAAAAACAACCCGCCGTCGGCGGCGCGAAGCACCCGTCTTTTTTACGGGGTGCGGGGCGGAACCCCGCCTCGGGGGGAGGGGGCGACGGTGGGCCGCCGCACCATCCCCGAGGACGCTTCGCGCCGCAACGCCACAAACGCTACTTCACGATCTGGATCTTGTCCGACCAGCCGTCTTCGAAGTTGCTCCAGCCCGAGTTCATGCCGTAGGGGCATCGCTGCAGGACGGCCTCGATGCGTCGGATCTGGCCATTCTCGATCTTGAACAGCTCGGCGATCTGCCATGTCCACGGGGCGACCGGGCCGCCGACGACTTCGCGCCCGCCAGGCGCCGTGGCGTGGCGGGTCTTGCCCGCCGCATGGTCGAAGAATCCGAAGGCGAAGACGATGCCGTGCTCGCGGTCTACGGCGACGAAACGGCGGTCGCGGATGCGGGTCACGAAATAGAGCAACCCGGACTCGAACTGCTCCTTGCACCCCCAGGCCGACGAATAGGTCATGGAGGTCTTGGGGTCGGGACGCGTCACGCCGGGGGGCAGGGGGGTGTTGGTGGACTGCATCCCGTTCTCCAGCCGGTCACAGTCGTCGGTGAAGGGGTAGTCGCCCTTGCCGTCGTTCTTCTGCATGCCGGTGAAATACTTGTTCGCGACGGTGATCAGCTCCTCGCGCGAGGGCCGCTCCGCCTCGGGGATGACCTCCCTGTAGACGGCGTGCGGCTCGACGCCCTTTTCGATGCTGGCGGCCGCCGGGGGCATGTTGGTCCCCATGCCGCTGTCGGCGCGGATCACCAGTTGCTCGGCCTCGGTGATGCGGTCGTCCACGATCTTCAGGCGCAGGGCGACCGCGACAGGGTCGCCGCCCTTGGACATGTCGTCGGCCTCCTCGCGCGCCGTGCCGATGAATGCGACCTGGTTGGTTTCGACGTCGGGCACGTAGAACTTGTAGGTTCCCTTGCCCACCATGCTGGACCAAAGCCCCTCGTCGCCCAGCGGCAACTCCACGCCGTTCTCAGTGAAGCGCACCGTGGCGGCGAACAGCTCCGGGCTGACGGTGTGCGCGAGCATCGCGTCCATGTACTTGTCCACGAAGCCGTTCAGATCCTCGGCCGTGTACTGCTTCGCCTGGGCGGGCTGCCCGGACGACGCGGAGTCCGTCTCGGTCGTCGCAGGCTTCTGGCACGCGGCGAGAAGCAACAGCGACGAAACGGCGGCGATCAACAATACGGCTCTCTTTCGTATCATCATTCCCCCTTTTCCATATATGGTTGCACCCTATCGTTCAAAACTCACTGCCGCGCCTATCATAGACCAGAAAGAATCCGAATTCGTTATTTTTCCTTTGATTTTTTGGTGATTTTTTTGACCGGCGCCGCAAGCCCCCCCGCCCCGCCGCCGATGCGGCGCACCCAGGCATGGGAGAGGCGTCGCGCTACGGGCGGGCCTCGCCGCAAGCGATGGTTTGGACGAAGCCGTCGCCGGAAGTCCAGACGCCCGGGAAAATCCGCCCGGTTTGCAGGCAATGGCCGCGCCAGCGGTTCCACCCGTCAGGGCGCGCAAACGGCTCGACCTCGACGACCACGCTGCGCGTGTCGCGGCGCAAGCCTTCCCGCAGGGCCTTCAGCACGCTCTCTTTCGCGCTCCAGACCAGGTTGGCGACAAGGGCTTCGCGCTCCGGGGCGGCGGCGGCGAGCCGCCCGATCGCCTCGACCTCCGCAGGGGTGAAAAAATCGGCGACCATGGCGTCGCTGCGCGGCGCGACCGCCTCGATGTCGCAACCGAGCGCGACCGCGTCAGGGGCGGCGCAACAGAAGCCCCTGCCCCCGGCATGGCTGATGGAGATCGACACCCCCGCCGGCCCGCCTTGGAAGAACGCTTCGGGCGCGCCCGCCCCCGCCGCCCCCTCCCCGACGGCGCATATCTCGATCTGGTCGAGCGCCGCGTCAGGGGGGAGCCCCCACCGCCCGCGCAACAGCATTTTCGCCGTCCAGCGCCCCAGACGCCAGTCGTCGCGCCGCTTGGGGAAGCGCAAGCCCGCCAAGAACTCGCGTTCGCCGACGCCCAGCCATCCGTCGCCGCCGGGGACGTCGGCGAGGTTTTGCGTGAGGAAGCGTATGGAGTCGAACATAGGGGGAAGTGTCCGGGAGACGCCCGTCGGAGGCTTCAGTGCGTCGGCTTGTCCGTGGCGGGCAGCGGATGGATGGAGTCGAACGGGACGCCGCCCCGTCCCAGCAACTCCCGCAGGCGCCCCTCTTCGCCCCAGTCGAAACGGATGGCGACGCCGCAGTCGCTGGAAAGCTGGCGCGGGACGGGGATCAACTTGATCTTGACCCTTTCGCGCAGCAACGCCTTCTCGGCCTTCAACGCCGCCGAGTTGGTGTGAAACAGGATGACGCCGTATGCGTCGGGAGCCCCGTCCATGATTCCCCGTCCGATGACCGTCCAACCGCGCAACCCCGCCATCATACTGTGTTGGATTGCCTTGGACGGTGTGTTGGTGGGCCCAGAGGGACTTGAACCCCCGACCCGCAGATTATGAGTCAGCTGCTCTAACCAACTGAGCTATGGGCCCACGAAATTCCGGGTTAAGGTAACACGTTACCCCCCGGCGGTAAAGCGCGAATCTTCGCTCCAGGCGCTCCCAGGCGCTCCGCCGCCTGAGGACACCATCGCTTCACGGGGGCGCGGGGGCGCACTCCGCCTTGAAGCGCGCCCCCTGCGCCTTGGCTTGCCCAAAGAACCGATGCGGATGGCTAGATCAGGCGGTCGCCCGCGATGCGGGTGTCGTATCCGCCCAGCCCTTCCAACTCCCGCCTGAACGCCGTGCGCCCCAAGGTGTCCAGCAACACCTGCACGCCGGGGTGGTTCAGGTTCTGCTTGCGGATGACCAGATCGTAGCGCTCGCGCTCCAACATGATGAAATCAAGCCCGAAGATGCAAGCCGCCGTCTTGGTCGCCAGACAACAGTCCGCCACGCCGGTCTTCACCTGCCACGCCGCAGGCAGATGGCCGGCGGCGACGTTGCCATATCCCTTGACGCGCTGCGGAGAGACGCCGTTTTGCTTCAGATGGGAGTCGAGCATCTGGCGGATGCCGGAACCGGGTTCGCGGTTGACGATGCTCACGTCCTTGCGCGCCATGTCGGCGACAGTCCGAATGCCCTTCGGGTTCCCTCGCGCGACCACGATGCCCTCCTCCCAGAATGCGTAGGAGATCACCGCCACGGAACCCTTCGGGAAATTCTTGCGCACGGCGGGGAGGTTCGACTCGCCGGTCGCCTCGTCGCGCAGATGGGAGCCCGCCACATGCACCAGTGATTTTTTCAGCAGCTCCAACGATTGCGAGCTGTTGCGGTAGGCGACCACCGCCTCCACCCCCTCGCGTTGCAGGTGGCGCAATAAAACGGAGATGCCCGGGTCGCAACCGGCGATCAGGAGGCGCTTGTGGAACATCTTCTCGTCGTTGAAAAACTGCACCCGCGCCTTGCCGGAGCGCTTCCCCGCATCCAGCAACACCGCGTCCGCAGGCGGCAGGCCCCATTCGATCGGAGTCGGCAACATCGCCACCAGGCGTTTGTCCACTTCGCAAAGTTGCACCGGCACCCCTGGTTGCGGCTCCTGTTCGGAAGGCATCAGCTCCGCGACCTCGACCGTCGCCGGGGCGTCGTCGGACTCCAAACGGAACAGCTCCTCCACCGTCACGTCCAGCACATGCGCCAGCTTCAACGCCACGACGGTGTTCGGCACATACAACCCGGTCTCCATCGCATAGATCGTCTGCCTGGTCACATTGATCTTCTTCGACAGCTCTATCGCCGACAATCCCCGCTTCTGCCTGTAGTGCGCCAAGTTGTTTCCAACGGTCATTTCCACCCCTTTGCATTTGACACTTGTAATCGCCGTTTCCATCACCCCTAACTCCAAGATGACGCTGATTGTAGCACGACATGACAGCCGATTGCACGGATTGCGAGCCAATCGACCGCAGGCGATCGACCGCAACGGCCGTCCCGAGGCGTCAATCCGACGCCCCTTGGGAAAAAAGGCGCTCCAACATGGCTATGCAAGCGGTGGAGCGTTTGCCGACCGCTTCGTCCAGCCTCGCCGTCTCGTCCTTGGCGCGGCTCACGTCGTCGGCGATGCTCAGCGCCGCCAAGACCGCCACCTTGAGGGTGTCCACCGCGCCCGTGGCGGCGGCGACATCGCGCATCCGCTTGTCCACAAGGGCGCAGATCGCCTTGAGGCGCGCCGGATCGCCATCCGTGCGTAGAACGTACTCTCGGTCGTAGATGCGGGCGCTGACGGATTTCGGTTCCTGCGGCTCGCTCATGTCTTCGTATCCCCGGCCTCCGCTCCCGGACTCGCATGTCCGCCGCCCGCCCCGACGCCAGATGCGTCGATTGGAAGCGGCGGCGGGAAAAATTGGAAGTGAACGACGAAAACCGGCCCCCCCTACTTCACGCCTTTTCCGCCGTCGCCGCCGTCGTCATACAAGGCCGCGACCATCGATTTCAGGTTCTCCATGCGTTTGCGCATCTCCTCGCGCTCTTTTTCAAACTTCGCCAGCACGTCCAACAGCTCGGTCTCGCTCTGGTCCTTCGTCTCCAACCGCTCCTTCAGGTCGGCGATCTCGCCCTGCAACGGCTCGACCGCCTTGGCCTTCTCCGCCAACGCGACGTTCTCCGCGCGCAACGCATCGCCAACCCCGGACAGGCTCCGCACCTGCTCCCGCAGACGCCCGTTTTCGGCGAGCGCCGCCTCCGCGCCCGCCGCCGCAGACTTCAATGCGGCGTTCTCCGCGCGCAGGGACGCCGTCTCTTTGCGCAGCGCCTTGAATTCCTCGACCGCGCGGAAAATCTTGTCTTCCAGATGGCCGAACCGCTCCAGCCCCGCCGGCACCCATTGCAATTTCGTATCACCCATGGCTATCTAAGTCCCGCCCCGTGTTTTGTGGTCAAAAATGCCGTGACGGCATTCATGAACTCTTGGATGCGTTCTATTGTAAGCGTTTTTCCCCGGTCTAGGAAGGTCAGCCGCAAAGTCAGGCTCACCTTCCCCTCGGGTATCTTCTCGCCCTCGTAGACGTCGATGAGCCGCACCCCCGTCAATTCCGCGATCCCCAGCCCCTCGACGCCCGTGCGCACCTCATGGAACGCGAGTTCCTTGCCGACCACGATGGAAAGGTCGCGCTCCGCCTGCGGCAACTTGGGCAACGGCGCGTAGACGACGGGTGCGAACGCCTTGGGTGCAAGGCGCTCCAAGTCGATTTCGGCCAAAAGCACCGGCTGGCGCAGCTTGAACTTCTCCCGCAACGCCGGGGCCAGCGTCCCCAAAACGCCCACGGCTTCCCCGCCCGCCTTGACGCAGGCTGCGTCCGCGCCGTCCAGCCACGGGACGCCCCCTTGCAACGGCTCGACGGAGACGTCACGCACCCGGAGCCGTTGCAGCAGCGCCTCGACCACCCCCTTCATGTGGTAGAACGTGTAGGCTTGCTCGCCGCTCGCCCAGTTGGCGTCGTAAAAGCCTCCGGTGCCGAGGACGCCCAGCGCATTCCTCTCCGAAGGGACGCCCCCCGCGCCCGGGAAATAGGTCTTGCCGACCTCGAACAGCCGGACGTCGCGCCGGCTGAAGTTGAAGTTGCGCCGCGCCGCGCGCACCAAGCCCGCCGCGAGGGTCGTGCGCATGTATTTGGTCTCCTCGGTCAGGGGGTTGCGCACCGCGACGCGGCCGCCGCCTTCCGCCGCAGCCTGCGCGCCCGTAGCGGCCGGGGGGAACTCCAGATGGTCGGCTTCGGCGGCGAAGCTGAGGTTGACCGCCTCGGAGTGGCCGTAGCCGCACAGCGCCTCGCGGACGGCGTTCTCCAGCACATAGACCGGGGAGTGGCAGCCTGCGGTGGGCGCGGGCGGCAAGGTCGCCGGGATGTTGTCGTAGCCGTAAAAGCGCGCCAGCTCCTCCACAAGGTCGGCTTCCAGCTCCATGTCCGCGCGGAACGTCGGGCAGAGCACGTCCCAGGCCCCCTCGCCCCTCTTCTCCAGCGCGAACCCCAGCTTTCCGAGCGTCGCCTCGACGAAGTCGTCGGAGAGCTCCACCCCCAGCAACGACGCGGCGCGCCGCCTGTCGAGCGGGATGGCGACCGGGGCCTTGGGCGCGGGGTAGACGTCCTTCAAGCCCCCCGCGACGCGCCCCCCGGCGAGTTGCTCGACCAAGTATGCGGCGCGCGCGACCGCCGCGACGGTGCAGTCCCAGTCCGCCCCGCGCTCGAAGCGGTACGCCGCCTCGGTCGAAAGCCCCAGGCGCCGTGAGGTGCGCCGGATGGAGGCGGGTTGGAAATACGCCGCCTCGATCAGGATGCGCGACGTGCCGGGGGCGATCTCCGAATCGAGGCCGCCCATGACCCCCGCGATGGCGACAGCCCCCTCGCCGTCGTTGATCATCAACATGTCGCCGTCCAGCTTGCGCTCCACGCCGTCGAGGGTCTGGAACGCCGCGCCGGGCGTGGCGCGGCGCACGACGACCTTCCCGCCGCGCAACCGGTCGAAGTCGAAGGCGTGCAGCGGATGGCCTGTTTCGAGCAGGACGTAGTTGGTCACGTCCACCACGTTGTTGAGAGGGCGCATCCCCGCCGCCTCCAACCGCCGCCGCATCCACTCCGGCGAGGGCCCCACATTCACCCCGTCCATGACCACGCCCGTGTAACGGGGGCACAGCTCCGGGTCGGCGATTTCGATGGCGAACGGGACCCTTTCCCCGCCGGTCTTCAAATCCCCCTTCGCCGGCGGCTTGCGGAGCTGACGGCCGTAGAGCGCCGCCACCTCCCGCGCCATGCCGACGTGGCTCAGGCAGTCGGGGCGGTTGGACGTGACCTCGACGTCCAGCACCACGTCGCCCCCGAGGGCGTCTATCGACTCCACCAGGAGCCCTTGCATCGAGAGGTCGGCCTTGAGCCTTTCCGGGCTTTCCGGCAGATCGACGTATTCTTTAAGCCATTCAATGCTGATTTTCATCGGGGGGAGCTCCGGTCAGAATTGTTGCAGGAAGCGCAAGTCGTTCTCGAAAAAGAGGCGGATGTCGTCCACGCCGTACTTCAAGATCGCCACCCGGTCGATGCCCATGCCCCAGGCGAAGCCCGAGTAGACGCCATCGTCGACACCCGACATGCGCAGCACCTTGGGGTGGATCATCCCCGCGCCCAGTATCTCGATCCAGCCGCTCCCCTTGCAGGTGGGGCAGCCCTTGCCGCCGCAGAAGATGCAACCGATGTCAACCTCCGCCCCCGGCTCCACGAACGGGAAGAAGCCGGGGCGCAGGCGCATCTTGACCTCCCGTCCGAAGACGCGCTGCAAGAAGACGCCCAGGGTCCCCTTCAGGTCGCCCATCGTCAAGCCCTTCTCGACCGCGACCACGTCCACCTGGTAGAACATCGGGGAGTGGGTGGCGTCGAACGGGTCGCGGCGGTAGACCTTGCCGGTGCTGATGGCGCGCACGGGCGGCGTCGCGCCCTCCAGCGAATGGGGTTGCACCGAGGAGCAGTGCGTGCGCAAAAGGACGGTGTCGTCGAAATAGAACGTGTCCTGGGCGTCGCGCGCCGGGTGGTTGCGCGGCATGTTCAGCGCCTCGAAATTGTAGTAGTCGGTCTCGATCTCCGGCAGGTTGCGGATCTGGAACCCCATGCCCACGAAGATCTGCTCGATCTCGGCTTGCAGGCGTTTTATGGGATGCGCGCTGCCGGACGCCAGCGGGAAGCCGGGACGGGTCACGTCCAGCGGCATCCCCCGCCCCGACGCCTCCGCAGCCTTGGCCGTTTGCAGGAGCCCTTCAAGGCGGCCCTCCACCAGCGTCCGCAACTCGTTCATCTTCTGCCCGAAGAGCGGCCGCTCCTCTTTGGGCAGCGTCCGGAGCCGCTTCATCGCGGCGGTGATGGCGCCGCCTTCCCGCGCGAGGTACTTGTCCCGCACAGCCTTCCAGGACTCCGCGTCCGTTATGGCGGCGCAATCCCGCTCGAACCCCTGGCGCAACTCTTCGAAGGTGTCGCTCATATCGACCTCATGGATGAAGGCATGCAAAGGCGCCCGCGAAACGCCGACGCGGCCCGCCCGCAGGCACCCATAAAAAGAAACGCCCGACGTGACGGCGCACCCCGGGCGTGACTATAAGGTTTCTGCCTGAGACCGGCGTCAGGCGGCGGTCGCCAGCGCGGCCTTGGCGCTTTCCGCCAACTTGGCGAAAGTCTCGGGATCTTTGATGGCGATCTCGGCGAGCACGCGGCGATCCAACTCGATGTTCGCCTTCTTCAAGCCGGCGACAAACTTGCTGTAGGAGATGTCGTTGCTGCGCGCAGCCGCGCCCAGGCGGATGATGAACAGGCTGCGGAAGTCGCGCTTCTTGGCGCGGCGGTCGCGGTAGGCGAACTGCAACGCCCTGTCCACCGACTCCTTGGCAGACCTGTGCAACTTGCTCTTAGTCAGGCGAAAGCCCTTGGCCAACCCTAAAATCTTCTTCCGGCGCTGTACGCGCTTGTTACCACGTTTTACTCTCGGCATTTTTCACTCCAGTCGATCCGCCGGCCATCGCCCGTCACCACGGGGGCGAAAGCCGGAAACTCGCAACGACCTTGCGCGACCCGCCGCAGGCGGTCCGTGCCGGCCGTGCGAAGGCGCGCGCGTTGCGCATTCGATGTTCGGGCATGTCCCTAGAGGGAACCTCTAAAAAGCCCGCAGGCGGCGCCCCGGGCTTTTCGCGACGCCCGTCAGATGTTCAACATCCGCTTGACGCGCCCCGTGTCCGCCTTGCTCACCAAGGCGGTGTCCACCAGCTTGCGCACGCGCTTGCGGGGCTTCTTGGTCAAGATGTGCCGCGCATGGCTATGGCGGCGCGTGATCTTCCCCGTCCCTGTCAACTTGAACCGCTTGGCGGCGCTTTTGCTCGTCTTTCCCTTACCCTTCACGATGTATCCCCCAACTCTCGTTACAAACCCGGACGCCTTCCCACTCGCCGGACTTGGATGTAAAACGCGCTATAGTATCCACCCAAACGGGGGATTTGTGAAGCCTCTATCCCCTTTTTTTCGGGATGAAGATCGCCGTCAGCGCATACCCTTCCAGCTTGGGCGGCCGTTCCACGTCGGCCAGCTCGGAAAGCTCCGTCACCAGCCGGTCCATCAACTTGCGCCCCAGTTCCTGGTGCATCATCTCGCGCCCGCGGAAGGTGACCGTAGCCTTCGCCTTGTTCCCCTCCTCGAGGAAGCGCAGGACGTTGTTCTTCTTGAACTGGAAATCGTGCTCCTCGGTCTTAGGCCGGAACTTCACCTCTTTGAGTACGACCTGCTTCTGGTTCTTGCGGGCTTCGTGCGCCCGCTTGCTCTTTTGGTATTGAAGCTTGCCGTAATTCACGATCCGGCAGACGGGTGGCGTGGCGCCGGGGGCGACCTCCACCAAGTCCAACTCCTTCGACTTGGCGATGGCGAGCGCCTCCTCCGGCGTCATGATGCCGAGCTGACCCCCCTCGTCATCGACGACCCGAATCTCCTTCGCGCGAATCATCTCATTGATTCGAACCCGTGGTGCTTTGGCTGTTGCGATTGCGACCTCCTTGGGAATGGGGCGGGAAGCGGGGAAACGCCCTACGGCCTCACCGTCCGCTCCTTGATGTACCCCACGATTTTGTTCAAGAACCCATCCACGGGCAACGCTCCCTCGTCGCCCTGGAAACGATTGCGCACCGAGACCGTCCCCGCCTCGACCTCCTTGTCGCCGATGACCAGCATGTAGGGGATCTTCTGCGTCTGCGCCGCCCTGATCTTATACCCCATCTTCTCGTTGCGGTCGTCAAGCTCCGCGCGGACGCCTGCGGCGGCGAGCTTGCCCAACACCGTCCGGGCGTATTCGTGATGACGCTCCGCGATGGGGACGAGGACCGCCTGCACCGGCGCGAGCCATATCGGGAACGCCCCGGCGTAGTGCTCGATCAGCACCCCGAGGAAGCGCTCGATGGAGCCGAGCAACGCCCGGTGCACCATCACCGGCTGGTGGTTCTGCCCGTCCGGCCCGACATACGAAAGGTCGAAGCGCTTGGGCAGCGTGAAGTCGAACTGGATGGTCGAAAGCTGCCACGAGCGCCCGATGGCGTCGATGAGCTTCACGTCGATCTTGGGGCCGTAGAAGACCGCCTCCCCTTCCATCCGCTTCCAGCCGATGCCGCGCTCCTTGAGCGCGTCCATGAGGGCGCCCTCGGCCAGCTCCCAGTCCTCCTCCGTGCCGGCGTAGTTCTTCTTGTTGGAGGAGTCGCGCACCGAGAGCTCGACCTTGAACTCGGCGAAGCCGAAGCTCTTCATGATGAGCAGCACCAAGTCCATCGCGTCGGCGATCTCGCCCTTGACCTGCTCGCGGGTGCAGAAGATGTGCGCGTCGTCCTGAGTGAAGCCGCGCACGCGCAGGAGGCCGTGCAACACGCCGCTCTTCTCGTAGCGGTAGACGGTGCCGAACTCCGCGAAGCGGAGCGGCAGCTCGCGGTAGCTGCGCATCTGCGACTTGTAGATCAGGATGTGCCCGGGGCAGTTCATCGGCTTGAGGACGAACTCGTCCTCGTCGATCTTGAACAGGTACATGTTCTGCTTGTAGTAGTCGTAATGCCCCGACTTCTTCCAGAGCGCGTCGCGCCCGATGTGCGGCGTGGTGACGAACTCGTATCCGCGCCGGAACAGCTCCTCGCGCAGGAACTCCTCGATCTTGACGCGGACGCGCGTCCCCTTGGGGTGCCAGAACGCCAGCCCCTGCCCCGCCTCGTCCGACATGCTGAAAAGGTCGAGTTCGCGCCCCAACTTCCGATGGTCGCGCTTTTTCGCCTCCTCGATCTGATTCAGGTATTCCGTCAGCTCCCCTGCGGTCAAGAACGCCGCGCCGTAGATGCGCTGCAACTGCTGGCGGTGTTCGTCCCCGCGCCAATAGGAGCCGGCGACGCTCATCAGCTTGAAGCTGCCGGGCTGTATCTGCCCGGTGGAGCGGAGGTGCGGGCCGAGGCAGAAGTCGGTGAGCGCCCCCAGCCGGTAGATGGAAAGCGTGTCGCCCGCCTTCTCCTCGATCAGCTCGACCTTGAGGTGCTCGCCCCGCGCGGAGAAGTCGGCGACGGCATCGGCCTTGGAGACGACCGACGGCTCGAACGGGAGGTCTTGCGCCTGGAGCTCCGCCATCTTCTTCTCGATCTTCCCCAAATCGTCTTCCGAGAAGCTTTCGGCGCGTTCGAAATCGTAGTAGAAGCCGTCGCTGATGGCGGGGCCGATGCCCAGCCGCGTCCCCGGGAAAAGCTCCAAGACGGCGGCCGCCATCAGGTGGGACGTGCTGTGGCGGTAGGTCTCCAGCGCGGTGGCCGACTCGTTGACCTCGCCTTCCCTGCCGTCCGAATATCTTATCTTCAATGCCATGTCTTTATCCGCCGCCTGTCTGGTAAACCATCTTCCGCCCCGTGGGGGATATGCCGGGGTCGCCGGGAACCTGCCTTGTTTTTAAGGAAACGCAAATTTTTATTTTTAGGGAGCCTCTAAAAACCCCGGGCGCTGCGTTGCGCCTTGGCCGAAAATGCCCATTTACCTTGGTAAACTCCGCTTCCCGACCTGCGGCGACGCCCTGTCTGCGAGGTTTTTAGAGGCTCCCTATAAGAAGTTTGATTCCATTTTGGTAGGCGCGAGCGGATTTGAACCGCTGACCCCTTCCGTGTCAAGGAAGTGCTCTCCCCCTGAGCTACGCGCCTAAAAAACAAACGCTTAAGGTACCCAATGCCTCAACGGGTGTCAACAACTTTTTGGACGCACTTCGGGACGCACTTCGGGACGCACTTCGGGGCGCGTGTTGGACGCGCCCGCACGCCGGACGCGCCGCCAACCGCGCTACGCGGCCTGCCGCAACCCCTCCGCCGCGCCGCCGCCAAGGACTTCCAGCGCCTTGTCGAGCTGGATCTTCTCGACCTTGCCTTTGATCATCTGGTACCTGGTTTCGTCCTCGTCGTAGTCGTAGTAGGACTCCACCGCCAAGTCCTGCCGGGTCTCGGTGTCGGGGGAGTCGAAATCGGGCTCGATGCCCGCCTTGCGCGCCGTCTCGTCCTGGATCACCTTGCCGCTAGGGGTGCAGTATTTCGCCGTGGAGAGGATGAGCACCGCGCCGCTTTTCAACTTCATCGTCTTTTGCGCCGAACCGACGCCGAACGATTTCTTCCCCACCAAGGAAGCCCGATCATGGTCTTTCAGCGCCCCGGCGACGATCTCCGCCGCGCCCGCCGTGGAGCCGTTGATCAGCACCGCCAGCGGCAGGTCGGTCAGGAACTTGTCCGGCGACGCCTCCACCTCGTCCAGCTTCGCCCCTTGCCGGTCCCGGCTGTAGTAGACGACCCCTTTCTCGAGGAAGAAGTTGGCGACATCCGCGCCCGCGCCCACCTCGCCGTCGGCGCAGTTGCGCAAATCGAGCAGGAGCTTGGACGCCCCGGCCGCGACGAGCGTCTTGAGCTTCACCTTGGCCTGCTCGACGGAGGCGGGCGACAGGGATTCCACCTTCAAGTAGCCCACGCCGCCGTCCAGCATCTCGGACGCCACGAGCGCCTCCGCAGGTTCCCGGAGCGTCAGCTCCATATCCTGCGGCTTGGTCTGGCTGTCCCGAAATATCTGCAATTTGACCACGGTCCCCGGCGCGCCGCGCAGGAGGTGGTCTACTTCGAGGATGCTCATGTCCTCGACCTCTTTCCCGTCCACCGAGACCAGGTAGTCCCCGGGGCGGACGCCCGCCTTGGCGGCAGGGCCGTCAGACTCGACGGAGACCACATAGACCACGTCGGCGCGCGTGGACAGCACCATCCCCGCGCCGGCGGTGGCGTCCTCGCCCCGCTTCTGCAACTCTTCGTACTGTTCGCGGGTCAGGAAGCTGCAATAGGGGTCGAGCGCCCCGATCAGGCCGCGCATCGCCCCCTCCTGGACCTTGCCCATGTCGGGGACCTCCACATACTCGTCCCGGATCTTCTGGATCACCTCCATGAACACCGCCAGCTCTTTGTAGGCGTCTTTGCCGAAAAACACCGCAGACGCGCCGTAGAGCACGATCCCGACGGATATGACCAAAAGCAGTATCTTGCCTTTTCGGAACATCAAGCCTCCTCGGCCTCCTTAGGGGTCGGTCGCCGACACCCTCCGACCGCACGGGACGCCGTGGGGCTGCGCGGGTTTGCAACCGAACTAAAACTTCACAATTGTGCTACTTTTCACTCCGGCTGACAACTTGTAAAAGGCGCAACGCGGCGTCCGGGGTTTTCAGAGGTTCCCATCACATCTTGTATTTGCCCAGGTCGTCAGGGTCGAGGTTCTCCAGCCACTTCTTGATGTCTTCCGGGGCGTTGCGGCCGCCGGAGATCGTCGGGGCGTCCGGGCGGTTGGACTTGGACACCACCTCGTCGGTCACGAAGATGGGGGCGTCGGTGCGCAACGCCAAGGCGATGGCGTCCGATGGGCGTGCGTCTACGGCGATGACCTTGCCTCCGGCATCCAAGAAGACGAGCGCGTAAAAGGTGTTGTCGAGCAGCTCGGTCACGACGACCTTCGAGACCCCGACCTCCAGGTGGCTCAGTATCCCCTTGATCAGGTCGTGCGTCATGGGGCGCGGCGGCTCCACCTTTTCGATCTGCAACGCGATGGCGTTCGCCTCGAAGATTCCGACCCAGATCGGCAGCAGCGTCTCGCCCCCCGCCTCCTGCAACACCACGATCGGCGCGTTGGACAGGGGATCCATCATCAACCCCTTGATTCTGAATTCGATCTCTTTCATGAGTCTTGAGCCCCCGTCATCGCCCTACGCCATCCGTTCCGGCGCCCGCGTCGCCCCGCGGCCTGCGGCGCCGGCACCTGACATTATGCGCCAACCGTCCCGTCCATCAAAATTCCTTTCAAGCTGTTGGGGCTCGATCCGGTCACCTCCACCTGGGCGAAAGAGCCGATCAGGTCGTCCGGTCCGTCGAAGTTCACGATCTTGTTGTCGGTGGTGCGCCCCGCGAGCCGCACCCGGCTGCGGGCGCGCGCCTCGACCAGCACCTCCACCCGCCGCCCGACCCAGGCTGCGTTCCTCTGCGCCTGGATGTCCCGCTGCCGCGCCTGGAGCACCTCCAGCCGCCTTCCCTTCTCCTCATCGGCAACGTCGTCGGAAAGTTCATAGGCGGCGGTGTGGGGCCGGGGCGAATACTTGAAGGAGAAGGCGCCGTCGTACTGCGCCAGGTCGAGCAGGGTCAGGGTGTCGTCGAAGTCCGCCTCGGTCTCGCCCGGGTAGCCCACGATCAGGTCGGTGGAGATGGCGACGGGGCGCGGCAGGGCGTGTATCTTGCGCACGACGCCCAGGTACCCCTCCCGCGTGTACCCCCGGCGCATGGCGCGCAACACCTTGGTCGAGCCGGACTGCACCGGCAGGTGGACTTGGTTGCAGACCGCAGGGGTCGTGGCGAGCACGTCCAGCAGCTCGTCCGTGAAGTAGTTGGGGTGGGGCGAGGTGAAGCGGATGCGACGCAAGCCCTCGACCTTCGCCAGCCGGCGCAACAGCTCCGCGAAGTTGACGGACGGGTCGGAGGGATCGACGTAGGAGTTGACGGTCTGCCCCAGGAGCAGCACCTCCACGCAACCTTTGCCGACCAGCCCCGCGACCTCGCCCACGACCCCTGCGGAGGCGCGGTGCCGCTCCGGGCCGCGCGTGGCCGGCACGACGCAGAAGGCGCAACGGCGGTTGCACCCCTCGCTGATGGTCACGCTCGCCCGCCACGCCGTCTCGCGCGATATGTGGCCGTTCTCCAGAGGCGACGGCTCTTCGTCGCTGCGCAACGCCAGCACCGGCGCGGACGTGCGCCGGCTCCGTTCCACCAAGTCGCCGATGACATGCCCCTGTTGCGGTCCGGCGACGATGTTCACGTAGGGGGCGCGCACGAGGATCTTCCCGCCCTCGAGCTGCGCCATGCACCCGAGGACGCAGACGGTCATGCCGGGGCGCGCGGCCTTGCGCCGCTTCAACTCGCCGAGGCGGGCGTAGGCTTTCTGCACCGCCTTGTCGCGCACGCTGCAGGTGTTGAGCGCCACCACGTCGGCGTCGTCCAAGCCGTCGGCGGGCACCATGCCGTGCCGCTGGAAGTCGCCGGCGATCTTTTCCGAGTCGAGCGCGTTCATCTGGCACCCGAAGGTCTCGATCCAATATTTCCTTGCCATGTCCCCGCCCCAGTCAAACAACCGGGAATTCTACCAGACCGGCGCCTCCGGGGCGGCTCGTAATTTCGCCCACGGCGGCGGCGCGCCAGACGCCCCCGGGATTCTTTGTTTTCCGGCGCGGGGCATTCGCGCTTGATGCGGTGGGCGGCGGGGCTTAACATTGCATGGTTTCACCTTGCTTGCGCATTGGTGCTTGCGTATCGGTTGTCGGCGGTGTGCGCCGGGGGGATGACGGGTGGCGAAGGTCGGTTTTATCAGCCTGGGGTGTCCCAAGAACCAGGTGGACAGCGAAGTGATGGTCGGCATGGTCCGTCGCGGCGGGCACGAGGTCACGCCCGTCGCCGCCGAAGCCGACGTCCTGGTCGTCAACACCTGCGGCTTCGTCAGCGACGCCAAGAAGGAGTCCATCGACGCCATCCTCGAAGCGGCGCAGTTGAAGGAGTCGGGGCGTTGCCGGCGGCTGGTCGTCACCGGCTGCCTGCCCGAACGCTACGCCAGCCAGATGCGCGCGGAGTTCCCCGAGGTGGACGTGATCCTGGGCACGAACCAGGTCGCGGACATCCTCCGCGCTGTGGAGGGCGCCGAGGTCGCGCCCCCCGACTCCTACGGCAAAAGCGACGCCAAGCTGTTCCTCTACGACCACGAGACGCCGCGCGCCTTGGTCGGCGCGCCCCACGCCGCATACATGAAGATCGCGGAAGGGTGCGACCACGCCTGCGCCTTCTGCGTCATCCCCAAGATCCGCGGCAGGTTCCGCAGCCGCACCATCCCCTCGCTGGTCGCGGAGGCGCGGCATCTGGCGCAGGGCGGCGTCCGGGAGGTCACGCTGGTCGCGCAGGACACGACCGGCTACGGCAAGGACCTCGGCATGGACGACGGCCTCGCCGACCTGCTGGCGGCGCTCGAAAAGGTCGAGGGCATCGGGTGGATACGCTTCCTGTACGCCTACCCCGACGTTTTCAGCGACCGGCTCATCGGCGTCATCCGCGACAGCGGGAAGGTTTGCCGCTACGTAGACATGCCCCTGCAGCACGCCAGCGCGGACCTCTTGCGCGCCATGCGGCGCGGCGGCTCGCGCGCGGGATTGGAGCGCATGATCGACCGCATCCGCAAGGGGCTCCCGGGGGTCACGTTGCGCACCACCTTCATCGTCGGGTTCCCCGGCGAGACCCGGCGGGACTTCATCGAGCTCCAAGGCTTCTGCCGCGACATGGAGTTCGACCGGATGGGGGTCTTCGCCTACTCCGACGAGGAGGACACCCCCGCACACGGCATCTCCCCGAAGGTGTCCGCGCGCACCGCCGAGCGGCGGCGGCGCATCCTCATGGAGCAGCAGGAGGGGATCGCGGCGAGGAAGAACCGCCAACTGGTGGGGAAGGAATTCAAAGTCCTCGTCGAAGGGCCGTCCGAGGAGAGCGAACTGCTGCTCCAGGGGCGGCTGGAGTCGCAGGCGCCGGAGATCGACGGCGTCTGCCTCATCAACGACATCGACCCGGACGCCGGCGCGGAGGCGGTCGCCGCCGGCGATTTCCGCACGGTCAAGGTCACCAAGGCGCTAGGGCACGACCTGCTGGGCAGGCTCGTGCGGCAACCGCGGTAGTCGCAGGCGGACAGGGAGGCAGGCATGATCATCAAGTGCCCGCAATGCGGGAAGGGGAGCGAGGGCGAAGGGAACCCCCACCGGCCTTTTTGCGGAGAGCGGTGCAAGCTCATCGACCTGGGCAACTGGCTGGACGGGATGTATCGCATCCCTGCGGAGAGCCCGCCGGACGGCGCGCTGGGAACGGACGACGACCCGGCGGCGGCTTTCAAAACCGCCCCGGGCGCGCCGTCGGGGAAAGACGCGGTCCCGGAATGACGCATTGCATATCGCTCATATCGCGCGCGCTGTCGAGCGCGTTCTACATCGGATTCATCCCCGGCGCGCCGGGGACCTATGCGTCGCTCGCCACCGTCGTCGCGCTCCACCTGGCCGACCGCTTCGTCTTCGGCGGGGCGCTCGACACGGGGGCGGTGTTCCTGCTCGCGACTGGCGCGGTCACCGTCGTCGGCGTCGGGACGGCGACCGTCGCCAGCAAGGCGGCGGGCGAGGAGGATCCATCCTTCGTCGTCATCGACGAGGTCGCAGGGCAACTGCTGACGTTCTCCCTCGTCCCCCTGGGCGGAGGCGCCGGCATCGCCAACCTCGCGCTGGGCCTCGTCGCATTCAGGCTTTTCGACATCTGGAAGCCTTGGCCCATACGGAGGCTGGAGGCGCTGCCGGGGGGCGTGGGCATCATGGCGGACGACCTGCTCGCAGGCGCCTACGGTTGCGTCGCGTTGCACCTGGCGGGCGCGCTCTTCCGCTTCACGGGGTTGGATCTCCAAGGATGGGTTTGACGGCATGGGCACAGGCATCACAGGCATGGACGGGACGGGCGCGGCGGTGGCGGAGATCGTCGCCGTCGGCTCGGAGCTGCTCACCCCCGGGCACATCGACACGAACTCGCTCTATCTGACGGGCCGGCTCAACGACGCGGGGTGGGAGGTGCATCGCAAGACGGTCGTCGGCGACGGGCTGGAGGACATCGCCGAGGCGGTCCGCACCGCGCTCGGCCGCTCCCGGCTGGTGGTTTTGAGCGGCGGGTTGGGGCCGACCGAGGACGACCGCACGCGCGCGGCGGTGGCGCGGGCGCTGGGACGCACGACCTCCCGGAGCGGGGACGTCCTCGACCGCTTGCGCCGGCGCTTCGCGGAGCGCGGCTTCCCGATGACGCCGATCAACGAGCGGCAGGCGGAGGTGATCGACGGGGCCGAGGTGCTGGACAACCCGCACGGCACGGCGCCGGGGCAGTGGCTCGAGGACGGCGACCGCCTCCTGGCCCTGCTCCCCGGCCCGCCCCGGGAGCTGCGGCAGGTGTTCGAAGACGGCGTGCTACCGCGGCTCCGCCGGTTGGCGGGAGGGCGGCGCCTGGCGGTGAGGACGCTCCACGTCACAGGCGTCTCCGAGTCGGAGCTGGACGCCCGTCTGGCGCCGGTCTACACATCCTATCCAGGCGTCGGCACCACGGTGCTGGCAGGCATGCGCCACATCTCGGTCAAGCTCAGCAGGTGGGTCGACGCCGGCGCAGGCGGCGATTCCGTCGAAGGCGCGACGCCTGCCGCGCCAGACCTCGACGAGCTGTCGGCGAGGATCCAGGCGGAGATGGGCGACGCCATCTTCTCCACCGCCGGCGAGACGATGGAAGAGGTGGTGGGGCGCCTGTTGCGCGAATCGGGCAAGACCTTGGCGGTCGCCGAATCCTGCACGTCGGGACTGCTGGGGGCGAGCATCACCCGCGTCCCGGGCAGCTCGGACTATTTTCGCGGCGGGATCCTCTGTTACAGCGACGAGGCGAAGATGCGGCTCTGCGGCGTCGCGCCGGAGACGCTCGCCGCGCACGGCGCGGTCAGCGCGGAGACGGCGCGGGAGTTGGCGCGCGGGGTGCGCACGGCGCTGGGGAGCGACATAGGGGTCTCGATCACAGGCATCGCGGGCCCCGGCGGCGGCACGGACGCAAAGCCGGTGGGGCTGGTCTACATCGGCATCGCGGACGGGGAGCGGACTTTGAGCCGCCACCGCGTCATGCCGGGCGACCGCGAGAGCGTCCGCGAGCGCTCGGCGTATCTCGCGCTCTCCTGGCTCCGCCGCTTCCTCCTGTAACCGCCCGACGCCGCCCTGGACACCCCGACGTTCGCCGCAGTGTCGTCGCAAAGACTAAACCTAAGATGAAGCTGAGTTTAGCATTACATGTTAGATGTTACAGTGTACTAGCGGGCGCGTTGTAGAACTCGAACCAGTCGATCCAGACGTCCGTGCCCGGCATGAAGTAGAAGTCCACGTTGCGCACGCCGGTCTCCACGCCGATCTGGTACTCCCACACGGCGTAGCCGGTGTCGTCCGGAGACCCGATCCGGATCGTCGCGCTGCTGTCCGGGCTCGTGCTGACGCGCACGTCCCTGGTGCCGTCGCCCTTGCCGTACACGCGCAGCTTGACGTTCTCGCCGGAGGATCCGAAGTCCAGACCGTTGTAAACGAACGACACGTTGTTCGGGTCGGTCACATGGACGGATGCGTCGATGCGCCCACCCTCCCCCGCGGTGTTGCGGATCGCGTAGCCGTCGTCCGCAGAGTCGAAGTCCTCCGCCTGCGTCACCCGGTACGCGCTGCAAGGCTCCGCCCGCGCCTCTAGGAACTGCACGGATTCCATCGCGAAGACGTCGCCGGGGAACGTGAAATAGAGGTGGTGCGTCCGCTTGACGGCCGAGCCGTAGAGGTTGAAGACCTTGCCCAGCGTCTCGCCGCTGGTGTCCGGGAAGTCGATGGACGTGAGCACCGCCCCGTCCGCCGACCCGTCGCGGACCTCCACCCTCGCCGCCGCGTTCTGCGTGGCGCCGGTCACGACCACCTTGGTGGAGCCCGCGTCGCCGAACGTGAAGCCGTGAAACCCCAGAGCGCCCGGGGCGACGGAGTCCGCCCCCGACTCCAGGTTCACGGCGTACGGATCCCTGTCGGTCTTCGGGTTCTCCGTGAACTGCCAACCGTAGAAATACATGCTGCCGCTCGTGAACATGAAGCAGATGTCCTGCAGCCCCCTCAGATTCCGGAGCGCGCTCGCGTCCTCGGGGACGAAGGTCTGGCCTGCGTATTCGAAGCCCCAAGCGTCGGCGTTCTTGTTGAAGTACACCGTGCCGAGCTGCGGACCCGAGCGCGACCCCAGGTGGACCTCGGCCTCGGCCGCGTTGCCGCCCGCGTTCGCGTTGACGCCGTAGAAGATCAGGTTGTCGCTGCCCCAAGGTCCGAAGTCCACGTTGCGGTAGAGGACCCAACTGCGGTTGCCCGTGTTGTTGACCAGGCGGTCGTCCGCCGGCCCCACGAGCTGGAGGTTGTTGTCGCCGTCGCTGTCGTGGGTGCGACCGCCGGTGTACGTCCTCGCCAAGACCAGCTCGTATGGGTTCGTGACGCTCTCCGGCTCCTCGAAGCCGACCGACGAGAACGTCAGGGTGGCTTGCACGGGTGCGCTTGCCCACCCGTTCGTCGCGGACGCGACCACCGCGAACGAGCCGTTCTTCCGCGCCGTGACCGTGCCGACGCCCGTCTCCGGGGCGACGCTGATCGTGGCGTTCGCCGACGCCGTCGAGAAGTTCTCCAAGGTGCCCACGGACAGCGAGATCGCGGAGGTCGCGCCGGGCGGCCACGCGACCGCGCGCACGGTCGCCGTGTTCGCGGCGGCGGACAGGGCGCGCGATCCGGAGAGCACCTCCAGCGCGATCCGGGTCACCGGCACCATGTCCGGGTTCTGCCCGGAGATCGCGACGTCGGCCTCGCCGTAGACGCCGGAGCCGTCCAGCGCGGTCGCGCGGACTGTCACGACGCCGTCGTACAGCGGGCGCAGCACGCCCGCCGCGTCGATGGTCGCCAGCGCCGGCGCCGCAGCGGCGGCGTCCTTGTTGCGCACGCTCCAAGCCACGCCTGGGATCGTGGCGTCCGCCGGGGAGACGGAGGCGGACATGGGGAGGTTGCGTGACTTCGCCGCGACCTCGGTGGCGCCGTCCGCGCCCGCGACCTCGATGACCGCCGCCGGCGTGATCGCGCCCTGACCGCTGATCCGCACGTCCACGTAGGCCGATGCGCCGCCGCCGTCCAGCGCGGTGGCTGTGACGCGCACGGTTCCGTCGCGCAGCGCCGTCAGCACTCCACCCCGGTCTACGCGCGCCGCGCCCGTGGGCGTGCCGTCCACGTTCGTCACGGCGTAGGCGACCTTGTCGTAGTCGGCGTTGGCGGGCGACGTCTTCGCGGAGAGCTTCAGCTTGCCGCCGGGCGCGCCGATGGCCGCAGGGCCTTCTATCGGCGTCAGGGTGACGCCCGTCACCGCCTGCGTGCGCGCGGCGTTCACGGTCACGCTCGCGTCCTCGATCCCGTGCGACTTGGCGGCGACTGTGATCGGTCCGCCCGTGCCGTCGGACTTCACGACGGCCACCACCTTGCCCGAGAACGCCCTGCGGGCCGGGGAGCGGAACGCGTCGAAGTCGTTCGAGTTGCCGTTGTCCGTCGCGACGAGCGTGCCCGCGCCGGATACGCGGAACTCGACGTAGTTGTTCGCGTCGGCGACGAGCACGCCGGCCGCGTCTTGTACGCTCGCCTCCACGAACACCAGGTCTTTGCCGTCCGCCGCGATCGTCTGGCGGTCTGCCGTCAGCGCCACCTTCGCCGGCGGGCCGAACGTCTCGATCCTGTCCGTCGCGACGACGACCCCAGACTCGTCGTAAGCCTTCGCCTCCACGACGCCGTCCTCGTATGGCACGACCCACCTGTAGTTCAGCGTGTCGTCCGTCGCCAAGTCCACGCGCTGCCTGCCCAGCGACTCGCCGTTCAGGAACAGCTCCACGCTGTAGGCGTTGCTGTACGCCCAGACCGGCACGCCGCCCTCGGACTCGATGTCGTTGTACGAGATCGCGGAGACCGGCGCCCAGTACGGCAGCAGGTGCAGCACGGGCTCGTCCGTCCACACGCTCTGGTAGAAGTAGTAGATGTCCTTCGGCAAGCCTGCCGTGTCGATGATGCCGAAGTACGAGTTCTTGGCGGCGGTGTTGCTGGACGTGCCGCCGTAAGGCGACGGCTCTCCCAGGTAGTCGAAGCCGGTCCAGACGATCTCGCCCATGTCGAACGCATAGTCGCGCACCGTCTTGTGCGCGGCGGCGGCGGTCTTCGTGTAGATGCCGTTGGCCGAGCTCTGGATGTGGTTGTCGTAGCCGGACGCCTGATAGCGCATGTTGCCCGTCGTGCTGAACAGCGCGGTGTCCGGCAGCATGTACACGCCCCTGCTGCGCACGGCCGACGACGTCTCGCCGCCGTAGATCTTAAGGTTCGGGTACTTGTCGTGCCACTTCGTGAAGTTGACGCCGCGGATGTTGATGTCGAGGTAGTTGTATCCGAACAGGTCGAGCACCTCGGCGCCGATCTGCATCGGTCTGCCGCTCGCGTCCTCCGGGGCGTTCGTCGAGTACGTCGTGTATGCGTTCGACCCGGGGTCGGACGCGCGTACGGTGTCGTGCAACGCCGTAGCCCTGGCGATGGCGTTCGCGTCCGTGTGGGCGCCGCCGACCTCGTTGCCGAGGCTCCACATTACGACGCTCGGATGGTTGCGCTCGCGCCTGACCCAGCTCGTGACGTCCAGCGCGCTCCAGGCGTCGTAGAAGCGCGCGTAGTCGTATGCGTTCTTGGCCGAAGACCAGCAGTCGAACGACTCGGTGACGACCATCAGCCCGATCCTGTCGCAAATCTCCAGCAGCTCGGGCGTCGGCGGGTTGTGTGCCGTGCGCACGGTGTTGGCGCCCATGGCCTTCAGCAGTTCCATCTGGCGCTCGACCGCGCGGTAGCTGACCGCCGCTCCCAGCGCGCCGAGGTCGTGGTGCATCGCGACGCCGTGCAGCGTCACGCGCCTGCCGTTGAGGAAGAAGCCGTCGTCGGCCGTGGCAAGGATCGTGCGGAAGCCGAACGACGTGACGTACTCGTCGCTGAAGCCCCCGCCCGTCACGGTCGTCTTCAGCGTGTAAAGGTTCGGGTCGTCGATGTCCCAAAGCTTGGGGGAGGCGACGGTCAAGGTCTGTCGAACGGTGGCGGTGGCACCCGTCGCCATGGCGTCGATGGTCGCGGTCGCGTCGGCCACCCGGGCGCCGTCCGCGCCGTACACGGCCTGCTTGACCGTGATGCCCGTGATCGCCGACGCGGACGTGTTCACGACCTCCGTGTCGACGGTGGCGACACCGCCCGCGCCGTTCGTGGTTACGTACGTGCCGTCGGGCGCCACATGCAGGGGCGCAGTCTTGATCATCCAGACGTTGCGGTAGATGCCGGCACCCGAGTACCACCGGGAGTTCGGGTTCCGGAAGTAGCACCGCACGGCCAGGACGTTCGGCTCGTTGCCGTATTTCAGGTAGCCGGTGACGTCCAGGTGGAACGCCGTGTAGCCGTATGCCCAGGTGCGGGTCAAGTCCGCCGGGTTCAGCGTCAGCAACGTGCCGTTGATGTACACGTTCGTGTCCATGTACACGCCGTCGAAGCGGATCGTGACGTTCTTGGCCGCGTCCTCCGGCGCCATGTAGAACGTCTTGCGGTACCAGCCGTACCCCGTCGCGTACATCGCGCTGACGTTGTTCGACGCGCCCGTGCCGAACTGGTGGATCTGCCAGTCGTGCGGCAGCTCGACGTCCGCCCACTTCGAGTCGTCGAACTCGGGCGCCTGCGCGGCCGCGTCCTGCGCCGCGACGTAGAACTTCCAGCCGTCGTTGAACAGCTCGCTGCGCACGCCGCCGCTGACGGAGTCGCGCACACGCATGTCGGTCGCCGGCAGCACGGCCGCCTGGGACGCAGTAGGCGCGACCGACGGCGGGAGCAGCAGGGACGCGGCGAGCGCCAGCAGGGCGAACGCCCTCGCAGCCAACCCGCGCCTTGCAAGGTTTGCGTGGCTTGAAGCGGTTGCGGGTGATGCGGTCTGGCGCCGTCCCAGTCCAAGGCGGCGCGCGGGTGACTTGGAAGCGATGTTCCCGATCCTGAATGCATGGACAGGGCGCACAAGCTGTTTCTGCCGCATTCCCATCCGTTTGTCACCTCTCCCGCAAACATACACCATGCCTTGCACAGCCCCCCCTTCGACGTCGGGAGTTCAACGTCCACCACGAACACCCGCTTCAACAACTGGCACCCACGCATGGCGACGGGGGCGCGGGAACCAGCGCCGCCAGACGCTCCATCAGCTCCATCGGCTCGAACACGACGTGGCTCGTCCCGTCCCGCCAACGCAGTTCGAGGATGGTTAGTGTTTGCATAGGGGGTACTTCCTTGTTGTATTATTTTCCGGCTTCCGTAAGCGTTGCGCCGGTTATCTTCTTGATGTAGTAGTATGTGTTTACGCCGTTGTTTTGGCGAAGAGTGCCGCTGCCGTAACTGCCCATTGGGTACATGCCGAGCGTCTGCCCCGACATTGAACCCGCGACAAAAATCGCAATGCCGTCCGTGCTGATTACAGGCACCGTGCCGCCCGATTGGCAGTCGCTGACGGACAACCCGCGCATTGTGCCGCTCTCTGCCAGTTTCCGCACACCCTTTTGCAGGTTGGCAGGCAGTTTGTCCCACGGCAGTCTGTGGTAGTCGCGAATGTGATCAAGCAGTTTCTCACGCGTGAACCCTGCGGCGGCAAGTTGACGTGCCTGTCCGGGGTACAGTATCAGAATATAGTTTCGGCGCATAAGTTGCGCGGGGTCTGTCGCCTGCAACGCGTGCAGGAACGGATTGACAACGCCCTTTGCCACCTGCTCCAACGTTGGCGCGTCGCCGCGTGCGCGTTGCGTGATTTTCTCCAAATCCGCATCGAAGCCATACGTCCATATTCCCGACGGCATAGCCTGGTCGCCGAGCTGAAACACACCGTCGATGTAAAATATTTCCTCAATCATCACCGTGCTATCCTGCGGCGAGAAGCCCTGCGAAACCGCATACGGCTCCCATGGGCTGAGTTCCGAGTTCTCGGCGAATACGAGGTTGCAGAATCTGGACGCTTCACCGTACATACCGCCGTCGAACTTGTAGTTAATCCACCCGCAGTTGAGTGCGCACAGGCTGATTGCGCGGCCGATTGAGTTGTTGGCGCGGTTGCCGGGACCGAAGCAGCCCATTTGTCCGCTAATGCCCAGTTCCTTCGCGACAGGTCCGCCAACGTTGACGAGCAGGCTGTCGCCGTTGATTGCGGCAAGCAGATGATACGAGTAGAAATCCGGGTCGCAGAGCATTTCAACCGCCGTGATAATCACGGGCAGATATTCCGGCTTCGCACCCGCCATTACGGCGTTGACGGCAATCTTCTCAATGGTGACGATGCCGCGTCCCGGTTGCATTACGCCCGGTATGACCTCGTCCGGCTTGCGACTCGTGCCGGTCAGCATTTTAGCGACTGCTTCAGGCGTCGGCGGCGCAACAGCGATGCCGTCGCTGAGTCCGTGTTCGAGGAAGTAATCCTGAAACTTACAAAAAGCGTCAGAATAGTCCGCGCCCTCGAAACGCAGGTTGGCGAAGTCGTACTCAAACGGTTTCGGGTGCTGTTCCTCTGCTGTCAACGGGTCGGTCAGCGCGTGGACGATAACGTCAAAGTAGTCCGCGACAATCGGAACAAACGTCTTCGGATTGTTGCCCGCGGCACACCAACGTTCGGCGTTCACCGCGACCATTCGGACGGTCGGCATTCCGTGAACCATTGCACTGCGCCGGGCTTGCTCGATAGTCGTGTCTAGGCAGACGAGTAGACCCGGTTTGCCGGAACGTTCATATGCGACTGCAGGCTCGGTGTCCGTGCCGCCCGTGTGGCGCATTCCGGCTATGAACGCGTCATAGTTGCGCAGAACCTCGGCGTCAGCGTCCGCGGACGCGAGGTTCGCCGTGCCCTGCACATAATCGACTGTTGCGGTCGGGTACGTTGCCAACAACTGTGCCTGCAACGGTTTGAGGAATACGTCATCGTCGGGCTTCTCGCGGAAGATGACAATGCGCTTGCCGTCCAACGTGTCAAGACGCGGGACGGACAATCCGCAGAAGTCACGTATGTCCGGCTTCGCGCGGGGGTTCAAGACTTCCAGCGTTTCAGCCCTTCCGGACGCGCATCCTGCGGGAACCGCCAAGGCGGACGCGCCCACGGCCGCCGTCGCGGCGCCTTTGAGGAAACTCCTGCGGGTGGAACCGTCCTTTTCATCCGATTTGTCGTGCATGGCCAAGGCTCCTGTTTT
>JAISUT010000002.1 GCA_031271905.1 Acidobacteriota bacterium
CACCAAGGATGTGTAGGGAACCTGCGAAAAACCCCGGATGACAGCGCCGGCGCCTTGTCTGCGACTTTAAAAAACGATGGTTGCGAAGCGGAACCGGCTGGCGCGATGCTCCCAGTCGCTATGCCGCCAACTCGAACCGCACCGTCACGCACGCCCGGATGGAGATCACGCCCAACCCCATCACGCCGTCGTCGCCCGATTCGTTGCTCCCGAAGGACTCGCCGGAGAGCGGCGCCACCTGGCTCCCCTTGCCGTTCGGCTTGCCGAAGGGGGAATACCAAGAAGTGCTTTCGCTCAGGTTCACGATCTTCCCTAGCTTCAGCCCTGCCGCCTGGGTCAGGAAGTTCGCCTTCTCCACGGCGGCGGCGATGGCGGCGACCCTTGCGTTGTTCCGGTACGTCTTCAATTTCGACGCCAGGAACTCCACGTTGTGGATCTCGTTGATCCCCGATTCGATCAGCCGGGAGAGCAACTCCTCGTACTGGTCGATGTCATCGAGGATGATCGTCAGGTTCTGCTGTACGAAGTACCAATCGACTTTGTCTGTCTCCTTGTCGAACTGGGGGTCGATGTGGGGGTGGTCGATGCCGATGTTCCTGATCGGCACGCCGCATCTTTGCGTCGTCTCGATGGCGTTGAACAGGATGTTGCGGTTCTTTTGCAAGACTTCGCCGAGGGCCTTGCCTTTCGTCCGCGCTCCTGCGCTGATGAACACCCTGTCCGGCGAGATGCGCACGATGGCGTCGGCCTCGACCGTGAATATCTCCCTCCCTTGGGATTGGGTGACGTTGACCATGCATACCCCCGTGAGAAATTGCGCCCTGGAACCGTCCCTTTGGTTCCCCCTGGTTCCCCGCCTCCGAGGCCGGGACGGCGCCTCGCGCCCCCCGCCTCGTTACCCTTATCGGACGGATGGTGTAAATGTTCAGAAAGTTCAAGCACTTGGCACCGGGCGTTTGCAATTTTGATTCTGCGGGGAAGGCCGTGGGTGCGGATGCCGCCGCAGGCGTCGCCCCTGCCCGCCCCTGGCGGTTTTATTTTCTGCGGAGATTTCCCACTGTGCTATGATGGGGCGCGCTTTCGCCCAGTTTTACAGTCGTAGCGAAATCGTATTGCATAAAACGTGTGCAAAGGAGCGGCCGCCTGTGGAAAGACTGAAGAAATCCCTTTTGTACTCTTACGGCATCGCGGACATGTTCTTCGTCCTGATGGTCTGCATGGAAGTGTACTATTTCACGATGTTCCTGACCGACTACGCCCAGTTCTCCATGAGGACCGTCGGCGTCATCGCAGGCGTCACCGGGGTGCTGGACATCGCCTGCGCCCTGCTCGCCGGACTGATACTGGAAAAAGTCACGCTGAGGTTCGGCGGCAAATACCGCTCATGGTTCTTGGTCGGGCCGTTGCCGATCGTGCTGTTTTTCGCCTTCCAGTTCGCCAAGATCGGTTCGGAGCCCGTGGCGGCAAGCATCATCATCGTGGCGTTCGTCGTCAGCCACCTGTTATGGAACACCGTGGCGGCCTGCGGCGGCGCCATGATCGGGCGCATGACCAAGGATCCTGGGGAACTCACCATCCTCTCGACCAGCCGGGGGCAGGGGATGACCGCGTCCAACCTGCTCGTGGCGTTGAGCGGGCCGCCGCTGATCGCGTATTTTTGCGGCATCACCAGCGAACACACGGGCATGGCCCTCGTCGTGGCGGTCTACGGCTTCCTGATGATCTTGGGATACATCTATATTTATAACCGGACTGCCGGGATGGATCCTTACGACGATCTGCCAGCACAGCGGGAGAAGAAGAAAAAGGGGCTCTCCGTCGTTGAGATCGTCGTCCTGGTCTGTCGCAACCGCCCGTTGCTGATGCTCATGGTCGCGGAGGTTTTCCGCAACGCCATCATCCTGACCTCGGCGGCGATGGCGACCTACTGGACTAAATACGTGGTCGGCGACGCGGGCGTGATGACCTCCTTTATGCTGGTGACCGCCGTCGCAGGCATCATCGGCACCGTCATCGCCTCCCCCGTCGGGTTGCGCCTCGGCAAGCGACACGCCTATTGGACGTCGCTGGTGGTGGCCGGTGCGGCTTACGCGGCGTCGTGGTTCTTCGGTGCCGACAAGTGGGCGTACACGCTACAGGTGGATCTGGGCTTCTTCGGGAACCTGAACATCGCGATCCACGCCTACACCATGATGTTCGGCCTGGGCTCCCTGTTCGCCGTCATCGCCAGTTGCATGAACACGGCGCTGTTCAACGACACGGTGGTCTACGGGGAATGGAAATTCGGGAAGAGCATCCACGGCTTCACGATGGCGCTGCTGAACGTCCCGATCAAGCTCGGCGTCCTCATTCGCAGCGGCGTGGTCGTGCTGGGGCTGGCGGCCATCGGGTACGTCGCCAACGCCGACCCGACGCCGGGGGTCGTGAGCGGCATCATCGCGCTCATGTCGTTCTCGAACGCGGCGGTCTGCATACTGGCGGCGGCGGCATTCTTCTTCGGCTACCGGATACAAGACTCTGACGTGGTGAAGATGCAGGCGGAGATATCCGCGCGCGCCGGGAAGGCGGCGGATTGACCGGACGCCCCTAAATGCCGCGCTTGCCAGGCGAGGGTCACGGAGGCGTCTGGAAGATCACCTTGGCGGGGAAGGCGGTGGCGTCGAGCGCGAGCACGGCGCCGGTCGGGTGACGCCGCCGCCAGATCGCGGCTTCGTCCTCGTCCGTCAACTCCGCGAGCAGCGCGTGGATGACCCCCAGGTGCGAGACGATGACGAGGGCGTCGCCGCCTTCGCGTCCCGTCGGGGGTTCCTCTTGCGCCATGCGGCTTATGCGGCGGAACCCTTCGCACACGCGCGCCCGCAGGTCGGGGAAGTTCTCGCCGCCCGGGACGCGGTAGTTCAGCAGGTCTTCGCCCCGTCGGGCGTATTCGTCGGGATGGCGGCGCTTCACGTCCTCGATCAGCTCCCCGTCCCACGCCCCCATGTCCAACTCCCTGAAATGGGCGTCGGGAACCACCGGTACGCCGCCGAGCCGGACGGCGATGATCTCCGCCGTCTCCCGGGCGCGCGCCAGGTCGCTCGCATAGACGCAAGCAACCCGGATGCCGCGCCGCGCCAACTCCTCCCCGACGGCGGCGGCTTCTTCGCGCCCCCGCTCCGAGAGCGGCACGTCGGTCTGGCCGAGGAAGATGCGCCCGCTGTGCTGTTGCGGCTGTCCGTGCCGGACGAGGATCAGCCGTGGGCGGGGTCTGTCCATGGTCTCCTTGACGCCTCCTTGCCAATGCGCTTCAATACGCCTTGTGCCCGACGCGGTCGCCCACCTTGCCGAGACGCTTCAGCACGCTGCCGCAGGGGCATCCCCCCGGCAGCCAGCGACTCCGGTCGCCTGTGCGGTAGCGCACGAACGGCATGGCCTCGCGCGTCAAGGTGGTGAAGACGATCTCGCCGGACTCCCCATCGGGCAGGACTTCGCCCGTCGCCGGGTCGATGACTTCGAACAGGATGTCGGCCTCGCGCGGATGGTAACCGACGCGCTCGCGGCACGCCATCGCGCCGCCCAACCCCATCTCCGTCATGCCGTAATGCTCGTAGGCGAGGCAATCCCAATGGGACTCGATGGCGCGCACGTCCTCGTCCGGGGCGTATTGCGCGGAGAGGAGGATCGTCCGCATGTTCGCGCGGACGCCCTCTCCCGCCCCCGGAACCAGCGCGGCGCTTTTGCGCGCCAGACGCGCCGCCGTCGCCGCCGTCGCCACCCCCGTGCTCACCCCCTCGCGCCGCATGACGTCGAGGACTTCCGCGTCGCGCGAGCCGTCCAGCGGTATCGGGCCCACGGGGACGCCGCGCGCGCCGATGCGCTCTATGCCGCGTCGCACCAGGTCGCCGACCGAGCCGGGGCGCTCGCAGGGGAAGAGTATGAGGAACACGTCGCCGGGGCGCACCATCACCTGGAGTCCGTGGTGGATGTAGTCGGTCATGAGCTCTTGATCCGCCTCGGTGAAGTAGACGCGCTTGGGGTCGCCCGTCGTCCCCGTCGTCGGCAGGGTCACGACGCGGCTTATTCGAGAGGCGGAGAGGCAAGCCATCGCCGCGCCGTGCGCCGTCAGATCCTCCGGGGTCGTGAAGGGGAGCTTGGCGACGTCGGCGACGGACCGGATCTCCGCCTCGATGTCGAACCCCGCGAGCCGCCGCCGGTGGAAGGCGCTTCTGGCGGCGACGTATGCCACGACCTCCCGCAGCTTGCGCGCCTGCCACGCCTCCAGGGCCGGACGCGAGAGCGGGACGCCCGCAGGCAACCCGATCTTGCGCGCAATCCAGCCATCGACAACCTGTTCCGCCATCGCCGCCCCTCCCGCCGCCATCGCCGTCTTGGCGGACGACATAAAATGTACGGTGTCGCGCCGCAACCGTCAATCGCGGGGCGTGGGGGGAAGGGGCGCGGCTTCCCTCATGGGAACCTCACGGCGAAGGGTCGGTCTTGCGGCGGCGTCGCTCCACGGACGGGGTGAGGTCCAGCACCGTGACCTCCACGGCGGAGCGGTCTCCCTCCACCACCACCACGCCGCCTTCGGAGACGAAGTGCCGTTTCCGGTCTTTTTCGAGGTCGAAGCCGATGTCCTCCCCTTCCGGCACGATGGCGTTCTTGTCCAAGATGGCGTTGCGCACCCGGGCGTTGCGCCCGATGTCGCAGTTGTCGAAGATGACCGAGCCTTCGACGATGGCGCCCGAGTGCACGCGCACCCCCCGCCCCAGCACCGAGTCCTTCACCATGCCGCCGGAGACGATGCAGCCGCTGGAGACGATGGAGTCGATGGCGTGGCCGCGCCGCCCCTCCAAATCGAAGACGAACTTGGCGGGCGGGTGCATCTCGCGCGTCGGCCCCAAGGGCCATTGCGGGTTGTAGAGGTTGAGCGCCGGCGTCACCGCGCGCAGGTCGAGGTTCGCCTCGTAGAAGGCGTCCACCGTGCCGACGTCGCGCCAGTACGGCGCCACCTCGGGCGGGTCTCCGGGGATGCGGTTCTCGCGGAAGTCGTAGGCGTAGACGTCGGCGCGCTGGATGATGCCGGGCAGGATGTCCTTGCCGAAGTCGTGGCTGCTGTCGTCGTTCTCCGCGTCGGCGTACAGCTCCTCCAAAAGCACGTCGGTGGAGAAGACGTAGTTGCCCATCGAGGCGAAGATCAGGTCGGGGCGTCCGGGGATGGTGGGCGCGGCCGGGTCTTTCTCGTGGAAGCCCACGATGCGGCGTGACACGTCCGTTTCGACGACGCCGAACTCCGACGCCTGCTCCCGGGGCAAGGGGAAGGCGGCGACCGTGATGTCGGCCTCCTTCTCGTTGTGGTATTCGATCATCTCCCGCACGTTCATGCGGTAGATGTGGTCGGCGCTGAACACCAGCACCAGGTCGGGCTGGGCGCGTTGGATGAGGTCGATGTTCTGGAAGATGGCGTCCGCCGTCCCTTGGTACCAGGTCTCGCCGGGAGTCCGCATCTGCGCCGGAACCGGCACGATGAACTGGTAGGGGAGCAGGCTGCCGAACTGCCAAGTGTCCCGCAGGTGCTGCAAAAGCGATTGGCTCTTGAACTGCGTCAGTACGTAAGTGGAATAGACGCCGGAGTTGACCAGGTTGCTGAGCACGAAATCGACGATCCGGTATTTGCCGCCGAAGGGGACGGCGGGCTTTGCCCTGTCCTGCGTGAGGGGGTGCAGGCGGGTTCCCTTCCCCCCTGCCAGCACCATTGCGAGTACGCGACGATTCATGGGACTTCTTCCTGACTTTGGCGGGACGCCTGCGAAAACCCCGGATACCGCGTTGTGCTTTGCCTGCGGGCTTTTAGAGGTGCCCCGTAGAATTTCGATGAAAGCGAGGCGTGGGCGGGGTTTTACGACTGTGCCACCGTTGCGCCGGCGTTTCAGCGGGTGGCGTCCGTTGGCAACGGCGGCGGTCGCTCCAGACCGTCCTGCCTCATCACAGCCCTCTATCGGCAACCTTGCCGATTCCTGTTACATAATAAATTGGAAAATTGTTCTTGTCCCATTGTTTTTACCGGAAATCGGCGGGAACCGGCGGAAGCTGGCGGAGGAAGGCGCGGACGGCGGTGGCGGCCCGCCGTGGCAACGGCTCCGCCTCCATCCCGTCGTTCGCGTCATCGCAGGCGCGCAGCCAGACGACGTCCTTGTCGGCGCGCAGCCAGGTGAGTTGGCGCTTGGCGTAGCGACGGGTCTCCATCTGCGTACTCGCGACCGCCTCCGCCAAGGGCATCCGCCCCTCCAAGACCGCCGCCGCCTGCCGGTAGCCGATGGCCTTGAACGCCGCCAAGGTCGGAGGGTGGCGCTCCATCAGGTCGCGCACCTCGCCGAGCAGCCCATCCGCGAACATCCGCTCCACCCGTAGGTTTATCCTTTGGTAGAGCGCCTCCCTGGGCCAGTCGATGCCGAGCTTGAGCCAGCGGCAGCCCGCGAAGGCGTCGCGCGGCTGCCGCTGCCACCAGCTCATGTTCCTGCCGCTGGCGAGGTATATCTCGTAGGCGCGGATGACGCGGTCGGCGTCCTTCGGCGCTATGCGCGCGGCGGCTTCCGGGTCGATGCGCCCGAGGGCGTGGTGCAGGGCTTGCGGGCCTTTGCACCGCACGATGGCGCGCATCCGCGCCCGTAGCGCCTCCGACCGCCCCGGTCCGGCGAAAAGGCCGTCGATCAGCGCCCGCAGGTAGAAGCCGGTGCCGCCGACGACGACGGGCAGTCGCCCCCGCCCGCCGATCTCCCGGATGGCGGCGCGCGCCTGGCGCTGGTAATCCCCGGCGGAAAACTCCTGGTCGGGCTCGGCGACGTCTATCAAATGATGCGGGACGCCGGCGCGCTCTGCGGGCGTGATCTTGGCGGTGCCTATGTCCAATCCCCGGTAGACCTGGAGCGCGTCGCAGCCGACGACCTCCCCTTGGAACTCGCGGGCCAAGGCGACGCCGAGGCCTGATTTCCCGCTGGCGGTGGGTCCTACGACCGCGACGGCGGCGATGGCGGGTTCTGCCATGTCACCACCCCGGCCTGAGATAGTGGCGCACCGCCGCCAGCGCGAGCAGCAGCACCACCAGGATGAGGATCGCCAAGATCTGCGAACGGAAGCGTTTCATCGTGACAACCTCGGACACGGATCCGGGATGGAGGCGGCGACGCGCCGGCGGCGCAAGGCGGTCGCAGGCTGCGGGCTAATACGCCCTCTGGATGTCCACCCCGGTGTAATAGGTTTTCAATATCTCCTCGTAGCCCTTGCCCGCCTTCGCCATCCCGTAGGCGCCGGTCTGGCACAGGCCGATGCCGTGGCCGGAGCCCCTGCCCGAGAAGGTGAACGCGGAGACGGCGCCGTCCGCGCCAAACTCCCGCGTCAGCGTGAACAACGTGTCTTGCAAGCCCAGCAACCCCCGCACCCGGTAGCCGTTCACCTCGACCGATTTGCGCGCGCCGACCGCTTGGATGCGCACGACCCTGCCCGACTGTCCGAGAAGCGCCGGTTGCAAGTCCAACAGCCCGCCCAGGTCGCCGACCAGGCCGCGCAGTTTTTCCGCGACCGTGTTGCGTGGAATCGTCACCTTCCAAGTCGCGGCGGCGGAGAAGCGGTCGCTTGCCGCGCCCGAGGGGCTGAGTTCGATCTCCATGAAATCGATCTCCCCCCCGCCGTTCAGATGGAACGCGACCTTTTCCGCGCCGATCAGCTTCAGCCCCGGAATCGGCGTGGCATGGCCCCACCCACCGTCCGGCGCGCCCCCTGGGTCGATGCGGAAAAGGCTAAGGTCTTTCGCCAGCTTGAACTCGCGGGTCTTGCCGCCGCTTTTGACCTTGACGCCCTCGGGCGCGGCGACGCCGCGGTCGCGACCCGCGACCTCCACGAAATCGCCATGGAGCAAGACCTCCGGCTTTTCCGCCTCCACCCAATCGACGAGCAGCGCGAGGGCGTCCCCCCGGCGCATGGGCGAATCGACGTCGGCGGTGTTTTCCGTCGTGGGTCGCCACAGCTTGCGATGCATCAAGTAGCTGAGCGCCGCCTGCTCCGGCGGGGGGATGCGGTCGGCGTCCGACAGGGTCGCCATGTAGTAGTCCACGTCCGCCTGGGAGATGCGCCGCCCGACCTCCTCCTCGCCGAAAAAGGCGGCGACGGCCTCGCGCAGGAAGTCGCCGCGCGAGACGCCGCCGGAACCCTGCGGCGGGACGCGGCGGGCGGGCTTGGCGACGGCGGTGGCGGCATATATCCAAGACTTCGCCTCGTCCTTGCGGACGGGCGCCTCCAGCGCGGACTGCGTGAGCGGCGCGTCCTCCGGGACGATCCTCAACGCCCGGGCCAACTCCAGGTTGCGGGTCGCCACCGCCCCGTCCGCCGTCCGAAACGAGCCCGTGACGGCGTGAGTGCCCGCCAGCCGCGCCCCCGACCCGTCCTCCCCGCGCTCGATGGCGCAGACGACGCTTTTCAGGTAAGGCACGGGCTTGGAGCCGTAGACGAGCGCGATGTCCTCGGTGCGCCCGCCGCAGGTGGAGGTGAACATGGCGTCGATCGGCTTGCCGTCGTAATAGACCGCGATGCCCGCCGTCTGCCGCACGATCTCGCTGGTCATCGGCTTTTCCACCCCGACGCCGCCGTAGACCTGCGTGCGCGTGTCGTCGGTGAGGTCGAAGCCCTCGGAGCGGAAACGCCCCATGTTCTTGAGGGCGTAGGTGCGCGCGGCTATCGCCTGCGCCGCCAGCGCCGCGAACTCCGGAAAGTGCGACGGGCTCATCTCCGCCGGGACGACCCCCGGCAGGTAGTCCTCCATCGGCAGTTGGTTGACCAGCGTGATCGACTTGGACTTGTTCGGGAAGACGTCGAAAGAGCCTCGGTACGCCTTGCCGCCGGCGCGCAGGAACGCCGCGTCGTTTCCGGGCAGCACCTGGAAGCCCGCGCGGCTGGACAGGGAGAGCCCGTCCGCGCCCGTGAGCGTAAGCGTCGTCCGGGCGGCGTCTTTTTTCACGGACGCATCCTCGTGAAGCACGATGAATGCGTCGGGGTAGCCGGGTTGCACGGTCGGCAGGTAGTCTTGCGCTTCCTCCTTGCTGGCAAACGCCCCGACGCGGATCTGGCTGACGCCGTTGTCGGGGTTCACCCGGATCACCGTCGGGACGCCCAGCTCCCCCGCCAAACGCTCCTTGAGTTCGGCGGCGTTCGCCGCATTGGCGAGGGAGACGACCTGTATCCGGTACGTCGCCGCGCCATCCGCCCCCCCCGCGCCTATCTGGATGCGGACTTCGCCGACGACCTGCCGTTGCGCGGCCGGGGAGTCCTTGTCCAGCACGAAGTAGCCTTCGGAGGAGCTGATGCGAACCTCCTTGAGCGCGGTGTCGATGCCGATGCGGATGACGGGGCCTGCGCCGGAAGCGCCGAAGGATGCGTCCGGAAGGGACGGCGTTTGCGGCGCACCCGGGGGGACGGTCGCGGCAGGCGGCCACGCGCCCGGCCTGGAAGTCGTGGTCTTCTTGCCGCCGCAGGAATATGCCAGGATCAGAAGGCAGGCGAGGCCGACGGTTCTAATTCTGTGGGAATTCACGGTCAAGGCGCATTCTCCAAAAACATCCCGAGCTGAACCCGCCGGTTGCCGGGGTGCGGCGCATACGGGCGCATCTTATCGGGAAACGCCGGTTGGTCGCGCAACGCCCCGGCGGAGGGACGTCGCTCATGGCATGAGGTTCAGTACCAGCCGGACGCCGATGCGCTCGCCCGGGAACCCCTTCGGCAGCGGCGGGAACGGGTCGGACTCGGTGACCGCGCTCAAGGCCGCCAAGTCCAGCGAATTGCTGCCGGAGGAGGACGCCACCCGCAGGTTTGCGCACCGGCCGTTCTTGTCGATGTAAAAGACGACGGTGGTCTTCCCCTGGGACTGCTTGAGGTTCGAGGGGATGAACCATCTCGATTTCACGCGCGCGACGATGGCCTCCTCGTACTCGCCCAACGGGAAGCCTTTGGTGTCGAAAAGACCGATGCCGGGGGTGCCGCCGGACTCCTTGGCGGCGCCGGGCTTCGATTGGGAGGCCGCCGGAGGCGACGGGGGGCGGATGGAGTCGGGAATCTTGCGTGGAGCCGCGTCCGACGCGACCTCGACCTTGGGTGTGGCGTCCGGCTTGGCGGCGACCAGGTCGCGCCCAGTCCCCCGGTCTGCCTGCACAGGCTTGGGCGAGGCGTCGACGTCGCCCGTGTCCGACTTGGCTTCCGGGTTGGCGTTCTGCGCGCGGCTTGGCGGCACCTCGACCTCGGGGTTCTCGACTTTAGGCGGCACTTGCGGCAACGGCGGGTTGTCCACCTCCAGCGCCTCCAAGGGGCCGAACCGCACTTCGATCGGCGGCGTGCCCATGCCCTCTTCCTTGTCGCCCTGCCCCATGAGCCGGCGCAAAACCTCCGGCGAGGGCATGTTCATGCGCTCGGGGGGCTCCAAGACCGCCACCGTGCGCCAGGGGTCGTCCGGCGCCAGGTCGTCCGCCGCACCCCACCGGAAGCCGTGGAACTGGTCGTAGTACCCCCCCGCCAGCAGTTCCGGGAAAAGGAACAGCACCAGGATGACTGCGAGATGGGCGACGAGACTCGCCATGAGGCACACGACGGCGCGCCGTGGGATGCCCCGTTTCTGGTTGAGTGAAGCGGCATATTCCAGCATATAGTTCCCAGTCGCCGCCTGTCAGGGAACGACTCCCGACGAGTCCGGCCGAGCCAGTATAAGTAAGTGCCCGCGCCCCTGTCAATTTGCGATGCCGGGGCCGGATGCCCGCCGTCCTTACAATTCCCGCGCCTGCGCCGCCTCGGCCTGCTCCCTGACCTGCATCGCCAGCTCCAGCGCCCGCCTCCCCTCGTCGCCGCCGCAGGCGACCGGGCCCAGGCCGCGGATCGCGTCGAGGAAGGAGGCCAGCTCCAGCAGCAGCGGCTCTTTCTTCTCCGGCTCTATCTTCCGGCCCACGATCTCCGGGATGGCGGCGCCGTCGGCGTGACTCAGGCCGAAGACCGACAGGTCTTGGCGGGTGTAGTCGAGCGAGATGTACTCCTGCCTCTGGAACAGGCGCAGCTTGCGGATCTTCTCCATCGACACGCGGCTGGCGGTGACGTTGGCGACGCAGCCGTCGGCGAACAGCATCCGGGCGTTGGCGATGTCGATGCGGTTGCTCAGGATGGCGATGCCGACGGCGGTGACCTTCTCGACCGGCGAGGGCACCAGCAGGCTGATGATGTCCAAGTCGTGGATCATCAGGTCGAGGATCACGTCCACGTCGAGGCTGCGCGGGGAGAACAGCCCCATCCGGTGCGCCTCGAAAAAGCGCGGGCGGGTCGCGATCTCGCGCAGGGCGACCACGGCGGGGTTGAAGCGCTCGAGGTGGCCGACTTGCAATATCCTTCCGTTGTCTTTCGCCGCCTGGATGAGCCGGTCGGCGTCCTCGAGCGTGTGCGCGATCGGCTTTTCCACCAAGACGTGGAGCCCAGCGTCGAGGCAGCGGACGCCGATCTCGGCGTGGAGCGTGGTCGGCGCGGCGATGTTGACCGCATCGACCTTGCCGAACAGCTCCGTGTAGTCGGCAAAGGCTTTCGTGCCGAACTTGGCGGCGATCTCCCCGGCCCGGCCGGGGGCGGTGTCTACGACCCCCGCCAGCTCCGCGCCGGGAAGCGACGCATAGACGCGGGCGTGGTGCTGCCCCAGCGAACCGACCCCGACGACCCCCACGCGAATCTTGTCCATCTTCAAAACCCCCTCAAAGCCGATCCAAGCCAACCCCGCGTTGTTTAACGCGGGAGGCCGCCGCCCTTACGGCTCTTCGACAGGCAGCGCCACGATGGCGATGCCGCCGCTGTCGGCGGCGCGCCGGACCTCCTCGCGGTCGAACACCAGCGTCCGGTCGGCGTCCACCACCAAGGCCGTCGCGCCACAGGCGATCATGTTCTCTATGGTCGCCCCCCCTATCACCGGGATGTCGAAGCGCATGTCCTGCCGGGGCTTGCTGACCTTGATGACGGTCAGGTCCTTACGGTGCGCCAGCTCCCCGGCGCGCCGCACCGCCGCGTCCGTCCCCTCCATCGCCTCGACGGCGACCACCGCCCGGTCGCGCACCACGACGGTCTGGCCGATGTCCATCGCCGCGATCTTGCGGGCGATGGGGCGGCCGTAGTCCACATCCGCCCGCTCGGACTTGCTCAAGCCCCGGCGCGTCAGCCTCCCCTCGGCCGCCATGTGCGGCTTGAGCAGCGCCGAGGAGTCGAGCAGCGTGATGCCGTTGTCCTCCAGCACGCGCGCCACGCCGCCGATGAGCGCGTCGGTGTTCTTCTGCCGTAGCCCCGCCAGCATCTTTATCATGGTCAGGTCGGGGATGCCGGAGCCGAATATCTGCGCGTGCTTGACCTGGCCCGCCATGATCGCCTTGCCGACCCCGGCCTGGCGGAAGGTGCGGACGAGCTTGCCCAGCTCCCCCAGGCCCAGCCAATGCACGGGGAAGCCGCACGAGGCGATCTCCGGCGCGGCCTCCTCCTTGATGGCGGCGACGAGGACCTCGACCCCCTGCGCCCGTGCGGACTCCAAGACGAGGAACGGGAAGCGCCCGTTGCCCGCGATCAAGCCGATCTTCTCGCTCATTCTCCAACCACGGATGGACACGGACAGGCGCAGCCCCGTGTCAACGGATGAAACCCCGCTGGGAGCTCTCCATGAACTCGACCAGCACCGCCACCTCGGGCGACGACCACGGTTCTGACTTCACCCTGGCCAGCGCCTCGCCGGTGTTCATCCCGGAGCGGAAGCAGAGCCGGTAGGCCCGCTTCAACTCGCGGATGCAGTCTTCGGAGAACCCCTTGCGGCGCAGGCCGAGCGCGTTGATGTCGTATATCCTGGCTTCGCCACGCGCCCCCACCGTCTTGATGTAGGGCAGGGCGTCGCGCGTGACGACCGAGAAGCCGCCGATGAAGGCGTGCGGCCCGACGCGGCAGAACTGGTGCACCGCCGAGAAGGCCCCGACCGTCGCGTGGTCGCCGATGGCGACGTGGCCCGCCAAGGTGGCGGCGTTGGCCATGATGACATGGTCGCCGACCACGCAGTCGTGCGCGACGTGACTGTAGGCCATGACGAAGTTGTGGCTGCCGATGACGGTCTCGCCGTGCCCGCCCTGCGTGCCCCGGTGCAGGCTGACGAACTCGCGGAAGACGTTGTCGTCGCCGATGCGCAGGCGCGTCGGCTCCCCTTTGTACTTGAGGTCTTGCGGGTCGGCGCCGACCGAGGCGTGGCTGTAGAAACGGCATCTCTCCCCGATCGTCGTCCAGCCGTAGACGTGGACGTGCGCGTCCAGCACCGTGCCCGCGCCGATGCTCGTCTCGGGGCCTACGATGCAGTAAGGGCCGACGGCGGCGTCCGGGGCGATGTCGCAGGACGGATCGATGATGGCTGTAGGATGTATGGGCATTTCAATCTTGCGCAAGCATGGTGGGACGGGGCTTCGTCGCGACGGGCGCCGTCCGCGTTAAAATCATCCGGAGCGCGGGCGGGACGCCCGCAATCATTCTTTTACGGCAGCCACGGAGCAGGACAGGACGCCTTCGACCGCGACCTCGCCGTCCACCAGCGCCCGCCCGCTCATCTTGAAATAACGCCGGGCGCGCTGTCGCAGGACGCGCACCTCGATGCGGAGCTGGTCGCCGGGGACGACGGGGCGGCGGAAGCGGCAACGGTCGATGCTGGCGAAATAGACCAGCTTGGACTGCCGCTCCGGGTCGTTCCCCAAAAGAAGCGCCACCCCCGCCTGCGCCATCGCCTCCACCAAAAGGGCGCCCGGCATGACCGGATGGCCGGGGAAATGCCCTTGGAAGAACGGCTCGTTGATGCTGACGTTCTTGAGGCCGACCATGTAGGTCTCCCCGTCGGTCTCAAGTATCCGGTCCACCAGCAGGAACGGATAGCGCTGCGGCAAGATTTTGAGGATGTCCTGAATGTCCCGCATCGGCATTTTCTATTTGGGAGCCTGCGAAAAACCCCGGATAACAGCGCCAGCGCCTTGGTCGAAAATGCTCATTCGCCTCAGCGAACTTCGCTTTTCAACCTGCGGCGACGCCTTGTCTTCGAGCTTTTTAGAGGTTCCCCGTCACAGTCGCGACGGCTACTGCTTGGCTGCGGCGGGAACCGCCGGGGCGCTCGCCGGGTAAGCCTGGTTGTAAGCCTTCACCAGGTCTTCCGTCACATTGAGCGCCGGATTGACCCAGGCGTCCCGGTTTGCGTTGAAGATCTCGATGGCATCCAAGCCCTTGGCGATGGCGACCTTTTCGATGACCGGCCCCATCTTTTTGGAGATGGTGCTGGTCAGGCGGTTGCGCCGGTTGTCGATCTCCCTCTGGGTGTCGGTCTGGAACCTTTCGAGCTGGGTCTGCTTTTCCGTCGCTTTTTCCTCGAGATCCATGCGGGCTTCGTCGGTCAGCTTGGAGCCTTGCACCTCCAGCTTTTTTGCCAAGTCGTCCACTTCCTGACGCAATGCGTTCAGCTCGGCGTTTTTCGTCTCAACGTATTTTTGGATGTCGGCCAAGGCCTTGGCCCCCTCGTCGGTGGTGAGGATGGCCTGTTCGACGTTGATCCATCCGACCTTGCCCGTAGGCGCGGGTGCGGACGCCGTCGCCTGGGCGAAGGCGGCGGACAGGGACATGGCGATGACGATGACAACCGGTGCTATTCGATTCATGGAATCTGCTCTCCTTGAAAGCTCGGTCGAAATCCGACCGAGTCGTAAAACGCCCGGAAGACCCCGGGCGGCGAAAACTAAGTAATTTACTACAATCCCATTGCAAAAGGTAGGGGCGTCATGTCGCGCCGGTCGCGCCTCGCGAGGCGACGCGCCTTTAGAAGCTCCTCCCTACCGTGAATTTGACGTCTTTCGAAGGCTCGTTGATAGTATAGGTCGTTCCGCCAGGGGTTGTGACCGAGCCGGAGAGCCGTTGCGGGTTGTAGGCGAAGATCAGTCGGAAAGGCGCGCTCACCACCGGGAGCACGAATTGCAATTCCACCCCCGTGGAGCTGCGGAGTTTGTTGTTGGTGTCGCCGATGATAGACACCTCGCTGGCGCCGAAGTTGCCTAAAGAGCTTTTGCGCATCGCCCGGGTGATGCCGATGTCGTAGAATCCGGACATGGACAGCGGACCTGCGATCGGGATGCGGTATTCGAAGTTGAGGATGCCCACCGCGTCGCCGCCCACGGCGAAGGGCGAGGATTCCAGCGTCTGGCACAGCCCCGTGTCGGTGTCGATGACGCAATTGCCGCTGCTCGTGCCGTCGAACTGCCGGGTCCTGGTGACGGCGAGCGGGCTGATGGAGCGGATGTCGAACCCGCGGATGGTGTTCTCGCCGCCGATGAAGAAACGGTCGAAGAACGGCACCACCGAGTTGCCGAAGGCTTGGGTGTACTGGAGTTGCAAGTTGAACGCAAAGACGTTCCGCCCGTGGCTCAGCCATCTGTCCGCGATGAAATGCCGGTATTCCAACGCCGGACGCACCATGTTGAAGTCGCCGCCCAGGATGCCGCCCGCGATGGCGGCCGACACGTTCAGGCTCTTCCCCGCCGTGGCGTTGAAATAGGCGTTGGTGGAGTTGTAGCTGACCATCGGCGTGATTTCGCTGCGGGTGATGCCTTCGAGCGCGTCCGAAGAATCGCCGGATGTGTAACCGATGAACTGCCCGAGGGCGAAGGTTTCAAACCCGGTGGCGATGTTGCTGACGCCGATCTTCTGGTAGGTGTAGCTGGTGCCGACCGTCCACAGCGAGCGGGGGAGGCGGCGGCTTATGGTCAAAGTCCCGCCGGTGGTTTTTTGCGTGAACAGCTCGGAGGCCTCGCCGTTGTAGTCGGTCAGGCCGAAGGTGCTGTAGGTGTCGTAGCGGTAGCGCTGGTTGTATATCTGGAGCCCCATGTTCCAGCGGGTGTCGAACAGGTACGGCTCGGTGAAGGTGACGGAATAGTTGGTCTGCCTCGTGCCGCCCATGATGTTGACGTCCAGCGACTCCCCGCGGCCGAGGAAGTTGTTGGTCGAGTAGTTGAGGCCGATGAAGCTGCCGCTGATGCCGCTGATGCCGCCGCTGAAGCCGATCGATTGCTGGCTCTTCTCCTTCAGCTTGATATCGACGTCCACCATGCTGGTCTTCTCGTCCGGCTTGACTTCGTAGTCCTTCTCCTCGACCTGCTCGAAGTAGCCGAGCTGGTTCAGCCTCAGCACGGAGTTGTCCAGCGCGATGCTGCTGAAGACCTTGCCTTCCTCCAAGATGAATTCGCGGCGGATGACCTTGTCGCGGGTCTTGGTGTTGCCGAGGAAGTTGATGCGCCGGACGAAGAACTGCTTGTCCGGTTGCATGGTCAGCGTCAGGTCGTAGACCTTGGTCTTGGGGTCTGCGTGGTGTTCCGGCAGATAGGAGAAGTTGATGTAGCCGACCTCTCCGTAGAGCTTCTTGAACTGTTCCAGCGTGTCCTTGACCGCCTTGAAGTTGAGGATGTCCCCCTCCTTCATGCCGAAGGCGCGTTGGAGCGCCTCGCAACTCAGGACGCCGCATTCTTTCAGCTCCAGCTTCCCCAGCCGGTACTGGTCGCCCGCATCGATGGGGATCTCGACGAAGAACTGCTCCTTGGTCTTGCGCAGGAAGGGGAGCACCCCCCGGGGGCCTTCGAAGATGCGGGTGACGGGCTGCCCGAACTGCACCTGCATGTAGCCGTGCTGCTGGTAGAACGCCTTCAGGTTCATCTCGATGTCGTATTCCAGCTTCTCGCGGTGGTATTTGTCCAGCCCCTTGAACATCGTGAAGACGGAGCGCTCCTTGCTCATTTGCAACGCAGCCCGCAACTTGGAGTCGTCGAAGACCTTGTTGCCCGTGAAGCGGATCTTGCCGATGCGGACGTTGGTCCCCTCGTCCACGACGAAGCGCACCCGCACGCTGTAAGGGGGGAAGGGCTCGACCTCGGAATGGACGGAGCCGAGCGGCTTGCCGCTTTGGACCATCAGGTCGTGCAGCAGGCGCTCGGCCATCTTGACTTTCACGGGGTCGTACTGGCTGTCCACGGTGAGGCCCAGCTTCTTCTCCTTGAAGGCGTCCAAGATGTCTGATTCGGTGAAGGACTTGTTGCCGACGTACTCGATGGAGCGGATGAGCGGCTTCTCCCTGACGACGAAGGTGATGACCTTGCCGATGTCGCCGTCTTTCTCTTGGACCTCGAGGTTTTCGAAATAGTTGGTGCGGTACAGGGAGCGCAGGTCGAACTCGACTTTGCTCTCGTCATACGGCTCGCCGGGCCTGATCTGGACGATGTTGGCGCGGATGGTGTCTTCCGGTATCCGGCGATTGCCTCGGATGTCCACGCGCTCGACGATCGTCTCGTCGCCGAACTGCGCCATCGCCGGGAGCATCGATAAAAAGAACCCCAGAAGACAGACTCCAAAACCGAATGTCTTAGCCATCCCCCCTCCATCCCCCCAAAAAAGACGAACCCTTATGTTAGATAAAACAACCGGTCGGCGCAAGCTCCATGATAGGGCTTCGATATAGACTCCGCCGTTGCGATTTCGTTCCAATCTTTTGTTCTTTTGTCGAATTGGCATCGGTGCCGTCCCTGCGTCGTCTCGGCAGGGGATGGGCATGAAACGGCGGGGTGGTTTTCGGTTTTTCGCGGGTGAATCTACAGCGTCCAGGCGGCGGCCTCGTCGCCGCACCGGCGGCAGAGCAACTCGTCCCCGTCCAGATAGACTTCGCACACGCTGCCTTGGGGGACGCGCCCCTGCATGATCGCCTCCGCGAGCGGATCCTCTACATGGACTTGGATGGCGCGCCGCAACGGACGTGCGCCGTAGGAGCGGTTGTCGTCGCAGGTCTTGCGCACGAGCCACTTTTTCGCCTCCGTCGTCAGCGTGACGGAGATCTGCCGGTGTTGCATCGCCGCGTTGACCTCGCCGATCAGGAGCCCGACGATCTCCTCCATGTCGTCGTCGGTCAGTGACTCGAAGAAGATGATCTCGTCCAGCCGGTTCAAAAATTCCGGGTTGAACGTCCTCTTCACCTCGTTGCGGATCAGCTCCTCCAGACGCCGCGCGTCCGTGTCGTCCCCGCCTTGGAAGCCGAGGGTTCCGCGCTTTTCGAGGAAGCGTGCGCCGATGTTCGAGGTCATGATGATGATGGCGTTCTTGAAATCGACGGTGTTGCCGAGCGAATCGGTCAACTGCCCGTCCTCGAACACCTGCAACAGGATGTTGTAGACGTCCGGGTGCGCCTTTTCGATCTCGTCCAGCAACAGCACGGAGTAGGGGTTGCGCCGCACCCTTTCGGTGAGCTGTCCGCCCTCCTCGTGACCGACGTAGCCCGGGGGCGAGCCGATCAGGCGGGAGACCGAGTGCTTCTCCATGTACTCCGACATGTCGAGCCGGATCATGGCGGTGTCGTTGCCGAACAGGAAGGACGCCAACGAGCGGGCGGTCTCGGTCTTGCCGACGCCGGTCGGTCCGAGGAAGAGGAACGAGCCGACGGGGCGTTTGGGCGACTTCAAACCGGCGCGCGAACGGCGGATGGCGCGGCTGAGGGCTTTGATGGCGCGGTCTTGGCTGACCAGCCGTTTGTGGAGCTCTTCTTCCATGCGCAGGAGCTTGGCGGTCTCCTCCTCCTGCAGGGACGCCATCGGGATGCCGGTCCATTTGGCGATGACCTCTTCGATGTCCTTTTTGACGACGTAGACGGGGAGGAAATCGGGTTTCTCCGGCGTCGGCCTGTGGAAGAGCCCGTAATCGTCGTTCAGGTCGTCGTCCAAGGCATCCGCGTCGTCTATGGCGAAACCGTAACGCGGGGTGCGGAAATATTCGCGCGTGGCGGCGCTGACGCCGGCGAGCCGCCAATCCGCCCACGGTTCGTCGAAGACCGCGCCGGCCGCCTCGCGGGTCGGGTCTTCGCGCAACTTCACCCGGGCGCCCGCCTCGTCCAGGACGTCGATGGCCTTGTCGGGCAGGAAGCGGTCGGAGATGTAGCGGTTGGATAGATAGACCGCAGCCTCGACGGCTTCGTCCGTGTACCGGATCGAGTGGAACTGCTCGTATCTCTCCCGGACGCCGTTCAGGATGGCGATGCTCTCCGGTTCCGTCGGCTGGGACACGCGGATCGCCTGGAAACGGCGTTCCAATGAGCGGTCTTTTTCGATGGAGCGCCGGTATTCGTGCGGGGTGGAGGCGCCGATGCATTGGATTTCGCCGCGTGAGAGCGCCGGCTTGAGGATGTTGGCGGCATCCAGCGAGCCTTCCGCCGAACCCGCGCCGATGAGCGTGTGCAGTTCGTCAATGAACACGATGAACTGCCGGTTTTCCGACAGCTCGCGTATGATGAGCTTCATCCGTTCCTCGAACTGCCCGCGGTACTTGGTGCCGGCGACGACCAGGGAGATGTCCAAGGCGAGGATGCGCTTGTCGATCAGTTGCGCGGGCGCACGCCCGGAGACGATCTTCTGCGCCAGCCCTTCGACGATGGCGGTCTGGCTGACCCCCGGCTCGCCGAGGAGGACGGGGTTGTTCTGGGTGCGCCTGCAGAGGATCTGGGTGAGTCGCTCGATCTCGGCCTCGCGTCCCACCAGCGGATCCAGCGAGCCGCTGGCGGCCGCGCCGGTCAAGTCCTTGGCGAATTCCAGCAAGTTGAGGGCGTTCTTCATCCGGGGTTGCGCCCCGTGCTTCTCGGTCTGGCCGGACTGGTTGCGCGCCAAGTCTTCGCGGATCAGCGCCGCCCGGATGCCGTGTTCCCGCAATATCCCCGCCGCCACGGACTTCTCCTCGCGCAGGAGGCCGAGCAGGATGTGTCCCGTGCCGATGAACTTGTGCGTCATCCGTTCGGCTTCTTCCGTCGCGCAGTTGAGCGCGCGCTTGCTCTCCTCGGAAAAGGGGAGGTCTACGGAGGTGGACACCCTTTCGCGGACAAGCGTCCGGCCTTCGATTTCCTTGCGCAGTTCTTGGATCGAGGCGCTCGTCCCCGGCAGGAACAAGGCTATCAGGTTGCGGTCTTCGCGGATCAGGCCGAGGAGGATGTGTTCCGTCTCGATCAGCGGGCTGCCGAACTGGCTGGCTTCATAGCGCGCGAAGAAGATGACTCGTCGGGCCTTTTCCGTATATTTTTCGAACATGGTGATCGGGTGCGCCTCCAGACGCACCTCTCATTATACGGATCGAGGCGTGCGGCTGCAAACCCGCAATGCAAAAAGTAGCGGAGGAAAATGACGGATGGGGCGACGGAGGCGGAGAACGGAGGCGGGGGACAAAGAAAGGGGGTGGCTCCGAAGAGCCATCCCCCTTGGGACACCTTCAAAAACCGGCGGCATCAACCGGACGGCATCGACGCGACCGTCCAAGCCGCGCCGTGGGAACCCGTCTAAGCCGCAGCCTGGTTTTTCGACGGGCCGTCCGTTTTCTTGACGGTCAGCGGAAGCGCCACCAACACCGGCAGGTTGAGGAGCTTTTTCGCCTCTTCCTCGGAGCTGATGGTGCTGTCCAGGAGCTCCCGGGCGAAAGCCGCGCCGATCCCCAGGATGAAACCGCCGCCGACCCCCATCAGCACGATCTGCATCCGGTTCGGATATTCCGCGTTCACCGGCAGGTTGGCTTCGTCCGTGACTTGGTAGGTGTCATTCTTGCGGTCGGTCTCCGCCGCCACCCCCAAGTCCGTCTTTATTTTTTGCGACTCCAGCCCCTTGTATTTTGACAACGCCTTGTCCAGTTCGCGCTGGATGCCGGTCAATTGCTGGGCCACCGCAGGTGCCATCGTCAGCTTGCTCGTGTAGAGCCTGATTTGCGCCTGGATATCCCGTTTCTCTTTTTCATACTTCTCCAGCTTGGTCCTGTTGTCGTTAGTCCGGAACCTGTAGATGTTGTCTATCGTCGTCTCCCCCTGCGACCTTCCGACGGTGCCGCCGTCCGCCCCTGCGGTGGTCGTTTCGTCAGACGACGACGGCGCCGTGGCGTCGGGCCTTTCCGCCGCCTGCGCGCTCCGGACTTGTTGCTCCAGGCGTTGGACGTCTTTGTTCAAACGCACGACATCGGGATGGCTTTCCGTGTACTTCGTCCGGGCGTGCCCCAGCTCCTCCTTCTTTTTCGCCAACTCCAACTCGTCCGGGGTGGGCCTTCTTTCACCGCCGGACACTGGAACCGAAGTCCCCGGCGCCAACGCTTGAAGCAATTTCATCCGCTCCTCGTTGGCCCGCTGGTTCTCCCTGTATTGGAAGTCGAGGTTGCGTTGATCGGCCTGCACCTGTTGAATGGAGTTCTCCACCATGTTGTATTGGTTGTTCAACGAGGCGATGGCGCTGGTGATGGCGGATTCTTGTTCCGGCAGTTCGCCCTGGTGCGCCAGCTTGAATTGCGTCAGACGTTCTTCCTGCGCCTTGACGTCTTTCTCGGCCTCCGCCAACTGCGCGTCAACGAACTGATCCACGCCGCGGACGGTGTTCACCTTGTCCCGCGAACTGCTCTGTATGAGCTCGTTCGTCAATTGCCGGGTCACCATCTGGGCGAATTGCGGATTGTTCGCGACGAAGGAAACCGTGAAGGTCTTGTCGGAGGTCCTTTCGATCCCTATCTGTCGCCGTGCCGCCGAGACCGCCGACTCCATGACGAAATTCGGGTTGGTGCCGAAACCGTACATCTGGAGCGACTCAATCATCCGTTCCAAGAAGGCGCGGCTTTGCAGTTGTTCCCGGACGGCGTTGATCCGCTCGTCAACCAGGGAACCCGCACCGGTGCGCATGAACTCTTCGGAGGAGATCGTCGTGTCCACCCTGATACGGGCTTGGGATTTGTAGACGTCCGGGGCGCGCACCGCGTAGATCGCCGACCCGACGCTCATCAGCACGAAAAGGATCAGGAAATACCACCGCCGGTTCCACAGGATCCGGAAATAATCGGTGACTTCGAGATTGGATAAATCTTTCATTGTTTACTCCCCTTCCCTCAACGCAGGCCAAGCGTATTGCAACCCTGCAAAGATCATGGAACGGTCATAACGCGGGATGCTGCTGACGAACGCCGGGATGTTTATGCTGTTGTTCTGGTATTGGTACGCATAGTTGGCGGAGGCGAACAGGTTGCGCGTGAGCGAATATTCGAAGGACGCGCTGCCGTAATAGTTGCGGAGCAACCCGTCTGCATCGTAGTCATGGCTGCGTCTGTACGCGCCCATCAGCCTGAAATTCGCCCGGTCGGTGATCCGCTGCCCGTACCCGATGGAGACGGAATCGGACGGCAGTATGCGCCAATAGCCAAGCGGCGTGCTCATGCTACGGGAGTAGTTGGCGTAAAGGACGCCCGTGCCCGCCCGCTTCGAGATCCCGACGCTCACCATCTCATGCATTTGGTAGTCATCGTCGATTTCCGCGATCTCCAAACCGCCGGAAGCATACACCTCGACCGTGGGGGCGAGCTTGAAGTGCAAGCCGCCCACCTCCACCCGGTGGATCTGCTGACCCTGCAATTCCTCGGGGACGTTGTTGAGGTATACGGAGTAGGACGAGGACAGGCTCAACCAATCGGTGATCCCTTGGGACACCCCGGCGCCGACCTGGGCGGCGTTGATGTTGTCATAGAGGACGCCGCCAAAGTCTTGGTGGTCGTACCAATAGCTGTTGTAGGAACCGAAGACGTTGATCCGGGTGCGTCTGGCGATGCTTCTTTCATACGACCCCGAGATGTCGTTCCGATGGACGCGCTGCGGCAAGAAATGGACGCTGTAGGACTGGGGCATCCAATCGACGGTGGACAGGGAGAAGAAATCGAGGCCGCCGAACATGTCGTTCGTCGAAGAGCTGAACCTGTCCATCACCAGGAACCGCGACTTTTCGTTCGGGGTGTAGGTGTAGTAGACGGTCGCGTTGTGGTCGGCGCCGTTACCGAAATCCTGCACGCTGAAGTCTTGGTCGTTGTAGAAGCTGTAGTTGATGCCATAGTCGAGGTGCAGGACGGATTTGCGCTCTCCGAAGTTCGCGAAGACGCTTCCCGAAAGCGACGTCAGGGTCGAAGAGGTGCTCTCCCTGTCCGGCGATTCGGGGTAGACGTTCGTGATGTAGCCTTCGTTGGCGCCCAGCGTGAACCCGAACCGGTTGCGCACGTCTCCACGGACGGATTCCGCAAACGAGTAGGACGCCGGCGAGTCCCAATTGGTCGTGATGCCGCTCCCCTCGTACGCCACCGGGATGGGGAGGCCCTCGTCCATGCCTTCTTCGACGACGCTGGAGCCATACACTGGCAACATGGGGGGCGCATCGTCAGGCGTGTAGATTTCTTGGGCGCAAACCGGCAGGACACACAACAATGACATCACGGCGATTAATATTTTTTTCATAGTCGATTCCATCCTCTGGGGCGGGGGCTTCATCAGCCCCGGCCCGTGTCGGGACACATTAAGGGAACCTCCAGCAAACCCCGGGTGCTGCGTTGCGCCTTGATCGAAATGCCCATCTGCCTTTGGCGAATCCCGCTTTTCGACCTCTGGCGACGCCTTGTCTGCGAGGTTTTGGCAAGCCCCCCATAATTAAAAGTTAGCAAGAACTGCGAACGACGGTACCGCACCGCCAACCGTCCGCCAACCGATGCGACGGGTGGTGACGGGTGGCAAATCTACGAATCTACAACCTACAACCATGTGATCAATGCACGCTTCACGACAAGCTTGGGGGAGCCTCTAAAAACCCCGGACGACAGCGCCAGCGCCTTGATCGAAAATGCCCGTTTATTTCAGCGAACCCCGCTTTCCGACCCTGCGGCGACGCCTTGTCTCCGGGCTTTTTAGAGGCTCCCTTGGTAATTCCACCGCCTTACGGCACCAGCACCATGTCCCCCACTTCCAACAGGATGTTCGTGTGGAGTTCCTTCCCCTTGATTACATTCTTGTAATTGAAGGGGAATCGCAACTCCCTGCCCGTGCCGATTTCCTTACGGATGATCTGGATGTTTTTCCCGTTGGCATCCGCAGCCAACCCGCCTGCGCGGGCGATGAGCTCCATGACCGTCGTCGGGGAAGTCAGGACGTAGAGGCCGGGCTTGCTGATTTTCCCCACCACCGAGACGTGGTGGCTGAGGACTTTCACCACCACCACCGAAACCGTGGGCGACTCCACGAATTCCTGCAACCTTTCGGTGATTTCTTCTTTCAACTGCCCGGTGGTCTTCCCGCTGGCTTGGATCTCATCGACCAAGGGGAGGCTGATCTTGCCGTCCGCCCGGACGCTCAGCTCCTTCATGGACAGCTCCGGCTCCCTCCAGACGTTGATGGATAGGATGTCCTCCTCGCCGATCACGTAATCGTCGGCGACCTGGGCGTCTTGCGCGGACAGGCCGGTTGACAATCCCAGCAAGATGATACAACACAACCATTTTCTCATGACATCCTCCTGCAATATGCTTATAAATCTACCCGTGTTCGCCAATGGATACAAGGGTTTTTCCTCTTTTCATTCCATTCCGCCCCGGGCGGGGACACCTCCCCTGGCATGTAAAATCGACACTTTCCCGCAAAGGAATTATCGATTTTTGTTTATAATGCTGGTTTCTATTGGGCGGCCAATAAATGGACGGCATCCCCGACATGGTTTGTGCAGCCATTGTTTTGTTGCGTAAACCCAGCTACAACAAAAGATTTGTGGGGTTTCCATATGAGAGGGGGAGAAGGTGTCAAGGAATCGAATCGGTGTCGCGCATGAAAATCCGCCAGGGAACATGAAAAGTTGATATATGCGCCATTAGTGACAATGGGAGGTATGAAAAGCATCAAGCTTCGTATCGCGCACACTGGCATGCTGTTTTAAACCCAGTGCAAAGTGCGATTTTAAGGTCGGCGAAGAGTTTCGGTTTGGAAGGCGATGGTTTGATAAAGAGTTCTCGTGAAGCGCCGACCTTATACCAAAACGCCTTCTATCATGCCTCGATATCGTTCCACACCCGTGCGTGAAAGCATTCAAGTTGCACAGTTATGCCGTAACAAGGATATTTTCAAGCAATCGATCCCATAGGTCTAAGGCATGTTTCCATGTATAGTTGTCTCGTATCAATTGTCGGGCATTTGAACCAAGTGTTGCAATACGGTCAGGTGAAATTAAGTATTCTCGGAGTTTTGTCGCAAAATCGCATTCGTCTTCTGCTATTAACCCGTTTTCACCATTGGATATAAATGCATCAAACGAGTTTTTATATTTTAATCCATCGTCATGAATTACCAGCGATGGCACTCCAAACGCCATTGCCTCCAAAACCACCAATGCGACACTTTCTAATAATGAAGGAAATAAAAACATGTCCGCTTTTCTATAAAAACAACTCACATCATTTTGATGCCCATGCAACGTTATTCTTTCTTTTAGTCCCAGTCTATTTATCGTGTTTTCTATGAATTCCCGCTGTGCCCCGTCTCCGACGATATCTAACTCCCAAGGCAAATCTTTCATGGTGGCGAGGGTGTTTATTAAAAAAACTACATTTTTTGAAGCAATTAAACGCCCTATGAAAAGAAAACGTTTGGTTGATTTGTCCTTGTGGTTTAAATCAATATCTGGATATGAGGTCGCAGGTGGAATTATGTCGAAACGAACGGAATCTTTTAGTTTGTAGAATTTACGTAAAATATCTGCGTTTTTATTTAAAAATCGGACGGTCGTGTTGGAATTCAATAATGCCCAGCATTCGAGTTTGTAATAAGTGTGGAAAGCCGTCCATTTTAACAAAGGGTCATTGTTCAACGCATCGGAGACTTCGATGGGCGCAACCAGTGCATGTGGAAGATAAATTCGTGGCGTTTTAGGAAAACGTCTTGCAAGGGGGCGTAGCATAAATAAAGGGCTGGCGATTATGACATCTGGCTTGGGTAAGTTAATTTTATGTATATATCTTTCATAAGCCAACCATTGTAAAAAAGGTGCGATTCGCCATGATCCTAAAGAAGTGAAACCTCCTATTTTAGGGCATTCTATGACACCACAAGCCGCTACGATTTGTTGTGAAGCTGAATTACAAAGGAAGGTTACATCATGTTTGCGGGATTTTAAACCCAAAATCAATTCTGATGTATATACTTCTGCGCCGCCGGTTTTATCTGCAGCAAAATTCGCTATCAATATTTTCATGGTAGATTTGGGATTTAATAATCCTAAATAAATTGGTTGGATTTAAACAAAATACGTGCCTGGATTTTTGTAATCGAAGGGTCCGTTCTTCTAATTAGAGTTGTCATCGGATCTGTATTTATAATATTTCCAGCATGAGGAGTTTCCTTAACCGGATAGGGCGAATAGGCTACATATCTCGTTTCGCTCCGTCCACCTTCGGTTCCCGATACTGAGCTTTATATCAACTTTTTTCACCGCAAAAATCCTCCACGCAAAAAGAATTTTCAATTCTAGCGCGGGACTCCGTATGATGAAAGCGTTTTTTTGAGGGAAAAAGGGATATGCCCTGAAATCCCGCAAAACATATCCATGGGGGCGAGGGTATTCCGAGTGCATCGTAAAGCTTTCAGGCGTCATTAAACACCTCCTGAATCGTCCTGTTTTGGAAAGGCTCCGCCCTGCTTCTCGATCCCAGCGATCAGACGACGGTTTCACCGCTCCATTGGTCTTATCTCCCCATAGTCCATTCCACCGCTTGCGTCGTGACGAACAGACCGGTGTCCGGATTGTAGCGCTTGTGGCGGTCGAAATCCGTCCAGTCCCCGTCGAGTAACCTCTGTATGAAGGAGCGCAATATCTTCGTGCCGATGATGAACTTGTAACGCCTCCTCATCAGATCGTTCAGGTTCTTCTCGCTGGGGGAAATTCGGCATGGACGGATCAAAACTGGTAGCCGGTTACGGCGGTCTGGGCACGGAAATCTTGCAAGCCTGGGACCCGGCGGCGGGCATCACCAGCGAAACCGTCACCCGCAGTTCCTCGGTCATCCTGGAAGGGTTCCCGGACTTGCTGATCAGTGGCAGGAATAACCTTTGGGAATGCATACCAGAAAATGCCCGGAGAGGTATCGCGCCTCACCGGGCTGTTTGTTTCCTGAATCACTTGTCCTCAAAATGTGTCAAAATCAAATCGAGTAACTGCTTGTCGTCCATACCCCCATCCGCCAGGCTGAGACCGATGCGGACAATTTCAGCGTCCGAAAAATCAACTTCAATGTGATTGATTTCAAGGAGAACCAGCATTACATAAGTGCCGATGCGCTTGTTGCCATCGATGAAAGGATGATTGCAGACGAGGCTGAAAGCCATTCTCGCAATCTTCGCCGCCGTTGACGGATAAAGCTCCACGCCGTCAAAAGTCTGAAACGGATTGGCTAACGCGGAATCCAACATAGCCTCGTCACGAACACCGTCCAAACCGCCTGTCTTTTCAAGCAGCAAGCTATGTAGGCGCTTCACCTGCTCTTTGCTGAGAATATTCATTTCGCCAATTCTTCAAACGCCTGAATATGCTTCGCCATCAGTTTGGTCGCCGCCGCATCCACGTCCATGTCGTCGGCAACTGTATTCTTTCTGAACAGGCTGTAATCCAACAGGACGTAACGCGGCGCATTGTTTTTCAGGATAATCGCTGTGCCTCTTTCGTCAACCAGACGAGCCACCCGCGAAAAGTTCTGATTCGCTTCCGATATGGAAACAAGATTGTCAACGCTTATATTCATAGTCGCACCTCATGAAGATGTGATAGCACAGTTTTAGGATAAATGCAACATAAAAATCGCTATGTCACCATGTCACTATGAGAAATAAACTATTTTCAGATTCGTCAAATTACTATCTTGACAAAAGCTGTCTTTGCTTGGCTTGCTTGAGCAGCTCCGAAACACGAGCTGATGGACGGGGACGTACTGTCGTAAAATTCGCAAAATAAGTGTCCCATCTTGCCTCTGAGTTTCGCCGCACACCTCAAAAACTCCCGTTTTGCGATCTTCCATGATCAGCGGCAGGAACTCGCTGTTGCGTGGATGGCGTGTCCGCACAGGTGCTCGTGCGTCCGCACCCAACGCCCGAAATGGCGCAACTGCACGTCCGGCGCGAGCGCCAGATAGTACGCCAACGACTTGAGGGATCGGGACGCTACTCTTGTTTGAAAAACCGGGAGGGGCGCGCGAGGAGCGGACGCATGGGCTGATCCGCGTGGAGTTCGACAGCGTACGATCCCGACCCGCCTGCATCGGGCAGACCGCGTGGTGGCCGCGCTGCGCAAGGCCGGGGAGAAGATCGGGCGGAGGCGCTGCGTGGCGCTCATGGGCGGGATGGGGCTGAGGTCAGTCCACGCGAAACGCAGCACCCGCAGCCTGACCGACAGCCGGAATGTCCGCAGGGAAGGGCACCCAAATATCCTGCGTGACGAACGCCTCCCCGCGGAGCCTCGAATGGGGCTGTCGGGCGGCATCACGTATTTGAAGACCGGCGAGGGCTTCGTGTACTACGCCGTGTTCTAAGGACATCGTGATCGGGGAGGTACTGGGCGACTGCACGTCTGATCGGATGACGGTCGATCTGGCGGTGGGGGCGATGCGTGACATCCTTGCCAGGCACACCCTCGCTGAGGGATGCGTCTCCCACAGCGACTGCGGCCTGCCAACCAACGTAGATTCCCGAAAAGTTATGACGCGACCAGCGGCTTCACTCCCATGGCCTCATAAATCAGCTTCTGCTTCTCCGTGACGGCGAGGACTTTCGGGCGGCGCCCCTCGCTT
>JAISUT010000017.1 GCA_031271905.1 Acidobacteriota bacterium
CGCAGGGTGGTGGGATGCAAGGCGCGCGCAGGGCGGGCTCCGCAGGCGCGCCCGTGCGCGTCGAGGAAGCCCGCCCAAGCGGCAACGCGGCAGACGCGCCGCCATGCGCCCGTGAGACACAAACGGCGGTTCGCCTCCCGACGATTTGATGTTTTATGGACAATCCCTACCCAAACATCTGCCTACAATTTCAAGCAGATGTCTGTGACTCCGCCGAAACGGTGCCGCACTGTGAAAACGTGAAAAACCTGCTGCTTTTGCCGGCGGGGCTCGGTGTTCTTCTAACTGTGTTGGATTGTTTTAGACAGAAATAGACAGGGAGATGGCGTCCCCAACGGGATTCGAACCCGTGTTGCCGCATTGAAAGCGCGGTGTCCTAGGCCGACTAGACGATAGGGACGCTCTTGCCAGAAGCGCAGTATTCTGGCATTTTCGCCAGGCGATTGCAAGCCTGGAACAAGCGGTTTTTTCCTCGTTGCCCGCGACCGCAGCCTGCCCCATGATTTTATCGATTTTTATTGAACAGACGGCGCCGGGAAAGCGTCTTTAAAGATCGTGCAGTGGGAAGGCGGGAAAACATGGCGCGATGAGGTTCGTGCCATCTAAGGCGGTTCTTGGTTCCCCGCCTCCCGCCTTCTTCGTATCCGCATGGCGCGAAGGGATGGAAAATGAAAAAGGTTATTGCATTGACGGTCATGGTCCTGATGGCGATGCCCATGGCGTGGGCGAAGGATAAGGAAGCCGACCGGCTCAAGGCGTGCGGCAACGTGTTGAAGGAGATACTGGACGTCCCGGAGGGGATCCCGCAGGAGTTGCTGGACAGGGCCGAGTGCCTGGTGGTGTTCCCGTCGGTGAAAAAGCTCGCCCTCGGCATCGGCGGCAGCTACGGGCGCGGTGCGATGATCTGCCGTGGCGGCGCGGACTACACCGGCGCTTGGGGCGCCCCGGCGATGTATGCGCTCGAAGGGGGCAGCTTCGGCTTGCAGCTCGGCGGGCAGGCGACCGACTTCGTCCTCTTGGTGATGAACCCATCCGGCGCCAAGTCGGTGCTCAACAGCAAGGTGAAGCTGGGCGTGGACGCCGCCGCCGCCGCAGGCCCCAAGGGGCGCAGCGCCTCGGTCGCGACCGACGTGGTGCTCAAGGCCGAGATTTTGAGCTACTCGCGCTCCCGAGGCCTGTTCGGCGGCGTCTCCCTGGAGGGCTCGACCCTGCGCTCGGACAACGGCGCGAATGAAAACATCTACGGCCAGAAGCTTTCGGCGGAGGACATCATCCTCAACCACGCGGTGACGGCGCCGGCGGCGGCAAAGGCGCTGGTCTCCACGCTCAACGACAAGTCGCCCAAGAACCGCTCCGGCAAAGGCGGGGAATAGGGGCGCGCCCGGATAAACGCCCGGAGCCATCCGAAGCCCATCCGAAATGCCCCGGCGGACTCATTGACTTTTCCCTCCGCCGGGGCTATTTTGCTTGGTTGCTTTCCGGGTATCTTCAATTTCGATTTTACTCTGCGAATACGACAGAAAGAATGATAGGGTCATGCTCACTCTCACACCGGTCGCCATCTCCAAGGTGAAGGACATCATCGCCGAGCGCGACGCCGCCCTCGGGCTGCGCATCACCGTCGTCGGCGGCGGTTGCTCCGGCTTCCAGTACCAGATGACGCTCGACAAGCAGAAGAACGACGACGACGAGGCGCTCGACCTCGAAGGCTTGAAGGTGCTGGTGGACTCCCAGTCGATGATCTTCTTGGACGGTGCGACCGTGGACTACGTCGAGGCTGCGGACGGGGCGGGTTTCACCTTCGACAACCCCAACGCGATGTCGGATTGCTCCAGTTGCGGCGGCGGTTGCTCCGGCCACTGATCCTTCCCACCACCGCCGAGGCTCCTCCCCATGGCAAGCGACAAGCCGATGGATCGTCTGCGCCTTTCCGGCGTCAAGGTCTTTCCGCGCATCGGCGTGACCGACGACGAGCGCGCGATGCCGCAGGAGTGCGAGGCAGACCTCGAAATCCTCGGTGACTGGTCGGGCGCGGCGGCGACGGACGACTTGGGGCGCTCCATCGATTACGCCTTGGTCCTTGAAAAGGTGCGGGAGACGGCGGCGGCGCGGGAATACCTGTTGCTTGAGACCTTGGCATACGCCGTCTTGGAGCGAGTGTGTGCCGACTTCCCGGTCGCAGGCGCCAAGGTCAGGGTTCGCAAGCGCCCGGTACGCCTGCGTGAAAAGCTCGATTATGTGGAGGTGGAAGTGGGGCGCGGCGACGACCGCCGCTGACCGCCGGACATCGGAATGATCTCTCTCAAGTCGAAACGCGAAATCGAACTCATGCGCGACGCCGGTCGCGTGGTCGCCGAAGTGCTGGCGGAGCTGCGCCTCCATTGTCGGGCGGGCGTGACCACGCGCGAGCTTGACCGGGTCGCCGAGGCGAAGACCGCCAAGGCGGGGGCGAAGCCGCTCTTCAAGGGCTACCGGGGCTTTCCCCGCGCGCTCTGCACCTCGGTCAACCAGCAGGTCGTCCACGGCATTCCGGGCGACTACGTGCTGAAGGACGGCGACATCGTCTCCATGGACTTCGGCGCGCTCTACAAAGGGTATTGCGGCGATGCGGCGATCACCGTCCCCATCGGCGCGATCTCCCTGCCGGTGGCGAACCTGCTGCGGGTCACCGAGGAATGCCTCTACCGGGGCATCGAGCAGATGGTCGTTGGCAACCACCTCGTCGATGTCTCGCGGGCGATCCAACTGCACGGGGAATCCCACGGCTATTCCATGGTGCGCGATTTGGGCGGGCACGGCATCGGGCGCAAGATGCACGAAGACCCGATGGTGCTGAACTATGTGACGGACGGGCGCGGGCCCAAGCTGAAGTCGGGCCTGGTGCTGGCTGTGGAGCCGATGGTGAACGCCGGGGCGGAGGACACCTACACGCTCTCGGACGGCTGGACGGTCGTCACCAAGGACCGCAAGCCCTCGGCGCATTTCGAGCACACCGTCGCCGTGACGGAGAACGGCCCGGACATCCTCACCAAGCTGGGCTGAGCCGTAGCCCCGGCACCCCCCCGGACGCCCCTGCCAGGGCAGGCGGATGTCGTTTCCGGCAAGGCGCGACGCGACGCCCCCGTGTCACCGTTGACGGCTTTTGCGCAACTCCGCCAAGACGCTGTGCCGCCTCCCATAGCCGAAATAGATCAAGAATCCCACCGCCAGCCACACCCCTAGGCGCACCCAGTTCTCCGTCGGGAGCGAGAGCATCAGCGCCAGGCAGAACAGGATGCCCAAGATGGGCACCAACGGCACCAGCGGCGCGCGGAACGGGCGCTCCGCCTCGGGATGCTTGACGCGCATGACCAGCACCGCCGCGCAGACGATGACGAACGCGAACAGCGTGCCGATGTTCGTCAACTCCGCCAAGACGCGCAACGGGATGAAGCCGGAGAGCAACGCCACGAACACGCCGGTGAGGATGGTCGATTTCCACGGGGTGCGGAACTTGTCGTGGATGGCGGCGAAGAAGCCCTTGGGAAGCAGGCCGTCGCGCGACATCGCCAGCAGGATGCGCGGCTGGCTCAGCATCATGACCAGCATCACCGACGTGATGCCGGTGATGGCGCCGACGTCGATCAGCCGCCGCGCCCACGGCAACCCCTTCTGCCGGAATGCGTCCGCCACCGGGGCGTTGATGTCGATCTGGTCGTAGGGGACCATGCCGGTCAAGACGACGGAGACGGCGATGTACAAGACCGTGCAGATGACGAGCGAGGCGATGATGCCGATGGGGATGTTCCGTTGCGGTTGCCTGGCCTCCTCGGCGTGGGTCGAGATCGAGTCGAAGCCGATGTAGGCGAAGAACATGATCGCCGCCCCCGCGAGCACCCCCAGCGGCGCGCCGTCCGGGGTGGATTGGCCGAAAACCGTGTGTCCGAAAAGGCTGAAACCCGCATAGCCGTATGGCGCGAACGGCGTCCAGTTGCCCGGGTCGATGAAGGCGACGCCGGCGACGATCACGAACAGCACCACCGCCAGCTTCACGACGACCATCGCGGTGTTGATGCTCGCGCTCTCCTTGATCCCTTTGACCAGGATGGCGGTGATGACGATCGTGATGCCGATGGACACCAAGTCCATCCACGCGCCGGTGGCGGGGAAGCTCCCGTCCTGGGGATGGTAGTCGAAGGGGGTGTTCCCGAGGACGAAGGGGATGTGGACGCCGACGCTGCCGAGCAGGTCTTGGAAATACGCCGACCAGCCGTGGGCGACCGCCGAAGACGCCACGGTGTACTCCAGCACCAGATCCCAGCCGATGATCCACGCCAGCAACTCCCCCAGCGTGGCGTAGGCGTATGTGTAGGCGGAACCCGCCACGGGGACCATGGAGGCGAACTCCGCATAGCAAAGCGCTGCGAAGATGCAGGCGACGCCCGCCAAGGCGAACGAGAGCGCCAGCGCGGGCCCGGTCTTGTCGTGGGCGGCGACCCCGGTCAGGACGAAGATGCCGGTGCCGATGATGGCGCCGACGCCGAGGCTGGTCAGCGTGACCGGTCCGAGCACCCGCCGCAACCGGTTCTCCCCCTTCACCTCATCCAGCAACAATGCCAAGGGCTTGCGTTCGAAAAGCGGATTTGCCATGCGCCTCCTTCGTCAAACTGTGGGGCGGCCTCGCCAAGGCCGCCGTTTCCTTGATGCGGCGCATACGGCGCGTCCGGCATGCCCGTCCCGCCCCGTCGCGGCCTACGAGCCGCCGCCCGCGCGGCGCCTTCGCCATGGGAGCGCCGCCGCCCCCCCCGCCGCCAAGGCGCGGCGCGCCTCGATGCCCTTGGCGGCGGCGCGCGCCGCCGCCAGCGTCGTGATGTAGGGGACGCGCTCCCGTATCGCCGTCTTGCGGATGTAGGAGTCGTCCATCGCGCCGCGCTTGCCTATCGGGGTGTTGACGACCAGTTGCACCTCGCCGTTCTTGATCGCGTCCACGATGTCGGGCCTGCCGAAGTTCAGCTTGAGGACCTTCTCGCACGCGACCCCGGCGTCGGCGAAAAACTTCTGCGTCCCCTCGGTCGCCTTCAACTTGAAGCCGAGTCCGGCGAACTCCCGCGCCAGCTCCACCGCCCCGCTCTTCTCCGGCGCCGAGATGGAGAACAGCACCGTCCCCGACTGCGGCAGCAACTGGCCCGCAGCCTCCTCCGCCTTGTGGAAGGCGAGTTCGTAGGAGCCCGCCAACCCCAGCGCCGCGCCGGTGGAGTGCATCTCCGGCCCCAGCACCGGATCGACCTCCGGGAACATGTTGAAGGGGAATACGGACTCTTTCACGCCGTAGCGCGGGATCGCGCGCGCCTGCCCGCCTTCGCCCGCGTCCAAGCGCAGGTCGCCGAGCTTCGCCCCCAGCATCAGCCGCACCGCGAGGCGCGCCACGGGGAGCCCGCACACTTTGGCGACCAACGGGGCGTTGTGCGCCGCCCAGCGGTGGGAGCGGAGCGTGGCGTTCAGGACGTAGACCGTGTCGCCGGACAGGGCGTATCTGACATCGACCAGCCCGCGCGAGCCGAACTCCGCGACGATCTTCCGCGTGTATTCCCCGATGTCTCGCAGATGCCCCGCCGCGAGGTGCACCGGCGGGAGCACGCAGGCGGAGTCGCCGGAGTGGATGCCCGCCCGCTCGATGTACTCGATGACGGCGGGGATGTGGATGTCCTCGCCGTCCGCCAGGGCGACGGCCTCCGCCTTGATCGCGTTCTCGATGAACTTGTCCATGCGCACCGGCGCGCCTGCCGCCTTGTCCATGTATGCGCCGAGGTCTTCCGCGTCGTGGGCGATCTCCGGCGCGACGGCTGCCGCGCGCGCAGACGGGCGCAGCATGAGTGGATAGCCGATGCGCGCGGCGGCGGATAACGCCTCCTCGCGGCCGCAGGCCGTCGCGGTCGCCGGATGGGGGATGCCCGCCCGCTCCAGCGCCGCGCGGAAGCCGTCTGCGTCTTCGGCGAGGGCGAGCTTGCCGAGGAGTCCGGGGGTGACGCCGAGGATCTTCACGCCGCCTCCCGCAAGCTGATGCACCAAGGAGCGCGGCGTCGCGCCGCCGAATTGGAGCAACGCCCCCTCCGGCGCGTCCTGTGCGCCACCTTCGCGGACGCCTCCGTAGACGTCTTCGTAGACGTCCATGACGTTCTCCGCCGTGACCGGCTCGCAGTAGACCTTGCCCCCGACGGTGACCGCGCCGGGGTTGCTGTCGAGCAGCACCGGCGCATACCCCAGGCTTTCCAGCTCCAACGCCGCCTCGGCGCAGCAGTAGCCGAACTCGCCCCCCTGCCCGATGCGGTTCGGCCCGGGGCCGACGATCAAGACCCGCCTCCCCCCGCCCTCGCGGGGGAGGGCGGGCGCCGCGCCGCCGGCCGCGCCGGCATGCCTCGTCGCGGGCTTCGCGCCATAGGTCGAGTACCACACCCCCTGCGAAGCCACGGGGAGGAACGACGCCGTGACACCCGCCTCCTTCCTGCGGGCGCGCACCTCCGACTCCGGCATGGCGAGCAGTTCGGCGAGCCGCGCGTCGGCGAACCCCTGCCGCTTCGCCTCGGCGAGCATGCCGGCGGGAAGCTCCCCGCCTTTGCATGCGGCGATGCGCCCCTCGCATTCCACGAGCCCCTTCACCTGTCCCACGAACCATGGGCTCAGGCGCGTCCGCGCCGCCAGCTCCCCGGCGTCCGCCCCTTGGCGCAACGCCTCGTACAAGACGAACGGCCGGTCGCTCGTGCCGCGCCAGAGGAGCGTCTTCAACTCGCCCAGCGGCTTTTCGCGCAGGCGGCGGATGGCGCCAAGCCCGGCGACGCCTGCGCCGTCCATTGTGATCTCGAGCGCGCGCACCGCCTTCTGCAAGGCTTCCGCGAAAGTCCCGCCCAGACCCAGCGCCTCGCCAGTGGAGCGCATCTGCGCGCCCAGGCGGTCCTGCGCGCCCCGGAGTCCCGCGAAATCCCAGCGGGGGACTTTGACCGCCACGGCAGGCGCGTCCGCCGCCTCGGGCGCCGCCGCCGCCTCGCCCAGCGTCAACCCCGCCGCCAACTGCGCGGCGGCTCGGAACACCTGCGCGCCGGTCGCGCGGGCGACGAGCGCCGCAGTGCGCGACGCGACGGGGGTGAAGCCGTCCACGGCGAGGCGTCCGGCCTCGGGCGCCCACGCGAACCGGACGCAGGCGCAACCGACGACGCCGAGGGCGTCTGCCAGCGCGAACGCCTGTTCGCGCGACGCGGAGAGGATCTCGCCGGGCACGGTCTGCGGCGGCGTGACGCGGATGGCGTCGCCGGAGTGGACTTCGGCGCCGTCGATGTCCTCGACGACGCCGAGGACGGCCTTGCCGCCCGCGCCGTCGCGCAGGAGCACCACCGCGAGCTTCCGCAACCCCTCCGGCGAATCCTCGACGCGGACGCCGCAGGCGCGCCCCGCGCCGCCGATGGAAAGCCCCCGCCCGACGGCGCGACGGAACTCGTCCAGGTTGTATGCCAGCTCCACGCCTTCGCCCGAGGGAGACCATGCGGGACGGACCAGGCAGGGCAGGTCGATTTGCGACAGCGCGGCCTCCGCCCCGGCGAGGTCGGACGCCGAGACGCCGCGCGGCGTCTCCAGCCCCAGCGCCGCCGCCGCCCGGAGCAGCGCATCCCTGTCCCCGCATTGGCGCAGGAGCCCGGGGGTGGCGCCGAGCAGCTTCACTCCGTGCCCCGCCAGCACGCCGCCTTCGTCCAAGCCGAGGGCGAGGCGCAATCCCGGCTGGCCGCCGGGGAATGGGAGCAGCGTGTCCGGGCGCTCCGCCGCGATGACCTTCCCGAGCGAGTCCGCGTCGAGCGGCTCGATGTAGACCGCGTCGGCGAAGGAGGATTCGGCGGTCACGGAGGCGGGGTTGGAGTTCACGAAGACCGTTTCATAGCCCAGCTCCCGCAACGCCTTGCAACTTTCGAGCGCCGCCCAGTCCAACTCGCCCGCACGCCCGATGACGACGGGTCCCGCCCCCGGGATCAACACTTTCCTGATGTCGTCGCGTTTCGGCATGAAGGCTCCTTTTGGCTTTGCGGTTTCCCTACGCAAGGATATTTTTAATGGAACATTATTGAAAAACCGTGTAGGGAAGTCAAAAAAAACCACCGGGGCGCGGGAGGGTTTTTTAATCCCCCGGAAGAAAACCCGTCCAAACCGCATTTGATTGTGGGCGGGGCGTTGCATACAATTCCAAATTCGACCGTCGGCGCCGAGGCGGCCGCCTGCGGCGCGTTTTCGGCGAACGCCAACCATAAGGGCTGAGATAGGGGCTGCGGGCCGTCAACCTGCGGGCGAAAGGTTTCACGCGATGTTGCGACTGTTGAGAATCCGCAACTTGGCACTCATCCGCGAGCTGGAAGTCGAGTTCGGGCGCGGGCTGAACCTCCTGACCGGGGAGACCGGCTCCGGCAAGTCCATCCTGGTGGACGCGCTGGGGTTGGCGCTGGGGGCGCGCGCCTCGCAGGAGATGATCCGCACCGATTGCGACTCCGCGGTGCTGGAGGGGATGTTCGAAGTCGGCGCGTCGAGCCCTGCCGCCACCCTTCTCGCCGAGGCGGGCTTTGCGCCCGAGGACGCCGGCGCATCCGCGGTGGAACTGGTCGTGCGCCGCGAAATCGCCTCCAACGGGCGCAACCGCGTCTTCGTCAACGACCGCCTCTCCACCCTCTCCTTCTTGAAATCGCTCGGCGAAAGGCTCGCCGACATCCACGGCCAGCAAGAGCAGCAGTCGCTGCTCGACCTCGGGACGCACCGCGGGTGGCTGGACGAGTTCGGCGGCAACCGGGCGCTCGCCCAAGACGTGCGCGCGCGCTTCCGCCTCGTGCGGGAGACTGCGCGGCGGCTCGACGAGATCGAAGGTGGCGAACAGGAGCGGTTGCGGCGCATCGACAACCTGCGTTTCCAGGTCGGGGAGATCGAGAAAGTCGCGCCGCGCCCCGGCGAGAAGGAGGATCTGGAGCGGGAGCGCGACTTCCTCGCCAACCGCGAGCGCATCTTGGCGCTGTCCACCGAGGCGTACGCGCTGCTTTACGAGAGCGAGGCGTCGGTCTTGGGGAAATTGAACCATGTGGCCAAGGTCTGCCGGGAGCTGGGGGAGTTCGACGCGGACTGGAACGCGCGCGCCGAGGCGCTCGCCGACTGCCGCTACAAGCTGGAGGACGTCGCTTACGCGGCGCGCGACTACGCCGACGGCGGCGATTTCAGCCCCGCGCGCCTGGAGGCGGTGCATCAGCGCCTGGACGCGATAGAGAGGCTGATCCGCAAGTACGGCGCGTCCTGCGAAGAGGTCGTCGCCTACGGCGGGCGGTGCGCGGCGGAGCTGGACGGGCTCTTGGACGCCGGGGACTCCACGGAACGGCTCGCGGAGCGGTTCGGCGAGGAGCTGAAATCCTACGAGGCTGCGGCGAGGCGGCTCTCGGAAAAGCGCCGCGAGGACGCATGCCGCCTCGAAGGGGCGATTCGCGGGGAGTTCGCCGCCTTGGCGATGGGGCGGATGGAGTTGCACGTCAAGTTCCACGCGCCCGGGGACGCCAGGGCCAAAGCCGCGACGGGACGCCTGCCCGCAGGCTACGGGCCGGACGGCATGGACACGGTGGAGTTCCTCATCGCGCCCAACCAGGGCGAGGAGATGCGCCCCTTGGCGAAGATCGCCTCCGGCGGAGAGCTCTCCCGCCTGATGCTGGCGGTCAAGTCGCTGTGCGGCGGCGCGGAGGGGGGCGGCGCGGACATGACGCTGGTCTTCGACGAGGTGGACGCGGGGGTCGGGGGCCGGGTGGCGGAGGCGGTGGGCAAACGCCTCGCCGGCATCGCCGAGGGCAACCAGGTGCTTTGCGTCACGCATCTGCCCCAGGTGGCGGCATTCGCCCGCCGCCACTACAACGTCCGCAAGGAGGTGGTCGGGGAGAGGACGGAGACTTTCGTGACGCCCCTCGACGCCAAAGGGCAGGAGGAGGAGGTCGCGCGGATGCTGGGCGGCGAGACCATCACGGACGCCGCGCGCCGCGTCGCCGCAGAGATGCTGGAGCGCTCGCAAGCCTCCGCCCGCAAGAAGCGGGCGCGTTCGTAAACCGGCCGCGCCAGCCGTCCGGCACCCCCCCCGGCCCGGCGCCGGCGGCGTTCCCCGGAGTCTCATTTCCCCAAGGCGGCGCGCAGGGCGCCGAGGAGCCGTTGCGCATCGGCGCGGGGGAAGGGGGCGTCCGGACGGCCGAAGCGGGCTGCGTTGTAGAGGCGCGTCAGATCCGCCAATGCCGCCCCCGCAGGACGCCCCCCGAGGTCCAGCGCGAATTCCACCGGCGTCTGCGCCTTCCGTCGGACGAACCCCCGCGACTCGAGCAGCCGCAGCGCCTCGGCGTAGAAGACGGTGGCGGCATCCTGCGGACGGCGCTCCCGCAAGCCCCCCCACAGCCTTCTTGCGCCGCCGGAGAGGCGTCGGCGCAACGGCCGGATGAGGAGCGCCGCCAGCGCCGCGAGCAACGCGGGCGTGAACAGCGGGGCGAGCGTCGCCGGCGGATGCGGGAGCCGGCCCCCGATGGCGGTCGCGCGGCGCGCCGCGGCCGAGAGCCACTCGCCCGCGCGGTCTTCGAACCGGTTGACGCCCTCGAAAAAGCCGCTGACCAGGCTGTACTGCCGCGCAGAGTCATAGCTGGCGACGTTCTCCCTCCACCAGAACTCCGCCGCGTCCGCGACATTCGCCCAAAGCCCCTGCCATCGCGCCGGCACCGCGCCCGGCGGCGCAGGAGGCGTGGGGTCGAACGCCACCCATCCGTATGGGGGGAACCACGCCTCCGCCCAGGCGTGGGCGTGGCGTCGGCGCACCGTCCAGCTCCCGCTGACGGGGTTGTAGTCGCCCGCCAGATACCCGCTCGCCATGCGGGCGGGTACGCCGACCTGCCGCAACATGACCACGAGCGCCGTGGCGAAATATTCGCAATGCCCCGCGCGCGCGTCGAACAGGAACGCCGCGAGCGGGTCCCCCCCCGCAGTCGCGCCGGGGGGCGTCAGCGCGTAGGTGTAGCGCGTGCGGAGCCACGCCTCCAGCGCCCGCGCCTGGGCGTAGCGGCCTTCGCGCCCCTGGGTGACGGCGCGCCCGAGCTCCGCGATGCGCGGATCCAGCGGCGGCAATTGCAGGTAGGCGGCGCCGACCTCGGGCGGCGCGGGCGTCCAGTCGGAGATGTTCCCCGCTTCCGGAGGGACGAGATCGGACACGGCGACGTAGTTGACCGCGCCTTTCGCCACGCCTGGCGCGAAGAGGTTCCCCGCCGTGTCGCGCCGCAGCGTCCCGACCTCCAGCGACACGGCGAGCGCCCGGTGCGCGGCGAAGACGGCGTCCATGGGGAGAGGCTCCACGAAAAAACGCTGGCTCAACAGCTCCGAGCCCAGCGCCGACTCCTCCAGCTTGTAGAACCGCCCCTGCGTGGAGACCGCCTGCGGCGCCCGCCGCCGGAGCGTCCAGACGCGGCCGTCGTAATGGTCGAAGGCGAGCCCCCGCCATTTCAGGTCGTGGGGGAGCCGTTCCCTGGGCATGTCCGTCCTGACCCGCATGACCACCGCGTCCGACTGGTCGGCGAAGTCGCCCCGCCCCAACTCGACCGTGGATGCGGCGCCGCCCCCGGCGCCGTCCGGGACGGAGGGGCCGGTCGCCGGCGCGCCGCCGGCAGACAGCCGGGGAAAGAAGAAGAACAGCGGGATCGCGCCCGCCAGCACCGCCGACGCGATCCCGCCTGCGGCAAGCGCAAACGCGCGCCCTTGGAAGCGCCCGCCCGCCTGTTCGCCCGGATTTGCGCCGGACGCCCGGAGGCGCCGCGCCGACTCCTCGGACGGACGGCGGATCTCGTAGAGCATCAATGCCGTCGCGCCGGCGGCGACGAACGCCCCCAGGCAGATCCAGGACGCGGCGCCGCGCCCCGTCCCAAGGAGCCCTCCGCCGGAAAGCCACGCCGGCGTCCACTGCAACGCGGCGAACAGGTAGACCGCCCGCCAACTGCGGTCGCATGTGCGGGTGAGGAGTCTCGCCGCAATGGCGAGCCAGAGGAGGTGCAGCAGCGCTTGGGGCAGGGAGTGCGACAGCCATCGGTAATCTGCGGATGCGAAGCCGAGGCATGCCGCTGCGACGATGGCGAAAGACCGGCGCGGGAGCTTGCGGCGCAACCGCGCCGTGTCGAGGAACCAGCTCGCGACGAGCGCAGCCGCGAAGCCGATCAGGGAAAGGGCGTCGGCGACGCCCGCGAAGGCGGCCGCTGCGGCACCCGCCCCCGTCATCGCATATGACGCGATCTTGAACCACCCGCCCGCTAACCCTTGCTCCGTTGCCATGGCATCCCCTGCTCGCGCCGCGACCGCATGCCGGGGGCGCGACCCGCCCGTCTCCCGACGCCTGACAAACATACTACGGCGGACGATTGCGTGGCAATGGCGGCGAGGGGCGCCTGGCTGCATGCGTCGTGCGAGGCGCGACGGGACGGCGGGCCGCCCTTGGGGAATTCCCTTGGAAGTTTGAAAAAGGACTTGACGCCGTCTTCCATCCATCGCATCATTCAAACGTTTGTTTCAAATGAATGATTGTTTGATGACGGTTGGACGGCGACGATGGAAGGATGCGACACCAAGACGAAGATACTCGACGCCACGGAGCGGATCATCGCCCGGAGGGGCTTCGACATCCCCCTGCGGCTGATCACCGGCGAGGCGGGCGTGAACGTCGCCGCCGTCAACTACCACTTCCAATCCAAGGAGACGCTGTTCGACGCGGTGATCGCCCGCCGGATGGTTCCGCTTAACGAGAAGAGGGTCCGCCTGCTGGACGGGCTGGAGGCGGCCGCGTCGGGAAAGCCGCTGCCGCCGGAGGCGATCATCCGCGCCTTCGTCGCCCCGGCGATAGAGATGGACCGGGAGGGCGAGCATATCCGCGCCATGATCGGCCAGACGCACTCCCTGCCCGCCGAGTCGATGGAGCGCATCTTCGCGGAGCACATCGAGGGGATGGCGCGGCGTTTCACGGCGGCGTTGCACCGGTCGCGCCCCGAACTCCCGCTGGCGGACGTCTACTGGCGCTTCATCCTGATGGTCGGCGGGCTTATCCACGCCCTGAACATCTCGCCGATGCTGCCCGCCGTGACAGACGGGCTGTGCGATCCCTCGGAGAGGGAGGCGTTGGTCGGGCGCCTCGTCGCCTTTTTCACAGCGGGGTTCGAAACCCCCCGCGTCAAACGCCGGAGGAAGACATGCGTGACTTGACCGGGAACACCAACGGGAGGGCGGCGCAGCCCGTCTGTCCACGGGCGGGCCGCGCCGTCCGCGCCGACCTTGGCGCCGCCGCCGAAACGGCGTCCGCGCCGCATCCGCGCCGGTCGCGCTTCGGATTGGCGTCCGCGCGCGCCGCCTGGTTGCGCGTCGCGTTGGCGGCGGCGCTGTTCGCGGCGGCGCACGCGCCCCTGTCCGCCTCGCCGCCAGCCCCGGACGCGCAACCGGCGCTGCCGCTCAGCCTGCGGCAGGCCGTGGCCATCGCGCTCGCCCCGGACGGGAACGCGCGCGCGCTCCTGGCGCGCGAGTCGGCGCGCGTCGCCGAGGCGCAGGCGGCGCAGAGCCGTGCCGCGCTGCTTCCGCACATCGACGGCGCGGCGCAGTACCAGGACTTCACCCGCAGCCTGCGCGCCTTCGGCATGGGAGAGGTCGCGACGTCGATCCCCGGGTTCGCCGTCCCGTCCGTGGTCGGCCCGGTGCAGGTGTACGACTTCCGCCTGGGCGCGAGCCAGTCCGTATTCGATTTCAGCGCCATCCGCCGCTTCCAGTCGGCGCGCGCCTCGGCCAAGGCCGCCAGGGAGGACTCCGGCGGCGTGGACGACCAGGTGGCGGCCGAAGTCGCCCGCGCCTACCTGTCGGCGCTGCGGGCCGAAGCGCTGCTTGAGGTCGCGTGGAGCAACCGGAGGCTTTCGGAGGAGTTGCTGCGCCTGGCCGAGAACCGCAAGGCGGCGGGAGACGGGACGGGCTTGGAGGTGGCGCGGGCCGGGGCGCAACTCGCCAACGACGAGCAGGCGCTGGAGGTCGCGACGAACGACCTGCGCCTGGCGCACCTCGCCCTGTTGCGCGTCATGGGGCTGGGGCTGGACACCGCGCTGGCGTTGACGGACAAGCTGGCGTACGCGCCCGCCGAGGCCGGGGAGCTGGACGAGGCGGGGGTGGGCGAGGCGGTGGAGGCCGCCCTGCAAAACCGCCCGGAGCTGCGGGCGCAGGCGGGGCGCGAGGACAGCGCCCGCCTGCAGGCGGGCGCGGCGCGGTGGGAGCGGCTGCCCTCGCTCTCCGCGACCGGCGACTACGGCAGCGTCGGCACCGCCCTGGACTCCGTCTCGCCGACGCGCGTCTTCGCGCTCACGCTGAAGATACCGCTGTTCGACGGCGGCAGGCGCGAGGCGGTGCGCGCCGAAGCCGACGCGCGCTTGCGCGGGGAGCGGATACGGACGCGGGACGTGCGCGCCGAGGTCGAGTCGGAGGTCCGTCAGGCGATGTACTCCCTGCGCTCCGCCGAGGCGCAGTACGCCGCCGCGCGCGAAGGGCTGCGGCTGGCGGAGCAGGAGATGGCGCATGCCCGCCGCCGCTATGACGCGGACGTCGCGACGGGTCTGGAGGTCACCGACGCCCAGGCGCGTCTGGCGCGGGCACGCGCGAACCTGACGGCGGCCCTTTACAACCACAACCTGGCCCGCGTCGGCCTCGGCGCCGCCACGGGGACGATCCGGGACTTCGTGAACCGATAGTGTCAAGGGAATGGGAGGCGATATGAAAAAGAAGGTTGTTCCCGTCCTCGCGCTGGTCGCCGTCGCCGCCGCCGCGTGGATATGGCTGGGGCGGTCGCGCGGCGGCGGCGACGGCGCGATCCGGCTGAGCGGCAACATCGAGCTGACGCAGGTGGACATGGCGTTCAAGGTGTCGGGGCGGCTCGCCGAGCGCGCCGTGGACGAAGGCGACCCGGTGAGGAAGGGGCAGATGGTCGCCCGCCTGGACACGCGGCAGGCCGAGGCGCAGCGCGACCATGACGCGGCGGGCGTCGCGGGGGCGCGCTCCGCCGAGGCGCAGACCGCGACCGCCATCGACTACCAGCGCGCGACGCTCGAAGGGGACGTGGCCGCGCGCCGCGCCGACGTCCAGGCCGCGGCCGCCTTCGTGGACCAGCTCCGCGCCGGCACGCGCCCGCAGGAGAAACGGCAGGCGGAGGGCGCGGTCGAGGACGCGCGCTCCCAGGCGGAGCAGGCCGAAGCCGACTGGGAGCGCGCGCAGGCGCTGTATGCCAACGACGACATCTCCCGTGCGCAACGCGACCAAGCCGAGGCGCGCCACAAGAGCGCGCAGGCGCTGCTGCGGCAGGCCAGGGAAAAGCTCGCGCTGGCGCTCGAAGGGCCGCGCGAGGAGGAGGTGCGCCAAGCCGAGGCGCAGCTCGCCCGCGCCCGCGCCGCGCTGGACGTGGCGGAGGCGAGCCGCCTGGAGCTCCGGCGCAAGGAGCAGGAGCTGGAAGGCCGCCGCGCGGAGGTGGCGCGGGCGCGCGCGCAAGCCGACCTCAGCGAGTCGCGGCTGGAGGACGCGGAGATCCGCTCGCCCATCGACGGCTACGTCCTTTCCAAGTCTGCCGAGCCGGGCGAGGTGCTGGCGGCGGGCAGCGTCGTCGTCTCCATCGGCGACTTGGACCGCCCGTGGGTGCGCGGCTACATCGGCGAGGCGGACCTGGGCAAGGTGAAGCTGGGGCAGAAGGTCAGGCTCTCGACCGACTCCTACCCCGGCAAAAGCTACTGGGGGCGCGTGTCGTTCATCGCCTCCGAAGCGGAGTTCACCCCCAAGCAGATACAGACGCCGGAGGAGCGGGTCAAGCTGGTCTACCGCGTAAAGGTCGAAGTGGACAACCCTGGGCACGAGTTGAAGTCGAACATGCCCGTAGACGCCGAGATCCAGATCGGGCGGTGGATGGGACAATGACGGACGCCATCATCTCGGTCCGCGGCCTGAGCCGCCGCTTCGGCGCGCTCGTCGCCGTAGACCGCCTCGACATCGAGGTCGCCCCCGGGGAGATCGTCGGGCTGGTCGGCCCCGATGGAGCGGGCAAGACGACGACATTGCGGATGCTGTGCGGACTGGTCGCCCCCACCGGAGGCGGCGTCCTGGTCGCCGGATACGACATTGCAAAAGACATCGACGCCGTCAAAGACCGCATCGGCTACATGGCGCAGCGCTTCGGCCTCTACCAAGACCTCACGGTCGAGGAGAACATGGACTTTTACGCCGACCTGTTCGGCGTGACGGGCGCGGAGCGCGACGGGTTGAAGTCAGACCTCCTGCGCATGACCCGCATGGAGCCGTTCCGGGGGCGTCCCGCCGGGAAGCTGTCCGGGGGGATGAAGCAGAAGCTCGCGCTGGCCTGCACGCTCCTGCACCATCCGCAAATCCTGTTCCTGGACGAGCCGACCAACGGCGTCGATCCCGTCTCGCGGCGCGATTTCTGGGCCATCCTGTACCGCCTGGTGCGCGACGGGCTGACGGTCCTGGTCACGACCGCCTACCTGGACGAGGCCGAGCGCTGCAACCGCGTGGGGATGATGCGCCGCGGGCGGCTCGTCGCGCTCGACACGCCCGCCCGCCTGAAGGCGGGGCTGCGGGAAACCTGCTACCGCGTCACGGGCCCCGACCTGCGCTCCGCACGGGACGCCCTCGCGCAAACGCCGGGCGTCGCCAGCGCCACGCCGTCGGGCGCGTCGCTCCATTTGCTTGCCGACTCGCGGACGGCCGGCTTGGAGACGTTGCGCCGCGCCGCGCCGGGATGCGGCTTCGCCGAAACCGAGCCGTCGCTCGAAGACGTGTTCATCGCCCTCATCGAGGCGGCGGAGCGGGCGGAGAAAGAGGGGGCGCGCGATGCCGCCTGAAATGCGCGACGCCGGAGGAGGCGCGTTCGCGGGACACGCGGTAGAGATACGCGGCCTGTCCAAGCGCTTCGGCGACTTCACCGCCGTGGACCGCGTGTCGCTCGATGTCGGGCGCGGTGAGGTCTTCGGTTTCCTGGGGTCGAACGGCGCGGGGAAGTCCACGACCATCCGCATCCTGTGCGGGCTGCTGGAGCCGACGGAGGGCGGGGCGACGGTCGCGGGCTTCAGCGTCCGCGAGCAGCCGGAGCAGGTCAAGGCCAGCATCGGCTACATGTCCCAGAAGTTCTCCCTCTACGACGACCTGACCGTCGCGGAGAACCTGGAGTTTTTCGGCGGCGTCTACGGCCTGTCCGGCGACAGGCTGCGGGAACGCAAGCGGTTCGCCCTGCGCATGGCGGGGCTGGAAGGCAAGGAGGCGCGCATGACCTCCCTGCTGGCGGGCGGCTGGAAGCAGCGGCTGGCGCTCGGCTGCGCCATCCTGCACGAGCCGCCGGTGCTGTTTTTGGACGAGCCGACCTCCGGGGTCGATCCGCTGGCGCGGCGCGGCTTCTGGGACCTCATCTACCGCCTCTCCGACGAGGGGCGCACCATATTCGTGAGCACGCACTACATGGAGGAGGCGGAGCGCTGCCACCGCCTGGCGCTGATGTACCAGGGCCGGGTGATCGCGCTCGGCTCCCCCGCCGAGCTGAAGCGTGCGCTGGACGGCTATCATATTTTCTATCTGGAGTCGCCGGACCTGCTGGCGGCCTTGGACGCGCTGGAGGGGCAGGACGGCGTGTCCGGTGCGGCGGTCTTCGGCGGCGGCCTGCATGTCGTCGCGGACGACCCCGACCCGGCCGCCCCCGCCGTCCGCGCGGCGTTGTCGCGAAAGTCCGTCGAAGCCCTGCGGCTCGAACCTATCGAGGCGTCGATGGAGGACGTGTTCGTGGCGATGATCGAGCGCGAGGAGAGGGGGCGGGCATGAACTGGCGGCGCACGCGGGCGATGGCGCGCAAGGAGTTCCTCCACATCCTGCGGGACGCCCGCAGCCTGATCCTGGCGCTGATGCTGCCGCTGGTGATGCTGCTGGCGTTCGGCTACGCGCTGAGCCTGGACGTGGACCGGGTGCCGGTGACGGTCTGCGACCGCGACCGGACGCCCGCCAGCCGCGAGCTGGTCAGCCGGTTCGACGGCTCGCGCTATTTCGAGGTCGTCTCCGAGGTGGAAAGCCCGGAGCAGGTCGACAGGGAGATCGACCGAGGCCGTGCCGCGATGGCGCTGGTGATCCCCGGTTCTTACGCGAAGGACCTCGCCGGAGGGCGCGAAGACGGGGACGCCGAGGTGCAACTGATCTTCGACGGCAGCGACTCGAACACCGCCGCCATCGCCCTCGGGTACGCCGACGCGCTGGTGCAGGGCTACGCGCTCCAGTTGCGCGCGGCGGCGGAGGCGAAGCTGTCGGGCCGCCGGACGCCCGCGCCGGTCGGGGCGCGGACGCGGGTGTGGTACAACAGCGAGCTCGAGTCGAAGAACTACATCGTACCGGGCCTGGTCGCCGTCATCCTGATGATCATCGCGGCGCTGCTGACCTCGCTCACCATCGCGCGGGAGTGGGAGACGGGCACGATGGAGCAGTTGCTCTCGACGCCCGTGCGCCCCTCGGAGATGGTCTTGGGCAAGCTGTCGGCCTACTTCGCGCTGGGGCTCTGCGACATGGCCGTCTGCCTGGTCGCGGGGGTGTTCGTCTTCGGCGTGCCGCTGCGGGGGAGCTTCCCGCTCCTGCTCCTGTCCTGCGGCGTCTTCCTCTTCGGCGCGCTCTCGTGGGGCGTCATGCTCTCGGCCTCGACGCGCTCGCAGATGATGGCCTTCCAGGCGGGCGTCCTGACTTCGTTCCTGCCCGCATTCCTCCTGTCGGGGTTCATCTATTCCATCCAGAACATGCCGGCGGTCATCCGGGCGGTGACCTACGTGATTCCGGCGCGCTATTTCATCACCATCCTCAAGGGGGTTTTCCTGAAAGGGGTGGGCGTCGAGGTGGGGGCGGCGGCGGTCGCGGCGGAGCTCGCGTTCCTCGCGCTGTACGCGGCGGCGGTGTTCGTCTTCGCGACCAGGAAACTGAGGGGGAAGATCGCATGAAGGGGATGGTGCAGAGGCTGCGCGTGATCATCCGCAAGGAGTTCTTGCAGGCGTTGCGCAACCCGCGCATGCGGGCGATGCTGGTGGCGCCGCCGGTCATGCAGCTCCTCGTCTTCGGCTTCGCCGCCAATTTAGACGTGGACGCGGCGCGGCTGGCGTGGGTGGACGAGGACCGGACGGCGGAGAGCCGCGAGCTTTTCAGCCGTTTCCAAGGCTCGGGGCGTTTCGATCTGGTCGCCGCGCCGGACGGGGGGGCGGATGAGGCGCGGGATCTGCTCGACCGGGGCGGGGCGGACGCGGCGGTGCGCGTGCCCGCGGGCTTCGGCGAGGACGTCCGGCGCGGCAGGGGCGCCGACGTGCAGGTGCTGGTGGACGGCGCGAACTCCAACACCGCGTCGATCGTGGCGCAGTACGCCGCGAGCGCGGTCGCCCGCTACGCGGAGGAGGCGATGGAGCGCTCCCTGCGCGGGGCGCGCTACGCGGCGGCGGCAGAGGCCGAGGCGGGGGGGGGCTCCGGCGCGACGGGGGGCGCGCCGTCCGCGCCGTCGTCCGAGGCGCCGCTGCCACGCCTTGTCGCAAAGCCGCGGGTCTGGTTCAACTCCGACCTGCGCAGCCGGAACTACTTCGTGCCGGGGATACTGGTGAACATCATCACGCTGACCACGATGATGCTGACGGCGATGGCGGTGGTGCGGGAGAAGGAGGTGGGGACGATGGAGCAGTTGCTGGTGACGCCCGTCCGGCCCGTGGAGCTGATGCTCGGCAAGACGCTGCCGTTCGCCCTCATCGGCCTGTTCAACGCGGCGGTGGCGGTGACCGTCTCGGTGCTGCTGTTCCGCGTGCCGTTGCGGGGGAGCGTCCTGTTCCTGGGCGCGGCGTCGGCGGTGTTCCTGATGAGCACGCTGGGGGCGGGCCTTTTCATCTCGACCGTCTCGCGGACGCAGCAGCAGGCGATGATGACGATGTTCTTGGTCTTCATGCCGTTCTTCCTGCTGAGCGGCTTCGCCTTCCCGATACGCAACATGCCGCCCCTGGCGCAATGGATCACCTTGGCCAACCCCGTCAGGTATTTCGTGGAGATCGCGCGCGGCGTGTTCCTGAAGGGGGTCGGCGCCGGGGTGCTGTGGCCGCAACTGCTGGCGCTCGCCGCCTTCGGCGCGGCCATCCTCGCCGCCAGCGTCCTCCGCTTCAAAAAGAAGCTCGACTAGGGCGGCTTTCCCTGCGATAAAATGCCGGACGGGCGCCCCCCCTCCGGAGAATCCCGCCTTGCCCTCGAGGGGCGCGCCGGGACATGCGTCAACCGCGCACCGTCTGCGCGTCGCCAAGCGCAATGCTAAGGGGCGCGATACCCGAAGCGCGATACAAGAAAACCATACGATTTCACGCAGCTCTGTCATAAAATCAACCTTCGGCCAAAGAAGCGGCCATTGCGAAGGGAACACGAACAGAACACGGACGGAAGACGCTCATGAAACAACATCGATTCGCAACAACGGCAATGTCTGATGTCATGCGAAAGGCCGTCCTGGCGGCCCTCGCCAGCCTGTGCCTTGCGCTCTGCCTCGGCGCTGCGCCCCTGCTCGCGGAAGACGGGTCGCGCCTCTGGCTGCGCGCCGAGCCGACCGCCCGCGCGCAGGTGGACGCCGACCGGCAGGGCGCCACCGTCCAGATCGCGCTCGACGAGCTTCGGACGCAATGGAAGGGCGCGCCCGTGCGCCTGCGCATCGTGGCGGCGGGTGACGCTGCGGCGGGCGCGGTCGCCCTGGGCGAGGAAGGCTACCGCATCGCCGGCGACGCGAAGGGCGGCTTCACCGTGTCTGCGGAGGCCGAGGCGGGGCTGCTTTACGGCGCCTACCACCTGCTGCGGCTGCAGGAGACCGGCGCCGTGCCGCCCACGCTCGACGTGTGCGAGAAGCCCTCGTACGCCATCCGCGTCCTCGACCACTGGGACGGCTTCGGCATGGAAGACCGCGAAGGCAAGCCCGTCGGCTCCATGTGGAAGCCGGAGCTGCTGCCCGTGATTCCCGACTTTTACAGGCAGTACGCCCGCGCCAACGCCTCCGTCGGCATCAACGCCGCCGTGCTCAACATCGTGAACGCCTCGCCCAACGTCCTGACGGCGCGCTGGCTCGGGCGCGCCAAGGCGATCGCCGACTTCATGCGCCCCTACCACATCAAAGTCTTCCTGTCGGTCGATTTCGCCACCCCCGTGCGGCTCGGCGAGCTGAAGACCGCCGACCCCCTGGACGCGCAGGTGCGGAAGTGGTGGAAGGACAAGGCCGACGAGATCTACAGGCTCATCCCCGACTTCGGGGGATTTTTGATGAAAGCCAACTCGGAAGGCACGTCGGGGCCGCGCGACTACGGGCGGACGCATCTGGACGGGGCGAACATGATGGCGGACGCCCTCGCCTCCCACGGGGGCGTCATCATGTGGCGCGCCTTCGTCTACGACCCGAACGAGACCGACCGCGCCAAGCAAGCCTATCTGGAGTTCCATCCCAACGACGGCAAGTTCCGCGACAACGTCATCATCCAGGTCAAGAACGGCCCGGTCGATTTCCAGCCGCGCGAACCGGTCAGCCCCCTGTTCGGGGCGATGAAGAAGACCCCCGTCATGCCGGAGTTCGAGGTCGTGCAGGAGTACCTGGGCGGCACCAACCACATCGCCTACCTCGGCACGATGTGGGAGGAGGCGCTGGGCACGGACACTTACGCGGAGGGGGCGGGTAGCACCGTCGCCAAGGCGACCGACGGCAGGCTGTTCGGGCACAGGCTCACCGCCATCGCCGGGGTGTCCAACGTGAGCGCGGGCACGCCCAACTGGTGCGGGAGCCACTTCGCGCAAGCCAACTGGTACGTGTTCGGGCGCCTGGCGTGGAACAACGGCCTCTCGGCCGCCGCCATCGCCGAGGAGTGGGTGCGCCAGACGTTCACCAACGAGGAGGCGTTCGTCGTCCCGGTGGTCGATATGATGATGCGCTCGCGCGAGGCGGAGGTGGACTTCATGATGCCGCTGGGACTGCACCACCTGTTCGCCTTCGGGCACCATTACGGGCCGGAGCCTTGGGCCGCCCCGTCCAAGGCGCGCCCCGACTGGCTGCCGAAGTACTACCACAAGGCGGACGAGTCCGGGCTCGGCTACGACCGCACGGCGACGGGCAGCAACGCCGTCGAGCAGTATTCGCCCGTGTTGCGCGCCGCCTACGGCAACCTCGCCACCGTGGACGAGCGCTTCATCCTCTGGTTCCACCATGTGCCGTGGACGCACCGGATGCGCAGCGGCCGCACGTTGTGGGAGGAGCTGTGCCACAAGTACGACCGCGGCGTGCGGGAGGTGCGCGACTTCCAGAAGACGTGGGACCGCATGGAGCGGTACATCGACGCCGAGCGCTTCGCCCACGTGCAGAAGAAGCTCTACATCCAGGTGGGCGACGCGATCTGGTGGCGCGACGCCTGCGTCCTGTACTTCCAGACCTTCGCCAAGCGGCCGATCCCCTACGACCTGGAGCGTCCCACGCAGGACTTGGAGACGCTGATGAAGATCGACCTCGTGGACTTCTACTACCCTGAACGGGAGTGGCGCGACAAGGAGCGGGGCAAGGTCATCCCCAAGCACATCGACCGCTAGCTGTCGGGAGCCTCTAAAAACCCCGGACGCCGCGTTGCGCCTTGGGATTCGATATGCGGCTTCGCGGCGGACGCCCCCCTTGCGGAGGGGACGCCCCGCGCCTAGTTCACGATGTTGAAATGCTCGATGTGCAACGCCGGGTCGGCTTTGACGATCACGTCGCGCCGCAGGATGTGCCGCAACTCCTCGAGCACCCCCGACTCCGCGTCCCGCAGCGCCTTTGCCACGTCCGGGTGTACGCGGACCATCAGCTCCGCGCGGTCGTCAAGGATGCCGCGCATCTTCTCGATCTCGTGGAAGATGCTGTGGCAGGTCGTGGAGACCGACTTGACCATCCCCGAGCCGGAGCAGTAGGGGCATGTCTGGCAGAGCGAGCGTTCGAGCGACTGCTTGACGCGCTTGCGCGTGATCGCCACCAAGCCGAATTCGTTGAACTCCAGGATCTTGCTGGGCGCCTTGTCGCGCGCGATCTCCTCGGAAAGCGCCTCCATGACGCGCTTGCGGTTCTTGCGCTCGTCCATGTCGATGAAATCGACCACGATGATGCCGCCCAGGTCGCGCAACCGCACCTGGCGCACGATCTCCTTGACCGCCTCCAGGTTCGTCCGGGTTATGGTCTCCTCCAAGCTGTTGCCGCGCCCGACGAACTTGCCGGTGTTGACGTCGATGCTGACCAGCGCCTCGGTCTGGTTGATGACGATGTAACCGCCCGACTTGAGCCATATCTTGGGATGCAGCAGCTTGTCGATCTCGGGGGTGATGCCGTACTCGTCGAAGATGTCGTTGTCCTTGGTGTAGAGCTTCACCCTGTGCACGAGGTCGGGGAATATCTTGTCCACGAACTCGACGACGCGTTGGTATTCCATCTCATCGTCCACGCGGATGGAGGCGAACTCGAACGAGAACTGGTCGCGCAGGAGGCGCTGCACCAGGCTCATTTCGGCGTGGACGAGCGCCGGGGCCGAAACCCGCTCCGCCTTGGTGCGCATGTCCTCCCAGATGCGCACGAGGAAGAGCAGGTCGTTCACCAAGTCCTCCTCGCTGTGCTCTGCGGCGGCGGTGCGCACGATGACGCCGCCCGGGAACCGCTCCCGGTGGCGCAGGATGATCTCCTTCAGGCGCATCCGCTCCCCGTCCGAGCCGATCTTGCGGGAGACGCCGATGTGATCCACCGTCGGCATGTAGACCAGGTAGCGGCCCGGCAGGGCGATGTGGCTGGTCACGCGCGCGCCTTTGCGGGCGATGGGCTCCTTGGCGACCTGCACCAAGATCTCCTGCCCCTCGTGGAGCATGTCGTCGATGGAATGGTGCTCCGCCGGCGTCCGTTGCGGCGTGTGGCGCGGGGCGGCGTAACGCTTGCGACGCGCCGCCATCCCACGGCGGTGGGGGAAGCTCCCGCGTCCGCCTTCGGAGTCGCCCTTGTCGGCGGAGAACCCCGGCCGGGCGCCGTCGTCCCGGATGGATGCGTCGCCCGTGCCAGCGCTGGCGGGCGTTTCCGAGGCCGCCGGCGATGCGTCTCGCGCGTCCTCGCCGAGGGCTTGCGCCCCGTCTGCGGAAGGTGCCTCGGCGGCGTCCGAAGCCGATTCCAATTCGGTTGAGGTTTCGCATGCGTCGGGGACGGGCTGCCCCGGCGTCGCCTCGTCCAACGCCTGCGGGGGCTCGGATGGTTGAGGCGCCTCGGCGGTTTCCGCCTCCATGGCGGGCGCGTCGGCCATGGAAGCAGGGTCTGTCGAGTCGAGGCGTTCGGGCTGCGTGGGGCTTTCGACGTAGACGCGGATCCAGAAGCCCCCGTCCTCGTGAAACTCCCAGCGGCTTTCCACCTGCGCCGCGGCGGGCGACTGGCGCCTGGCATCGCCGGAAGCCGCGCGATGGTCCCCGCGCTCACGGCGGTCGCGCCAGCGGTGCCGCTCGCCACGGCGTTCCCGGCGCGACTGACGTGGCTCGGCGGCGGCTTCGGCCTCGGATTCGACGATGTTCACGGGGTCGTCCGCAGGGAGGTCGGAATCGAGCTCGTCGCTCTCCTCCACGAAGTCCGAGACGTACAGGAAGGCGTCCTTCTCCAGCCCGATGTCCACGAAGGCGGACTGCATCCCCGGAAGGACTTTGGTCACCCTTCCCTTATAGGTGTTTGCCAAGATGCCGCGATTGCGTTGCCGCTCGATGTACAGCTCTGCCAGACGGTCGTCCTCTAATATGGCGACCCTCGTTTCCAAGGCAGTGCTGGAAACGATCATATCTTTGATCATGAACCTGCTCCCGTGTCATGGGACGCAGCCGCCTGAGCGAGGAATGAAGGGGTCGGTGCGGATCAGAACAGACAAGGCACGCCTTTCAGGTCGTCACCCGTGTTGGTTGACAAAAGTGATTTTAACGCCATGATCGCGCTTCCATCATGAACCTGTTAACCTGTTGCGAACCTTGCCTTTTAACCGGGAGAAACCGTTCGGACGCCCCGGCTCGCCTCATCGCGAGCCCTCCGCGAGGCCGATGGCGGGGCGACAGCGCCTTTCGGCTTCCGCCCTGCGTCCATCCCTTCCGGAGACGCCTGGTGTCTCGCACTGCGAAAATCTTGCCTGCACCCCGACAGGGGCGTGCAGATCGAATCCCGTTTCTTGCATCCGCCCTTCGCTTATCGCAAAGCGACTGGTCGATTGTGAAAACCAAAATGCTCAATTGTTCTCGAAAACTTGCAATCACCGTTGAAAATGATGACATGCGAAACGTTCAAACTTGAAATTCGCAACGGGTCTCATCGAACCCGAAAGAGTATAGTAGATGCCCCTTCGCCTGATTGCAAGTGGTTATCTGCCATATGGATTCCCTTGGCGGGACGGCGCTTGCGCGGGGAGAGGTGGAACCGGGAAGGCGCAGTCCCCTTAGATGACCCAGTTGGGGGTCGTCCGGCTTTGCTTGTCCTGCCACTGCCGGACCAAGTCCGCGAAAGTGGTCTTGTCGAGTATCTCCGAGATGCGGACGTCGGTTTGGTGCCACAAGGTCGTGAAGGGGTTTTCATCCACGGGCGTCTCGTTGTGGCGGTTGTTCTTGCGCCCTTTGACGAAGCGCAAGACCTCGCCCACGGTGAGCTTGTCCGGTGGGCGGGACAAGTTGTAGCCGCCGTTCACTCCGCGCCACGACTCCACGAAGCCCCCACGCTTCAACTCTGCGAGGATCAGTTCCAAGAATTTTTGCGGGATTTGCTGCCGCTCGGATATCTTGGCGATCCGGATGGGCACCCCCGGCTGTTGTTGCGCCAAGTCGAACAGCGCGCGCAACGCATAATCATCTTTTGACGAGATTCCCGCTAAGACAAATGACATATCATCCATAGTTGATGAAGATTAGACAATTTCCGCGCAGAATTCAACATCGATTCGATCGGGGATGTGGAAAAGAGTCCCGTGGAGGGTGGCGCCATAAACGGCACGGACGGGAGGTGGAAGATGTCCGACAGGTACGGGGAAGGTTGCAAGTCGTTGATTTGATTGGTGAGCCGTGCTGGATTCGAACCAGCGACCCTCTGCTTAAAAGGCAGATGCTCTGCCGACTGAGCTAACGGCCCACGTTGCGGGACTTATCCACTGAAGGGCTTCATCGCAATGCCCCCTGCGCGACTTTGCGGATGCCAGGCATTGAGACGGCGGGGCAAAGATTAGCACGGCGTCCGCGAGTTGCAAAGCCGAAACATTGCACTTCGGACACTTCGGACACTTCGGGCACTTCAAGCTGGCGCTTGACCCTGAACGGCAAGGGCGCGTCCTGCCTATGCGACCCGCACACGGCAGGTCGCGTTCTGCGCCTGCCGGGCTTACGGGGTCGAAAGGTGTTCCCGCGTGGGGAAGTCGCGTGAGGAATGCGGGGCGCATATGGGCGCGGCGCTGGCAGGGTCAATCGGTCATGACCGCCGCCAGACGGTAGCCGAAGGAGAAGATGTCCCATCCGGTCGCCAACTTTTGCCGGAACGTCTGCGGCGCTTCCACCGGCTGCGTGTGGGACAGCAGCGGGCTGACGAGAAGGTGGGCGGCGCGGCCTTGTCCGACGACCCGCCGGTGCAACTCGACGCTTTCGCGCGGGGGGATCAGGTCGTCATGCGCGCCGTGGATCAAAAAGAGCGGGCACCGTAATTCGGCGAGGGGTTTCTCCGGGCTGAGGTCATCGTAGAGCGCCGCCGCCAGATGGCGTTCGATGGCGGTCGCCAGCTCCCCGTCGGTCTGACCCGGCCGCACGGTGGCAAGCCCGTGCCAGCGCCTCCCCGCCGGCGTCATGCCAGGCGGGACGGCGGGCGCCCTGTGCGTGGCGATCAGCGCCGCGACGGTCTCGTCCATGAAGCGGCGCTCCACGGGGGTGGGGAGCATGTCCAGCGCCGCGCGCATCAGGAGCCAGCGGGCGTAGTAACGTTGCGGGTAAAATCCTTTCCACTCGTCGGGCGAGCCTGCGGCGAACCACTCCCGCGCACAACCGATGAGGTCGAAATACGGGCCGATGGCGAGCACGAAGGCGGTGTCGTCCCTGATCTCCGGCCGGCTCGCGGCGATGATCGCCATCGTGCCGGAGTAGGATATCCCCGCCATGCCGACCTTGCGGATGCCCGCCCCCCCCTCCAAAGAGGGGACTTGGCCGTGCCAGAACGTGATCTGCCGGATGGGTTCGGCGGATATCTCGAACTCGCGGAATTCGCGGATGTCCGGGGTGACCACCAGCAGGCCGTTCGACGCCAGCGTGCGGGCGAGGGCGACCAGCCGCGGGTCGTGGCACCCCTTCTCGCTGAGCCCCGCCGCGATGATGACGGCGGTCTTCGGCGCCGTCCCGGACGGGCGGTAATAGAGCGCCTCGTAAGTCCGCCCCCCGTCACCCGTGCGGTCGGCCTTGGCGTCGGTCACCGCGAGATCCCGCCGTTCGACCCCGTTTGACAAGTCGTGCGTCAAACGGTCCAGGGAGAAGGCGAGCCGGGCGGCCCAAGCGACGCGCCCCACCGGATGCCATGAGACGGCGACCGCCACCAGCACCGCGGCGAGGGCGAACCAGCGTTTTTTACGTGCGAGGCGCATCTATAGGCTCCGACCGCTCCAGGCGCCCCTACGCGCGGATGCGGTAGTAGTCCCGCCGCTCGAAGCAGGGGTGGCAAAGGGTCTCGCCGGCGGCCTCGACCTCCCTGCCGTCCAAGACGTCCTCGCCGCAACGTGCGCAGACGGCGCGGCGCACGGGCTTTCCCGGCAAATCCTCCGGCGGGAGGGGCACCTCCACGTCCAGGACGCGGAAAAGCTCCTCGTCGGACATCTTCGCCAAGTCGGGCTCGCCCCCGTCGGCGGTCGGCCTGCGGTTGGCGTCGGTGGGGACGACGCGGACGGCGCGGTTCGTCTCCAGGTTGACGAACGTGGCAGCCATCTTGCCATAGTCCTTCACCTTCATGGAGCGCTTGCCCGGACGGCAGCCGGTCAGCGCCATGATGGCGTCGGTGGCGCAACGGTCGATCTCCACGAACACCATCAGCTTCTTCTTGTCGGCTCCCCTGGGGTCGCCGATGCCCAAGTGCCGCAAACCGCACATGGTCATGCGCGTGCCGATGCGGATGCCGCCGCAGATGTCGCCGTGGAACGCCCCCGCCTCCGCCAACAAGCCCTCGTAATTGCCCAGATCGTATATCGCCATGAGACCTTCCCCCCACTCCCTTCCCAATTAGATGCAGATGCGCCGACGTCTTCGCACGTCGCGTCAACGTCGCGCGTCAACGTCGCGCCAACGTCGCAGGCTCAAAATAGCACATGCGCGCAGCAGGCAAAACCCTGGACTTGAAGGAACGCCCCCCTTGGAGGAATGCCGAGGGAAGGTCGAAAGTGCGCCGAATGACGGGCGCAGCCCGGTCTCGGGCGGCGGACGCCCCCGGAAGGTGCGCGGGATGCGCGGATGGGCGGACGACGGCCCGACGGGGACGCGCCCCGCGCCGACGGCATGTCGAGGCATGCCCCGCCCCCGGGACGTCCGCATGCAGTGGCACGATGCGCCTGGCGATTACAGGTATGCCGTGCCACTGGTGTTGACCCCGCGACCCCCCTTTTCGATGTAAAAAAACACTTATCGGCACGCCCCCGTAAAGTATTAGTAGCTTTCTTCCGCTTTGTTCGAGGAGGATCCGCTAAGCGCGCCAAAGGATGCCGGGCGCCGGGTCGGCGGCGGTCGAGGCGGCCCGGGGGGCGGGGGTGGCGGGGGTGGCATACAAAGTCCTGCCATGGTAAGGTCATTTGGTATAGAATCCGCGATTGTGTCCGGATTCAGTTTAGGAGGACGGCAGTTGCTTTTGACCTACGCCAACCAGTTGACCATCCTACGCATGGTGTTCGTCCCCTGCTTCGTGATCCTGCTCGTCTACGGGTGCCCCCGGGCGGCGACCGTCGTTTTCCTGCTCGCCGCGCTGACCGACGGCCTGGACGGGCTGATCGCGCGCAAGCTGAACCAGCGCACGCCCCTCGGCTCCTTCCTCGACCCGATGGCGGACAAGCTCTTGCTGACGGCGGCGTTCATCGCGTTGACGTTGCATCCCGCCGGCGGAGACATGCGCATCCCGGCGTGGCTGACCATCCTCACGATCAGCCGCGACGTGGTCATCGCCGTTTCGGTCTTGGTCATACATATGCAGACCGGACACTCCAGCTTCCCGCCCAGCATCCTCGGCAAGTGTACGACGGCCATGCAACTGCTGATGGTGGGGGTCTGCCTGCTCGCCGGTTTCGAGATGGGGGCGGCGCAGACGCTGTTCCCCTGCGCCGTATATGCGACGTTGCTCGTCACCGTGGCGTCAGGGCTGCACTATTTCTACCGTGCGGTGAAGATCATCTCCTCCTACCAAAGCCAAAGCCCCGTCCAGAACCCGGACGCGAAAGACTAGCGAAGATGCCGGACGCCGGAATCGAGATATTGGAAGTCGCCCCCGGCTCCGTGGCGGATCGGCTGGGCATCGCCCCCGGCGACCGGCTCTTGGCCGTGGGCGACTGCGAGATCCCCGACGAGCTGGCGTTGAGGTTCCGTCTGGCGACCGCCGACGGGCGCGTGGCGTTGCGCATCCTGCGGAAGGGCGGTCGCCTGCGCCGGTTCAAGATCGACTGCGACGACTTGGACGGGGGCGGCGGCCTGGGCGTCACGGTCGCGGAGTTCCCGACGCGCCGTTGCGGCAACGCCTGCATGTTCTGCTTCGTGGATCAACTGCCCCCCGGCGTCCGGCCCGGACTCCGGGTGAAGGACGACGATTACCGCCTCTCGTTCCTCTACGGCAACTACGTCACGTTGACCAACGCGACGGCGAAGGACCTCGCCCGCATCGTCGCGGAACGCCTGTCGCCGCTCTACGTCTCGGTCCACGCGACCGACCCGGATCTGCGCGCCCGCATCTTGGGGCGTGGCGGGAAGGGGCCGGACGACCTCGCGGGGAAGCTCGCCCGCCTCGTCGGCGGCGGCGTGCGCGTCCATGCGCAGGTCGTCCTGATGCCGGGGGTCAACGACGGGGCGGCGTTGGAGAAGACGGTCTTCGACCTCCACCGCCTCGGCGTGGAGTCCGTCGCCGTCGTGCCGGTGGGCATCTCCGACCACGTCCCGCCGGGGCGGGGGTTGCGACCGGCGACGCCGTCTTTCAGCCGGACGCTGTTGCGCCGCGTCAACGGCTGGCGGCGGCGGTTCGCCGCGGAGTCGGGGCGCGCATTCGTCTTCCCGGCGGACGAGTTCTTCCTGCTGGCGGGCGCGCCGATCCCGGGGCGCGACTACTACGAGGACTTCGCCCAGATAGAGGACGGCGTGGGGATGGTGCGCACCTTCCTCGACGACTTCGCGGCGGGCGCGGCGCGGAGGCGCGCGCCGATGGCGGGCTTGCGCGGGACGCTGGTGACGGGGCCGCTCTTCTTCCCCGTCCTCGAGCGCGTCATCGGCGATTGGAACGGACGGACGGGCGCGTCGTTGCAAGTCCTCGCCGTCGAGAACCGTTTCCTGGGGAGGCGGATCACCGTCGCGGGGCTGCTGGCGGGCGGGGACGTCGTCCGGGCGCTGAAGCCCCTTGCGGTCGCGCCGCCGGACGCGCGGTCGAAGACGGTTGCGGGCGGCAAGCCCTTCGGCGATTTCATCGTCCTTCCCGGAGAGGCGCTGTCGTTTGGCGACAAGGCGCTTTTGGACGACATGACGTTGCGGGATCTGCGGCGGGAGCTGGGGGTGCCGGTCTACTCCGGGGGCAGGAGCGCCGGAGGGCTGCTCGGGTTGCTGGCGAGGCTCAGGCGGAAAAAACCCGCATGAGGTTCCCATAAATGCAGGTTGAAATTTCAAGTTGATGCAAATATCCTGCACCTTCACTTTTCAGGATGGGGGCGACTGTGGCCTTTCGCATCGAAATCGGATTGAAACGCGGCATCCGGGGGATAAAAGACGCGCGCGGCAACGCCGTGGCCGCCAAGGCGCGCCGCTTCCTGCGCCTTGCCGCCTCCTGCCGGACGCGGGACGTCTACAAGCTGGACATGGGGCTTTCCCCGGAGGAGCTCGCCGAGGTGCGCAAGGCGTTCACCGACCCGGTGACCTCCCGCTCGGCGGTGGGGCGCCTCGAGCCGCCGCCGTTCGACTGGATGGTCGAGGTCGGCTTCAAGCCGGGGGTGACCGACAACGTGGGGGCGACGGCGCGCGCGGTGGCGCGGGACGTGCTCGACCGCCCGCTCGGCCCGACGGAGGCGGTCTACACATCCATCCAGTATTTCTTCCAAGGCTCCGGCCTGGGGCGCGCGGACATCGACCGCCTCGCGGGCGAGCTCCTGGCCAACCCGCTGATCCAGACGATGCGGGTCTTCTCGCCGGAGGAGTGGGCCGCCGCCCCCGTGGACGATTCCGTGCCCGCCGTGCGCGAGCGCCCCGACATCCGCGTCGAGACTTATGACCTGAGCGGCGGCGACGAAGACCTGATGCGCATCAGCCGCGAGGGCATCCTCTCGCTGAGCTTGGACGAGATGCGCGCCATCCGCGACTTTTTCGCCTCGGAGAAGGCGCGCCGGGAGCGCGCGGCGCTGGGCCTGCCCGAACAGCCGACGGACGTGGAGCTGGAGTGCATCGCCCAGACCTGGTCCGAGCATTGCAAGCACAAGATATTCGCGGCGCTCGTCCACTACATCGACGAGTCCGACCCCGCCGACGTGAAAGAGGAGTGGATAGACTCCCTGTTCAAGACCTGCATCCGCGACGCGACGGCGAAGATAGGAAATGAGATCGACTGGCTGGTCTCCGTCTTCAGCGACAACGCCGGCGTCATCCGCTTCAACGACCGCTACAACCTCGCCTACAAGGTCGAGACCCACAACTCCCCCTCGGCGCTGGACCCCTACGGCGGCGCCATCACCGGCATCGTGGGGGTGAACCGCGACCCGATGGGGACGGGCATGGGGTGCGAGCTGGTCGCCAACGTCTGGGGCTACTGCCTCGGCTCGCCCTTCTACGACGGCGACCTGCCGGAGGGGCTGATGCACCCCCGGCGCATCCGCGACGGCGTCCACCAGGGGGTGATAGACGGCGGCAACCAGAGCGGCATCCCCTGGGCGCGCGGCTTCGAGCGGTTCGACGAGCGCTACATCGGCAAGCCCCTGGTCTACTGCGGCACGGTGGGGCGGCTGCCGCGGCTGGTGACGGGACGCCCCTCCGAGCGCAAGGAGATAGAGCCCGGCGACGTGGTCGTGATGTGCGGCGGGCGCATCGGCAAGGACGGCATCCACGGCGCGACGTTCTCCTCGGAGGAGCTGCGCAAGGAGTCGCCGGCGCAGGCGGTGCAGATCGGCGACCCGATCACGCAGCGCAACCTCTACGAGTTCCTGCTCGAGGCGCGCGACCTCGGCCTCTACCGCGCCCTGACCGACAACGGCGCGGGGGGCCTCAGCTCCTCCATCGGCGAGATGAGCCGCCTGAGCGGCGGCGCGGACATCGACTTGGGGAAGGCGCCGCTCAAATACGAGGGGTTGCAGCCGTGGGAGATCTTCCTCTCCGAGGCGCAGGAGCGGATGTCGCTCGCGGTGCCGCCCGAGAAGCTGGACGAGTTCCTGGCGCTGGCGCGGCGGCGCGAGGTCGAGGCCGCCGCGCTCGGCGCCTTCACCGACAGCGGCGCGCTGACGGTGCGCCACGGCGGGCGGGTGACGGCGCACCTCGACCTGGAGTTCCTGCACGAGGGGGGGCCGCGCATGACGATCGAGGCGCGCTGGCGGCCGCCGCGGATCCCCGCGCCCCCCGCGCCGCGCAAGGGGCCGCGCAACCGGACGCTCTTGAAGCTGCTCGCGTCCCTGAACGTCTGCTCGAAGGAGTACAAGTCGCGGCAGTACGACGGGGAGGTGAAGGGGCTGAGCGTGGTGAAGCCCTTCGTCGGCGTGGACGGCGACGTGCCGAGCGACGCCGTGGTCATGATGGCGGAGCACGGCTGCCGCAAGGGGATGGTGCTGGCCGAGGGGATCAACCCGTTCTATTCGGACATCGACGCCTACGACATGATGGCGAGCGTCATCGACGAGGCGGTGCGGCGCGTCGTGAGCGTCGGCGGTCGCCTCGACCGCATCGCGGGCCTGGACAACTTCTGCTGGCCCGACCCGGTGCTTTCGGAGAAGACGCCGGACGGCCCGTACAAGATGGCGCAGCTCGTGCGGGCGGGCAAGGCGCTCTACGACGTGACGACGGCCTACAAGGTCCCCGCCATCTCCGGCAAGGACAGCATGAAGAACGACTCGGTGCGCGGGGGGCGCAAGATATCCATCCCCCCCACGGTGCTGTTCTCGACCATCGGCGTCATCGACGACGTCGGGCGCGCCGTCACCATGCACTTCAAACGGCCGGGCGATGTCGTCTACGTCGCCGGCGTGACGCGCGAGGAGCTGGGCGGCTCGGAGTTCTTCCGGCTCTTGGCGCGCGAGGCGGGCGAGCCGCTGGCCTACGGCGGGCGCGCGCCGTCGCTCGACATCCCGCTGGCGCTGGGCCTCTACCGCGCGATGAACGAGGCGACGGGGCGCGGCCTGGTGCGCTCCTCGCACACGCCGACGCTCGGCGGCCTGGGCGTGGCGTTCGCCCTCGCGGCCGTCGGCGGCGGCTTGGGCGCGGACATCGACCTGGGGGCCGTCGAATGCGACGGCGGCCTTGCGGACGACGCGAAGCTCTTCTCGGAGTCCAACAGCCGCTTCGTCCTCACCTGCGCCCCGGAAGACGCGGCGGCGCTCGAAGAAACCTTCCGCGGCCTGCCTCTGCGCCGCGTCGGCGCGGTCGCGGAAGGGCGGCGCCTGCGCGTTGTCGGCAGGCGGGGTCGCGAGGTCGTACACACGGACATCGACGCGCTGCGGCGCGCCTTCAAGGGGACCCTGTATGGCGTCTGACATCCCGGTGCTCATCATCACAGGTTACGGATTGAACTGCGAGGTCGAGTCCTCGGTCGCGTGGGAGATGGCGGGGGCGCGCCCCGAGCGGGTGCATCTGAGCGACCTCGTCGAACGTCCGTCGCGGCTGGGCGACTACGCGGCGCTGATGTTCGTCGGCGGCTTCTCCTACGGCGACCACATGGGTTCGGGGCACGTCTTCGCCCTGCGGGTCAGGCGGCGGCTCGGCGCGGAGCTGGAGAAGTTCATCCGCGCGGGGAAGCTTGTCCTCGGGGTCTGCAACGGCTTCCAAATCATGGTGAAGCTGGGGCTGCTGCCGGGCATTGACGGCGAATGGTTCGCGCAGAAGCTCTCCATCATGCAGAACGACTGCGGCACGTTCCAGAACCGCTGGACGCCGTTGCGCTTCGAGCCGGACTCGCCCTGCGTCTTCACCAAGGGGCTGGCGGCGGCGGGGCTCGCGCGCTTCCCGCTGCCGGTGCGCCACGGCGAGGGGAAGGTCTTCACGCCGGACCGGAAGCTGCTGGAGCGGCTGGAGGCGCTCGGTTGCGTCCCCTGCCGCTACGCCGACCCGGAGACGGGCGAGGCGACGCAGGAGTTCCCCTACAACCCCAACGGCGCGCTGAACGCCATCGCGGGGCTGTGCGACCCCACGGGGCGCGTCTTCGGGCTGATGCCTCACCCGGAGGCGTACCTGTACCCGGAGAACCACCCGCGATGGGATCTGCAGAAGATGCGCGGCGAGCTGCCGACGGAGGGGCTGGGGCTGAGCCTGTTCCGCAACGCCGTCGAACACCTGCGCCGCCTGTGACATCCGCCGCCCGCCCATCGCACGGTGGAATTCTCCCGCGATATCCGGGATAATGGGCGTCGTCATGAGATTGAAGCCTGCGACATTCGCCATCGTGGCGGCGTTCCTCCCGTGCCTGTTTCCCGGCGCGCCGTCCGGCGTGAGGGGTGCGGGGGCGGTGCCTGCGGATGCGGCGGTGCGGATGCGGGCGCTGGCGGGTTCGACCAAGGGCGCCGCGTCCCTGGTCATCGAGCTCGTGATCGACCGCCGCTACCACATCAATTCGAACCGGCCGCGGCAAGGCCACCTGATCCCCACCGGCGTCGAGATCGAGCCGGTCGCGGGCGTGGCCTTCGACGAGCCGGCGTTCCCCGAGCCTGCGGTCAAAAAGCTCCCGTTTTCCGACACCCCGATGTCCGTCTACGAGGGGACGGTGCGGATCACCGTCGGCGTGCGCCCCTCGCCAGGCTTCGCCCCCAAGGAGATCCTCGCCAAGGGGCGTGTGCGGTTCCAGGCGTGCGATCACAACTCCTGCCTCCCCCCGGTGCGAAGGCCGTTCAGCGTCTCTGTGCCGCTCGCGCCGTCGTCGTCGCCGTCGGGTGCGACGGCGGGGGGGGGTGCGGGGGCGGCGGCGCCTGCGGGCGGGGACGCGGCCGGCGGGACGCCCGGGGATGGGGCCGACTTCGGCCGGCGGGGGTTGCCTTTGAACCTGCTGCTCGCCTTCGTCGGCGGCTTGGCGCTGAACCTGACCCCGTGCGTCTATCCGCTGATCCCCGTGACGCTCGCCTGGTTCGGCGGGCAGTCCGGCGGACGGAAGGGGAGTTTGATCGGTCACGCCGCCGCCTACGTGCTCGGCATGGCGGTCACCTATTCCGTCCTGGGCGTCGCCGCCGCGCTGACGGGCGGACTTTTCGGCGGCGCGCTGCGCTATCCCGCCGTGCCCGCCGCCCTGGCGCTCTTCATGGCGATTCTGGCGCTCGGCATGTTCGACGTCTACGAATTGCGCGTCCCTTCGTTCCTGACCCGGCTGGTGGGCTCGGCGGGCGGGGACGGGCGCGGGGGGTGGACGGGTTCCCTCCTGATGGGGCTTACGATGGGCGTCGTCGCCGCCCCCTGCATAGGCCCCTTCGTGCTGGGGCTGCTGACCTATGTCGGGGAGCGGGGGGACGCGCTCGTCGGCTTCCTGCTCTTTTTCGCGCTGGCGCTGGGCCTCGGGCTGCCGTTCCTGGCGCTGGGCGTCTTTTCCGGCAGCGTCCGGAGGCTCCCGCGTTCGGGGGCGTGGATGGTCTGGGTGAGGCGGGTGTTCGGCTTCGTCCTGTTCGGCATGGCGGCATACTTCCTCCGCACCCTGCTCCCTCCGCTCGCCTACCCGTCGGCGCTCGGGCTCATCCTCGTCCTCGGCGGCGTCTACCTCGCGTGGCTGGCGCCGGTCCCCGACGCCGGCAGGGCTTTCCTCGTCGCGCGCAACGCCGTCGGCTGCCTGTTCTTCGTTGCGGCGCTGTATGTGCTCGCGACGGGGGTGCCTGCCGCGCTGGAGCGGGGGGGGGCGGGCGTCCCCGGCGGCGCCGCGCGGGACGCCGTCCGCTGGGAGCCCTATTCCAAGGAGCGTCTGGCGCGCGCCGCCGAGGAGCGGACGCCGGTGTTCATCGATTTTTACGCGGATTGGTGCGCCCCCTGCCGGGAGTTGGACGAGAAGACCTATTCCGACCCCGAGGTGGTCCGCCGCTCCCGCGGCTTTGTGATGGTCAAGGCGGACTTGACCGACGACGACGATCCGGAGGTGCGGGCGCTGATGGAGAGGTTCCGCATCCGGGGGGTGCCGACGCTGGTGTTCCTGCGTCCCGACGGGGAGGAGTTGCCCGGGCTCCGGGGCGTGGGGTTCGAGCCCGCCGCCGCCTTCGGGGCGAGGATGGACCAGGCGCTGCGCGCGCAGCGGGAATAAGGGGCGCGCCGCCACGCCCCCCTCCCGTTCCCGCTCCAAGGCGGCGCTTGACTTCCCCCCGTCGCTAAACTAGACTCAGGGACGTAAAGCGGTAACGAGCGGGGGGGGCGTATGGGCAGTCTGGGAATGCAGGAAATCGTCATAATTTTCATCATCGCCCTCATCGTCTTCGGCCCCCGCAAGCTGCCGGAGATAGGCAAGACCATCGGCAAGGGGTTGGCCGAGTTCAAGAAGGCGTCCAACGAGCTGAAGCAGACCTGGGAGGACGAGGTCAACCTGGACAAGGAGAAGGCGGCGTTGAAGAACCTCGTGACGGAAAACACGATCAACCCGTCGGAAATCGTCGAGGACATCGCTAACTCCATATCCTCCGACTCCGCTTCCTCCGGGACTGCGGCGGACGCCCCTGCGGCGACGGACGCCACGGGGTCTTAACCCGCATCGGAAGAACCCGCGAAATAGAACAAATAAACGATGAGCGACGTGATCGAGGAGACCAAGACGGACGCAGAGGAGTCCGAGCAGGAAGCCGGGAAGATGTCCTTCCTGGATCACCTGGACGAGTTGCGCAAGCGGCTGGTGCGCATCACCATCTACCTCGCCGTCGGTTTTTGCGCCTGTTTCTTCTTCTCCCCCCGCATCTACAATTTCCTGGCGATACCCATCAACCGGGAGGTCGAGCGCGTCGGGGGAAACCTCATCTACACCAGCCCGACGGACGCCTTCACGATCAGCATGAAGGTGGCGCTCCTGGCGGGGATTTTCCTGACCCTGCCCTTTACGCTCTTCGAGGTCTGGCAGTTCATCTCCCCCGGGCTCTACCGCCGCGAGAAACGCTACGTCATCCCGTTCCTGTTCTTTTCGGTGCTGTTGTTCCTCGCCGGCGCCACGTTCTGCTACCGCATCGCGTTGCCGGGTGCGTTCGAGTTCTTGACCGACTGGGGAGCGAACATCGACAACGTCAAGCCGCAGATCGACATCGGCAGGTACTTGGACTTGACCAACACCATGCTGCTCGGCTTCGGGCTCATCTTCGAGATGCCGGTGGTCGTGGCGTTCCTCTCGCTGTTCGGGCTGGTCAGCGCCGGCTTCCTCATCAAGAAGTTCCGTTACGCCTTGGTCGGCATCGTCATCCTGGCTGCGATCATCTCCCCGACCTCGGATGCCGTCAACCTGCTGATCTGGTCGGCGCCGATGGTTCTGCTGTACATCGTCAGCATCGGGGTCGCCGCCGTCTTGGGCAGGCGGCGCAAGAAGAAAAACGGCGCGTGACGCGGGGCGGGGCCTTCGCCGGGAGGGGCGGTCGGGGCGAGGCGTCCCTGCGGCGATGACGATATGGCAGGATAATCGCAATGGCCGCGGTCGCGCAGGAGGCGACGGCGGCGGTTTCGGAGAGGCATAGAAAGACGATGGCGGACAACAAAGACCTCAAGCTCCCTTCCCGCGCGGAGGATTTCTCGGAATGGTACAACACGCTCGTTCTGCGGGCGGAGCTCGCCGACTACGCGCCGGTGCGCGGCTGCATGATCGTCCGGCCCTACGGCTGGGCGCTGTGGGAGAACATCCAGCAGGCGCTGGACAGACGCTTTAAGGCGACCGGGCATGTGAACGCGCAGTTCCCGCTTTTGATCCCTCGCAGCTTCATCGAGAAGGAGAAGTCGCACGTCGAGGGCTTTTCGCCGGAGCTGGCGGTGGTGACCCACGGCGGCGGCCAGGAGCTGGAGGAGCCGCTGGTGGTGCGCCCCACCTCCGAGACCATCATCGGCCACGCCTACTCCAAGTGGATACAGTCGTACCGCGACCTGCCGGTGCTGATCAACCAGTGGGCGAACGTCGTGCGCTGGGAGCTGCGCACGCGGCTGTTCCTGCGCACGCTGGAGTTCTTCTGGCAGGAGGGGCACACCGCGCACGCCACCGCCGAGGAGGCCCAGGAGGAGACGTTGCGCATGATCGAGGTCTACCGCGATTTCGCCGAGAACGAGGCGGCGGTGCCGGTCATCGTGGGGCGCAAGTCGGAGACCGAGCGCTTCGCGGGGGCGGACGACACCTACACCATCGAGGCGATGATGGGCGACGGCAAGGCGCTGCAATCGGGCACGTCGCACAATCTGGGGCAGAACTTCGCCAAGGCTTTCGAGATCAAATACCTCGACAAGAACGGCGTCCTGCAGCACTGCTGGACGACCTCTTGGGGGATTTCCACGCGCTTCGTCGGCGCCATCATCATGACCCACGGCGACGACCAGGGACTCATCCTGCCGCCGCGCCTCGCCCCGCACCAGGTGGTGATCGTGCCGATCTACAAGACCGACGAGGAGAAGGCGGCGGTGCTGGGGGCGGCGCGGCGACTGCGCGGGCAACTGGCGGCGGCGGAGGTGCGCACGGTGCTGGACGAGCGCGAGGGCACGAGCCCCGGCTTCAAGTTCAACGACTGGGAGATGCGCGGGGTGCCGTTGCGCATCGAGGTCGGCCCCAAGGACGTCGCCAAGGGGACGGTGGTGCTGGCGCGGCGCGACAAGCCGGGCAGGGAAGGGAAGTCGTTCGTGCCGCAGGAGGGGCTTGCCGCCGCCGTCACGGAGACGCTGGCGTCTATCCAGAAGTCGCTCTACGAGCGCGCGCTGGCGTTCCGCGTCGGCAACACCGTCGAGCCGGAGGACTACGGGGAGTTCACTGCGGCCGTGGAGAAGGGCTTCGCCTACGCCCCTTGGTGCGGTGACGCCGGATGCGAGAAAAGCGTCAAGGAGGACACCAAGGCGACGCTGCGCTGCATCCCGCTCGGGCAATCGGGCGATGCGGGGACGTGCATCCGTTGCGGCAAGCCCGCCAAGGCGAAGGCGTACTTCGCCAAAGCCTACTGATCTATGCCGCCCATGTTGGGTTGGGGCTTGGAACGCGGGATCGACCGCGCCCGGGCGGGGCGCATGACCCGGCACCCGCGTTCCGAATCCCCGTTCGCGAGCGACGCCTATGCCGAACCGCGACACGCCGACCAAGCTCGTCGAAGCCTGGCTGGAGTTCCACAGCGAGGGGCTCTGCCGGGAGCTTGACGCCGTCTTCGCCTTCGACGGCGCCGGGATGGAGGTCTGGTGCCGCAGCGAGGAGAACCGCAGTTATAGGAAATTGCAACGGTTGCTCCAGCCGCTGCAATCCGCCTACGGCGTGGAGCTGTACGCGACGATCCCCCCCGGCCCCGAAAAACTCGACGACGGGCGTGCCGACGACCGGGGCGACCTGCCCCCGAGCCTCTTGGAGAACCGGGAGCTGCGCGCCCACCTGCGCCCCCTGCCGGGGCTGAACATGACGCAACCGCGCATCTTCGAGGAGGTCGTCATCAACGGGGTGCGCTACGTCCGGGAGCTGGTGATAAGCTCCTCCCTCGGGGGGGCGCTTTCGCCGGCGCAGGCGGAGCGTGTGCTCCGCGCACGGCTTTTCGCCTACGCCCGTTCGGTCCTGGAGGACGGGCGGATCATGCGGCAATACGCCGAGGATCTGTGCGAGCTGGTCCAGACCGCGTTGGAGCCCGCGTTCGACGCGGCGTTGCGGCGGCGCGCCGCGCTGGTCTGCCGGGGGCACGCGAAAGACCTTGCCAAGAGCGTCGAAGACCTGCGCAAAGACCTGTCCTACGCCTTCCCCAAGCCGAAAGAGGGGGGCGGGAAGCCGTCGGGCGGGGGGGCGTCCCCGCGACCGTCATCGCCGCCGGAGTACGTCGCAAAGACGGCGGGGATCGCCGTCAAGGCGCGGGAGCTGTCATCGCGCGTCTACAGCTTCGTCTATCCGACGGAGCACACGGTGAGCCTCGACGAGCTGCGCCGTCCCGGCTTGGTCGACGCGCTGGAGGCGTTCGAGGCGGAGGCGAGGGATTTCGCCAAGGGGATCGCGACCTTCTCCCCGTAGCCCCGCCGCGCCTGCGCCCGACCGCGCCTGCGGCGATATCGGCTGGCAACCGCGAGGTGTCTCTGGTAGCATAAGGCTTCCTTTGCAAGCGAGGTGTGACGCGGTGACGGAGAGCAAGATCAAGAAAAGGGTTTGGATACAGGCTTCCACCGAAATCGTGTTCCAGGCGTTGACGCGGGCGAATGCGCTCGAAGAGTGGTTCTGCGACAAGGCGACCGCCGACGCGCGCGACGGGGGCGAGGTCACGGCGCAGTGGAACGACGGGAAGAGCCGCCGCAAGGGGCGGGCGGTCATCACCCGCTTCGTGCCGGGGAGCGCGCTGGAGCTGCACTGGACGGACGACGGGAGCGGCGAAGGATCCGCGCACACCTTGTGCTACGACATCCATCCCAAATCCTCCGGCGCGACTGAGCTCGTCATGGTCGATAGCGACGGGGGGGAGGCGGACGAGGGGATGCTCGCCTATCTCGACGAAGGATGGAACGCGGTGCTGACGGAGTTGAGGGACTATTGCGAACACAAAGAGCGCGCCGCCAAGAAGCACCGGCGTCCTTGACCGGCGGCCTGTCCCGGGGGACGTCTGCGTCCCATGAAAGCGGCGGCTTGCCGCCGCACAACCGCGAAGCCCCGACGGGGCTTTTTGCAACCGCCTTGCGGCCCCGAATCTGTCCCCGAAGTCCCCGAAGTGCAGCCTTGGCCGGATCCCTGTAGTTGCGGAACGGACTGGATGCGGAATAGACCGATGATGTGCGGAAGATGGTGTGCGCCCCGGTGCGGGCACTCCTCGACCAGCAACCGCCTACGGTTGGAATAATACGAATGGTTAAGGCGGGGCGATCACAGCGTGACCGCCCCGCATCGCGGATGGAGTCGCGTCCCCGCGTCCTACTTGATGATCTGGAACTTGCCGATAAGCGGCAACGGTTTCATCTTCCCGTTCACGACATTCATGATGCCTATGATCCAGAATACGAGCGCGGCGATGTACAAGATCGAGCCGATTCCGCAGGTGACGGTGGCGACTATGGTTATCACGATCTCCAAGAAGAACAGGATCGTCCCCTGGTTGGTGTGGAATTTCACGAACGGCGACTTCTTGTGATCCCCGGTGATCAGCGGGATGAAGAAGATGATGTACGCCAGAATCGCCATCGTCTTGTTCTGCGCCACGTCGTTGGGATCGGCTGGAATCTCGCCATCCTCGCTGGGCGGCGGCGGCGGCGGCGCCTGATATTGCTGCTGGGCTTGCGCCGCAGGCGCGCCCACCGGCTTTCCGCAGGCCGGGCAGAACTGCACGCCGTCTCTAACTTCCCCCCCACAACTCGCACATATTGCCATAGCGGCATCCTCCTTAGAATTGTTTATCGGGAACCTGCGAAAAACCCCGACGCTGCGTTGCGCCTTGATCGAAAATGCTCATTTACCTCAGTAAACTCCGCTTTTCGATCTGCGGCGACGCCTTGTCTGCGAGCTTTTTAGAGGTTCCCCGTTGCCTTTCACCAGCGGCGTCCCTGCCGTTTCCCACATTCCCCGGCGAGACGCGCATCGTACATCCCAAACACGACTAGACGCAACTACTTGTTCAACAGATCGCCCAATTGCTCGAGCAGCCCGCCCCATCCCCCGAACTGCCCGAGGACCCCTTCGAACATCGTCATGATCGTCATCCAGAAGACGACACCGAACACGATGCCGATGACCAGCATCACGAGGGTCAGGATCAGGCAGGCGCGCGACAGGTTGCGACGGTTCTGGTTGCCGCTGCCGATCGCCCAGATCAGGCAAAAGATGAGGCCGACCAGCGGGATGGCCATCACGACCAGCGTCCAGAGCCAGCCCATGGTCGTGACCACCGCATACTGGCCTGCCGGCGGCGGCGGCGCATAACCTTGGGTGGACAAGGGCTGGGACGCGGGTTGGGGCGCATACTGCGGCGGTGGCGCGGAGACCACGGGCTGTGGCGGCGCAGGCGCTGGCGGTGGGGCGACGGGCGCTGGTGCCGCCACCGGTGCGGGCGCGGCTTGCGTCGGCGTCGCCACCGCACCCCGGCTTGTGCTGATCGGGGCGCCGCATTGCTCGCAGAACTTCGTGTTGTCGGGGATGCTTGCTCCGCATCCGGTGCAGAACGCCATATCGACTCCTGTTTTGCCGCCCTTGCAGGCCGACGCGAACGACTGTCGGTGCTGTTGACGACCCTTGTTTGAACGCCTTGCCGCTTTTGCCAAAACCTCGATCCAAAAACCGACGTTTTGCCCCGCCATCCCCGGCCGGTGCGCCCGCCAGTCTACGATCTATCAAGCCGACTGTCTTAACGTCAACTTAGGAGGCAACTTACAACACTTCCCCCTCCATGTCAACAAAATTGCATGGGCAAGCGCGAATTAACCGCGCGCATCGTCCACCGACGCCCCGGAGGAAAACACGCGGCCCCGCCCGAACGTGCGGCTGTGTTTCGCGTTGTTGTACTTTGCCCGCAGACTGCTATACTACTCGCCTATGTCTGGAAAAGAGACCTTTCATGGAACGACGATCCTGCTCGTCCAACGCGGTGGCAAGGTGGTGCTCGCCGGCGACGGGCAGGTGACCTTCGGCGACACCGTCATCAAGCAGCGCGCCCGCAAGATCAGGCGCGTGTACAATGGCAAGGTGCTCGTCGGCTTCGCCGGCGCCACCGCCGACGCCTTCGCGCTGGTCGCGCGCCTGGAGACCAAGCTGGAGCAGTTCCAAGGGAACCTGAACCGGGCTGCGGTGGAGCTGGCGCAGGAATGGCGCACCGACCGCGCCCTGCGCCACCTGGAGGCGTTCCTGCTGGCGACCGACGGCAAGAACGTCTACATGCTCTCGGGGACGGGGGACGTCATCGAGCCGGACGACGGCCTGCTGGCGGTCGGCTCGGGCGGCGTCTACGCGCTGGCGGCGGCGCGGGCGCTGATGCGCAACAGCAAGCTCCCCGCCCGCAAGATCGCCGAGGAGTCGCTGAGGATCGCCGGGGAGATATGCATCTTCACCAACGGCGAGATCACCGTGGACGAGATCTGACGGGAGCGATATGGCAAAGACTTCGCAACGGAAAAAACAGCCGAGGGGGTTGGACGAGATGTCCCCCCGCGAGATCGTGGCGGAGCTCGACCGCTACGTCGTCGGGCAGCAGGCCGCCAAGAAGGCGGTCGCCATCGCCCTGCGCAACCGCGTCCGCCGCAGGCAGCTCGACGAGGAGATGGCGGAGGAGATCGCCCCCAAGAACATCATCATGATGGGGCCCACCGGGGTGGGCAAGACCGAGATCGCCCGCCGCCTCGCCCGCATGGCGAACTCCCCCTTCCTGAAAATCGAGGCGACCAAGTTCACCGAGATCGGCTACGTGGGGCGCGACGTGGAGTCGATGGTGCGCGACCTTGTGGAGATCGCCGTGGACATGGTGCGCGAGGAGAAGCTCCTCGAGGTCGAGGAGAAGGCCGAGTTGAACATGGAGGAGCGGATACTGGACTTGCTCCTGGCCGCGCTCCCGCACATCCCCGGCGAAGGCGCGGCGACCGACGGCGGTAAGGACTTGGCGCGCGTCGAGGCCTTGCGGGAGAAGCTGCGCAAGCAGCTCCGCGACGGCAAGCTGGACAAGCGCATCGTGGAGCTGGACGTCCATGAGCACCCCGCGAGCCCGGTCTCGATGCAGTTCTTCGAAGGCGCCAGCATCGAGGAGTTGCAGTACAGCATGCGCGACTTCTTCGCGGGGATGATGGAGGGCAAGGCGAAGAAACGCCGCATGGCGGTCGAGGACGCCGCCGACTACATCATGCAGGAGGAGGAGCAGAAGCTCGTGGACATGGAGCAGGTGACCCGCATCGCCATGGACCGGGTGGAGGAGAGCGGCATCATCTTCCTGGACGAGATCGACAAGATCGCCGGACGCGAGGCGGGGCACGGGCCGGACGTGAGCCGTGAAGGGGTGCAGCGCGACATCCTGCCGATCGTCGAGGGGACCACAGTGGGCACGCGCTACGGCATGGTGCGCACCGACCACATCCTGTTCATCGCCGCCGGGGCGTTCCACATCGCCAAGCCCACCGACCTGATACCGGAGTTGCAGGGGCGCTTCCCCATCCGGGTCGAGATGACCGACTTGGGCGAGAACGACTTCGTCCGCATCCTGAAAGAGCCCAAGAACGCGCTGATCAAGCAGTACGTCGCCCTGCTCGGGACCGAGGGGTTGAAGTTGAAGTTCGACGACGACGCCGTGCGCGAGATCGCCCGTCTGGCGTGCCGCGTCAACGAGAGCGGTGAGAACATCGGCGCGCGCCGCCTGCATACGATATTTGAAGCGCTCTTGGACGACGTGTCGTTCGAGGGCAGGCAGCGCAAGCCGAAGACGGTCCGCATCACGGCGGACTACGTGCGCAAGAAGCTCGAAGGCGTCGCCCAGAGCAAGGACTTGAGCCGCTTCATCCTGTAGGCGCGGGGGGATTCCCCGGGGCCTGCCACCTGAAACCGCTATGAGGAAAACGCCGATCCCCGCACCCTCCCCCGTCCCCTTGGCGGCGTTGTGCGCGGCGCTCTGCGCCATGGTCGCGGGGTGCGCCCGCATCGCCGACCCCAAGCCGCCGGAGGTGCGCGTCCCGGCGGCCGTGGGCGACCTCGCCGCGCGACAGGCGGGCGGCGAGGTCATCCTCACGCTTTCGCCGCCGGGAAAGGGTGCCGCCGAGGTGCGCGCCTTGGAGGTCTTCCGCCTGACGGAGGATGCGCCGGAAGGCGCGCCCCCGGACGGGGCGCCCGCGCCGCTTGACGAGGGCGAATTCCTGGAGCGGGCGGAGCGCATCCGCTCCATACCCGCCGCGCGCTTCCCCGAATACCTGCGCGGGGACTCCCTCGTGCTCCGCGACGAGGCGCCGGCGGAGGCCCTGTCGCCCCCATCCTCCAAGCGGTTGCGTTACGCGGCGGTCTTCGTGGACGGCAGGCGCCGGGCGGCGGGGCTCGGCAACCAGGTCGTCGTCCGCCCGCTGCCCGTCCCGGACGCCCCCCAGGGGCTTGCGGCGACGGTCGCCGAGGACGGCATCGTCCTCGAATGGCGCCCCCCGGCGGAAGGCGCGGCGCGGGTCGCCGGCTACAACGTCTATCGCGCGGAGGGCGGCGGCGCGCCTGCGCCGACGCCGCGCAACGCCGCGCCGCTGGCCGCCGCGCAATATCGCGACGGCGACTTCCAGTTCGGCAAGACCTACCGCTACTCCGTCTCCACCCTCGCCGGCGACCGCGCTGCGACGGTGGAGAGCGCCCCTTCGGAGGAGGTGGCGGTGACGGCGCGCGACGTGTTCCCGCCCGCGCCGCCGGAGGAGTTCGCGGCGGTCGTCGAGCGGGGGGGCGTCACGTTCCTCTGGGCGCCGTCCCCGTCCCCCGATGTCGCGGGCTATCGGATATTCCGTAAAAGGAGGGGGGGCGGGGAGAGGGAGCCGTTGCAGCCGGGGCTGCTCGCCGGGCTGAGCTTCAAGCTCGCGGACGCGGCGGCGGACGCCGGGGGGTGGGACTACGAGATCGAGGCGGTGGACGGGCACGGCAACCCGAGCGCGGCCGTAGCCGCGCGGGAATAGCCCGCGAGGGCGACAAACAACCTATACGGAGGTGGAGATGAAATTCTTTCTGGACACGGCGAACATCGACGAGATCAGGGACGCGGCGGAATTCGGGCTCATAGACGGCGTGACGACCAACCCGTCCCTCATCAGCAAGGAGGGGCGCAGCTTCAAGGAGATCATCCAGGAGATCGCCTCGATCGTGGACGGCCCCATCAGCGCGGAGGTCGTCAGCACCGACGCCGGCGGGATGTTGGAGGAGGCGTACGAGCTGGCGAAGATACACGAGAACGTCGTCATCAAGCTCCCCATGGTCAAAGAGGGGATGAAGGCGCTCAAGCGACTCTCCGCCGACGGCGTCCGCACCAACGTCACGCTCATCTTCAGCCCCAGCCAGGCGCTGGTGGCGGCCAAGCTGGGTGCCACCTACGTCTCGCCGTTCGTCGGGCGCCTGGACGACGTCAGCCACGTCGGCATGGAGCTGATCGGCGACCTGGTGCGCATCTTCGACAACTACTCCTTCCAGACGCAGATACTGGTCGCCAGTTGCCGCAACCCCCTGCACATCCGGGACGCCGCCCTCCTCGGGGCGCACGTCGCGACCATGCCCTACGGGGTGTTGGGGCAACTGTTGAAGCACCCGCTCACCGACATCGGCCTCGACCGCTTCCTGAAAGACTGGGAGAAGGTCGCCAAGGCCGGGAGGGATTGAGGGCGCGCGCCCCTACACCACGAGTTTCAGGCACCTGCCGGTCGCGGCGACCTCCTCCGCGTCCGGCAGGCGTCCGTCCTCGGGGCACACGTCGCGCCGCCGCCCTTCGGGGTGCCGGAACAGATGCTGCAACACCCGCTTGCCGGCATTGGTCTCGACCACCTCCTGGGGGACCGGGAGGAAGTAGCCCAGCCCTGAAAAGATCAGGTCTGCGTCGACCTCTTTCGGGCTGGCGTAAGTCCGTAGCGTGTTGGGGTATTCTGGATTCATAGTACGAACCTCTCTATCGGTATGGGGTTGCGCCGTCTGGCGGTGCCGGGGGCTGCGCCGCCCCGCGTCGCCGGGGCGCCGCCCCCGTCCTTTGGAAACAACGGTTGCGCCAGCTTCGCCTTGTGCGAATGGATTTTGCAATATTCCGCGACCTTGGCGAACTGCGGCGCGAGGTCGGCGAAAAGGTCCACCAGCGCGGGGTCGAAGTGCGTCCCCCTCCCGCCGAGGATGATGCGCTCCGCCTCCGAGGTGGGCATGGCGGGCTTGTAGGAGCGTGGCGAGATGATGGCGTCGTAAACGTCCGCGATCGCCATCAGCCGCCCCTCCAAGGGGATGTCGCACCCCGCAAGCCCCCGGGGGTAGCCGGAGCCGTCCCACTTCTCATGATGGGTCCCGGCGAAGATCTTCGCGTGGCGCAGGAAGTCCTTTTCCGAGGTGTTCTGCATGATCGTGGCGATGGCGTCCTCGCCGAAGGTGGTGTGCCGCTTCATGACGTCGAACTCCTCCGGCGTCAGGCTGCCGGGCTTGTTCAGGATGGCGTCGCTGATGGCGATCTTGCCCACGTCGTGCAGTTGCGCCGAGGGGACGATCAGCTCGAGGTCCCAGGCGGAGACGTCCTCCCAGTAGGTCTTCTCGTCCAGGAGCTTGTTGACCAGCAGGGTCAGATACTGCTGGATGCGGCCGATGTGCCCGCCGGTGACGTTGTCGCGCACCTCCACCAGCTCCGCCATGGCGTTCAGGATGGCGTTCTGCAACTCCACCACCTGGACGGTCCGCCTCCAGACGATGTTGCGCAAGTCGTCGTTGTGCTCCGCGAGCTCCTTGCGGCGGCTGTCGAGCAGGAGGATGTTCTCTATGCGCTTCAACAGGAGCGGGGGGGAGAAGGGCTTGGAGATGTAGTCGGCGGCGCCCAGGGTCAACCCCTTCAACTCGTCCAAGGGCTCGTCCCGGCTGGTCAGGAATATGACCGGTATCTCGGTCGTGGCGGGGTTCGCCTTCAACCTGCCGATGATCGCGTAACCGTCCATGTCGGGCATCTCGATGTCCAGCAGGATCAGATCCGGGGTCATCAGGCGCAACAGCCCGAACAGCTCCTCCCCGGAGGTGATGGGGTAGACGGAGTAGTGGCTCTTGAGGATCTGCTTCCCCGCCGAAAGGATGGCGAAATTGTCATCCACCAGGATGATGCGCTGATGTAGCGGCTCCATGATTCACACCCCTGAAGCCCGCGCCCGCCGCGACCGGCGGCGCCCGGGCCGCAACCCCGAAAACCAGGAAATCAATTGAACGGCGACAGCCGTTTCTGTATCTCCGCGAACCTCGACTGGTCCACCTGCTCGCGCAACCACAGGATCAGATCCGGGTTCGAGTCGTAGCTGTACTTCTCGAGCTCGTCCATCGTCTTGTCCGCCTCCTCGATGTCCAGGTCGATGGCGGCGAGGCGCAGCCGCTCCAGCAGCCCCTTGTCGGGATCCGTGCGACGGGGCTTGCCCGCCTCCGCATCGGCTATCAAGGCGCCGATGCGGTGGACGAGCCCCTCCATGCCGGCGACGAAGGATGCGTTGTGCGCCTCCAGGTAGCCGACGTCCCCCCGGCGCGCGGCGTGCTCCAGCGCCTCCGCCTCCCTGCCTGTCGCGTCGGCGCAAATGCTGTAGCTCGCCCCCTTGATGCCGTGCATCGTGACGATGTACTGCTTCAAGTCGCCGCCGACGGGCGCCGTCAGCGCCTCCAGCAGCGGCGGGATGTGGAAGGTGTAGCTCTGCAGCGACTTGAAATACCCCTTGCCGTCGCCGAAGCGCTCCAACGCCTCGACGAAATCGATGCCGTCCACCTGGCGGGTCAGGAAGAAGCGCGTCAAGCGCTCCTCCGCCTCCAGCTCCGGGTCCGCGTCGCACGCCACCCTGCCAAGGCGCGACAGGGCGTCGGGGAAGGCGTCGCCGAACGACCCATGCCGGGTGTCCGTCGCCGCCTCCGACGGGCTTTCGACCCGCGTCGGCGCAGGTGGCGGCGCAGGCTTGGGCGGCGCGCCGGCTTCCGCCCCCTCATCCCCCCCCCTCTCCGCCTCCCCGTCCTTCTCGGCGTCGGCGGAGGCGGCGCGCCTCTCGTAGTCCCGGTCGCGCACCCAGGCGTTCACCATGGCGTCCAGCTTCATGATGTCGATGGGCTTGGCGAGGAAGCCCTGGAAGCCGTTTTCCAAAAACATCTTCTCGCTGCCGGAGATCGCGTTGGCGGTCAGGGCGATGATGGGGACCGTCCGCGCGTATTCCGTCCCGATCTCGTTGCGGATGATGCGGACCGCCTCGATGCCGTCCATGCCCGGCATCATGTGATCCATGAAGATCGCGTTGTAGCGCACCTTCTGCCTGCGCACCATGTTGACCGCGTCCTTGCCGGAGCCGACGCAATCCACCGTCATGCCGTAAGGGCGCAGCATGCCGCGCGCGACGTCCAGGTTGGGGGGGACGTCATCGACGACCAGCACCTTGGCGTAGGGGATGTGCGCCCGCACGATGCGCGCGCCGCGGTCGCGCCGCTGCTCGACGTACTGGAAGTTCTGGAGGTTTTCCGCGACATCCTTCCCGATGGGCACGTCGTCCACGTACCCTTGGCGCACCCGGACGTGGAAGACGCTCCCGATGCCGTAGACGCTGTCCACGGAGATGTCCCCGTCCATCAGCTTCGCCAGGCGGCGGGTGATCGCCAGCCCCAACCCCGTGCCCTCGATCTTGCTGTGGTTCTTCCTGTCCACCTGGGTGTAGTCCTCGAACAGCCTGGGGACGTCCTCCTTGCGGATGCCGATGCCGGTGTCCGCCACGGAGAAGTCCAGCCAGACCGAGTCGCCTTCGCGCGACCAGCGCACCCCTAAGGTCACAGTCCCCTCCCGCGTGTACTTGAAGGCGTTGGACAGGAGGTTGTTCAATATCTGCTTCACCCGCAAATCGTCGCCCACCAGGTGTGCGGGCAGCGATTCCGGGATGTCCAGCACGAGGCGGATGGGCTTGCTGCCGATGCGCACGATGTTCAGCGCCACGGTGTTGTTGATCAGGCTGGGCGTGTCGTACTCGCCCGGATGCAGCTCGAACCGCCCCGACTCGATCTTGGAGATGTCCAAGATGTCGTTGATGAGCCCGAGGAGGTTGATGCCGGAGGAGTATATCTTCTCCATGCTCTCCCGCACCGCCTTGGGCATCCCCGCGCCCTCCTTGCCCAGCTCCAGCTCCGACAGGCCGATGATGGTGTTCAAGGGGGTGCGCATCTCGTGGCTCATGTTGGCGAGGAACGCGCTCTTGGCGTTAGACGCCTCCTCCGCCTTGTTGCGGAGGACCGCGATCTTCTCGAACGAGCGGGCGATGGTCTTTGACGCCATGACGGTCGCGCAGACGCCTATGACCAGGAAGGCGAAGCCGGAGAGCAGGAACGAGCGCGTCATCAGCGGCAGCGGGGTCTCCCGGAGGGGGCAGACCGCCCCCAGGAACCAGCCTTCCGAGCCTTGGACGGGCGTGTAGGCGCAGATGCGCTCGACGCCTTCGTACTTGTAGCGCCCCGTCCCCGTCCGCCCCTGGAGCATCGCTTGGACGACGGCCTTCATGCCGGTGTTCTTGTCGCCGCCGCCCGCCACGGAGACGATGTTGTCGCGCTCCATCACCATGTGGGGGTAGCGGTTGGCGATGATCACGCCGTCCTTGTCGATGACGAAGAGGTTGCCGGTGCCCAGGATGTGGAACTCGCCCACCAGGTTGTTGATCATCCCGCCGTCGAAGTAGGCGACCAGGACGCCGTCCTCGCCCAGCGGGACTGCGGCGTGCATCAACAGATCCCCTTCCGGCCCCTGGTCGGTGGATGCGATGGACGCTTTGCCCGCGAAGGCCTGGCGCACCGCCTCGGACTCCACGGAGGCCCGGTCCGCCGCGTGCCCCTGGCTGCTGACCAGGGTGCCGTCGCGCTTGAGGATGCTCAGCGAGCGGTAGGAGTGTATCTGCGCCTCCCGGCGCAGCAACGCCTCGGTCTCCGCCTCGTCGCCGCGCCCGCCGGCGGACTGGATGTGCTCGGCGACGGAGGCGAGGGACAGCTTCTGCAACTCGATCTTCTCGGAGACCATCCGGGCGGCGATGGCGCTGACGACGACCATGTCGTCTTCGACGGAGCGGACGAGGTTCCTGTGGTTCAGGCCGATGCCGATGGCGGTGGTGGACGCGGTGATGGCCGCGATGATGACCGAGACGATTAAGATGACCTTCGCGCGAATGGACAATTTCCACCCCTCCCTGTGAAAAAAAATAGGCGAGGGTGCGCGAACCAAAAACACCCGAAAGGGTGAATCCTTCATTTTTTTATTTTTTATTTTCCTAGTTGGACGGCGGGGATGCCGACGGCGCGGTCGGCGCGGCGGACTGCGACTTCGGAATTTTTTTTTGGGCGCCTGCGAAAAACCCCGGACGCTGCGTCGCGCCTTGGCCGGAAATGCTCGTTCGCCGCGGCGAACTCCGTTTTTCGACCTGCGGCGACGACTTCCGGGCCCTCCGGAGTCCGGCTATCTCCGCAACAGCCCCTGGCTGATGGCGACGCGGATGGTCTCGGTGCGGTTGGCGGTGCCGAGCTTCCCGTAGACGCGCTTGACCGTGCTCTTGACGGTGTTGATCGACAGCTTCGCCTCCCCGGCTATCTCCTCCAGCGTGAAGCCCCGGAACAGCCACTCCAGCATCTCCACCTCCTTGCGCGACAGCGAGGCGTCTCCGTGGCGCACGCCGGCGGTGCGTCCGGCGGGGGCGGGGGCGGCGAACCGCTCCGCGACCTGGAAGAACTTCTTGGCGTATGCCGAGGAGAGGACGCGCACCTTCTCGAGGAACGCCTTGGGGATCGGCGCATCGTCCTTCGCGGCGGCGGTCGCCAGGGTGCGCATGTCCTTCCCCTGCTCCGCGAAAGGGAGGAGCAGGCCGCCCGGGGCGGCGAACTCCCATGCTTGGCGCAGCTTGGCGTAGGCTTTGGCGCGCTCCTGCGACTGGTACAGGCAGAGCGCCTCCAGCACTGCGATCTCCACCTTGCCGAAGATGAATGCGCCCGCGCTCTGGCGCGCGTTCCCGAGGGAGGCGAGGGAGGCGGCGAACTTGCGCTCCCGCAGCAGCGCCTTCGCCCGCACCAGTTCGTCCAGGCCCACGAGGTGCGAGCTGATCCCGCTGTTGCCCGCCTCGCTCCGGAGCCAGAACGCGACCTTCTCGACCGCGCCCAGGTGGGCGTGGAACCAGCCGAGAAAGATGTCGTTGTAGATGAACCGGTTCTGATGCTCCTCGACGCCCAGCAGCTCGCGGTAGCGGGCGACGACCCCTTCCAGCGCGTCCGTCCGCCCCTGGTAGATGGCGACCCGCAGGCGGTAGAAGAGCGCCTGGCTCTCGACGTCGTACTGGTTGTTGCGCCGCGCCTGGGGCACCGCCTGCAAGAGGCACCGCTCCGCCTCGTCCATGTCCAGCCTGAAGAACGCCGTCTCGCCCCGGCTCACCCAGTCCTGCCCCATCATGCACCCTGCCATGGCGGCGGCGACGTGGGGCAGCATGGCGGTCTCCTCTTCGATGAACCGTTCCAGGTCCTTCGGGGCGGGGGTTCCCACCCGGCAGGCGTAGGCGCCGATGCTGGCGTTGCGCATCGCCCCCTCCAGCACCCTGCCGCACAGGTCGGAGTAATGCCGCCCCTTGATGAAATACTCCGCGAAGTCGTAGTCGCCGTTGAACAGGCAGAGCAGCTTGCGGATGAAGCCGATGGTGAAATACGCGCCCCAGAGGACGTAGTTGCGGAACTCGTCCTCCGGCGCCGCCTCGTATTTGCGGATGATGTCGGTCAACAGGGTCTCCGCCTCCCCGACCTTGCCCAGCATCACCATCAGCCTGGTCAGGATGACGTAGGCGTTGGAGTGGGTGGCGTACACCTCGTCGGGCATCCGCCGCATGGCCTCGTACAGGAACTTCGCCGTCTGGTTCGGCATCGACATGGGGAACGAGCTGCACAGCTTCATGACGGCGGCGTAGTCCCCGGCCTTGTCGTAATAGCTGATGGCGTCGTTCTTCTGCCCGTTGGCGAGGCTCCACCGGGCGGCCTGCATCCAGACGTCCTTCTTCTCCTCGGGCGTCAGCTCCTGTTGCAGGGTGACCAGGTAGTCCAAAAACAGGTGGTGGATGTAGTAGATGTTGCTGTAGGTGTCCAGTTGGATGAAGGTCCCGATCTCGTCCAACTGGCGCAGGAGGCCGCCGCCGGTCTGGTCCAGGCCCGCCAGCAACTCCTTCGCCTTCATGTGCAGGAGGGACGCCTTGATCAGGAACTTGCGCAGCTCCATGCCGCTCTCGGCCAGCACCTCGCTCTCGATCAGCTTGAAGATGTTGGCGCGTATGGCGGGGATGACGCGCCCCTCCCGCTGCGGCACCTTCTTCAGGTAGATGCCCGCCAGGTGGAGGGCGAACGCCCAGCCCTCCGTGTCGCGGTACACGGCGTCCAGCGTCTCGGACGAGGCGTGGATGCCGAAGATCTCGAACAGCGCCTCCATCTCCTCGAAGCTGAACCGGAGCTGGTCGCCGGTGATCTGCGCCAAGGTGCCTTTGGAAAGGTGGCGCATCAGGTTCAGCGGCGGCTCCTTGCGGCTGATGAGGATGGAGGTGATGTTGGGGAACGGTATGGAGAGGGAGCGGTTGAGGAACCACAGCACCGACTCGTTTTGGATGAGGTGGATGTCGTCGTAGACGAAGACGTAGCGGCGCCGGGGGTCGTTGCCCTCCACGGGGATGGACAGGTACCTCTCGAACTGCCGCTCCGTGCCGGGGAACCCCTGCTGGAGCAGTCTCTCGGCGGTTTGGGGGCTGAACGCGGAGACGGAGCGGGCGAAGTGCTCCCAGAACCGGTCGGCGATGTTGTCGCGGGTGGAGAACTGCAACCAGGCGGCGTCCACGTCCTTGTCCTGGAGCCAGGAGTAGACGGCGCGGCTCTTGCCGTACCCGGCGCCCGCGACCACCGTCACCAGCGGCGACTGCAACGCCTCGTCCAGGAGCGCGTCGATGCGCGGGCGATCCAGGTGGATGCGCCCCCCCGGAAGCGGCGGCATGCCGCCCCGGACGCCTGGTGGAGTGGTTCTTTGCCGTTTACGTGCCATCGCACTAACTATACAGAACTTCACGATGACCGCAAGCCGCAATTTGCCTTGGCGCGCGGCGGCGTCGCCCCCCGCGCCGCCCCCCGGCGTCGCCGGGGCGGGGAGGGGGCGGGACGGCGGTTCCGCGTTCTATTCCCCTTGCCGCGCGCGATTTTCAGCTATAATGCTCGACATGAACTATCGGGGCGGGGAAGCCCCGCGTCCGGTGACTTCGCCGCATGGAACGCCATGTGGGAAAAGGGAGGTGGCGCAATGAAAGGGAACGACATTACCGAATACGACCTGTATCTCATCGGCGAAGGGACGCACAGCCGCGCCTGGGAGAAGCTGGGGGCGCATACGGGCGACAAGGGCGGCGTGGCGGGGACGTTCTTCCGCGTGTGGGCGCCCAACGCCCGCCGCGTCTCCGTGGTCGGGGACTTCAACCGCTGGGATCGCGATGCCGCGCCCATGGCGTCGCTGGGGGACTCCGGCGTCTGGGAGGCGTTCGTCCCCGGCGTCGCCCACGGGGAGCTCTACAAATATTTCATCGCGTCGCAATACGACGGCTACGAGGTGGAGAAGGCCGACCCCTACGCCTTCGCCGCCGAGATACGCCCCAAGACCGCCTCGCGCGTATGGGAGCTCGGGAACTACGCATGGGGCGACGCCGCCTGGATGCGGGAGCGATGCGTCCGGCTGATGCACCAGTCCCCGATGTCGATCTACGAGGTCCACCTCGGCTCCTGGATCCGCTGCCCCGAGGAGGGCGACCGCTGGCTCACCTACACGGAGCTGGCGGGGAAGTTGGTCGAGTATGTCCGGCAGATGGGCTTCACGCACGTGGAGTTCATGCCCGTCGCCGAGCATCCCTTCGACGGCTCCTGGGGCTACCAGACCGTCGGCTACTTCGCCCCCACCAGCCGCTACGGCTCGCCGGACGACTTCCGGCGCCTGGTGGACGCATTGCACCAGAACGGCATCGGCGTGATCCTGGACTGGACGCCGGCGCACTTCCCGATGGACGAGCACGGGCTGGGCTTCTTCGACGGCACGCACCTTTACGAACACGCCGACCAGCGGCAGGGGACGCACCCGGACTGGAACACCTACGTCTTCAACTACGGGCGCAAGGAGGTGCAGAGCTTCCTGGTCAGCAACGCCGTCTTCTGGGTGGACCAATACCACATCGACGCCCTGCGGGTGGACGCCGTGGCGTCGATGCTCTACCTGGACTACGGGCGCAAGGAGGGGGGGTGGGTGCCGAACTGCTACGGCGGCAAGGAGAACCTGGACGCCATCGGCTTCCTCAAGCGGATGAACGAGCGCGTCCACGCCGAGGCGCCCGGCGCCACCGTCATCGCGGAGGAATCGACGTCCTGGCCCATGGTCTCGCGCCCCACCTACCTCGGCGGCCTCGGCTTCGGCTTCAAATGGAACATGGGCTGGATGCACGACATGCTCGACTACATGTCGCACGACCCCATCCACCGGAGCTACCATCACAACCGGATCACCTTCAGCATGCTGTACGCCTTCAGCGAGAACTTCGTGCTCCCGTTCTCCCACGACGAGGTCGTCTATGGGAAGAAGGCGATGGTCGAGAAGATGCCCGGCGACGAATGGCAGAAGTTCGCCAACCTGCGGGCGCTGTACGGCTACATGTACGGCCATCCGGGCAAGAAGCTGCTCTTCATGGGATGCGAGTTCGGGCAGTGGAACGAATGGAACCACGACATGAGCCTGGACTGGCACCTGCTGCGGCATCCGTTCCACTCCGGGCTGCAACGCTGGGTCCACGACCTGAACATGTTCTACCGGGCGGAGCCGTCGCTGTTCGAGCTGGACGCGGAGCAGGCGGGCTTCGAATGGGTGGACTGCAACGACAGCGCGAGCAGCCTGATCAGCTTCCTGCGCCACGGCCGCAACGACCGCGCCGCCGCGCCGCGCCAGACGCTGCTGGTCGTGAACTTCACGCCGGTGCCGCGAAACGGCTACAGGGTCGGGGTGCCTTCGGGCGGGCATTGGCGCGAGGCGCTCAACAGCGACGCGGCGTTGTACGGGGGGAGCGGCATCGGCAACCTGGGCGGCGTCGATGCGACGGAGACGCCGATGCACGGGCGCGCCTGGTCTCTCGAGATCACCGTCCCGCCCTTGGCATGCCTCGTCTTCCAGAAGGAGGCGTAGAGGGGCGGGCGTGGGCGGGTGCCGCCGCCCCCCTGTCGCATCCTACCGCAGGGAGGCGACGGGGGCGGGCGCTTCGTCGGGCGCCCCGGGAGGTGCTTCGGGGATGGCGGGGATGGCGGCGTCCAAGGTGCTTGCCGGGCCTGCCGCCAATTCCGCGCCGTCCGACCGCCGCCATCCGCAGGCGGAGGGGGCGTGCACGACGGGGACGCATTCCGCCAGCTCCTCGGGTCGGAGGACGGCCTCGGCGTGCTTCTCGGGGTCGAAGCGCCCGGTGGTGACGTACATCGCCAGGCCGCTGGCGGCCGCCCAGGGGGAGATCGCGATTATCGGCGCGGCGTACTTCTTCGTCAGGATCAGCGTCTCGGTCACGCCCCGCACCGCGTTGCTGCGCTTGAGCTCCCCCGGGACTTGCGGGATGACGAAGGACGAGGAGCGCAACTCGGGGCGCCGCGCCCCGAACTTGACCAGCGAGCGCGCCGCCTGCTTGGGCGTGGTGATGCCGAGGTCGGCGACGATGCTGCGCCGCACCGTCTTGGGGTAGTAGAAGTTGACGACGTCCTTGGCGAAGTCGGCGCAGTTGCGCAAGAGCAGGTTGAACCGCCTCTCGTTGGCCCGCCCGTTCAAATGCGCGATCAGCGCGTCGTCCGACGCCTCGCCGGTCTCGACCACGAACCCGTAGATCTTGCGGTCGTAGGAGGCGCCCACCAGTTGCGTCCAGTCCCCCGGGGGGGGGCCGCCGTCGGGGGCGTCGGGCGCGAGCTCCCGCAGATGCGCGCGGCGGTAGGCGTCCCGGAGCGCGTCCACGCCTTCGCGGTCGGCGGACTCGGGGACTTGCTCCGGCGCCTCGACCGCGTACAGGTAGGGGAGGAGGGGGATGGCGACCCAGTCGTACCCGGCGACGCGGTTGTAGCGGCTGATGACGACCCCCGCCTCGCCGTCCGCGCAACGGCGCAACCGTGTGGGGGACTCCGCGCACACCCGCGACAGGTAGACGGCGACGTGGCCGGTCGGGTTGAAGGCGCCGAACGTGCTGTGCGGCTGTTGCAGGAGCAGGGCGATATCCGCGCGCGCCGGCGAGGCGAGCAACAGCGTCTGCGACAGCAACAGCCACCACCATTTCCCCACTCTCATGTCTCCACGCCCCATCGACGTTCACTCTAACACAATTTCGGGCGCCGGGGCAGGGGGGATTCGCCGCCTGAAACTCCTCCATGCGGCCGCCGCCTCGCCCAGGGCCGGCGCCCCGGCGGATAAAAAAAGGCCGCAGACCTTTCGACCTGCGGCCTTTCGCCACCAGAGGCGCCCGTAGGGGCGGGGGCGGCGCCGTCGAAGCGAGGCGCCGCCCCTTTCCCGTCCTTAGCCCAGCTTGCCCTTGGACTGGAGCACGTCGGCGACGTTCTTCATGCCCATCTTTTCGAGCGTCGCGCGGGTGGGATAGCTGTTGTCGGGGTTCCAGCCCTCGAACTTGTAGAACCGCTCCTTGAAGTCCTCGACCTTGGCGCGGTCCAGTTGGCGACCCCTGCCGTTGGCGTACGTCCACTTGCCATCGACGACCATCGGTTGTTCGCTGCCGTTGGTCGGCTTGTCGTAGACGTAGTCGGGGAAGACCTCCATCTTCTTGTCGCGCCCCTGGATGTTCCAGATGGCGCGGTCGAGCGTGTAGATCTTGTGCCCGATCTCCATCAGCTCGGCGAAGGTCTTGTCCTGGCCGGTGATCGCGTTCCAGAACTTGGGCTCGGCGTGCGGCGTCGCGCCCCGGTAGTCGTTCGTGTTGTTGGTGATGCACTGCGGCCAGCGCCAGCCGCAGAAGCCCATCCCCATCCAGAACTTCTCGTAGTGCTTGACCCAGGCGACCTGCTTGACCTTGGAGTCGGAGTAGATGCCGGTCGGGCCGTCGCCGTAATCCACCAGGTAGCGGTCGTCGTTGTAGGGCACCATCGCCTCGGCGTACTTCTGGGACGCCTCCTCGGCGCTCATGTACGGGTTGCCCGAGGTGATCATCCAGTGCAGCGGGTAGTTCGACATCTGGTGCAACATCAGGTCGCGCTCGCCGAACAGGGAGCCGTAGCCCCACTCCGCCTGGGTGGGCGTGTCATAGTGCTCCTGAGTCCCCCAGTAGGTCAGGCGCAGCGTGCCGCCGTGGACGTCCTGCTGGTAGCGTCCCAGCTTCTCCGCCATGCGGGCGGGCCCTTCCGCCGCGAAGTCCCCGAAAGCGTCGTCGCGCATGGCGATCTTCCGGAAGACCGTCTCGTAGTACGCCATCGTCCCGGCCGGGGGCAGGTCGATGTCGATCTGCTTGCCGGGGCCGATGATCCCCTCGCGCTGAAGCGCGCCGATGTAGCCGTTGACGGCCATGAACGGCCAGTGGCCGATGCCGTAGCGCTGCATCAGGTCGTTGCCCTGGCGGGTCAGCTTGGAGCTGAGCGCCTGGGGCATCGCCTTCGGGTCGGGCTTGCGCCCGAAGCCGCCGAACATGCCGCCGCCGCCGATGTTGGCGACCATCGTGCCTGCGCAGACCGACTCGTTGCTGTCGGCCGTGGCCAGGCGCATGCGGCAGCCGCGCGGGCACGAGGCGCATGCCGCGGCGCGCGCCGGGACCGGGTTGGTGCCGCCGTTGCTGACGTTGCCGCCGCTGGGGGAGCCGTTGATCAGGCTGTAGCCGCTCTCGAACTTCTCCGCCTCGTGCGGGTTGTCAACGTCCCACTGGAACTGGCGGAACCAGATGCGGGCGTCCATCAGCGCCTGCGGGTCGGCGACCGGCACGCCGCCGTTGCCGATGACGCTGACCGCCTTGAGGTTCTTGGAGCCGAACACGCCGCCGAAGCCGCACATGGCGGCCTGGGAGCCCGGGCCGTGCAGCAGCGCCCCGAAGCGGCACTTGCGCTCGCCCGCCGGGCCGCAGGTGACCACCGCGGGGATCTGCGTGGTGAAGCAGTTCTGCGCCAGCTCCGCCCATTCGCCGTACTTGAGGCTGGGGACGACGCGCCGGGAGATCTCCTGCTGCGCGTCCCAGGTGTCCATGCCCCAGACGCCGTTGGTGGCGTCCTCGATCTTGACCTGGTCGTTGACGACGTTGATGTAGACCGGCTGGTCGGACGCCCCTTCGATCACGATGCCGTCCCAGCCGGCGAACTTCAACTGCGCCGTGAAGCGGCCGCCGAAGTTGCTGTGGCCGAACCATTCGACCGGGTACAGCATGGGCGAGAGCCCCTGCACCTCGCAACGTCCCGAGCCCGGCATGAAGGTGCCCGCGAAGGGCGACGCCATCATGACGATCAGGTTGCGCGGGTCGAACGCCTCGAACGGGAGTTGGGCGCCCACGAGGTCGAAGAAGACCGCGGAACCCATGCCGTGACCGCCGCCGAAATCCATGTATTTTTCGGTGGGCAGATTGCTGACCTCTTTCGTGGTCAGGTTGACTCTGAGAATTTTACCTGTGTATCCACCTGGCATAGTAGTCTCTCCTCCTCCCTATTGTTTCGGTTGCGCGCCGGGTTGTGGTTTCGCTCCAGGACCGCCGGGACCTGGCTTCGCTCCGGGGCCTTCCGCCCCCGGCTTCGCTCCGGGTTTCGACGCGCCGCCCGGGCCGCCGCCCATCATCTTGGGGGCGGGGCGCGGTATGACGGTGCGGCTGTCGTCCACGAGCCCGAGCCTCAGCCAGTGCTCGTTGCGCAGGTTCACCTGGTAGCCGTTGGTCTCTTCCTGGTTCGGCGCCTCGGCGACGAACTTGAGGGCGTTGACCGGGCAGTTGGTCACGCAGGCCTGCTTGCCGCCGGGGCCGCCCTTCTCGTTCCAATACGGGGTGTCGATGCAGAGGTCGCATTTGGAGGATTTTTTGTTGACGTGATCCCACACCGTGCGGTGCGGTTGCTGCGGGCACATCTTGAGACAGGTCTTGCAGCCGATGCACTTCTTCTGGTCGATCACGCGGACGTTGCCGTTGTCGGCGTCCACATGGGCCGCGCCCACGGGGCAGCTCCGGACGCAGACCGGCTCCACGCACTGGCGGCACGGGGCGATGGTGAGGTCGTGGGGGAACTTGCCGAACGAGTCCTGGATGATCTGGATGCGCGAGAGCGACAGGTTCTGCTGGCCGTAGTGGGTCAGCGAACAGCTCAACATGCAGGTGGTGCAGCCGATGCATTTGCGGCTGTCGTAGACCAGGTACCCCTTGGATTTGGGGATGGGGCCGTCGACGGCAGCCGTGGCGGTGGCGGGCGACGTCGCCGCCGTGATGATGGCGGGCGCGGCGACGGCCGCTCCGCCAGTGACTAGAAAATCACGCCTTGAATATCTCTTTTTGGCGGCAGTTTCGTCGTTTTCAGCTTTCTTGCCTCCAAGCATAGCGTTACTCCTTCGCTGAATATTGATAATCGTCCGGGTCAGGACCCGCAAACAACCTTTAGGGAACCTCTAAAAACCCCGGACGCTGCGTCGCGCCTTGGTCGAAAATGCCCGTTCGCCTCGGCAAACTCCGCTTTCCGACCTGCGGCGGCGCCTTGTCCGCGAGGTTTTCAGATGCCCTTTTCATGCGTCCCGCCTCGTGAAGCTCCGCCATCCGCCATGTGAAGCTCTGTCGGGGTGACACTTCGTCGGGCATAGCTAATTACGTCCGCCGGCGGCGTCCCGTTACTTGCGGCGACCGTCGGCGCACAGACCCACTTTGGAACAAACGGGGGAGGATTGTCAACAACTAATGCGCCGAGGTAAAGTAAGGGGCGGCGCGAAGGAGGTTGGTTGCGCGCCGGTTGCCGCCCGGGGCGCCGGGCGGCGCGCGGGTGGATGTCGGACGGGGAGGGGCGAGGCTATGGACGTGAAGAAGGTGGTGCGCGAGAAGTACGGCATGGCGGCGTTGCGCGTGGTCGGGAGGGGCGCGGGGGGCGCCTGTTGCGAGGGGCTCTCCTGCTGCTCCGCCGCCGACCCGATCACGGGCGACCTGTACGGCGAGCTGGAGAAGGCGTCGCTCCCCGACGCCGCCGTGCTGGCGTCGTTCGGCTGCGGCAACCCGACGGCGCTGGCGGAGCTCAAGGAGGGGGAGGTCGTGCTCGACCTCGGCAGCGGCGGCGGCATCGACGTGCTCCTGTCCGCCAGACGGGTCGGGCCCGGGGGCAAGGCGTACGGCATCGACATGACGGACGAGATGCTGGCGTTGGCGCGGGAGAACCAGGCGAAGGCGGGGGTCGCCAACGTCGAGTTCCTGAAGGGGGAGATCGAGGACATCCCCCTGCCGGACGCCTCCGTGGACGTCGTCATCTCCAACTGCGTCATCAACCTCTCGGGCGACAAGGACAAGGTCATCGGCGAGGCGTTCCGCGTCCTGAAGCCGGGGGGGCGCTTCGCCGTGTCGGACATCGTGACGCTGGGGCGCGTGCCGGAGGATTTGCGCAAGGGCGCCCTGGCGTGGGCGGGGTGCGTGGCGGGGGCGTTGGAGGATGCGGAGTACCGCGACAAGCTGGAGGCGGCGGGGTTCGCCTGCGTCAGCGTCGAGCCGACGCGCGTCTACCGCGCCGAGGACATCCTGCGGGTCTTTGCCGGCGACGGGGGGGGCGGCCCGGCGCTCCGCGCGGCGGTCGAAGGCAAATTCGCCAGCGCCTTCATCCGCGCCACGAAGCCCGCCGCGCCATAGTCCGCATAGCCGGCCGAGGCATGGTCCGCCGCAACCGCGCCCGGACCGCAGGCGTCGAAAAAAGGCGGCACGCCTTGGCGTGCCGCCTTTTCGCAACAGGGACTACAGGAACAGGACAAGAGCAAAAACGAAGGGGGGCCTCTGAAAACCCCGGACGCCGCGTCGCGCCTTGGTCGAAAACGCCCATCCGCCTCGGCGGACTCCGCTTTTCGACCTGCGGCGACGCCTTGCCTGCGAGGTTTTCGGAGGCGCCCAAGGGGCGGCGGGGCGGCGGGGCGGCTCGCCTAGGACTCCACCCGCGCCTCGTACTGGGAGAAGGCCTGCCAGATGTCCTCCTCCGGCGCCAAGACCCTGCCTTCCCAGCGCAGGAGCATGGTGCGGATGTTGTTGATCTGGTCGGTGTTCTTGACCTCGCTCTCCAGGAGGTAGGCGATCATTTTCTCGGGGTCGTTGTCGAAGAAGCGCGCGATCACGTCGGAGACCTGGTTCTTCGTCGCCTGTCGTTTGGAGAGGAGCGGCTTGTAGACGTAGGCGCGGCCCACGCGCTCGTGGACCAATGCGCCCTTTTCCTCCAGAATCCCCATCAGCGTGAGGATCGTCGTATACGCCGTCGGCTTGATCTGGCAGATGGAGGCGCAGACTTCCTTCACCGTCGCCGACCCGAGGTTCCAGACCACTTTCATAATTTGAAGCTCTTGCCGCGTGAGAATAATCGACTTCAAATCCTTCTTCATTCTTCCTCCCTAGACTCCCTGACGATCAGACTGAGAATAATACACGATTCATTCCCGGTGCGATCACAATTCTCCGAAATTTCTGAAATCGTAAGGATTGGAACTTGCCAATCCCCGATCCCCGTTTCGCGCAACTCCTTCTCCAAGGCGCTTGCGGCGTCCCGCTACTTGCGCAGGATGCTCTCCAGCCGCCGCCCCAGCAGCCTGCCTGGGCCGTCGTCGGACATGACCGCGACCCCTTCCGGGGCGCGCGCCCCCAGGCGCAACTCGGCGGCCCGCTTGATCTGCGGCTGCTCGAAGACGCCGTCCGCGCCGCCGATGCGGGCGCCGGCGTATTGCAGCACCGAGAACGCCACGGCGTCCAGGGCCACGCGGTCCCGCGACGCGGCGATGACGCCCGGGCGCGCGACCTCCCCTTTTTCCGGACCCCCGGCGACGAACACCTCCGTGGCGTCCAGAAACACGACGCCCGGCGAGTACACCTGGTTGGCTTCAGCGATCATTTGCCCCTGGGCCGGAGAAGCGTGTAGGTCTTGCATGAAGTTCCGGCCATGGCTGGGGGCGGCATCAACACCGCGCCCTTGAATATCTTGCCCCGTCGCGTCCCTTGCCCCGACCCGCTTGGCGATAAGGCCGATGGAGTTCTTCAGGCTTGCGCTGAACCCCCCGCCGAACCGATGCGTCCGTGGCGAACACAACTGAACAACACGACAATCTTGGATCAGAAAATCGGGAAATGCAATACCCCCCGGCCAATGAGACCCCGGAAGTTCCGCGAAACGCCACCGGGAGGCGTCCAGTTCGTCCAGCGGCAGGAAGGCGACCGACAGCGATTCCAGCACCTCCAGCGCGCCGAGCCGTCCCATCACCTCGCGCGTGCGCCCCATGCCGCTCCGCTCCACGAGGGTGATGCCTTCCGCCCCCCGCGCGCGCAACAGGCCGACCACGGCGCGGAGCGCATCCGGGTGCGTGGTCGCGGGGGGCGGCGCGGGGCTGCCGTAGGAGGCTTTGAGGTAGACGTCCCCGCCGGAGAAATCCAGCGCCCCCGCGCCGTCCCCCTCCAGCAACGCCAATGCGCGGGCGAACCCCGTCCCGCGCTCCGCGCCGCCGATGACGGCGACACGGACGCCAGCACCCTCCGGCGGCGCGCCCGCACCCCCTCCCGCAGGCGGGATGTCGGGGGCGTCCGCCTCCGGGGCGTCGCCCAGCAATGCCAAGCCGCCCAGGGACGACAGGCGGCCGAACGCCCTCCTCGTCAAACGCATACGCGACTACCTTAGCCGAACCGGCGCACGGATGCATCAAAAAAAATTCCCGCCGATGTTCCTGGGATTCGGGATTCGGCCCGGGATTCGGGCAAAAAACGCTTGCAAAAATCACAGGAGAGGGTCAACATTCCCGCTTGCCGTATGGATAACCAAGGTGCTTGGGCTTTGCTTTGTGAAATTGGCAACAGGCGCATCTGAAAACCCCGCCGACAGGGCGCTAGAGCGGCGTCCGGGGGCTTCGGGAGCGTCCGATGGCTTAAACCTTCGCAGGTGTAGGTAATTATGAATGAATGTCTGCTTTTCTGTCTGGTGGCGGTCCCCCTGTTCGGCTCGCTGCTGCTGCCCCTGCTGGGCAAGGCCGGCGACCAGGCGCGGAACATCTTCGCGCTGGTCTTGATGCTCTGCTCCCTCGGGATATCCTGCTTCCTGCTTCCCGTCATCGCGGGCGACCAGGTCTTGACGGTCAGCGTCGGCGGCGTCACCCTCTTTTACGCGGACAAGCTCGCCATCTTCATGGCGCTGTGCTCCCAGACGCTCGGCACCATCATCATCCTCTATTCGTTCGGCTACATCGCCCATTACGAGCACCGCAACGAATACTACTTCATGGTGGTGTTGTTCCTGGCCGCCATGATGGGGCTGATCTTCTCGTCGAACCTGCTCTGGATATACTTCTTCTGGGAGATCACCGCCATCTGCTGCTGGAGGCTGATCGGCTTCTTCCGCGAGCGGGAGTACGTCCTGCGCGCCGACAAGGCGTTCTTCATCACCATCTTCGGCGCCCTGATGATGCTGGGCGGCTTTCTGATGGTCTACGGCCAGACCGGCACCTTCGACCTGCTCGAGATCAAGGCGTACCTGGGGCGGCATCCGGGCGAGGTCATCGACAACACCGCGATATTGTTCATCCTGTTCGGCATCCTCTCCAAGTCCGCCACGCTGCCGCTGCACACCTGGCTGCCTGACGCCGGCGTCGCCCCTTCGCCCGTCACCGCGTTGCTGCATGCGGCGGTGCTGGTGAAGATCGGCGTCTACGTCTTCGCCCGCCTGTTCGTGGCGACCTTCACCGTGGACGGGATATGGTGGGAGGTCGTGCCCTGGATAGCCGCCGCGAGCGCCTTGGTCAGCGCCTGCGCCGCGCTGGTGGAGAACGACATCAAGCGCATCGTCGCCTACTCGACCGTCAGCCAGCTCGCATTCATCCTGCTGGGGCTCGCAGTCCATAACGAGGTCAGCGTCCTGGGCGGCCTGCTCTACATCCTGATGCACGGCATCGCCAAGGCGGGGCTGTTCCTTTGCGCCGGGGTGGTGGAGCACGAGACGCACAACAAAGACATCCGCAGGATGGGCGGGCTGGTCAAGACCATGCCGGTCACGGCGGTCTCCTTCGGCCTGTGCGCCTTCTCGGTCATGGGGCTGCCCCCGTTCGGCGGCTTCTTCAGCAAGTACATGGTGGTCAACGGCGCGCTCGAGTCGGGGCAGGTCGCCATCGGGCTGACCTTCGTGGCGGGCGCGTTCCTGACCCTCGCCTACCTCCTGCGGGTCTATGTGCGCGTGTTCTTCGGCGCGAGCCGGGCTGCGGACGACGGGCATGGGGCGCCTAAGGAAGGCTCGCCCATCATGGTGTTCAGCGTGGCGTTGCTCGCCGCGCTCTCCCTGCTCAGCGGCGTGGTGATCGGCCCGTCGTTCCAGTTCGCCCAAGAGGCGGTGCGGCAGATGATGGGTCGGTAAGAACAGACGGCGGGGGCGGGCGCGCCCGTCCCGCCTTGTGACAAGGGGGTGGGCTCCGAGGACTTCGCGGATGAGGCGCGACGCAGCGTCCGGGGTTCGGGGGCTTCCCTGAAAAGGCAAAACAATGAGCACGGAAAATCTGATGTTACTCGCCATTTTCCTTCCCATCGTCTTGGCGGTCGTCCCGTTGGCGCTGGTCAAGAAAAATGCCCTCGCCGCCGGAGCCGTCGCGATCGCAGCCAGCTTCGCGAACCTCGTCGTGGTCTGCCTGGCCTACGGCAAGGATGCCGCCCTCACCCTGCCCTGGGCGGGCTGGTTCTTCGAGTTCACGTTGCGCAACTACCAGTTCAGCTCCTTCATCCTGGCTGCCGCCGCGCTCTTCGGGGCGTTGCTCTCGGTCTACAACACGGTCTTCCTCAAGGACAAGGCCTACGGATGGCTCTTCCACGCCTACTTCCTGCTGACCCTGGGCTTCGTCAACGGCGCCATCTTGGCCGACAACCTGCTGCTGCTCCTGTTTTTCTGGGAGGGGCTGCTGGGTCTGATGTTCGGCATGATCTACCTCGGCCACCGCGACGCCTACCGCACCGCGACCAAGGCGGTCATCATCGCCGGGGTCACCGACCTGTGCATGATGTTCGGCATCGGGCTCGCCGTCCACCTCGCCGAGACCGCGACCATGTCGCAGATGAAGGTGCCGATGGAAGGCTTGGGGGGCTTGGCCTTCGTGCTCCTGGTGATCGGGGCGATCTCCAAGGCGGGCTCCATGCCGTTTCACACTTGGATCCCGGACGCCGCGACCGACGCGCCGATGCCGTTCCTGCCCTTCGTCCCGGCGGCGCTGGAGAAGTTGCTGGGCATCTACCTCCTCGCCCGCGTCACGCTCGACTTCTTCAAGCTGGACGGCGGGCACTGGGGCTCGATGCTGCTGATGGTCGTCGGCGCGCTCACCATCAACTTGGCGGTGGCGATGGCGCTCATCCAGAAAGACTACAAGCGCCTCCTGTCCTACCACGCCATCAGCCAGGTCGGCTACATGATCCTGGGCATCGGCACCTGCACCCCGGTCGGTGTCGTCGGGGGCCTGTTCCACATGCTCAACCACACGATCTACAAGTGCTGCCTGTTCCTGACCAGCGGCTCGGTGGAGCGGCAGGCGGGGACGACCGACCTGCGGAAGATCGGCGGCCTGGGGCGCAAGATGCCGGTCACCTTCGTCCTGTTCATCATCGCGGCGGCCGCCATCGCCGGCTTCCCGGGCACGAACGGCTTCTTTTCCAAGGAGCTGGTCTATGACGGCGCCTTGGAGCGGCACTGGATATTCTACGCGGCGGCGGTGCTGGGCTCGTTCCTGACGGCGGCGTCCTTCCTGAAGCTGGGGCACGCCGCATACCTTGACAAGGGGCGCGGCGACGCGAGCAAGGTCAAGGAGGCGCCGGCGGCGATGCTCGTCCCCGGAATCGTCCTGGCGGCGCTCTGCCTCGCCTTCGGCGCAGGCAACGCCTTCCCGCTCCACAATTTCATCCAGCCGGTGCTGGGCGATGCGTTGCACGGGCATGACTACTCGGGCTTCCACTTCAAGCTGGTGCTGGTCGGCGGCTCCGTCGCGGCGCTGCTGCTGGCCTTCGCCAACCACTATTTCGGCGCGAAGAGCAAGGGGAGCGGCCTTGCGGCGGTGGACCACATCCACTACGCGCCGGGCCTGCACCAGATCTACGACGCGGCGGAGAAGCGCTTCTTCGACCCCTATGATTGGGCGAGGAACGTGGGCAAGGCGGTCGCCTACGTCGGCTTCGGCATCGACCGCGCCATCGACTTCTTCTTCAACAAGGTCGTCGTCTTCGTCGCCGGCGGAATCTCCGGCACCATCCGTGCGCTGCATAACGGGAGCCACGCCACATACCTGGCATGGACTTTGGCCGGCCTTGTGATCGTAATCGTCGCCTGCATGGCGGGTCGCCTGTAGCGGAGGAGTGTTAACGTGATAACTCTTTACATAGCGCTGCCCCTGGCAGTCGTTCTGCTCCTGAACCTGTCGCCCCGGAGGACCGCCAACGCGCTCAGCCTCTGGTGCGGCTTGGTGCTGACGGTCTTTGCGGGGGCGTACACCCTCGCCATGCCGCACGTCCCCGGGCTCGCGGACGCCTTCGACCCCGCCAACCGGGTGTTGCAGTGGAAGATCGAGGCGGGCAACCTCGCCGGCGTGATGTTCCTCTCCATCGCCTTGGTGGTCTTTTCCGCCTTCTGGGTGGGGCGCTACCTGATCGCCGACTCCAACCGGCGGTTCATCTTCAACAACCTCCTGTTGCTGTGCATGACGGGGATGAACGGCATCGTGCTGTCCAACGACCTTTTCACCCTGTACGTGTTCTTGGAGGTCGTCGCCGCCTCATCCTTCATCCTGATCGCGCTGGAGCGGACGAACGCCGGCCTGGAGGGCGCGTTCAAGTACGTCCTGCTCTCGGCGGTCGCCACGGTGCTGGTGCTCTCGTCGATGGCGCTGATCTTCGTGCTGGTGGGGAGCCTGGACTACGGCACGGTCAAGGCGGTCTTGACGTCCGGTCAGCTCGACGCGGCGACCTCGCGCTTCGTCACTTTCGCCATCGGCCTGTTCGTCGTCGGCCTGTTCATCAAGGGCGGCATGGTGCCGTTCCACGGATGGCTGCCGGACGCCTACTCCTCCGCCCCCACGGCTTCGTCCGTCCTGCTGGGCGGCATCGTGACCAAGGCGGCGGGGGTGTTCACGCTCATCCAGCTCGCGCAGAACGTATTCGGCTGGGACAAGCCCTCGCCGGTCTTGCTCGCCGTCGGCACGCTCTCCATCGCGGTCGGCGCCTTCGCGGCGTTGGGGCAGAGGAACTTCAAGCGGATGCTGGCGTATTCGAGCATCAGCCAGATCGGCTACATCATCATCGGCCTGGGCGCCGCCAACGAGGTCGCCGTCGTCGGCGCGATCCTGCACCTGTTCAACCACTCGACTTTCAAGACCCTCCTGTTCGTCAACTCCGCCGCCGTGGAGAAACAGGCGGGCACCGTGGACATGGACAAGCTGGGCGGCCTCGCGAACAAGATGCCGGTGACCGGCTTCACCTCGGTGCTGGCGATGCTCTCGACCGCCGGCGTGCCGCCGTTGTCCGGCTTCTGGAGCAAGCTTTTGATCGTGCTCGGCGTCTGGCTGTCGGGGGCGCACGCGGTGGCGGTGACGGCGATATTGCTGAGCGTGGTCACGCTGGCGTACTTCCTCTCGATGCAGCGCCGGGTGTTCTTCGGCAGGCTGGCGCCGGGGCTTGAAGGCGTCAAGGAGGCGGGCGGCTGGTTGCTGGTGCCCGAGATCGTCCTGGCGGTCATCACGCTGGGGCTTGGTTTGACGATGCCGTGGTTCTTTAACACATTTCTCGTTCCCCTGCGGAGCTTGTGGAGCTTGTAATTATGCTTTCGCTAGGCACAATCCTTCTTATCCTGCTCGTGCTCATGGTGCTCTCGGCGCTTTGGGCGGTGATGGCGACGGATCTCTTGCGCTCCACCATCGCGCTGGCATTGACGAGCGTCTTTCTCGCCATCGCCATCTATATGATGGGCGCGCCCTTGGCGGCGGTCTTCGAGCTCTCGGTCTGCGCCGGCCTGATCACGGTGGTCTTCATCAGCGCCATCAGCATGATCAAGCCCGAGGGGAACACCCGCAAGGAAGACCTCGCCCGCAAGAGGCGGAAACGCTTGAAGAAGTACATCCCGCTGCCGATCCTGCTGGCGGTCGCGGGCGTCCTGCTGTGGCTGAACCGGGTCGACCTGCCGTTCACGCCCGACGCGGACGTGTTCCCGCTCACCCTGTCTGAGATCATGTGGGACGTCAGGCGCGTGGACATCGCCGGCCAGGCGGTCATGATCCTGGTCGGGGTCTTCGGCATCGTCGTCCTGTTCAAGGAATTCGTGAGGCGCGGCAAAGGAGGGGAGGAGTAATGGAAAACCTGTTCTGGTTCCTGACGTCTTTCGTGGCGCTCCTGTTCATCATAGGGCTCTATGCGCTGCTGGCGACGCGCAACCTGTTGCGCATCCTGATCGGGATGGAAATACTCACCAAGGGCGTGACCTTGCTGCTCATCGCCGCTGGCTTCCTGGCCGGGCGGCAGAACGCCATGCAACCCATCGTCATCACCATGATCGTGGTCGAGGTGGTGATCATCGCGGTCGCGGCGGGCATCGTCATCGCCTCGTACCGCAACAACAAGACCATCAGCGTGCGCGCGTTGCGCAACCTGAAAGGGTAGGGGGGGGACATGGACAAGATCATCGAGGTGAAAGACGTATACCTTTTGTTGCCGCCCATCGCGTTCCTGATCGTCTTCGTCTTCGTCTGGTTGCAGTACGTGGGCTTGAAGATGTTCTCGGCGGGCGAGAAGTGGAAGGACGAGGAGGGCAAGCGCGAGTCCTACGCCTGCGGCCATGACGTGAAGGACTCCCGCGTGGCGCCGGACTACAGCCAGTTCTTCTCCTTCGCCTTCTTCTTCACGATCATGCACGTCGTGGCGCTGATAGTGACCACGTTCCCTTCGGGTGACGTCGAGGCGCTCGCCTTGGGCGTCGGCTACCTGGTCTCGGCGGCGGTGGGTCTTTTCATCCTGTTTAAGAGGTAACGCATCATGGGTCTTATCAAATCGCTTGTGACCTGGTCGCGCGTCAAGTCGCCGTGGGTCATCCACTTCAACACCGGCGCGTGCAACGCCTGCGACATCGAGATCGTGGCGTCGATCACCCCCAAGTTCGACTTGGAGCGTTTCGGGGTCCAGTTGAAGGGGACGCCGCGCCACGCGGACGTGTTGCTCTGCTCCGGCCCGGTGACCCGGCAGATCGAGTCCCGGCTCAAGCGCGTCTACGAGCAGATGTCCAACCCCAAGTTCGTGGTAGCCATCGGGACTTGCGCCTGCTCCGGCGGCGTGTTCAACGGGTGCTACAATGTCAAGGGCGGCATCGACACGGTGATCCCGGTCTCGGCATACATCCCCGGATGCCCGGTGCGTCCGGAGGCGATCATCGACGGCGTGGTCAAGCTGCTCGGCAGCCTGAAGAACCCCGCCGCCGCGCCGAAGCTGCCCATCACCATAGACCCGGCAGGGGTGTTGGAGAAAGGAGCGTAGGGTCAATGGCAAACGAGCAGGCGATACAGATGGAGTTGCAGGACACGTTCCCGTACCTGAACGAGAAGATCGTCGTCACGCGGGAGCGGCGCATCTGGGCGGAGGTCGCGTCGGAGCATTTCTTCGAGGTGTTCGACTACCTGGTCAAGCACCCGAAATGGGACTTCCCGATCCTGTGCCTGATCACCGGGCTGGATTCGGGGGACAACCTCGAGTTCATCTACCACCTGGCGCGGCGGGACGGCACGATGTTCAACTTGAAGACCTTCGTCCCCAAGTCGAACCCGGTGCACAAGACCGTCACGACCGATTATTTCCCCGGCGCGGAGCTTTACGAGCGGGAGCTTGTGGACGTGCTCGGCGCGAAGATCGAGGGGTTGCCGCCGGGGAACCGGTACCCGTTGCCGGACGGCTGGCCGGACGGGCAGTACCCGCTGCGCAAGGACTGGACCCCGGACATGCTGGACAAGGGGAACCTGTAAGAAGTGGCAAGGAGGTGTGTATGGTGAATCCGGAAAAGATAGTGAAGATACCGATAGGCCCTCAGCATCCGGCGCTCAAGGAGCCGGCTTGCTTCACGGTCTCGCTCAACGGCGAGAAGCTGGTCGATCTCGACCTGCGCTTGGGCTACAACCACCGCGGCGTCGAAAAGGCCGCAGAGGGGCGCACGTACACCCAGAACATGTATCTTTTCGAGCGGGTGTGCGGCATCTGCTCGCACTCCCACGCGACCTGCTTCATCCAATGCGTCGAGGAGGTCGCGGGCTTGGAGGTGCCGCCGCGCGGACGTTTCCTGCGCACGCTCATCGGCGAGCTGGAGAGGATTCACAGCCACTTCCTCTGGCTGGGCGTCGCCGCCCATGAGATCGGCTTCGACACGCTTCTGATGTACTCCTGGCGCGACCGCGAAGTGGTGATGGACTTGCTGGCGATGCTGACCGGCAACCGCGTCAACTATGCCGCCAACGTCATCGGCGGCGCCAAGCACGATGTCACCGACGAGCAGAAGGCGGCCATCCTCAAGGCCGTCGATACGCTGGAAGAGCGCACGAAATACTACATCGAGGTGGCTTCGGAGGAGACCACGCTGATCGCCCGGCTCTCGAACGTCGGCCGCATCTCCCTCGAGGACGTGAAGCGCCTCGGGACGGTGGGCCCGACGGCGCGGGCGTCCGGCCTCAGCCAGGACGCGCGGCGCGACGATCCTTACGCGGCGTACAAGGAAGTGCCGTTCAGCGTCATCACCGACACGCATTGCGACGTTTACGGGCGCACGCTCGTGAGGGTCGGCGAACTCATGGAGTCCTACAAGATCATCCGGTACGTCCTGCAGAACCTGCCCGACGGCCCCATCGCGGCGAAGGCCCCGCGCAAGATCCCCGCCGGGGAGGCGGTGAGCCGCTACGAGGCCCCGCGCGGCGAGGACGTCCACTATGTGCGCGGCAACGGCACGGAAAAGCCCGAGCGGGTGCGGGTGCGCGCCCCCACGATGGTGAACCTCCTGTCCGTGCCCAAGATGCTGGAGGGGAACAACCTGGCCGACGTGCCGATCACTGTCGCCGCCATCGACCCCTGCTTCTCCTGCACCGACCGGGCGATCCGGGTCGCGGACGCCGACGGCGGCAACGCGCAGGTCTTCTCCTGGGAGGAGTCGCGGCGTTTCGGCATCGACTGGTACCGGAAGAACGGCGTCGATTTCACCGACGTGAACAAGCGCTTGGCGCAGCGGTTGAAATAAGGGAACCCATAACCTATTTAAGGGCGCCTCCGAAAAGGCCCCCGGGCGCAGCGTCCGGGGGTTTTCGGGGGCGTCCCGAAGTCATAGACAAACAGGGTAAGAAATGGCGGCATCCATAATTGAAATGATCGTGTTCCCGGGATTCGTCTTCCTGGGGGTGCTGGGCATGATTTTCGAGTACGTGGACAGGATCCTGTACGCGCGACTGCAAAACCGCAAGGGGCCGCCCTGGTTCCAGCCGTTCGCGGATTTCATCAAGCTGGCGGCTAAGGAGGACATCGTCCCGCGCGAGGCCGACTCGGTGATGTTCAAGGTCACCCCGTTGCTGGCCGCGACGGCGACGGTGGTGGCGTCGTTCTACATCCCGCTCTGGGGCCCTGCGGCGCTCCATTCCTTCGCGGGCGACGCGGTGGTGGTCATCTACCTGCTGACGATCCCGACGATGTCGTTCTTCCTCGCCGGCTGGTATTCGACCTCGCTCTACTCGACGGTGGGCGCGGTGCGCACCATCACGCAGCTTTTCGCCTACGAGGTGCCGCTGTTTTTGGTGATCCTGGCGCCCGGCATCCTCGCCAAGACGTGGTCGTTGAGCGAGATGGCGGCGTTTTACAGCGCCCACCCGCTCCTGTGCCTGTCCAACGTCGTCGGCTTCGTCGTCGCGATCGTGGCGCTCCAGGGGAAGCTGGAGCGGATACCCTTCGACATCCCGGAGGCGGAGACCGAGATCGTCGCGGGCACCTTCACCGAATACAGCGGACGGCTGCTGGTGCTGTTCCGGCTGGCCATCAGCATCGAGACCGTCGTGGGCGCGGCGCTGATCTCCGCCGTGTTCCTGCCCTTCGGCTACGGCCTGGGCGCGGCGTGGGGCTTCGTCGTCTTCATCGTGAAGATCGCCTTCGTGATGGTCATCCTGGCGGTGTTCAAGACTTCGGTGGCGCGCCTGCGCATCGAGCAGATGGTCAACTTCTGCTGGAAGTACGTGGCGCCGGCGGCGGTCTTGCAACTGTTCATCAGCTTGATTCTGAGCGCGTTCGTCGGGTAGACGGCGAAAAAGGTTTCGCCGCGACGGGGACTGGCGGCGGCTCTGGAAACGAACGACTGCGGATGGGCGCGGATGGTGGGGCGGGGCAGCCTCCATCGGCGTCCGTCCCCGGTTGAAAATCTTTGAAGGCACGGGGAAGTATGAAAAAACCAGGGAAGATGCTGGCCGAGTTGTTGAGACATGTGACCAAGCGGCCTGCGACCACGCAATATCCGTTCAAGAAGATCGACGTCCCGGCGACCTACCGGGGGCGCATCGTATTCATTTCCGAGAACTGCATCGGGTGCAAGCTCTGCATGAGGGACTGCCCCGCTTCGGCGATCACCATCAACAAGGTCGGCGAGGAGAAGATATTCGAGGCGGTCTTCGATCTGGACAAGTGCATCTACTGCGCGCAGTGCGTCCTGTCCTGCAACAAGAAGGCGCTCATGACCTCGACCGATTTCGAGTTGGCGCAGATCACCCGGAAAAACCTCAGAATGGTGTACGATGCCAAACCCAAACCGCCCGCTCCCCCCAAAGAACCCGTCGTCGCGCCGCCTGCTGACGCAGGGGCTGCGCCGGCTTCTCCGCAAGCCTGACGGCGCCGGGGGGGGGGCTGGGGGCGCCGAAGCCTGCGATGCGCCCCGCAAGGCCGCCTTCGTCGGCATCGGCTCGGAGTTGCGCGGCGACGACGCCGTGGGCGTGGTCGTCGCCAACAGGCTTCGGGACTGGCAATCCTCCGGCCGCGACGCCGGCGACGCCCCGTCCCATCTTCTTGCGGGCGCCGGGGAAAAGCCCGCAGGCGCGGCGTCCGGGGTTTTCAACGACGCCCTTTTCGTAAACGGCGGGAGCGCCCCGGAGAACGTCTTGGGCGAGGTCAAGGCTTTCCAGCCCGACGTCATCGTCTTCATCGACGCGGCTGTCATGGGGCGTGAGCGGGGCGCCGTCCGGCTCATCGACACGCGCCAGGAGAAGATATCCGGCATTTCTTTTTGCACGCACAGCCTGCCGCTCACCATCATCGCCGACTACATCCGCCAGAGCCTCGACTGCGAGATATATGTCATCGGCATCGAGCCGGGCGACATGGGGTTCCGCCCCGACTGCGCCCTGTCGCCGCCCGTGGCTGCGGCGGCCGACGAGGTGGTGGACGCCATCGTCGATGCGTCCCTCCCGCCGGCGTGACCGTCGCTTGGGACGGGGGGGGGATGGGCGGGGTTTCGCGCCGCGGACGGATCTTGGCGCTGCGGCGCCCGCCGTCGCATGCCGCCCCTCCGCCGGGTCGCCGCATGAATTCCATCCATTTCCCGAAATTTATAGTACAATCGGCGCGTTTGATTTTGATGGTTGGCAAGTGGGGTGCGCCTGACGCATGATGTCCGGCGCACGGAGTTTTACGGGGTCCGCGGCGGCGTGACGCCGTCGCGGATGTTCGAGCTTGTGGGCGCCTCTGAAAACCTCGCAGACAAGGCGCTGGCGCTGTTATCCGGGGTTTTTAGAGGCTCCCTCATGGACGCAACCGGCATGAAGACGGAGATGGGGCGCTATCGCTGGACGATCTGCGCGCTGCTGTTTTTCGCCACGACGGTCAACTACCTCGACCGGCAGGTCCTGAGCCTGCTCCAGCCGATGCTGTCGAAGGAGTTCGGCTGGTCGAACTCCGACTACGCCGACATCACGTCGGTGTTCCAGTTCGCCTACGGCCTTGCGGTGCTTTTCGCGGGGCGCTTCATCGACCGCGTCGGGACCAAGCGGGGCTACGCCTGGGCGATAGCGGTGTGGTCGGTCGGCGCCGCCATCCATGCGGCGGTGTCGGGCGCGGGGGGCGTCGGCGCGGCGGTGTCGCCCGCGCTGGCGGCGGTCGGCGTCGCCGTGCCGGTCTCGGTCGCCGGCTTCATGGTCGGGCGCTTCGTGCTGGCGGTCGGCGAGGCGGGCAACTTCCCGGCGGCCATCAAGACCGTCGGCGAATGGTTCCCGCGCAAGGAACGCTCGCTGGCGACGGGCATATTCAACTCGGGCGCGAACATCGGCGCGGTCCTCGCCCCCCTGCTGGTGCCTTGGATGGCAGGGCTCTGGGGCTGGCAGACGGCGTTCCTCGCCGTCGGCGCGGCGGGCTTCGTCTGGCTGGCGTTCTGGCTGGCGTTCTACGACGCGCCGGAGAAGATGCTCGCGAAGGGGAAGGTCGGCCAGGCGGAATACGACCGCATCGCCGCCGACCGGGAGCCGCTCGAAAAAGCCGACGCCGAAAAGCCTGCGGACGGGGCGGAGGCGAAGGTCTCCTGGTTCACGCTCCTGAAATTCCGCCAGACCTGGGCGTTCTTCTTCGGGAAGTTCTTCACCGACGGCGTCTGGTGGTTCTTCCTGTTCTGGCTCCCCTCGTTCCTCAAGGCGCAGTACGGCATGGAGGGGACGGAGATCATGTGGCCGCTCGGCGTGCTCTACAGCCTGACGATGGTCGGCAGCGTCTGCGGCGGCTGGTTCCCCGCCTGGTTCATGAAGAAGGGGATGGAGGCGTACAAGGCCCGCATGACGGCCATGTTCGTCATCGCGCTCTTCCCTCTGGCGGTGCTGCTGACGCAGACGGCGGGGCGGCGCGGGATGTGGTTCGCCATCCTCCTGATCGCCATCGGCTGCTCGGCGCACCAGGCATGGTCGGCGAACATCTACACCACGGTCTCGGACATGTTCCCCAACGGCGCGGTGGCGTCCATCACCGGCATCGGGACGATGGCGGGCAGCTTCAGCGGCGTGCTCGTCTCCAAGGCCGCAGGGGCGTTGTTCGACCATTACGAGAAAATGGGCGACGTGACCGTGGGCTACAGCATCGTCTTCGTGTATTGCGCCGTGGCGTACCTGGTCGCCTGGTGCGTGATGAAGTCGCTGGTGCCGCGCTTTGCGCCGGTGAACGTGAAATTGCACTAGGAAGCCGTTGGGAGGCGAAGGGCTGTCGCGCAGGCGGAGGTGCGGGAGGCGGATGTATCTTAAAGACGACAAACGGATAGTGCTGACGCTCGACGCCGGCGGGACCAGCTTCCGCTTCTCCGCCGTCCGGGGCGGCGTCCCGGTCGTGGAGACGGTGACGCTCCCGTCCGACGCGGGCGACCTCGGCAAATGCCTCGGCAACATCGTCGAGGGCTTCGCCCGCGTCAAGGGGCGGTGCCCGGAGGCGCCGGTCGCCGTCAGCTTCGCCTTCCCCGGTCCGGCGGACTACCCGCGCGGCATCATCGGCGATTTGCCGAACCTGCCCGGCTTCCGCGGCGGCGTGGCGCTCGGCCCGATGCTCGAGGACAAGTTCAGCCTGCCCGTCTACATCAACAACGACGGCGACCTGTTCACATACGGCGAAGCCATCGCGGGCTTCCTCCCCTACGTCAACGGGCTGCTGGCGGCGGCGGGCAGCCCCAAGCGCTACCGCAACCTCCTCGGCGTCACGCTGGGGACAGGCTTCGGCGCGGGGATCGTCATCGACGGCAAGCTGCTGGCCGGTGACAACGCCATCGCGGGGGAGATATGGCTGATGCGCAACAAGCTCGACCCGCGCACCAACGCCGAGGAGGGGGTCAGCATCCGCGCCCTGCGCCGCGCCTACGCCAAGGAGGCCGGCGTCGCGCCGGAGGACGCGCCCGACCCCAGGGAGGTTTTCGCCATCGGGACGAGCGGTCGCCAAGGCGCCGCCGCCGCCGCCCGCGAAGCCTTCCGGCGACTGGGGGAGGTCGCCGGCGACGCGATGGCGCACGCGCTGACGCTGGTGGACGGGCTGGCGGTCGTCGGAGGCGGCATCTCGGCGGCCTGGCCGCTGTTCCTGCCCGCGCTGGTCGCGGAGCTCAACGGCCGGTACGAGGCGCCGGACGGGACGCGCTTCCCGCGCCTGGCCTCCATGGCCTGCAACCTCGAAGACCCGGAGTCGATGGAGCGGTTCCTGAAAGGGGCTGCGCGCGAGGTGCGCGTCCCCGGGAGCGGCAAGACGGTCGCCTACGATGCGTTGCGCCGCGTCGGCGTCGGCGTCTCGCGCCTGGGCACGAGCGAGGCGGTGTCTGTCGGCGCCTACGCCTACGCCTTGCAAAAGCTGGACGAATAGTAAAGACTGGACGGGCGTGACGGGATAAAGGTGGAAGATAAAGGTGGAAGGTGCGGCACGAATAAAAGGCGAGTGCAGTTGATATGCAGTTAATACTCTCATTCAAGGGGGACGGAGCATGTCGGACAAACCGGAGAATTGGAATTCACTCACACCGGAGCAAAAGAGGAGTCTGCGCCTGGACGCCTGGGTGCGCGGCGACGGCATCGAATTCGTGGACGGGGATGCCAGGAAGAAATACCAGGAGCGCGCCGGGCGTTTTCGCGCGGCGCTGGAGCTGCGCGTCCCCGACCGCGTGCCGATAGCGGGGCTGGGCGGCGCGTTCCTCTACCGTCGCAAGGGCATCCCGCAGAAGGCCACCATGTACGACCGCTGGGCGGAGGCGGCCGAGGCGGTCGTCCAGTTCCACAAGGATTTCGAGCCGGACAGCGCGGCGGCGACCTTCATGATGTCCGGCCCGGCGATGGAGCTGCTCGGACAGACGAGCCTGAAGTGGGCGGGGTGCGGCTTGCCCGACGACGTGCAGTACCAGTACGTCGAGCAGGAGTACATGAAGCGGGACGAATACGACCACTTCCTGCTCGACCCGTCCGACTACGTGCTGCGCCGCTTCATGCCGCGCATGTACTCCTCGCTGAAAGGCTTGGAGAAGATGCCGACCTTCAGCTTCGACGGCATCGACATCGGCAACACCGCCATCCGCAAGTTCCTGGACCCGGACGTGATGGGCGCGATAGAGCTGATGCGCAAAGCCGCCGAGCTGAGCAACCTCCCCGGCAAGGTCACGATGGATACGGTGGCGCGGCTCACGGCGATGGGCTTCCCGATGTTCTACACCGGCTTCGGCGCGGCGCCGTTCGACGTGCTGGGCGACACGCTGCGCGGCACGCGGGGCATCATGATGGACCTCTACCGCTGTCCCGAGAAAGTGCTGGCGGCGTGCGAGAAGATCTTGGAATTGACGCCGATCCCCGACCTGCCGCTGGGCGTTCCGCCGCTGATCATGATGCCGCTGCACAAGGGGGACGACACGCACATCTCCCTGAAGCAGTTCGAGAAGTTCTACTGGCCGACCTTCAAGGAGCTGCTGGTGCGCATGGCGAACGAGGGGCTGATCCCCGCGCCGTTCGCCGAGGGGGTCTACACGCAACGGCTCCCGTACCTGACGGAGCTGCCGGAAAAGTCGGTGCTGTGGTTCTTCGACCGGACCGACATGCACAAGGCCAAGGACATCCTGGGCGGGCACAGCCCCATCAAGGGGAACGTGCCGATCACGATGATCGCCACCGGGACGCCGGAGCAGGTGAAAGCGTGCTGCAAGGACTTGATCGACTACTGCGGCAAGGGGGGCGGGTACATCCTCTGCTCCGGCACGCAGCTTGACGACGCGAAGGAGGAGACGGTGCGCGCCCTGGTCGATTTCACCAAGGAATACGGCGTGTACAAATAAAGCGCGGGAAGGGGGGCGGGGGGCGGAGCCCCGCCGGCAACCGCTTCGCGGTTGTGCGGCGACAAGCCGCCGCCTTCGCGGGGTGCGGGCTCGCCCAGAACGCTAAACCGCCGATTTGGCGCATTGGCGACGGGTGCTGGGGCGCGCCCCGCCCCGCACCCGACCCCTTGCAAAGTCCCCCCTTTCACGCCCCGCGATTGATGTTAATATTAGCGCCGTGAAACAGACGATACTTGTCCATTACCATGAGATCAGCCTCAAAGGGAACAACCGCGGCTGGTTCGAGAACCAGTTGAGCCGCCACCTCGCCGCCCTGCTCAGGGACGTGCCGCACGGCGCGATGCGGCGCTTCGCGGGGCGGCTGGGCATCGAGCTCGCCGAGGACGCCCTGCCTGCGGAGGTCGATGCCGTCGTCCGCCGGCTGCGGACGGTCTTCGGCGTCGCCAACTTCGTCGTGGCGCGGGAGGTGCCTGCGGACTTGGGCGCGATCAAGGCGGGGCTGGAGGAGCTGGCGGCCGCCACCGACTTCCAGTCGTTCAAGATCGACGCGCGGCGGGGGACGAAGGAGTTCCCGCTCAACTCCCAGCAGTTGAACCAGCAGCTCGGGGCGCACATCCAGGGGTTGACGCGCAAGCAGGTGCGCATGGAAGGCCCGGACGCGACCTTCGGCGTGGAGATCGCCGAGGGGCGCGCCTTCCTCTCCGCAGGCAAGGTCCAAGGGGCGGGGGGGCTCCCCTCCGGGACGGGCGGCAAGGCGGTCTGCCTGCTTTCCGGGGGCTTGGACTCGCCGGTCGCGGCATGGCGCATCATGCGGCGCGGCTGCCGCGTCCAGTACGTCCACTTCCACAGCTTCCCGCACACGACGGTGGAGTCGCAGGACAAGGTGCGCCGCATCCTCGGCGTCCTCTCCCGCTACCAGTTGGGCTCGGCGCTGTTCCTGGTGCCCTTCTCCGAGGTGCAGCGGGAGATCGTCGCCTACGCGCCGCCGCCCCTGCGGGTGGTGCTCTACCGGCGCTTCATGGTGCGCATCGCCGAGGCGGTCGCCGCGCGGGAGAAGGCGCTGGCGCTGGTCACGGGAGACAGCCTGGGGCAGGTCGCCAGCCAGACGATGGAGAACCTGCGCACGATCTCGGCGGTGGCGGCGCTCCCCATCCTCCGCCCCCTGGTCGGCGACGACAAGGAGGACATCATGCGCGCGGCGCGCGCCATCGGCACCTACGACATCAGCATCCAGGCCGACCAGGACTGCTGCTCGCTCTTCGTCCCCAAGCACCCGGAGACGATGTCAGACCTCGGGCAGGCCGAGCGCGCCGAGGCGCAACTGGACGTCCAGCGCCTGTGCCGGGAGGCGCTGGAGGGGATGACGCGCGAAACCGTCCCCCCCGATTGGCGGGATGGGGGGACGTCTTGAGGGCGCCTCTAAAAGCTCGCAGGCAAGGCGCAACGCGGTATCCCGGGGTTTTTAGAGGTCGCCTGGAGAAGCATCTTGAGGTGTGTGGATGACAGAGGACACTTTTCAAAGTAGCGACAGCGTGCGTTCCGGGCGGCCTCTCAAGCACGTCCAGACGTTTCCCATCGACGGGCCGTTGCCTCTGGAGATGGGCGGGGAGTTGCATGGCGTCGTCGTGGCATACGAGACCTACGGCGAGCTGAACGCCGCCCGGGACAACGCCATCCTGGTCTGCCACGCCATCAGCGGCGACTCGCACGTCGCGCGCCACGACGGGGACGACGGGGACGAGCCCGGCTGGTGGGATCTCGTCGTCGGGCCGGGCAAGGCGATCGACACGGATCGCTATTTCGTCATCTGCTCCAACGTGCTCGGGGGGTGTCGCGGCACGACCGGGCCGGGCAGCGTCAATCCCGCGACGGGGCGGCGCTACGGCGCGGACTTCCCCACCGTCACCGAGGGCGACATGGTGGAGGTCGAGCGGAGGCTGGTGGACGGCCTCGGCATCGACCGGCTCCTGGCGGTCGTCGGCGGCTCGATGGGCGGGCACCAGGCGCTCCTGTGGGCGACGCGCTTCCCGGACCGGCTGCGGGGCGTGGTGACGCTGGCGACCTCCACGCGCCTCACGACCCAGGCGCTGGCGTTCGACATCGTGGGGCGCAACGCCATCCGGCGCGACCCCGACTTCAAGGGGGGGCGCTACCTGGACGAGGACACCGCGCCCGCCGTGGGCTTGGCGCTGGCGCGGATGCTGGGCCACATCACCTACCTGTCGCCCGAGGGGATGCGCGCGAAGTTCGGCGCGAACCGGCTCTCGCCCCGCGAGATGGACACCGAGTTCGAGAAGCAGTTCAGCGTCGGCTCCTACCTGGCGCACCAGGGGAACAAGTTCGTCGAGCGCTTCGACGCCAACAGCTACATCAGGCTCTCCCTGGCGATGGACTTGTTCGACCTGGGCGACACGCCGGAGAAGATCGCCGCCAACCTCCGTCCGGCGTCCTGCCGCTGGCTCGTCATCAGCTTCACCAGCGACTGGCTGTTCCCCCCCTCGCAATCGCAGGACCTGGTGCGGGCGCTGGTCGCGCTCGGCCAGCCGGTGAGCTATTGCAACGTCGTGAGCTCGTGCGGGCATGACGCATTCCTGCTGCCGGACGAGCTGCCGGTCTACGGCGGGCTCATCGGCGCCTTCCTCGAGAACGTCACCGACGACTCGCCCAAGGCGGTCGAGGACGACGACCTGTACGTCCTCTCCCCGGAGAGCATTTTCGGCGCGCTGCGCCGCCCCCGCATCGACTACGACCAGATCGGGCGTTTGATCGAGCCGGGGGCGAGCGTCCTGGACCTGGGGTGCGGGCGAGGGTCGTTCCTCGCCAAGCTGCGGCAAGACCGCGCCCGGAAGCTGCTGGGGCTGGACATCCACGAGGGCAACATCCTGTACTGCCTGCAACGGGGGCTGGACGCGGTGCAGGCCGACCTGAACTCGGGGCTGGGCACCTTCCCCGACGGCAGGTTCGACTACGTCGTGCTGTCGCAGACGCTGCAATCGGTGCGCGACGTGGAGCAACTGGTCCGCGAGATGCTGCGGGTCGGCAGGCGGTCGGTCGTGAGCTTCCCCAACTTCGCCTACTACAAGCTGCGGGAGATGCTGCTGGGGGAGGGGCGCTCGCCCGTCTCCTCCGGGATATTGCGGCACGAGTGGTACAACACGCCGAACATCCGCTTCTTCTCCATCACCGACTTCGAGGACTTCTGCGCCAAGCGCGGCATCACGGTCCACGAGCGGCTGGCGCTCGACACCGAGATGGGGCGCCTGGTGGAGGAGGACGCCAACCGCCTCGCCGACATGGCGATCTTCGTCATCAGCAAGTGACCGGCGAAGGCGGCGGCCAGTTTGAGCGCACGGCTGGCGTGCCCGATCCCGAAGGTGTCGCGGGCGTTGTACAGGGTCGAGACGAGCATGATGACGATGCTGGGGCGCGCCATCTCGCAGACCGGCCTGCGCACCGACCGCGTGGTCATCCTGTCGAATTTTCCGTCGCTCTCCCGCAGGGACACCCAAGGCACCTCGTCCGCAAAACCGCAAAACATGAGATGGTATCGCATGGCGGGTGGAAAGCCGACAAAAGAATCGTCCCTGTGAAAACAGGGGCGGATGTATTAGCATATCGGTTTGCATGACGACCGAAGGGAGGCACCATGCTGGTAATGATGAAGGCGCACGCCACGCGCGAGCAGATCGACGCCGTCTGCGATAAGATCGCATCGCTGGGCTTGCACGCCCACCCGATCCCGGGGGAGACGCGGACCGCCATCGGCGTCACGGGCAACCAGGGGCCGGTCAAGGCGGAGCTTTTCGAGTCGCTGCCCGGGGTGGGGGAGTGCGTCCCGGTGTCCAAGCCTTACAAGCTCGTGGGGCGCGAGGCCAAGCCCGAGACCACGGTCATCGACCTGGGCGACGGCGTGCGCATCGGCGGCGACGAACTCGCCGTCATCGCCGGGCCATGCGCCGTGGAGTCGCCCGAGCAGGCGCGCGCCGTCGCGGCTGCGGTCTCCGCCTCGGGGGCGCGCCTCTTCCGCGGCGGCGCGTACAAGCCGCGCACCTCGCCCTACAGCTTCCAGGGGCTTGCCGTGGACGGGTTGAGGATCCTCGCCGCCATCCGCGCCGAGTACGGTCTGAAGATCGTCACCGAGGCGATCGACGTCGAGAGCGTGGACTTGGTGGAGGAGTACGGCGACGTCATCCAGGTCGGCGCCCGCAACATGCAGAACTTCTCGCTGCTCAAGCGCGTGGGGCGCTCCAGCCGCCCGGTGCTGCTCAAGCGCGGCAACGCGGCGACGCTGGAGGAGCTGCTGATGGCGGCGGAGTACATCCTCGCGGAGGGCAACTACCGGGTGATCCTCTGCGAGCGCGGCATCCGCACCTTCGCCGACCACACCCGCAACACGCTCGACCTGAGCGTCGTCCCGGCGGTGCAGCAACTCAGCCACCTGCCGATCATCGTCGATCCGAGCCACGGCACGGGGCGGCGCGACAAGGTGATCCCGCTGTCGCGGGCGGCGGTCGCGGCGGGTGCGGACGGACTGATCGTCGAAGTCCACAACAACCCGGAGGAGGCGCTCTCGGACGGCAACCAGTCCGTGCACCCGCACGAGTTCGAACAGTTGATGCGCGAACTGCGCCAGATCGCGCCGGTGCTGGGGCGCTCGCTGCCGTGACGCGGCGGGGGGCGTCCCGGGGCGCGCGGCGGCCCGCCGCCGTCTCCAAGGCGCGCCAAGGCGAAAAGCAAACGTTGTACGTGGGATGGCGATGCGAAAATCATTCTTGCCGTTGCTGGGTGTGGCCATGGTCATAGGCTTGTCAGTCAGCCGCCTCGACGGGAGGCAGCACGTCGGCGACGCCTACGTCGAGGCGGTCGCGAAAACGGGCGCGACCCCGGCGCCGATCCCCCTGACCACCGACGCGGCGGCGCTGGAGGCGAGCCTCGACGGCATCGACGGGTTGGTCATGGTCGGCGGCGGCGACCTCTACTCCCCGCTGTTCGGCGAGGATCTGCACCCCGCCGTGACCGCATACGACATCGAGCGCGACCGCTACGACCTGGAGCTCGTGAAGGCGGCCGTGCGTCGGCAACTGCCCGTCCTTGGCATCTGCCGGGGGATGCAGGTGCTCAACGTCGCCTTCGGCGGGAACTTGATCCAGGACATCCCCTCGCAACGCCCCGGCTCGCAGGTGCGGCACAGGCAGGACGCGCCCAGGGCGGTCGCCACGCACACCGTGCGCGTCCGGCACGGCTCCAGGCTGCGCCGCGCCTTGTCGGGCGGGGCGCGAGGCGCTGGCGGACGCGGGACGCCCGCCACCTTCGCGGTCAACTCCTTCCACCACCAGGCCGTGAAGGACGTCGCGCCGGGGTTCCGGGGCGTCGCCGCCTCCCCGGACGGCGTGGTCGAGGCCATGGAGTCGGCGGAGGGGAAGGCGATCCTCGGCGTGCAATGGCATCCCGAGGACATGGCCGTCGCCGGCGACCGCGCCCAGGCAGCCCTCTTCCACGACCTCGCCGGCGAGGCGGAGCTCTTCCGGCGGGCGAGGGAGCTGCACAAGAAGATATATTCCATCGACTCGCACGTCGATACGCCCATGCTCATGGCGCAGGGCGTCGACATCGGCAAGCGGGACGCGCGGGCGCAGGTCGATCTCCCGAAGATGCGCGACGGGTTGCTGGACGCCGTCTTCATGGCGGCGTACATCCCGCAGGGGCCGCGCACCGTCGCCGCGTCGGACGCCGCCTACAAGAAGACGGTCTCGATCATCGACTGGATCAAGAAGCAGGTGGAGCGCAACGGCGGCGCGGTCGCCTTGGCGCGCTCGTCCGCCGACCTGAAACGGAACAAGGCGGCGGGGAAGAAGACGGTCTTCATCGGCATCGAGAACGGCTACGCCATCGGGAAGGATGTCGGCAACGTCGAGCGCTTCGCGCGCATGGGGGCGATGTACATCACATTGACGCATAACGGCGACAACGACATCTGCGGCTCGAACCAGGGCAAAGGCGACCATGGCGGCTTGAGCGAGTTCGGCAAGGCGGTCGTGCGGGAGATGAACCGCGTGGGGATCATCGTAGACGTCTCGCACACCTCCGAGCAGGCGTCGTTCGACGTGCTGAAAGTCAGCAAGCTCCCGGTCATAGCCTCGCACTCGTCGGCGAAGGCGCTGCGCGACCACCCCCGCAACGTCTCGGACAAGCTGATCGACGCCATCGCCAAAAACGGGGGCGTCGTCCAGGTCTGCCTCTACGGCAACTTCCTGAAACGGGGGGGCAAGGCGACGGTGAAGGACGCCGTGGACCACATCGACCACATAGCCAAGAGGGCGGGGATCGACCACGTCGGCGTCGCCTCGGACTTCGACGGAGGCGGCGGGATCACGGGCCTCAACGCGGCCAACGAATATCCCCAGCTCACGATGGAGCTGCTCCGGCGCGGCTATTCCGACGCGGACATCGCCAAGATCTGGGGCGGGAACATCCTTCGGGTGATGGACGCCGTGAGGGCGGGGGGCTCGGCGGGCGCGAAATCGGGCGCGAAATAATGAACCGTCGCGACGCCATGCGGCATCCAAGGGCATTTTGAGGCGACGCTTTGCAGCGACACGGAAACGGAGGGTGTGAAATGGGGGACAAGGTGAGATGTGCGGCGTTGTGGGCGGCGGCCCTGTTGGCGGTCTTGCTCCTGACGGGGTGCGAGCAGAAGACCATCAACGACCTGATGGCGGAGCCGAGCAAGTACGCCAACAAGGAGGTCGGCCTGGTCGGGACGGTGACCCGCAGCTTCTCGCTGCTGGGAAAAGGCGCCTACGAGATCGAGGACGGCACGGGGAAGCTCTGGGTGGTGTCTGGCTCCGGCGTGCCGCGCAAAGGGGCGAAGGTGGCGGTGAAGGGGAAGGTGCGCGACGCCTATGACCTGTCCACCTTCGGGCTGCCGATACCGGACGCGTTCAGCTCCGGCCTGGTCATGATAGAGTCCAACCACAAGGCGCGCTGACGCGCCCCTCACCGCTGGTCGAAGACGAGCGCCAGCACGGTCAGCACGGCCTCTCCGGCGACCAGGCACCAGAACGGCGTCAGCGAAGGCTCGATGGCGCCGTCGATGACCTGCCGCAGCCGTTCCACCAGCGCCGCCCGCACCTCGGCGTGCGGCTTGGAGAAATCGATGCCGTCCAGCCGCAGGCGTTTGAGGAAGAAGCGCATGACGCGACGTTGACGCCTGTCGATGCCCGTGTCCGCCTTCGCCGAGTCCAACAACTCCCTTTTCACGGCGTCCGCGCTCGTCGCCGCCTGCCGCCCGTCCCGCTTGCGGCACAGGCGATCCAGGTAGGCGGTGACGCGGGAGACGAAAAAGCCGCCGAGCTTGTGGCGCCAGACCAGGTGGGTGGCGGTTTGCAGCGCCTGCTTGCCCGCCAGGACGGAGGACAGCCACAGCCCGGCGAAGGAGCAGAACAGCAGCAGCGTCGCCCAAAACGCCTCCGCCAGCAACAATGCGATGTCCAAGGGCGCCCCGCGCCCGGCGCCGGCGCCGCGCATCGCCGCAACGTCGGCGGGGTCGGGGTTGTTGACCAGCATGGCGATGGCGACCCCCAAGGCGAGCAGGCTGGCCAGCCCCCCGCCCAGAAGCACCCTCAAGCCGGCGAGGAAAGACTTGGAGGCGATTTGCGCAAAGAGCGCCAAGTTCCCTTTCATGGAGCGCAACCCGTGTCTCGAAACCCGGCGGCCTAATGCATGGTCATGCCGCCGTCGTGCAGGATGAGCTGGCCGGTGACCATGCGGCTGTCGTCGCTCGCCAGGTAGACCGCCGTCCCCACCAGGTCGTCCGGGTAGACCGGCTCCTTGAAGCAGCGCCCCGGCAACTGCACCTCGTCCAGCGGCACGTCCGGGAACTTCTTGTTGCGGTCGAACTCGTCCCCGCCCTCGGAGTGGGTGAAGCCCGGCGCGATGGCGTTGACGTTGATGCGGTACTCGCCCAGGTCGCGCGCCATCCCGCGCGTCATCGCCATCACCGCCCCCTTGGAGGCGATGTACTGCGGCAGGCCGGGGGCGCCCTCGAAGACCGTCCCCGACGAGATGTTGATGACCTTCCCGCCCTTGTCCCTCATGTAGGGGAAGACCGCCTTGATGCACTGGAAGGGGCCGAGCGTGTTGATCTTCATCACCTCCATCCACTCCTCGCTCGTCACCTCCATGAAGTGTTTGATGGTGACCAAGACCCCGGCGTCGTTGACCAGGATGTCTATGCCGCCGAACCTCTCCGCCGCGACCTTGGCGGCGGCGTCGCACTCGGCCTGGACCGTGACGTCGGTCTTGACGTAGACCGCCTCGCCGCCCGCGCCGGTGATCGCCCCCACCGTCGCCGCCCCGTCCCGCACGTCGGCGACCACGACCTTCGCCCCTTCCTTGGCGAACCCCTTGGCGAACGCGGCGCCGATTCCGCGCGCCGAACCTGTGATGATCGCAACCTTCCCTGCCAACCGCATATCCGATCTCCTTTCCGCGTTTCCACGCAAGCCCGACATCCGAACATAGCGCGCCCACTATAACCCGAAATCCGCCCCGCGCACCCGATTTTTATAGGCGCGCTTGCGTCCATGCCGCCCGTTTGGTAGATTTGACCGAAATCGCTCGATTGCGGTAGGGGCGCGGGAGGGCATGGAAGGCATGGAAGACGCGATGCGGGCGCTCATCGACGGGCTGGGCTTGTCGCCGCACCCCGAGGGGGGCTACTACAGGGAGGTCTACCGTTCGCCGGAGTTGCTTGCGCGCGAGGCTTTGCCGGAGCGGTTCCCCGGCGACCGCCACCTCTCCACGGCGATCTACTACCTGCTGGGGCGGGGCGATTTCTCCGCATTCCACAGGATACGGAGCGACGAGTGCTGGCATTTCTACGCGGGGCGGCCGCTGCTCCTCCACCAGATCGACCCGTCGGGCGCATACGGGTTGGTGCGGCTGGGGGGTGGCGTCCTTCACGGGGAGGTCTTCCAGGCGGTGGTTCCCGCAGGCCGATGGTTCGCGGCGGAGCCCGAGCCGGGGGGAGGCTTCTCCCTGCTGGGCTGCACCGTCTCCCCCGGGTTCGACTTCGCCGACTTCGAGCTGGCGGACGCCGACAGGCTGGCTGCGCTCTTCCCCGCCCACGCGCCTTTGATAAGGCGGCTGTGCCGTTAGCGCCTTCCGTCCCGCCGCCTCGCCGATTCCCCATGGAGCCATGGTGGTTGGGGGCGAACCCGCCCCCCTTCGCGCGCCCCGCCCGCGCCATGCCCGCCCGCGCCCGCCCGTGCCCGCCCCCCGAAGTGCCCGCCCCATAAACCGCTTTGATTCGCGCGGGTGAGGCTATATCCTTTTTAGCAGCGCGTCCGCTCGGCTGCGGGACGCGCTGGAACGACGCATCCGCAGACATCGAGTCGCCTGCATCATCGGGGACGCCGCCGGATGCGCCCCCGCCCCTTGCCAGGGGCTGGGGTTGAAGGGGATTCTAAAGATTCACGGCATCGGTTGAAACGCCAAGAGAGTCAAAGGGACTAAAGGGAGTCTGTCAATGAACCTCACCCGACGCGGTTTTTTCAAAGTCACTTCGTCCGGCATCGGCGTCGGCGCTTCGAGCATCGCCGCCCTGGGCTTCTCTCCGGCGGCGGCCTTGGCGCAGGCGCGCCAGTTCAAGCTCGCGCGCACGCGGGAGACGCGCAACACCTGCACCTACTGCTCGGTCGGCTGCGGGCTCGTCATGCATAGCCTCGGCGACGGCGCGGGCAACGCCTGCTCGGAGATCGTCCACATCGAGGGCGACCCCGACCATCCGGTCAACCGCGGCTCCCTCTGCCCCAAAGGCGCCAGCCTCATCGACTACATCCACAGCCCGAACCGCCTGAAACACCCCGAATACCGGGGCGCGGGCGAGACGGAGTGGAGGCGCGTCTCGTGGGACTGGGCGCTGGACCGCATCGCGCGCCACATGAAGGACGACCGCGACCGGAATTTCATCGCGACCAGCAACGGCGTCGAGGTGAACCGCTGGACGACGACCGCGTTCCTCGCCGCCTCGGCGTCGTCCAACGAGACGGGCTACCTCACCGTCAAGATGCTGCGCGCCCTGGGGATGACCGCCCTCGACAACCAGGCCCGTGTTTGACACGGCCCGACTGTGGCCGGTCTGGCCGCATCGTTCGGGCGCGGGGCGATGACCAACAACTGGGTCGATATCCGCAACGCCGACCTCGTCCTGGTCATGGGCGGCAACCCCGCCGAGGCGCACCCCTGCGGGTTCAAGTGGGCGCTGGAGGCCAAGGCGCGTAAAAAGGCGCGCCTCATGGTCATCGACCCGCGCTTCACCCGCACGGCGGCGATGGCGGACTTCTACGCCCCCATCCGCCCCGGCACCGACATCGCCCTGCTGGGCGGCGTCATCCGCCACCTGCTCGAAAACGACAAGATGCTGCACGAGTACGTGCGTGCGTTCACCAACGCCTCCTTCCTGGTGCGCGAGGACTTCGCCTTCGACGAGGGGCTGTTCACCGGCTACGACGAGGCGAATCGGAGCTACGACAAATCGACCTGGGCGTACCAGCTCGACGCGCAGGGATACGCCAAGACCGACCCGTCGATGCAGGACCCGCGCTGCGTCCTGCAGCTCATGAAAAAGCACTACGAGCCGTACACGCCGGAGATGGTGTCGAGCCTCACCGGCATGCCCGTCGCCGACTTCCAGAAGGTCTGCGAGTGGATAGCCTCCACCGCCGCGCCCGACCGCACCATGACCAGCCTCTACGCCCTGGGCTGGACGCAGCACACCGTCGGCTCGCAGAACATCCGCGCCATCTCCTGCATCCAGCTCCTGCTGGGCAACATCGGGATGCCGGGGGGCGGCATCAACGCCCTGCGCGGCCACTCCAACATCCAGGGGCTGACCGACCTGGGCGTGATGAGCCACCTCCTGCCGGGATACCTCGGCATCCCGTCCGAGGCCGAGGCGGATCTAGGAACTTACATCGCGAAGCGCGCGCCCAAGGCGCTGCGCCCCGGCCAGATGAACTACTGGGGCAACTACCCCAAGTTCATCGTGTCGCTCCTGAAGGCGTGGTACGGCGACGCCGCGACCAAGGACAACGACTTCGCCTACCGCTACCTCCCCAAGCAGGACATCACCTACGACATCCTGCAAGTGTACGAGTTCATGGCGCAGGGGAAGGTCAACGGCTATTTCTGCCAAGGGTTCAACCCGCTGGCGTCCATCCCCGACAAGGACAAGCTGGCCGAGGCGATGACGAAGCTGAAATACCTGGTTGTCATCGACCCGCTCCAGACCGAGACCTCCGAGTTCTGGAAGCCGCAGGGGGAGTGGCACGAGATCGACTCCGCCAAGGTGCAGACCGAGGTCTTCCGCCTCCCCTCCACTTGCTTCGCCGAGGAGGAAGGCTCCATCGTCAACTCAGGCCGCTGGCTGCAATGGCACTACCAGGGGGCGGAGCCGCCGGGCGAGGCCAAGCACGACGGCGAGATCGTCGCGGAGATCTTCACCCGCGTGCGCGAGCTGTACCGCAAGGAAGGCGGGGCGTTCCCCGACCCGATCCTGAACCTGAGCTGGAATTACAAGATCCCCGCCGACCCCTCGCCTGAGGAGGTCGCGAAGGAGTTCAACGGCTGGGCGGTCGCCGACGTGCCCGACCCCAAGGAGCCGGGGAAGTTCCTGGCGCGCAAGGGGGAGCAGCTGTCCGGCTTCGGCGTCTTGCAGGCCGACGGCACGACCGCCTCGGGCTGCTGGATCTTCGCCGGATGCTGGACGCAGGCGGGCAACCAGATGGCGCGGCGCGACCCGTCCGACCCGACGGGGCTGGGCGTGACGCCGAACTGGGCGTGGGCGTGGCCCGCCAACCGGCGCATCATCTACAACCGCGCCAGCGCCGACGCCGCGGGCAAGCCCTGGGACCCCGCGCGGCGCTACATCTACTGGAACGGCGCGGCGTGGGCGGGGGCGGACGTGCCCGACTTCAACGCCGCCGCCGCGCCTGAGACGGGGATGGGCCCCTTCATCATGAACGCGGACGGGGCGGGGCGGCTGTTCGCGCTCTCCAGCCTCGCGGAAGGGCCGTTCCCGACGCACTACGAGCCGTTCGAGACGCCGCTGGGCGAGAACCCGCTCTCGCCCAAGTCCGTCTCCAACCCGGCGGCGCGCATCTTCCCCGGCGACCTGGAGCGGCTGGGGACGAGCGACGAATTTCCGTTTGTCGCGACATCGTACCGCCTGACGGAGCACTTCCACTTCTGGACCAAGCACGCGGCGATACCGGCGGCGCTTCAGCCGCAGCAGTTCGTCGAGATCGGCGAGAAGATGGCGGTGGAGCGGGGCATCGCCAACGGAGACAAGGTGGTGGTGCGCTCCAAGCGCGGCGCCATCCATGTGCGGGCGCTGGTGACCAAGCGCATCGCGCCGCTCCTGGTGCAGGGGCGCGACGTGCACGTCGTCGGCATCCCCATCCACTGGGGGTTCGCCGGCCTCTCGCAAGGCTACCTCATCAACGCTTTGACGCCGTTCATCGGCGACGCCAACGTCCAGACGCCTGAGTTCAAGGCGTTCCTGGTCGATGTGCGGAAAGAATAGGAGGCGGCTATGACACGGCAAGCGGATCTGCAAAGGCGTTCGGCCGCGATCACCCGCCCGCCCTCGGCGCGCGGCGCGGTCGAGATAGGAAAGTTGATAGACGTCTCCCGCTGCATCGGCTGCAAGGCGTGCCAGTCGGCCTGCATGGAGTGGAACGACCTGCGCGCACCGGTCGAATACGGCGCGGCGTCCTACACCCATCCCGCCGACCTCGGCGACCAGACCTGGTGCCTGATGCGCTTTTACGAGACGGAGGTGGACGGGCGGCTGCAATGGCTCATCCGCAAGGACGGCTGCCACCACTGCGCCGATCCGGGCTGTCTGCGCGCCTGCCCCTCGCCGGGGGCGATAGTGCAGCACCGCAACGGCATCGTGGACTTCGACGAGGACTTCTGCATCGGCTGCGGCGAGTGCGTCGCCGGATGCCCGTTCGACATCCCGCGCCTGCGCAAGGAGGACTCGCGCGCCTACAAATGCACCCTTTGCTCCGACCGCGTGGCCGTGGGCCTCGAACCGGCGTGCGTCAAGAGCTGCCCCACGCACGCCCTATCGTTCGGCTCGAAGGAGGACATGCTCGACTTGGCGCAAAGCCGCCTGCCCGACCTGCGGGAGCGGGGCTTCGGCAAGGCCGCCGTCTACAACCCGCCGCGCGTCGGCGGCGCGCACGTCTTCTACGTCCTGCCGCACGGCGACCGGCCCGAAGCCTACGGCCTGCCCGCGGACCCGGCGGTGAGCCCGGTGGTGCGCCTCTGGCGCAGCACCTCGGCGCGCGGACTGGGCGTCTTCACCATGTTCGCCGTGCTGGCGGCGGGCATCCTGCACTACATGCGCTACGGCCCGCTCGACATGCCGGAGGGGGATGGCGCGCCCGCGCCCGCGCCGACGCCGGACAAGTCCGGGGCGAAACCGGGCGACGCGCGCGAAGCCGCGCACGGCGGCACGGAGGGCATGATCCTGCGCCATTCGGTGGGCGACCGGCTGAACCACTGGCTGATCGCCATCGCCTACGTCTTCCTGTTCCTGTCGGGGCTGGCGATGTTCCACCCGTTCTACTTCTGGGTCTCGCAAGTCTTCGGCAGCGGGCAGTTCATGCGCCTCCTGCACCCGTTCGCCGGGGTGCTCCTGGCGCTGATGTTCTACCCCTACGCCGCGAAGCACTGGCGGGACAACAAGTGGCTGCGCGCCGACACGTCGTGGGTGCGCAACATGCTGGCCGTCATGCAGAAACGCCACCACCCGGAGGACACGGGCAAGTACAACGCGGGGCAGAAGCTGATGTTCTGGTCGATGGTGCCGATCATCGCCGTCCTCCTGGCGACGGGCGTCATGCTATGGCAGCCGTGGTTCGCCCCGGCGTTCCCGCCCGTGGCGCGCCGCGTCGCGGGGCTGCTGCACGTCGTCGCCGCCTTCGGCATGTTCGTGGGGATAGGCGTCCACTGGTACGCCGCCTACTGGACGCGCGGCTCGGTGCGGGCGATGATACGGGGCTTCGTGACGCGCCAGTGGGCGAAGTTCCACCATCCGGCGTGGTTCAAAGAGATGACGGGGGGCGAGTGATGGCGCGGATTTTTTCGACTCCGGCTCCCGGCGCGCCGCCGCCAGGCGACGGGCTTTCGGCATTGCCGGGGGAGGCACCCGCGCTCGTCCTCCCCGGCGGCCCGGACGGGGGTGTCGCGGAGGTTTTCGCGCGCCGCGCCGGGCGTCTGCGCGCGCTGGCCGAGGGGCATCCGCTCGGCGGCTTCCTCGCGTTGGCGGCAGATTTGTGCGCGGCGCAGCAGGCCGCGGTCGCGGGCGGGGCGGTCTCTGGCGAAGGCGCGCGGCTGGAGCTGCTGCTGGCGGTCCTCTCGGAGATGGCGAATGTGGCGATGCCCGCGGAGGCGCGCGCCGCGCTAGGGCGGTTGCGGTCGGCGTCGGCGGGGGAGCTGGCGGCGCTGGCGGCATCCCTTTTCGACGGGCCGCCGAAGCCGGAAAAAGCGGAAGACCTCGCCGCCGCGCCGTTCTTGGGCGCGGCCCTGCAAGCCTGGTGGACGTTGCGCGCCGCCGCGCTCCCGTCGACGGAGGCGCGGCGCCACGGCTCCGGCTGCCCCGTCTGCGGCTCCCTGCCGGTGGCGGGCGTGGTGCGGAGCGGGCGGGGCTTGCGCTACCTGCACTGCTCCCTGTGCGGCGCGCAGTGGCACATCCCGCGCCTGACCTGCGCCAACTGCGGCGCGACCGACGCCCTGTCCTATTTCACGCTCCAAGGCGGGGGCGCGGACGAAGGCGAGGGCGGGGACGGTGCCGCTGGCAAAGCAGGCGTCGCGGAGGGGGCGGCATCTGCCGCAGAGACCGCCAAAGGGGTGAAGACGGAAGCCTGCGCCCGCTGCCACGGCTACTTGAAGCTGTTCTATCTGGAGGAGGTTCCTGCCGCCGAGCCGATGGCGGACGACCTCGCGACCTTGGCGCTGGACATCCTGACCGAAGCCCAAGGCTACGCCCGCCTCAGCCGCAACCTGTTCCTGCCGCAAGCGTGACCAGTGCCGACGTACAGGAAAACTTACTGTTTCCCGGGGGAAAGACTGGTATTCTGGAACCGTTTCCACCGCGGTGGTCATGAAATTTTTAGTGTGTGTGTCCCGCGAAGGATATGGCGATTTCTCCACGAGCGATCTCACTCTCGGGCGTTTGTACGAAGCCACTGCGCCGGAAGACGAGCATGGAACGGTGCGGGTGATCGACGATTCCGGCGAAGACTACCTGTATCCGGCAAAGCTTTTCGAAGCGGTGGAAGTTCAGACCTCGACCGCCGAACGTCTGCACGACATGCTGACGGTTTGAAACCTTTGCGGCACCGCGTAATGCGTTCCGCGCCCGACCTGCGCCCGTTGCCACGGCTACCTGAAGCTGTTCTATCTGGAGGGCGCCCCCGCCGCCGAGCCGATGGCGGACGACCTCGCGACCTTGGCGCCGGACATCTTGCCCGAAGCCCAAGACTACGCCCGCCTCAACCGCAACCTGATTCTCAGGCCGGAGGATTGGCGCACCGGCGCACCCGATCCCGCGACCTGGATCGACATGCTTATGCGGCATCTGGGCGTTGACTACCGGATTTCGCTGTTGCGGGCTGCGGCGTCCTTCCCCGCCCGAAGGTTCACTGGACGGACAGTTTCTCCCGCAACTGTTCAATCGGGATCTTGGTGATGCGGGAAATCCGTTCGATGCCCAGTCCGTCCGCATACATCGCCTGTGCGTCTTCCAGCTTGCCCTTCTCGATGCCTTCCTTGATGCCTTCCTTGAGGCCCTTCTCGACCCATCTGTCGCCCCAGCCGATTTCTTCGATGGTCTCACACCATTCCTTGGTCAACATACGGTATTCCTCCTTTTTCAGTATCTCTTGGGAGTTCAGGTGCGAGGGCATGGGCAGTATAGCAGAAGCGGCGGCGGCTTGTTTCCAGCGCCCCCGCCCGGGAGGCGCGGTGCGGCGCGGGGCGGTTCCGACATCGCATCTCTATCTTCCGCAACGACTTGCGAGGGATATGGGGAGGCGTGCGCCTTTGGCACGGTTCGTGCAAGTGGAGCGGTGGGGTTGCGATGCCGCCATAGCCGGAACCCGAGGCGACGAGGGGATCGG
>JAISUT010000063.1 GCA_031271905.1 Acidobacteriota bacterium
TCTTGAATTCCTCGTCGTATTTCTGCCTCGTCACAGTCATCGTTTGCCTCCTTGCGTTTCCAAAGGGTTATACCCTTTTTTGTCTAGGCAAACTGTCTATTTCTTTAACACACTCCCGACGACCGGATAATCGACATCGGCGCGGCGTGGAAGAAGGGCGCTTTTGGCTATGACATCACCGATGACGAGCGGTTGGGTTTCATCGTGCCGGTATTTGCCGGGACGCTGCCCGGAATTGTCGGACTGTTTCTTGAACGTCTCACGTTGAGCGGATACGCGGGGCAGTACGTTTACGGTGTATTCACCTGCGGCGAGAGTTCCGGGTTTGAGTCCGCTGCGCTGAATGCCGCCCTGTCGGCGAAAGGCATCGGCTACAACGGCTCGTTTGACGTCGTAATGCCGGACAACTTCATCGTGTGGTCCGATGTGCCGCCGCAGTCAAGGATCGACACGATCCTTGCCGACGCAGATCGGATGCTTGACGAAATCATCGCGGCGGTAAAGTCAAAAACGGATGGCAGGATTGATGCGTCCGCGCCGAAAATGCCGTATTTCCCGTTGCAAAAAGTCAGCAGCAAGGACGGCACAAGCAAGCTGTTTGCCGACGACAAGTGTACCGCGTGCGGATTGTGCGCCGACATCTGCCCGATGAGCGTCATCAAACGCGACACTGACGGCAAACCGCAGTGGGATGGCAACTGCACGATGTGTTTCGCTTGTCTGCACCGATGCCCCCCGATGGCAATACAACATGGCGACGATACCGCCGACAAGGGCAGATATGTCAATCCGAACATAACCTTATAGGAGGAGTTGCAACGCGCCGTCCCGGCTTCCGATGATGGCTGTTAGCCGAATTCCCCCGTCCCGGGCCCGGGCCTGGGCGGGTTCAGCGGTTTTTCACCAGCACCCGGTGGAGCCTGCGGGTGATCGTCACGCCGTCCGGCGTCAACTCCTTGCGCCGCGCCTCCGGCAGCAGCACGAAAACCCGGCTGGCCGACGCCCATAGCTTCTTGAACTCGTCCGACGCCATCAGGACGGGCGGGGCGTCGGGATACCGCAGCCCCGGCAGGAGCGCGTATGCCGTCCCCTCCACGACCTCCACCCGCAACGGCTGGTAGAAGTTCAGGGAGTTCGCCGACTCGTAGTCCCCCACGACGACCAGGCGGTCTCCGGGGCGCGCCTGCGCCGCCAGCGCCAGCCCGAACCCTTTCGAGGAAATCAGGTCTTCGCAGACGACCAGGCTCCAGTGCGCCATGGCGCACACCAGCGCCATCACGGCGACGACCGTCAGCGCCGCGGCTTTCCCGCGCCACCGCCCCTTTCCGTCGCGCCATCCGGAGAAAAAGAACAGGGCGAGCGGGAACCCCGCCGCCAGCGCCGCGACCGTCGCTGCGGCGGGTGCCAGCAACCCCCGCACCACTTCGGGCGGCATCTCCGCCATGATGCTGAAATCGTTCTCGGCGAGGCGGTCGGCGGGGCCGGCGGAGTTCGCGGGAAGCGCATCCCCCGACGAGAGCCAGACCGCTGCGGCGACGCCGAAGACCAGCGCCAGGACGCCCGCTGCGGCAAGGGCGCGATAGCCCCACGCCAGCGCCTTGCCAGACCTGCCCTCCGCCGGATGGCAGGCGCCGCCCCCGCCGTCGCGCGCCTTCGCCACGCGGTCGAAAGCGAGCGCGACCAAGAGCGCGAAGGCCGGAAGCGCCGGGAAGGCGTAATGCTCCAACCGCGCGGAGAAGGTGAAGAAACCAAGCACCACCGCTAGCCAGGCGACCGCCAGCCGCCGGAGGAGCCGCGTGCTGCCGCCGCTCTCCCCGTCGGCTTGGCGCGCCCCGGCGAAAGCCGCAGGGACGAAGGCGATCCACGGGAAGAACCAGACCAGGACCAGGGCCCAGAAATTCACGACCGGCACCGACCAGAGCACGGGAGGCTCCCTCCGCCCCAAAAAACGCAGGAACTGCTCCTTCACGAAGAAGAAATCGAGGAACCCCTCGTTATGGACCGCCGCCAACCAATGCCACGGGACGGCCAGGAGCAGGAACAGGAGCAGCCCCGGGAGCAGGTGCAACGTGCGCCACGCGGGGAGTTCGCGGTTCCAGAGGAAGAACAGCAACGCGACGCCGAGGGGGAACGCCAGCCCGACGAGGCTTTTGCACATGACGCCGCCCGCCAGCGCGGCGTAAAACAGCAACGCCGCCCCCAGGGGACGCGAGGGCGTCAAACGCCACTTCAGGAAGGCGTACATGGCGACAGCCAAAAACAGCACCAGCCAGACGTCGTGCAGCGTCTCCCGCGTGAAAAGGAACGTCCCCACAGAAAATGCCGCGCTCAACCCCGCCAAGGCGGCGGCAAAAGGGGCGACGACCAGCCGGGCGGTGAGCGTCACCACCCCCGCCAGCGCGACCACGGCCAGCGCGGTCGGAAGGCGCAATGCGGACTCCCCGACGCCCAGCGCCTTGAAACTCGCCGCCGTCACCCAATACAGCAACGGCGGCTTTTCCAAGAAGCGCACCCCGTCGGCGTAAGGGGTTATCCAGTCCCCAACCTCCGCCATGCGCAGGGCGGGCTGGGCGTAGTACCCCTCGTCGTAGTCGATCACGCCGCGCCCGGTGTTGACGCCGAGATACACGATAGCCGTCAACGCCAGAGGCAACCAGAACCTGACATGTTTCATACCGTAGCCGATTCGCGATGTTGAAATGCCCGATGAGCGGCGACTTGTCGTCCTCGGGGGGTGTGCCGTACCCGTAACACGCCGCCATCAGGGAAAGACCCCGCGCCGACGGGAATTGCGATACTATCCCAAGAGCCTGTGTCATGGAAGCGCTTTTTGCGGGGAAAGGGGGGGAGCCGTCGGGCGACCGCCGTCGGCGTGGAACGCGGAGCCCGCCCCTGCGGCGAACGGCGGGTCAGCGCGCGGCTGCGGTCAACCGGAGGGCTGCGGTCGCGGCGATGGCGGCCGTCTCGGCGCGCAGGATGCGCGGGCCGAGGCCGTAGACCTCGCATCCCGACCCCTCCGCCAGCGTGACCTCGTCTTCCGTCCACCCCCCCTCGGGGCCGACGCAGAGCGCCATGCCGACGCCGACCTCCGGCAACTCCGGCCGCCACGGCTCGCGGGATTTTTCGTAGAACATGATTTTGTCGAAGCGCGCGTATTCGCCCGCCGCGCAGAACTCGCGAAATGCCATCGGCGGGCGCACCCGCATGAGGTCGAGGCGGCGGCACTGCTTGGCGGACTCGGTCGCGATGCGCTCCCAGCGCTCCAGCCGGCCGGCGAGCTTTTCCTTGGGGATGCGGATCTCGCTGCGCGCCGCCTGGAGCGGCAGGAATTCGTCAACGCCCAGTTCGACCGCCTTTTCCAGCGCCCATTCGAGGCGCGCCGGCTTTATCAGCGCCAGCGCCAACACCAGGCGGGGGTGGCGTGGGGACGGGGCGCCGCCCCGCTCCGGCGCGGGGAGCTCTGCCAATTCGGCGACGAAAACCGCGTCGCGCCGGAACGCGACACGACCCGACCACGCCTTGCCGGCGCCGTCGAAGATTTCGACGGCACCGCCTTCGCGGATGCGCAACACGTTCTTCAGGTGCCACGCCTCGGCTTCCGGCAGACGCGCCTCGCCGTCGGCGATGTTTTCCACCGGGATATGAAAACGTTTGATTTTCATATCGCACCCCGAGAAGGCCTTACCCGAAGATGTCTTTCACTTTGTCGAAGATGTTGCGCTCCTCCGGCTCCTCCGCGCGGATATCCTCTTTCTTGCTGATCTTGTCGAGCGACTCGAAAAGCTGGCGTTGCTCCTTGCTCAGCTTGGTCGGGACCACCACGTTGACGGTCACGAACTGGTCGCCGCGCCCATGCTCGCCCAGGCTGACGATGCCCTTGCCGCGCAGGCGGAACACCGTGCCGGTCTGCGTCCCCTCGGGGATCTTGAGCTTCTCTTCGTCTTGCAGCGTGGGCACGGATATTTCGGCGCCCAGCACCGCCTGGGTGATGCCGACCGGTATCTGGCAGTAGATGTTGTTCCCCTGCCGTTGGAAGAAGGGGTGCTCCTCGACGTAGATCACCACGTACAGGTCGCCGGCGGGCCCGCCGTGGACGCCGGCCTCGCCCTCCCCCTGGATGCGCAACCGCGAACCGGTGTCCACGCCTGCGGGGATGCGTATCTCCAGCGTCTTCTCCTTGCGCACCCGCCCCCTGCCGTCGCAGGTCGCGCACGGCTCGGTGATGATGCGCCCCGCGCCGCCGCACTGCGGGCAGGTGCGGCTGACGGAGAAGAAGCCCTGTTGGTAGCGTTGCGACCCGCTGCCGCCGCAGGCGGAGCAGACGACCGGATCCTTGCCCTTGGGCGTCCCCCGCCCCTCGCAGTCGGGGCAAGCGTCCTGGCGCGGTATCTTGACCTTGGTCTTCAGGCCGAAGGCGGCCTCCTTGAAGGAGATCTTCAAGTCGTAGCGCAAGTCGCTCCCGCGCTCCGGCCCGCCGCGCCGCCGCCCGCCACCGCCGCCGCCGAAGATGTCGCCGAAGCCGAAAAACTCGCCCAGGATGTCGCCGAAATCGCTGAAGGTCGAAGGGTCGAAGCCGCTGAAGCCGCCCTGCATGCCGCTGTACCCGTAGCGGTCGTAGCGGGCGCGCTTGTCCGCGTCGCTGAGGATGCTGTACGCCTCGGCGGCCTCTTTGAACTTCTCCTCGGCGTCCGCGTCCCCGGGGTTCTTGTCGGGATGGTATTTCACCGCCAGTTTGCGATAGGCGCTCTTGATCTCCTGGTCGGTGGCGTTCCGGGCGACACCCAGAACCTCGTAACAGTCGCGTTTGCTGCTCACAACTCACTCCGTCTCGCTGTTAGTCCCAAAGCTGTTGTCCATCGTCCGTTGCCGCCGGTGCGTCGGCGCGTCGCTCTGTAACGATTCGTTTCTTTACGCGGGCACACCGGCAGCACTAAAGCTAACAGCAAAAAACGAAACTGAAAAGCACATTTAACGGATGACGGCTAAAAACTGGCGGCGGGCATGGCTACCCGTTCAGGTTCCGCATCATCGACTCCATCAGGTTTTGGACGGCGGCGTCCGCCGGCGACTCTTCCAAGCCGATCCCCATGTTGTGAATGTTTTGCATGTTGCCGCCCGGCGCGGTGAAAATCGCCTTGGAGAGGAGCCCCGTGCCGATCTCGATCTGCGCCATCATCTCTTTCAGGACCTCGTAGTCCTCCTCGTTCGGGTTGAGGTCTTTCGCCTTCTGTATCAGGCTTTTCACCATCGCCTGGTCGTTGGGGTCTAGGAAGGTGCCAAAGCCCGCATAGCTGCGGATCAGCACCGCCGCCTGCGCCTGCACGCGGTTGCGCACTTCGGCGATCTCCTTCATCTTGCGGTCGTTGTCGGCGAAATGCTTCGCCTCCATCGCCATCTTCTCGATTTCGTCCTTGCTCAGGCCGGTCGATGGCGTGATGCGGATGGCCTGCTCCTTGCCCGATAGCTTGTCCTTGGCCGAGACGCTCAGGATGCCGTTGGCGTCCATGTCGAAGGCGACTTCGATCTGCGGGATGCCGCGCGGGCCGGGGGTGATGCCGATCAGGTCGAATTTCGCCAGCGAGCGGTTGAACTTAGCCAAGTCGCGCTCGCCCTGCAGGACGTGGATTTCGACCGTGGTCTGGTTGTCGGCGACCGTCGTGAAGATCGCCGTCTTTTTCAATGGGATCGTGGAGTTGTGCTCGATCAGCCGGGTGAACAACCCCCCCTGCGTCTCGACGCCTAGCGACAGCGGCAACACGTCCAGGAGGACGATCTCCTTCAAACTCCCCTGCAACACGCCGCCCTGCAACGCCGCGCCGATCGCCACCACCTCGTCGGGGTTCGCCTCCAGCGACGGCTGCTTGCCGAAGATCTTCGCCACATGGCGTTGCACCGCCGGGGTGCGCGTCTGCCCGCCGACGAGGATCACCTTGTCCACGTTCTCGGGGTTCATGCGGGCGTCCTTCAACGACTTTTCGCAGAACTCCGTGGTGCGGTTGATCAAATCCTCGACCAGCCCCTCGAAACGGTCGCGCGTCAGCACCTTGTCGAAGTGCTTGGGGCCCTTGGAATCCGAGGCGATGAACGGCAGGCTGATGCGCGACTCGTCCACCGTCGAAAGCTCGCACTTGGCCTTCTCCGCCGTCTCCTTCAGGCGTTGGCGCGCCAAGACGTCCTGCCCGAGGTCGATGCCGTGCTCCGCCTTGAACTCGGAGATCATCCAGTCCACGATGCAACGGTCGAAATCCTCGCCGCCCAGGAAGCTGTCGCCGCAGGTGGATATGACCTCGAAGACGCCGTCGTTCAGTTCGAGGATGGAGATGTCGAACGTCCCGCCGCCCAAGTCGAAGATCGCGATCCGCTCCCGCTCCTTCTTGCCCAAGCCGTATGCCAGCGCCGCCGCCGTCGGCTCGTTGATGATGCGGTGGACCTCAAGCCCCGCGATATGCCCGGCGTCCTTGGTCGCCTGGCGCTGGGAGTCGTCGAAGTACGCCGGAACCGTGATGATCGCCTCCGTCACCGTCTCGTTCAGGAAATCCTCCGCCGTGTTCTTCAGGTACTGGAGGATCATGGCGGATATCTCCGGCGGGCTGTAGTCGCGCCCCGCCGCCGTGATGCGCACATCCCCGTTCTCGGAAGGCTTGATGGCGTAAGGGAGGTGCGTCCGCATCTTCTGGATTTCAGGGGAGTCGAAACGCCGCCCCATGAACCGCTTCACGGCGTAGATGGTGTTGGCCGCGTTGGTCACCGCCTGGCGTTTGGCGATCTGCCCCATGACCCGTTCGCCTTTGTCGGTGAACGCCACGATGGACGGGGTGGTGCGCCCCCCAAGGTTGTTGGGAATGATCTGCACGGCGGAACCGTCCAGAACGGCGACGCAAGAATTCGTGGTGCCTAGGTCGATGCCAATTATCTTACTCATATCGGTTCGTGTTTTCTCGCCTTCCTAATTTCCAGATGTTGTAGGGGGAACTGCGACGATCACCTGGGCCGGGCGCAACAGCTTTCCGTTAAACATGTAGCCCCGGCGCAACTCTTTGACAATCGTCCCTTCCTCGACCGCCGTCGTCATCTCGCGCGAAAGCGCCTCGTGCAGGTTAGGGTCGAACTCCCGCCCCTCGGTCTCGATCGGGGTCGCCCCCGCCTGCGCCAGCGCCTCGAGCACCTGCCGGTGCAGCAGCTCCACGCCTTCCCGGTAGCGGGCGACGGAAGCGGCGGGATTCGCCGCCGCCGCGCCTTCCGGTTCTGCGGCGAAATACTGCATCGCCCGGTCGAAGCCGTCCACCATCGGCAGGAGCGTCTGCAGGATCGCCCCCTGCGACGCCACCCGCAGGTCGGATTTTTCCCGCTCCGCCCGTTTGCGGTAGTTGTCGAACTCGGCCGCCTTGCGCAGATAGCGTTCGTGCCACTCGGCGACCTCCACTTTCGCGGCCGCCAAGTCCGCCTCCAACTGCAAGGACTTTCCCGACATGGAGGACAGATCCTCCACATCCTCGTCCTCGTCCACCACGTTCATCTCCAACGGCTCGTCGTCGTCCATGGAGGCGAGGGCGTCGCCGTCGGTCTCGATTCCGAGGTCTTCCATGCCGGAAGGGGTCGTATCATCATCAAGCGTCATTGTCTGTTTCCTGTCTCAAGCACTCGTCCGAATATCCGCGCTACATAATCCACCAGGGAGACCGCCCGCGCATATTCCATGCGCGTCGGACCCAGTATCCCCAGTGTTCCATGCGTATTTTCATCCACCACGTAGCGGGAGGTTATCAACGCGCAATCCTCGATCCCCGGCAGGGAATTTTCCGCTCCTATGGTGATTCGAACCTCCTGCGTATCGTCATTTTCAATGCACCGCGACAACAGCGTCGCCAACCTGCTTTTCTGCCCGATCGTCTCGAACAGAAGCTTCATTCTGTTAATATCGGAAAATTCAGGGGTTGTGATTAGATTTGATGCACCGTCCAGATAAACTTCCGCCCGGGGCGCGTTTTCCGATCCAGAGAACGCCTTCGCGCTCAAGGCGATGACCTGCTGCGTGAACTTGTCGTAAAGCGCCTGCTCCTGATGGATCATTTGCAGGATCCGGTTGTGGATCTCGGCGAGGGTCAGGTTCCTGAAGTGCTCCTCGATGTAGCGCGCCGACCTGTCGAGCTCCGCTTGGAACACCTCGTCCTCGTAATGGATGATCCGGTTCTGCACCATGCCCGAGCGCGACGCCAGGATGACCAGGATGCGGTTGTCCGCAAGCTTCGTGAAGTGGATGTGCTCGAGCGCCACCTGGCTGATCGGCGGCGACACCACGATCCCGACATGCTTCGAGATGCGCGAGAGCACCTGGCTGGCGCGCGCCATCATGTGCTCGGCGCTGTCCCCGTCCAAGAGGTCTTTTTCGATCATGACCCGGTCGCCGGGGGACAGGTCGCACCGCTTCATCAGGTAGTCCACATAGAAGCGGTACGCCTTGTCGGTCGGCACGCGCCCCGCCGAGGCGTGGGGTTGGTGCAAATACCCCATCTCCTCGAGGTCCGCCATGATGTTGCGCACCGTGGCGGCGCTCAACTGTTCGCTGCTGTGGCGCGCGACGCTACGCGACCCCACCGGCTTGCCGGTGACGACAAAAGTGGCGATCACCCAATGCAGGATTTCTTTGAATCGATCATTTGTCAGAAAATCGCCGGTTCCCGTCATACCTTCCCTGCGGTCACTTTTTCTCGAAAGCGTCTTTGCTGGCGCCGCAGACCGGGCAAACCCAGTCCTCGGGCAACTGTTCGAAAGGAGTCCCTTTCGGGACGCCGCTGTCCGGCGAACCCTCCGCCGGATCGTAAACATAACCACAGGGACCGCAAACATATTTATCCATAACCCCTCCCAAAGCGCCGGCATCGCGCCCTCCCTTCCAATCGGGGCGGGGCGACCGTCCGGCTCGTCAGTTTTCCAAAATCATACGCCATCGGGCGGCAAACATAAACCGTCAGATGCCGGAAAGGCGCGCAAGGTGCGACAGCACCGCGCGCATCACCTCGTTGGCGGCCGCGTAGCGGTCGGCGGGCGCGGCGCGCAACTCCGCCTCGCCTTGGATGTAGGGCTCCGCCCCGCCTGCCGCCAGTCCGGCGGCGATCTCGCCCCGGCAATTGTCCAAGATGGCGGCGGCGCTTTCCGGCGTGGTCTCCAGATGGAATTGCAGCCCGATCACATGGTCGCCGACCTGGAACGCCTGGTTGCGGCAAGGCGCGCTTTCGGCAAGGCGCACGGCCCCCTCGGGCAGGTCGAAAGTCTCCCCGTGCCAATGGAACACCAGGCATTCCTCCGGCAGGCGGAATGCGCCTGCGCCAACCGGGACGGCGCGCACGGGGAACCAGCCGATCTCCTTGACCGGGTTTTTATAGACCCGCGCGCCCAAGGCGCTGGCGATGAGCTGCGCCCCGAGGCATATCCCCAAGGTTGGCACCCCTTGGGCGACCGCCGCGCGGATGAAGCGCTTCTCCGCCGCCAGCCAGGGGAACTCCGCCTCGTCGTTGACGCTCATCGGGCCGCCCATGACGACCAGCATGCCGAGGTCGGCGAGGGCGTCGGGGAGCGGCGGCTCGGGCGTCGCGAAAAAGCGGGTGTAGGCGACCTGCGCCTGCCGCAGATCAAGCCAGGCGGCGATGCTGCCGGGGCCCTCGAACGGGACGTGCTGGAAAATCCGTGTTTTCATGCCCCGCATTTTATCCGCGTCGGTTTCAAATTTCCATGCCTCCTTCGTCGAATTCCCGCATCGCGCCGGACGCGCGTCTTCGGTGTCCCGCCATCATCCCGACGCCGCCTGCGGCGGCGGGGCGAAGCCTCCGGGGCTTCGCATACGAAATATGATGCGGACGGCAAACGTCCTTCGCCGTCCGCCCATGGTGCGATGCGCCAAGCCGCCAAGGGCGCGGCGCAGGGGGCTCGCGATTATTTTTGAAAAAATTTCATGTTTCAAGCGCATGGTCGATATGTAGACCGTAACTAAAATTTAAGACTCGCATGGGGCATGGCATGAGCCGCGCCCGTGTGGGTTGATATCTCACAGGACGTGAGCCATGAGCGAAAAAGAAAACGCTACGGATATCGTTGTCCCCGTATGCAACCGCTTTGCTTGCACGCGCGGATTGCTGGAGGGGATTTATCGCTTTACCAGTTCGCCGTTTCATCTGTATGTCATAGACAACGACTCCACGGATGAGACCGCCGATCTGGAGAAGATCTACACCCGCGACATCACGGTCGTCCACAACCGCAAGGACGCCGGGTGGGGCGGCGCCGTGAACCAAGGCGTCGCCTTGGGCGACAGCCCGAACATCGCCATCCTGCACGGCGGCGTGGAAGTCTCCAAGGGGTGGCTGGGGAACATGGTCGCCTTCTTGGACACGCATCCGCGCATCGGCGCGGTCGGGCCGCTCAGTTCCGACCCCGGCGACTGGCAATACATCGACAGGGTGCGGGACAAGGTCGCGCCGCAGATCCCGCAGTTCCACACCGATGACGTCCACGAGCGGAACAGCATCCTGCAATACCATTTCCCTTACGCGGGGATATTGATCGACGGGACGCTCTCCTTCGCCTGCGTCGTGTTGAAGCGCCGCACGGTCGGCAGGGTGGGGGCGCTGAAGGAGACGCTCTCCTGCCGGGAGGCGGCGAAGGACTACTGCCAGCGTCTGCGCAAGGAGGGGTACGTGCTGGGGCTCGCGCTCGACGCATATGTCGAGCGTCGTCCGGTCGAAATCAACCCGTTGTTCGCCCAAGTCCCGGAAATGCGCGGCGTCGCGGCGAGGCTCTGAGACGGCGAAGGGCTTGACAGGCGGCCGCGATTGGGGGAAAAAGACATCTTGACGCAAGAGGGCTCAAGGATGGTTTCTCCCGCAGTGCGCAAGGCGATGCAAGGCAACAAGAGCCGCAACACCACGCCGGAACTGGCTGTGCGGCGCATGTTGCGGGAAGCGGGATGCCCCGGCTACCGGTTGCATTGGAAGAAGGCGCCGGGCAAGCCCGACATCGCATTCCCCGGACGGAGGATCGCGGTCTTCGTCAACGGCTGTTTCTGGCACAGGCACAAGGGGTGCGAAATCGCCTCCATGCCCAAGAGCAACGTCGAGTTCTGGAAGGCGAAGTTCACCCGGAACGTCAAACGGGACAAGGCGAGCCTCAAGGCGCTGTGCAACCTCGGCTGGACTACGGTGACGATATGGGAGTGCGAGATCGCCAAGGGGATGGCCAAGGAGAAGGTCGCCGCCTTGGCGGATGAGATGCGGGCGCGGTTGCGAGGCAAGGCGTCCGCGCCGTGACCGTCGTTCCGGGGGGCGTCCACGGCCTCCGTGGGGAGCCTCTAAAAAGCTCGCAGACAAGGCGCAACGCAGTATCCGGGTTTTTTTAGAGGTTCCCCGCAGCCATGGGTTGGGCGCGGAGGCGGGGCGGGCGAGGGCTGGCGTTCAGCCTTGGGCGGCTGCGCCGCCGTCTGCGCCGGAGACGCAGCCCTCCTTGTCGTCCATGAGCGCTTGCAGTATCTCCGCGCCGAACTCCTCGACGCGCCAACGGCGCATGCCGGGGAATTTCATGAAATCGTCCAGAGACTCCGGCGGTGTGCCCGCCAAGCCCTCCAGCAGGTTGGCGGGGAAGACCACGCCCACCTGCAATTTCAACTCCTCGGACTTCCCCAGCCGCCATTTCTTCAGCAGCTCCATGCGATGCCGTGCGGCGCGGCTCGGCGGATGCGCCATCGGGCGCGGCGGCAGTTGCAAGACCGCAGGGTCTTGCGCGCAGGCATCCCGGATGAGCGCGACCAGCTCCTCGCCGAACTTGCGCGCCACCCGGTAGGAGATCCCCGGACGCCGGAACAACTCCTGGGCTGTGGCGGGCGGTCGGCGCGCAAGGTCCACCAGCACCGAGTTGTTCAGCACCTTGAACGCGGGCGCGTCCAGCTTGCGCGCCACGGCGTCCCGGAACAGGTACAGGGCGCGCAACACCAGTCGCTCCGGGACGTCCAGTTCGCGGAAGCCCTTGATGCGCCGGAACCCTTCCGTGTCGAACTCCTTCTCGGAACGCGCCGCCGAGGCTTCCGCGTCGAACTCCTCCAGCGCCCATCCGAGGCGCCCCTTCTGCCTCAACTCCTCCTCCAGCGCATCGCGCAGGCGCAGGAGGTGGTAGGTGTCCATCGCCGCGTATTCGAGCTGTTCGGCGAGCAAAGGCCTGCGCGACCAGTCGTCGCGCTGACACCCCTTGGAGTGATGCACCCCGAGGATCTCCTCCATCATGGTGCCGAGCCCGAGGAATTCGTACCCCAGGAGCGACCCGGCCAGATGCGTGTCGAAGATGTTGGCGAAGGAGAAATTGTAATCGCGCCGCAGGCAGTAGACATCGTAGCCTGCGGCGTGGAAGACCTTTTCGACGGCGGGGTCCGCCATCAACGCCCCCAACTCGCCCACGATGGCGACCGCCAGCGGATCGACGATGAAGGTCTCGCTTTCGGTCGATATCTGCAACAGGCAGACTTTTTCAAAGTAGTGGTACAGGCTGTCGGCCTCGGTGTCGATCGCCAGGCGCCGCACCGGGCGCAAGCGCTCCATCATGGCGCGGAACGCGTCGTCCGTGGTCACCAGCGTGTATGGCGGCGAGGCCTGCGGTTCTGAACTGTCAACTCGAACATCCATAGCCGATTACTGTAGCAGATTCTCCGATAAATTCGAGCACGAATATGCGAAATCGTCGGAATCGCCGCAATTGCCGCAATCCATCCCTTTCATTCGAGGCGCCCCGCCGCACCTCCCGCGCACGCGCACGGGCGCATGGCGGCTGTCGAGGCGCAGGATGGGACTGCCGGCCCATCTCCATGCGGCAACCAACCTGCGGCTGTCCGCGCATGTCGAAATGACCGTCATCGCCGGGGCCTCGCCCCGCCCTCGGCGCCGTTTCTTCGACCTTCTGCGAGCTTTTTAGGGGTTCCCAAAAAGCAATGCCCCCGTCCGGGGCGAGCCCCGATTTCCAGACGTCGCCTCTGGAAAAGTCCGTCGGCGAGGCGTAACGTGACGCCAAGGGTTTTCCAAAGATGCCCCGGTTCAAAGACAAGGAGACAGGTTATGAAACTGAGTGCGAGGAACGTGTTGAAGGGGACGATCAAGAAGATCACCGTAGGCTCGGTGAACGACGAGGTCGTGCTGGAGCTGAAAGAAGGGGTGGAGGTGGTCTCCATCATCACCAAAGAGTCGGCGCAGAACCTGAATCTGGAGGTCGGCAAGGAGGCTTACGCCGTCATCAAGGCGTCCAACGTCATGGTCGCCGTCGACTGACGTGGCGGGTCAACGGCGTTGTCCCCGGCGGGGCGCGTCGCCCGACACGCCCCGCCGCATCCCCGCGACCTGGCCGCTGGCGGGGGCGTGGGATCGGCGGATGGTTCCCGGATGTCGGCGGTGGGGGACTTGCAGTGCGGCGGCGGGGGCAAGGGGATTGCTGGCGGAGAGGGGGGGATTTGAACCCCCGGTACCCCTTATCAGAGTACGACGGTTTAGCAAACCGCTGGTTTCAGCCACTCACCCACCTCTCCGCGCTGGCTGGTTCGGGGCGCAAGACCCGCGAAACCGGATGATGATAGCCGATCCCGGGTTTAAAATCCACAGCGAAGGTGCGAAAGGGTGCATTTTGCAGGCGACGCGCAACCCGCGCTACAACCCACGCGCCGGGCGTGCTAACCTTTCATCTTTTTCGCGGCTTTCTCCGAGGATCGCATAGCCCATGACTGAACAAACCGAACAGGTTCGCGTCCGTTTCGCCCCCAGCCCCACCGGCTACCTCCACGTCGGCGGCGCCCGCACCGCCCTCTTCAACTGGTTGTTCGCCCGCCACTCGGGCGGCAAGTTCGTCCTGCGCATCGAGGACACCGACTTCGCCCGCTCCTCCGACGAGATGGTCGAGGGCATCCTGCGCGGGATGCGCTGGCTCGGCATCGACTGGGACGAAGGCCCGTTCTACCAGTCCCGGCGCCTCGACCGCTACCGAGAGGTCGCCGCCGCCCTGCTCGCCGACGGCCACGCCTACCGCTGCTTCTGCCCCCCGGAGAAGCCCGGGGGGGGCGGGCTGGAGGAAGGCGGCGCCGGACGCAAAAACCATCCGCAAGACGCCGGGCGGGAGGACGCCCCGGCGCACATGTGCGCCCTGCTCCCCCCGGAGGAGTCGTCGCGCCGCGCCGCCGCAGGCGAGCCTTTCGCCATCCGCTTCCACATCCCGCCCGACAAGTCGTCTTTCAAAGACATAGTCTTCGGAAAGATCGAGATCGACAACGCGACGCTGGAAGACTTCGTGTTGCTGCGTTCGGACGGCGTGCCGACCTACCACCTGGGCGTCGTGGTAGACGACATGGACATGGGCATCACCCACGTCATCCGCGGCGCCGACCACATATCCAACACGCCCAAGCAGATATTCCTCTACCGCGCCCTTGGCCGCCCCGTGCCGGAGTTCGCCCATCTGCCGCTGATCCTCGGGCCGGACAAGCAGCGCCTGTCCAAGCGCCACGGCGCGACCTCCGTCATGGCATACGCCGAGGAGGGCTACGAGCCGGAGGCGTTCTTCAACTTCCTCTCGCTGCTCGGCTGGTCGCCCGGCGACGACCGCGAGCTCCTGTCGCGCGACGAGCTGGTCGCGCTCTTCACCTTGGAAGGGGTCGGCAAGGCCAACGCCGTCTTCGGCGTCGAAAAGCTCGACTGGTTCAACGGCCAGCACCTGCGCAACATGCCCGCCGGGGGCTTGCGCGCGCTGGCGACGGCGGAATTGCGCAAGTCCGGCGTCTGGCCCGCCGCCGGCGACGCCCCGATGGGTCCGGCGGCGATGGACGCGGCGATAGGGCTGGTCAAGCCGAGGGCGAAGAAGGCCGCCGACTTTTCCGGGAACTTCAGGGCGTTTTTCACCGACGATTTCAAGTACGACCCCGCCGCCGCCGCGAAATTCCTAGGCGAGCCGAAGCTGAAGGATCTGGTGCCCGCCCTGCTGGGGAAATACGAGGCCGCGCCGGACTTCACGCTGCAATCGACGGAGGAGGCGTTGCGCGCCCATGCCGAGGCGGGCGGAGTCAAGGCGGGGTTGCTCATCAACGCCCTGCGCGTCGCCCTCACCGGGCAAGGGGTCGCCCCCGGCCTGTTCGAGGTCATGCAGGTGCTGGGGCGGCGAAAGACGCTGGAACGCTTGCGCCGGCTCTGCGATTATCTGTCCTCCGCCGCCGGGAAATGACGATGAGGTAAGACGGCTGCCGCAGATGGACGACGGGTGCCCAAAGGCCGATTGCGGCGTATGACTGCGAATCACCCTTAGATTCCGCAAAAAACCACACGGGGCACAGGTAAGGATTAGGTGTTATGACCAAGCTGGGCGTGAACATAGACCACATCGCAACCATACGGCAGGCGCGGCAGGCGATCGAACCCGATCCGGTCGCCGCCGCCATCCTCGCGGAACTCGCGGGCGCGGACGGCATCACCGTCCACCTGCGCGGCGACCGGCGGCACATCCAGGACAGCGACGTGCGGCGGTTGCGCGAGACGGTGACGACGCGGCTGAACCTGGAGATGGCGGCCAACGAGGAGATGGTGCGGCTCGCCTGCGCGCTCCGCCCCGACCAGGCCACGCTGGTCCCCGAAAAACCGGACGAGATCACCACCGAGGGGGGGCTGGACGCCATCGCCAGCAGGGACATGATCGCGACCGCGATCAAGGAGATGGAGAAAGTGCAGATACAAGTCAGCCTGTTCATCGACCCCGACCAGGCGCAGATCGACGCCGCCGCGAAACTGGGGGCGTCGATGATCGAACTCAACACGCGCGCCTTCTCCGAGGCGGCGTTCCGCAGCCCCGACTTGGCGGGGGAGGTGTTCACCGAAGAGCTCTACAACGTCGCCAAGGCTGCGGAGTATGGGAACCAGAAGGGGATGAAGGTCTTGGCGGGGCACGGGCTCACCTACCGGAACGTGCGCATCATCGCCGACATCCCGGAGATCGAGGAGTTGAACATCGGTCACAGCATCATCGCGCGCTCGTCCCTGGTCGGGCTGGAGCGCGCCGTCCGCGAGATGTTGCGGGCGATGCGCCATTGACCCGCAGATTCGCGTCGCAGGCGGCGTATCGCCGCCTGCCGGGGATTGGAACGATGGGAACCCTTTACCTTGTCGCCACGCCGATCGGGAACTTGGAGGACATCACCCTGCGGGCGTTGCGCGTCTTGCGGGAAGTCGCCTTGGTCGCCTGCGAGGACACCCGCCACACGTCCAAGCTGCTCGCGCATTATGGCATCGCGACGCCCCGCAAAAGCTACCACGAGTTCAACGAGGAGTGCCGCGTCCCGCAACTGCTCGCGCTGTTGCGCGCGGGGGAGGATGTCGCGCTGGTCTCAGACGCGGGCACGCCGTTGGTCTCCGACCCGGGGTTCGAGATCGTGGCGGCGTGCCGGCGCGAAGGGTTGCCCGTGATCCCCGTGCCGGGGGCGTCCGCCGCAGTCGCGGCGCTGGTGGGCTCCGGACTCCCCTCCGACAGCTTCCATTTCGCCGGGTTCCTCCCCTCCCGCGGCGGCGAGCGGCGGCGACGGCTCGAAGAGCTGTCGGCGATCCCGGCGACGCTGGTCTTGTACGAGGCGCCGCACCGGCTGCTCGATTCGCTGCAAGACATGGCGGACGTCCTGGGGCCGCGCCGCGCCGCGCTCTGCCGCGAGTTGACCAAGATGCACGAGGAGTTCCTCTGCGGGACGCTGCCGGAGGTGCTGGACGGGTTGCGGGAGCGCCCGGAGGTGCGCGGTGAGATCACGCTGGTCGTCGAGCGCGGGGGGGAGGGGGGCCGCGCGGCAGCCCCCCCCGGCTACCCGGCGTCCATCAAGGAGCACTTGGATGCGGAGCTCTCCGGCGGCGCCCTTTCGCGGAACGAGGCGCTGAAGGCGGTCGCCCGCAAGCGCGGCATCCGGCGCAAGGAAGCCTACCGCCTGTTGCAGGGGGAGCTGGACTCGACCCCGTAGCCCCCGTTCCCGCGCGCCCGTCATTCCAGCTCCCCTGGCAGGAAGCCGTCCCGGCGGCCTTCGTCATACGCTTCCGAGCGGTCTTCGCGGAGCCCCTTCAAGTTCGCCTCGATGTCTGCGATCTCCTCCTTGAGGCGTCGCATGGACTCCCCCCTCTTGTCGCGCGACAAGGCGCCGCCCAGGCGGATGGGCTCGGGCGGGGCGCGGCGCACCGCCTCCAGGCGGCGGCGCTTGGCATCCAGCGCGCGCTCCTCCTTTTGGATGGCCCTGTCCAGCTTCTTCAACTCCGCGCGGTGTTTCTGCAACGCCCCCTTGGGGCGGTCGCCTGAACCCGCGTCCTCCCCGGCTCCCGCCTGCGCCCCGGGACGCCCTTGGGACTTCGGTCGGGACGCCGGCGGCGGGGGCCTGTCGCCTTGGGGGGGAGCCCCCTCGGACGAATCGGACGAACGCGACGGACGTCCGGCGTCCGGCTCGGGCGACGCCATCTCCACGACCTTTCCCTCGACCCCCTGCTCGGCGAGCGCCCGCCGCCTTTCGGCCTCCGCGCGGGCGGCGTCCGCCAGGGACTGCGCCCCCCGGAGCGGGGGCGCGCCCCAGGACAGGAAAACCAACGTCAGGCACACCTGCAATGTTTTCATCTCCATGCATGTCTAACGAAGCACCTGTCGTTTTGGCCAACATTTTCCGCGAAATTCCCCCGATTTTTTTCAGCGGAGGGCTAGCCGACCGATTTGATGGCTGGGTACAGGCGGCGGTAGGCGGCATAGCGTCCCTGCATCCGCTCGGCGACCTCCAGGCGCGGGGCGATGCGCTCCTTCGTGCGCACGACCGCGCCACACGCCTCATCGACCGAGCGCCAGAGCCGTGCGCCGACCCCTGCCAGGAGCGCCGCGCCGTAGCCCGCGCCCTCCTCGGTCGCCACGGTCTCCACCTCCTGCCCGTAGACGTCCGCCTGTATCTGCCGCCACAGCGCCGAACGCGCCCCGCCTCCGCCGAGGCGGATGCTCGTCACCGGCAGCCCCATCTCCGCAAAGAGGGTCAGCGTGTCCTTGAGGCTGAAGGCGATCCCTTCCAAGATGGCGCGGATCAAGTGCCCGCGCGTGTGCGACGCCGTGAGCCCCACCCACGCGCCGCGCGCGTTCGGGTCCAGGTGCGGAGTCCGCTCGCCCATGAGGTAGGGTGCCCACAGCAGGCCGTCCGCGCCGGGGGGCGTCGCGGCGGCTTCCCCGGCGAGCAGGTCGTAGGGGTCGCGGGAGGCGTCGGCGCCCCCCCCCGTGCCGAACTGGTCGCGGAACCAGCGGAGCGAGAGCCCTGCGGCCTGGGTGACGCCCATGACGTGCCAGCGCCCGGGGAGGGCGTGGCAGAAGGTGTGCAGCCGTCCCTGCGCGTCGAGCGCCGGACGGTCGGTGGCGGCGAAGACCACGCCGGAGGTGCCGATGGTGGCGCTGACCGCGCCGGGGGCGACGATGCCCATGCCGGTCGCCCCCGCCGCCTGGTCGCCCGCCCCCGCGACGACGGGGGTGCCGGCTTTCAGCCCCGTCTCCTTCGCCCCGGCCTCGGACACGCGCCCGCATACTTCCGGCGACTCGTAAAGGGCGGGCAGGAGCGCGGCGTCGATGCCGGAGGCGTCCAGCATCCCCCCGGACCAGGCGCGTCGGGCGACGTCCAGCAGGAGCGTCCCCGAGGCGTCCGCGACGTCGATGGCGCGCTCGCCCGTCATGCGGAAGCGGACGTAGTCCTTGGGGAGCATCACGGAGCGGACGCGCCGCCAGTTCTCCGGCTCGTGCTCGCGCACCCAGAGGAGCTTGGTCAGGGTGAAGTTGGGGAGGGCGGGGTTGCAGGTCAGTTGGATGAGCCGTTGCGCGCCGACCTTCTCCGTGAGGTCGCGGCACTGCTTTTCCGTGCGCACGTCGCACCAGATCAGGGCGGGGCGCACCACGGCGTCGGCGTCATCGAGCATCACCGCGCCGTGCATCTGCCCCGAGAAGCCGACGCAGGCGATGTCGCCCCCGTCGAGTCCGGCGTCGGCGAGCGCTTTGCCGACCGCCGCGCCGCAGGCGCGCCACCAGTCCTCCGGGCGTTGCTCCGCCCAGCCGATCTCGGGCGAGGCGAAGGGCTCGTGCTCCTCCGTCGCCGCGCCGGCGATCCCCCCCTTTTCATCCAGGATCAGCGCCCGGGTCCCCCCGGTGCCCACGTCAACGCCCAGAACATGCATGTCCCCCTCCCCTCGGTTCGGTTGGTCGGCGGGCAGGTCCCGACGCCGGGCGCCCGCCCCTGTGAGACGACGGAAGAAACGTAGCCACGCCGGTTCGGTTTGCCAAGTGCTTTTTTGCGGGGGCGGGTCGATTTTCTCGACGGACGCCCCCGCCGGATTGGTGAAAATTTGCCACGGTTCGGCGTTTGTCGTAAGATTGATGGGTTTTGGGGGACGGGTCTATGGAGGGGAAGATACTCACGCGGGCGGCGAACATCGCCTGGGGCGCGCTCCAGGCGGTCAACACGCGCCTGCCCGAAGGGAGGCTGCCGCAACCGAAATGGGCGCCGGGCCGCATCATCAAAAGCGGCGCACGCTCCCGCCCCCCGCTGGGCTTCCCGCGCGAGACCGACTCCCTCTGCCCCAAGTGCGTCCCCGAGCTGCGGCGACGGGTCGCGGACGGCGAGGTCGGCTTGGACGAGCTGTGCGCGGGGCGTCCGGGCGAGGTCAAGGCGCGGCTGGTCGAGGAGGGGGGGCGCATCCTGATACGCAAGACCTGCCCGGAGCATGGCGACTTCGAGGATGTCATCTCGACCAACCCCGCCTTCACCAAGCGGATAGAAAATTTGTTTTTCGGGCGCGACTTCGCCACCGACCCAGATGACGGCATCCACCGCCACGGCTCGTCCTCCATCAAATACGGCAGGGGGACCGTCCTGACGGTCGATCTGACCAACCGTTGCAACATGATGTGCACCCCCTGCTTCACCGACGCGAACCAGGTCGGCTTCGTCCACGAGCCGGGGCTCGACGCGGTCAAGGCGATCCTCGACCGGGCTGTCTCCTTCAAGCCGCGCCGCCAGACGATCATCCTCTTCTCGGGCGGCGAGCCGACGATCTCCCCGTATTTCCTGGAGGCGGTGGCATACGCCAAGAAGCTCGGCTTCTACCGGCTGCTGGCGGCCACCAACGGCATCCGCTTCGCCGAGAGCGCGGAGTTCACGCGCAAGGCGAAGGAGGCGGGCCTGCACGGCGCATACCTGCAATTCGATGGCGTGGGCAACGAGGCGAACCGGCACCGCGGCGTGTCGAACCTTTTCGACGTGAAGGCGCGCGCCATCGAGAACATGGCCGCCGTCGGCATGAAGACGACGCTGGTCACCACGGTCATCAACTCCGTCAACCGCGACTCGGTGGGGCGCATCGTCGAATTCGCCCTGCGCAACCCCGACAAGGTGCAGACGGCGGTCTTCCAGCCGGTCTCCTTCACCGGGCGCGACGAGGGCATCTCGGACGGGGAGCGCCGGAAGCTCCGCTACACGCTGACGCAACTGGTCGAGGACGTCGGCGCGCAGACGGGCGGGGCGCTCGAGCCTCTGCGCGACTGGTTCCCGCTCTCGTCCTACAGCGCCTTCACCAGCGTGATGGACATCCTGCAGGGGCCGGACGCGGACTGGGGCTGGAGCGCCTGCAACTGCCATCCGGACTGCGGCGTCTTCACGCTGCTGGTCGTCAACCGCCGCACGGGGGAGTGGACGCCGCTGTTCAAGTTCTTCGACTACGAGCGGTTCATCCGCGACGTGAAGGTCATCACCGACACGGCGCGCGGCAAGCGGCTCACCGAGGCGCAACTGGCGCTGGCGGTCCTGCGGAACTTCAAGCCGGAGGCGGCGCCGGAGGGTTTCCCGCTCTCGCAGGCCGTCCGGCTCTTCCGGCCCAGCGCGGAGAAATCCGACAGCGACCGCGGCGACCGGCTGAAGGCGCAGGCTGCGGCAGATGCGGGCGGGGGCGCGGCGAGGGACGGGGGGGGGGCCTCCAGCGGCGGCGACTGGCGCGTCCTGTGCGTGGAGGGGATGTGGTTCCAGGACTTGTGGACCTACGACTTCCGGCGCACGGAGATGTGCGTGATCCCCTACGGCACGGAGGAGGGGGAGATCCCCTTCTGCGCCTACAACACCGGCGTCGGCTGGCGGCAGATCGTCGAGAGCCGCCACCGGAACTGCACGGTGGCGGAGTGGCACGAAAAGCACGGCCGCCATCAGATCTACGCCGGCGGCAAGGCCGTCGAGCTGGAAACCTCGGAACACGGGCTGGTCGTCCCGTAGGCCCGCCGGGATGCATATTCGGAAACGGCGCCGTCTGGAAAGCCCGCAGACGCGGCGCCACGCGGCGCCTGGTGTTTTGAGGCGCCTGGGAGAACACGGAGGTCGGCGTCCCTTACAATGCCTTACAACGTCAGACAACTCGCCTCGCTGCTCGCCTTGGAGTTTCGCGGGGACGGCAGGCGCGCCATCACGAAGGTCTCCGGCTGGGGTGAGGCGGACGCCGGCTCGCTGGTGTTCATCGACGGCGACGCCGCGCGGGGTTCGTTCCCGGCGGGGCTCGAACCCGCCTGCGTCCTGGCCCCCCCGTCGTTCGCGGATGCCGCCGCCGCGCCGTTCGCGGGCGGGGTGGCGCTCATCCTCTCGCCGAACCCCAAGCTCGATTTCGCCAAGGCCGCGCTCCTTTTGCACCCGCGGCCCACGGGCGGGGGCGGGCGGCACCCCACGGCACTGGTGGCCCCCGACGCCGTGCTCGGCGAGCGCGTGGAGCTGGGGCCTTACGTGGTCGTGGAGGAGGGGGCGCGGATCGGCGACGGCACGATACTCTCCGCGCGGGTGACGGTCGGTCGAGGTTGCGCCATCGGCGAGGACTGCATCCTCCACCCGGGGGTGACGCTCTATCCGGGGGCGGTGCTGGGCGCGAGGGTCGTCCTCCACGCCGGGGCGGTGGTGGGGGCGGACGGCTTCGGCTACGTCCCTGACGGGGGGCGGCGCTGGAAGTTCCCGCAGGTCGGCGGCGTCGTCTTGGGGGACGACGTGGAGGTCGGCGCGAATACGACCATCGACCGGGGGTCGCTCGGGACGACGCGCATCGGGGAAGGGGCGAAGATCGACAACCTCGTGCAGATCGCGCACAACGTCGAGATCGGCAGGCACGTCGTCATCGCCGCGCAGACCGGCGTCTCCGGCAGCACCGTGATCGAGGATTGCGCCGTCATCGGCGGACAGGTCGGCTTCGGCGACCATGCGCGCGTCGAGGGCGGGGTGGTCATCGGCTCCAAGGCGGGGGTGCTCCCCGGCAAGGTCGTGCGCGCGGGCGAGGTCTACTGGGGCGTGCCGGTACGCCCCCTGCGCGAATACAAGCGCCTGAACGCGCTCTTCGGACGCCTCCCCGGCATGAAGGCGGAGTTGGCGAGCCTGAAAGCCGAACTCGCGGAGCTGAAGGAGAAGCTCCTCCCCTGACGCCCGGGCCCGAAGCGCCTTTGGAACAACGGGCCCGGAACAACGGGGTGTTTTCCGCTTGACATTTTTCGCGCAAGTCCCCTATGCTCGACCTCAGCGTGCGGCACCCGCGGTTTTGGCGCCGACGCGGCAGATTCGGCAAACGGGAGGCGCGCATGACCAACCCCACCGGAGGCAATCCTGCAAGCAGAATCAAGCGGGCCCTCGCCCGAATCCCCTCCCGGACCCCCTGCGGACGCGTC
>JAISUT010000029.1 GCA_031271905.1 Acidobacteriota bacterium
GAGAAGGGCAAACTTGAAGATGCCCGTGCGATGTTCCTCGAAGGCATCGGCATGGACATGATCGAGCGCGTGACGAAGATTCCGATGGAGCGGCTGAAGAAGGAGCTGCTGGCGCAGTAACCTGGCGCGTCGGCGGCGGGCGGCGCGGGTGCGGAGCAAACCATCCCTCGCATGCGGACGTGCGCGCCATCGGCCTGCGCCAAGTGAAAACCGGCGGTTTGTCGCACGGCAGGGCGGTTTCTCCGAAACCGCCGCCATTGCCATGCGGACTGATCGGAGAGCCGTCCCTGCCGTACTCTCATTGCACGGAGTTTTTCATTTCACGAAGCCGTGGTAGTTGCCGTCGGCGTCCACGAAGTATCCCACGACCCGGCCAGCACGCTCCAAAGGTAGGTCAGGGGGTAGCCTTGCGGGTCGCTTGACGCGCCGCCGTCGAGCTGCGCCGCCACGCCCGCCTCCACCTCCTGGTCCTCGCCGGCGTCCGCCACCGGCGGCAGGTCATTCGTCGAGACCAGCACCGTCGCGGGGGCGCTGGCCGCCGGCGAAGCGTCGCTCACCGTGAGCTGCGCCACATAGTCGCCGGGGACGTCCGCGACGAACCACGGGCGCGCCGTGTCCGCGTCATGCAGCTCCGCCGCGCTCCCGGCGGGCTTGGACGCGAGCGCCCAGGCGTAGTCAAGCGGCAGCCCGTTCAACCCCCTGGAGCCGCCGCCGTCCAGATGCACCGTCTCGCCGACCGCCACGCGCTGCGCCCGCCCCGCGTCCGCCATAGGCGCCAGGGTCATCGTAGACACCTCCACCAAGTCGGGGTCGCCGGCCATGAACCGGTCTGACGCCACCAAGCGGAATTTATAGCTGCCGGGCAGGTCGACCACGAACGTCGGCGTCACCGCCGCCGGGTCGGACAGCTCCGCCGCGCTTCCCGCAGGCTTTTCCACGAGCTCCCAGGCGTACGTCAACGGCACGCCGTTCAGGGTGGTCGAGCCGCTGCCGTCGAGCGCCACCGTGGCACCGACCGCCGCCGCCTGGTCCTCGCCCGCGCGGGTCGTGGGCTTCACCGCGCCGATGGTCACCTCCACCGACGACGGCGCGCTGTCGCCCGTGCCGTCGCTGCAGACCAGCTCGACGACATACCTGCCGGGGACGTCCGCCCGGAATTCGGGGCGCACCGCCGTCGGGTCGCTCAGCGTGGCGTGGCTCCCCTCGGGCTTTTCCACGATGGTCCACCGATAGGTGACGGGCCCGCCGCCCGCGCCGCCGACCGACTTGCTCCCGTCCAAGACCACCGTCGCGCCCGCCTCCACCACTTGGTCGCTGCCGGCGTCGGCTGTCGGAGTGGCGGGCGGGGCGGTGTCGTAGGCGATCTCCCAGAACAGGTCGTCGGGGTCGAGGGGTTCCAGCGCACTGCGGCGGATGGTGAACGTGTCTCCGTCGCTCACCTTCGCGCTCATCGCGCCCACGTTGCCGAAGCGCAGGACGCCCTCCACCACCTCGACGCGGGGGTTGACGCTCGTCAGCGTCGCCGTCACGTTCGACACCGCGCCGCCGATGTTGGTCACCACCGCCGTGTAGTCGTAGTCGTAGACGCCGTCAACGACGACAGCCTGCCGCCGCCTCCCATTCGAACTGGGCACCGGCTGGCTGCCGACGACCCGTCGCCGCCTCAAAGCCGAGCCCACCGCCGCCTGGTTGTCGATGTCGTAGTCGTAGAGACCGGTATAGACCGGCCGCTGTTCCACCTGCACGTAGTGGCCGATGCGCAACTGCTCGCCCTGCGGCGCCGCGGCGGCGCCACCGTCGCCGGAGGCGTCTTGCACCGGTATTTGCATATATTGGGGGAGCACCAGGGGTGCCAGCCGGGGCGTCCAGACGTTCGCATATTGGGCGTAGGGTTGGAAAAAGACGATGGCGGCCAACAGGATGGTTGCGATCGGTTTTCTCATAAGTGCGTGTTCCTTCTCGTGTTCGTGCCTCGTGCCGGTTGTATGAATTCTCGCCGCCTACCTTTTTGCTCCCTGACGCGCTCGTCGCCGCAATTTCTTTTATCGAAGGGGGACGGCAAACCCCTGCCGCCCGTGCCCCCCCCCCGTAGCGGGAACAGACCTCCGCGCACACAAGCAAGCTGATTAATTCCAATGTTTTACAATTATTGCAAGCCATTGGCGGAAACCACTTGTCATGCTGGAAATCCAATTTTTTGATGCAATTCACATGCCACAGGGGAAAAACGCGGCACCGTATTTTTTGCTTGACTTTTGCAAATTATTTATTTTCAGCAAAATGTTTTGTTTTGTTTTGTTTTGTTTTGTTTTGTTTTGTTTTGTTTTGTTTTGTTTTGTTTTGTTTTGTGCGGTGCGGTGCGGTGCCACCCTTTTGTGTAAAGATTTCCTTACACTTTTAGTAGCATTGGCGATCCATGCGATTGTCTGTCGGGGACGGCGGCATCCGTTTTTTGCCCCGGGTGGGGTGCGCCCTGCGCCGAACGGTCGTCCTTTGCGCAACCCTTACAGGGTTGGATTATTTCCCATCCCCCGTCCCCAGGGTAGGCACCGCTTCGCGTCCGCCAACCCTGGGCTTTGTGACGAAGCCCCTATGATTGGGGCTGGGAGTTTTTCCCTGCCATGTCCGCCGGTTCCGTTCGCGCTCCGCCGACGGTTACTCAAATCATGCCCTTCCAGGGCATTCGCCCCCTCTATGGCCAACTAGCATACGTGTCGATCACGCTGTTTTTCCCGACTATCCGCTCGGCCGGCGCACACCTGCGACGACGGTATTCAGATCGTGATCCGGCGCGTCGCGGCTTGCCGGACAAAAGTTCCAGTTGCTGTAAAACTGATGAATGCCCCGTCTTTACGACAGTCGCGGATCCGGCGCCGCGCGTGGTATGATTGCCATGTCGCGCGCAGGGAGGTGGGCAGACGGTGAAGCTGGAGTACACGTTCACATACGACACGCTGTTCAAGATGTTGTTCGTCCGATAACCCGGACCTGCTCAAACGGCTCGTCGCGGCGATGCTCGGCATCGCGGCAGACAGCATGTCGGAGTTCAGGATCACGAACCCCGAGATGCCGCCGGAGGCCGTCGGCGACAAGTTCTGCCGCCTGGACGTCAACATGGCGGTGGACGGCGCGAGGGTCAACCTAGAGGTGCAGGTCGCGGACGAGGGGGACTACCCCGAGCGCTCCCTGTTCAACTGGGCGAGGGTGTACTCCTCCGCGCTCCAAGCGGGCGGTTCGTACGCCTCGCTCCCCCGCGTGGTCGTCATCAGCATCGTGGATTTCAGGCTGTTCGGCTGCGCGGGGTACCGCTCGGAGTTCCGCCCGCTCGAAGTGACGCGCCGCGAGCCGCTGTCGGACAGGATGGAGCTGCTTTTTTTCGAGGTGGGGAAGCTGCCGCCGGACATCGACGCGGCAAACGAGCTGGAGCTGTTGCTCTCGCTGTTCCGCGCGAAGACGGAGGAAGACTTGAAGCGGCTCGAAGCATTGGAGGTGCCCATCGTGACACAGGCAATCGGAGCGTATCGCAAGGTGACGGTGTCGGACGAGTTCAAGGAGCTGGAGCGTCTAAGGGAGCTCGCCCGCCACAACGAGGCGTCGGCGCTGGCTCGCGTCCGCCGCGAAACCGAACAGGCGGTTACCGCCAAAGTTACCGCAAAATGGCAAGGCGTGGTTGCCGACAAGGACGCGGCGCTTGCGCACAAAGACGCGGCGCTTGCACATAAGGACGTGGAAATCGCCCGCTTGCGCGCCCAGCTCGAAAAAGGCAAGTGAAAGCCGTCTTGAATATCTTATGACCGCATACAGGCGAGGACGGCGCGCTTGGCTAGCGTCTGCTTGCCTGTTTCGACGCAGGCGGGGAAGCCCTGGGAGAGGTTCGCCCTCAAGGAGAGTTCGAGTTGCGACATCGACTTGCCGACCCTGATGGCGCGAATCCGCTCGACCACGCCAAGGGGTATGACGCCGGGTATTTGGATTCTTTTCCATCCCCCACCCCATCCCCAGGGTAGGCACCGCTTCGCGTCCGCCAACCCTGGGCTTTGTTACGAAGCCCCGTCGGGGCTTTTGCAGCCGCCGGCGATGGCGAAGACCACCGTCAACTCGTCCCCATCCTTCACAGGCGTCTCCATGCCCGCAAGCTGCCGGACATCTTGCTCGTTGAGGTACAGGTTCAGATAGCGCAAAGTCTTGAGAGTGAAAAAACGCGCGGCGGCTTCGGGGAAGCGCGCCTTGAAATTCTCCAGAACCTCGCCGACGGTGCCCCCCCCCAGCGGCGTCGCGGCCTGCTGGTCGGTGAAGGGGCGGAGGGGCGAGGGGATGTAAACGGTGACCATGCCCATTCCCCGCGAAATTCAATCGACGCCGAAATCCAGGCCTTCCGCAGTGGTGCCGACCACGAGGAGGTATTCCCCCTTTTTGAGCCGGCGTTCCGGCCGCACCTGGATGGAACCGTCGGGGTTGGGAAGTACGGTTATGCGGACAATGTCCGCTTTGCGGAAACCGTACCTGTTGCCCACCTCGACCAAGGAGAGTTTCGCCCGACAGACGCGACGCCCCCCCTCTTTTTTCAGGCGCACCAGCATCGGCTCGGGCACGCCCCCGCCTTGCGGACGGATCAGGAAGACGGGCTGCCCCGGGGAGCCGCTCGAAAAACGCAGTGCGGCCGCGGCTCCGGCGAACGCCACATCCATGCCGAGGTCGGTGTAGCCGTAGGTCTGGACGTAGGTGCCGTACCCCCGGGCGCGCGCATCGACGGCAGGGGCGGGCTCCATGCGCGTCCATCCGTCGCCGTCCTTGAAATAACAGGCGGGGGGCGCGACGGCATCGCCCTTGCCGCCCGCATCGGCGGCGCTGGCGGGCACCGCCGTATCAACCTGCGCAGCCTCGTCCGATGACATGGGCGGCTCCCCGCCCGGCGCCAAGGTCGGCACCGCCTGCAAAAGGAGCATCATGCCAAGAATCGCACCAACCATGGCACCCTCCCCGCGAACAACGGCCTATGAGTCAATGAACCGGCGAATCAATGGGAGACCGGCGCCGCGCCGGGGCGCAAGGTCACCCGTTCCTCGCCCCGCCGCAGGATCACGCCGTCCGGGGTGATGCTCTCGACGACGCAATCCGCCGTCACGTCGTCACCCTCCAGATACCGCCGCCCGTCGAGGAAAACCATGCGCTCGTCTTTGTCGTCGCTGTAGAGATGGACGCTCATGGTCATCGCCGCCGCGACATCCCGGAGGGATGTCGCACCCCCCCCTCCCGCAGGCCGCGCTTGCGCAGGTTGCGCCTGCGCAGGCGGCGCGACCGCTGATCGCGCAGACGGCTCGGGCGCGACGCTCGCAGGCGCGCCAGTCGAAGGCGCGGTCGGCGCAGACGCGGCAACCGAAGGAGCGGACGGCGCGGACGCCACACCCGCAGGCACGGACGGCGCGGGCGCGGCGGGCGAAGGCGCGGTCGGCGCGGACGCCACACCCGCAGGCACGGACGGCGCGGACGCGGCAACCGAAGGCGCGGTCGGCGCGTCCACCGCCGCCTGCGACGGCGGCGCGGGCGCAGGGCTCGCCAAAGCCACGGCGGAAGCGGCGTCCGGCACCGGAGCCTGCGCCCCGCGGCGTTGGAACAAAAACACCGCCACGACCAGGCAGAGTGTCGCGGCCACCGCCACGGCGACGCCGAGGCGGACGCCCGCCCTTTTCTTTTCTGGAAGCTCGTGGACGGTTTCGAGCGTCGGGACTTTAGCCAGCTCCCGCTCGCGATCCGCCTTCCTCAGCGCATCCAATATGTACGACATCTTCCCGTTTCCCTATCGCCCGCGCGGCGCCTGCGCACGCACGCCGCGAGACAACGACGGAGCGTCGGCGTCATCCAACGCGGTCGCCATCTTGATCAAGGTCTCCCTGCCCACCACGCCGTCGGGCACCAGCGCGACCCGGCGCTGGAACTCCATGACGCGCCGCTGCAGATCCCCGTCGAATTTATCGGAGTATTTCCCGAAAGCGTTCGTATTTTCCGCCCCCCCTTCCAGCTTGTCCAAGGCGCGGCGCACCCAGAGCACCGCCGTGCCGGAGGAGCCCAGGGCGACGACCCCCGCCCCGACGGGCGGTTTCCACGGCAGGACGAAGACGCCTTCCCACACCTGATCGACCTCCGTGATCGGGAACTCCCGGGCTTCGCCCCGGACGACCAGCCGGACGGCGTCCCCATCGAGCCGCGTAGCCGCCACCTGCCGGCGCGAGCCGTCCCCGAGCGGGAACTCCAACACGGCGGGCAGGTCGTAGCGCCGCAGGCGCGGCCAGCCGCCGGAGAAGGACAGGCACTCGAACCCCTGAAGCCTGCCCAAGTCGCATCCCGCGCCGGACGAGTCGGCGGGGATGTCGAAACCCCATAGGGAGTAGACGGCGGCGAAGGCGGGGACATCCCCCGCCGGGATGTCGGACAGCGACTCCATCAGGGAAGCCCCCCCGCCCCGCCCGCCCGCGCCATCGGCATCATCCCGGGCGGCGGCGGGAACGGCGCCTTGCGCCCCCCGCCCGCCTTGGACGGCGGCAGGCGCGCCGCCCGACACAACCGACGAAAGCGTCGCCCGCACCCGGGGGTTCAGCAAGCCGACGGCGACCAGGGCGGCGACCAGCACGACCGCCGCGCCGATGATCCAGTGTTTGCGCCGTCCTTCGGAGGGGAGGTCGTCGCCGCACGTCTCCCGCCCCGCCTTGCGGACGGTCGCGGCGTCGATCACCTGCCGCCCCCCGGCGTAAGCGCCGAGCAACGCCCGGTCGCAGATGACGTTGACCAGGCGCGGCACACCGCCCGAGAGGCGGTAGACGCAGTGCAGGGCGCTGTCCGTGAAAAGCGGCTCCTTCCGACCCGCCACCTCCAGCCGGTGCCGGACGTAGGCGTGGGTCTCGTAACGCGACAGCGGCTCCAGGTGGTAGCGGGCGGTGATGCGTTGCGACAACTGCCGGAGGCGCTCGCTCCGCAGCAAGGCGAGCAGTTCCGGCTGGCCGAGCAGGATGATCTGCAACAGCTTCTCCTGCTCGGTCTCGAGGTTGGTCAGGAGGCGCACCTGCTCCAGCACGTCGATGTCGAGGTTCTGCGCCTCGTCGATGATGAGTATCGTCCGCCGCCCGCGCGCGTGCGCGTCCAGCAGGTAGGCGTTGAGCGCGTCGATGCGGACTTTGATGCTCTGCGCCGCCTCGGAGCCGGGCGGGCGGGGGATTTTCAGCTCGTCGCAGATCTCATCCAACAGCTCGACCGCATCGAGCCGGGGGTTCAAGATCAGCGCGACGTCGGCGTCGTCGGGGAGCTGGTTGATCAGGCAGCGGGACAGCGTGGTCTTGCCGGAGCCGACCTCGCCCGTGAGCTGGACGAACCCGCCCGCCTGCTTCACGCCGTACAGCAGGTGCGCCAAGCCTTCGCGGTGCCGCGCGCTCATGAACAGGTAGCGCGGGTCCGGCGTCAGCGAAAACGGCGCCTCGTTCAGTTTGAAATACTCAAGGTACATGTCCGCACATCCGCAAGGGGGCGCACGCCGCACCCCGAACCAAACGCCTCGGCCTTCAGCCAACGGCTAAGTATGCCTGATGCGGACGGCGGAGCAAATGGAAATACCTCTCCTCCCGGGCGGCGTCCGGCCTGCGGCGCGACGCGCCCCGTCGCGTGGCGGCTAGTCCCCGAAAGAGGTGCCGATGTTGCGGGCCGCCATGATCAGCGGATGCTCCACCGGGACGAGCCGCTGCTTGCCGTCCGCCTCCTCCAGCGGGATGTGGGTCACCGTGCGCCCCTTCATCACCACGAGGCGCGAGCGCTCTCCCGCCGTCAGCAGCTCCAGCGCCTTGTAGCCGAACTCGGTCGCCAGCACCCGGTCCGCCGCGACGGGCGTGCCGCCGCGCTGCACATGCCCGAGCTTGATGTCGCGCGTCTCGATGCCCGTGCGCGACTCGATCTCCCCGGCGATGAACTGCCCGATGCCGCCGAGGCGCACCGGGTCGGGGCTGGTCGGGTCCACCCGGTTCACGACCTGCTTGCCGTCCTTGAGCCGCGCCCCCTCGGAGACGCAGATGATGCTGAAGCGCTTGCCGTGCCGCGAGCGGTTCGCCACATACTCGCAGACGACATCCAGGTCGACGGGGATCTCCGGCAGCAGGATGACGTCCGAGCCGCTGGCGATGCCCGCGTGCAGGGCTATCCAGCCCGCGTTGCGACCCATGACCTCCACCACCATCGCCCGGTGGTGGCTCGCCGCCGTCGTGTGCACGCGGTCGAGCGCCTCGGTGGCGATCGCCGCGGCGGTGGCGAAGCCGAACGTGACGTCGGTGCCGTAAAGGTCGTTGTCGATGGTCTTGGGGACGCCGATGCAGTTCACCCCCAGGCGCACGAAGTCGGCGGCGCAAGCCATCGAGCCGTCGCCGCCGATGACCACCAGCGCGTCGATCTGGTTGTGCGCGATATGTTCGAGACAGCGGTCGGTGACGTCGCGTATCTCGACCGCGCCATCGACCTTCACCGGGTATTGGCGCGGCGAAGTCCGGTTGTTGGTCCCCAATATGGTGCCGCCGAGCGTCAGGATGTTGCTGACCGCCTCGTTGTTGAGCAACCGCATCCGGTTCTGGATGAGCCCGAGGAAGCCGTCCTCGATGCCCATCACATCCAGATGGTGCTTCCCCATGGCCGCCTTGGCGACCGCCCGGATGACGGCGTTCAAGCCCGGGCAGTCGCCGCCCGCCGTCATGATGCCGATGCGCTGAATCTTAGCCATGCTTCTTCTCCCCTGTTTCGGACATGTCTGTGGCCGTGTCCGGCGGCCGGCGTCCAAAGTCCGGCGGCCGGTTGACAAGCAATCTGGAATATTATCGGCACGCCGGGGGAAGAAACAGATGATTTTTTGCCCGGGCGCGTCGTTTTCGCGCGGGCCCGGGCGGGCGGGCGCTTCAAACGCCCCACACGTCGAGCGCGAGGAACGAGGCGGACAGGGCGAGTGGAACTATCGCATCTCACAAAACTAAACAGTTGAGTTTTTAACCGTAGGGGCACGGTGCACCCGCCGCCCACCCGCCCGACGTCAGGGACGCGCTTCTCCATCTGCCGCGATCCGTTTCGCATGTTGACGTTGCGAAGCCATTCTGCTGACTTCCTGCGCCGACATGCCAGGGTACAGATTCTGCTGCCAACTGGTGTAGTCGAACTGCTCCTGATTCACCAGGAAGACGAATCTCTCCGCTTGCGCCAGTCCGAGATTTTTGATGAGCAAATCCATGCCTGCATTCAACAGCAACGTGTCAGTCATCGCCGCCACCTTTCTCCAATATGCGAACCAGTTCAATCGGACTGATGATTTGTATTTCCTTTACGTTTCTACGGAGCAGCTTCCGGTCGGTCGTGATGAAATAATTTGCCTGCGCCGCCAAGGCGCACGCGATGTGCACTGCGTCTTTCGGCTTCACTCCGTTTGATTCGAACTTGGCGAGCGCGTTGGCGATTCCTTCTGTTTCACCATCGACATGGACTTTTGCGAAAGTCCGCCATTTCCCAATCGCCTCCCTTCGTTGTATGAAGGGATTGTCGTCGTTTTCAGTTTCGAGCATATACGACCAGACGATGTCGGCCGCGCCCCTCTGAACCGCATCTCGAATCGCCAGCACCGCCTCAGTCTCAAGCCGCACAGACAATTGCCCCTGATCGTCGTAGGGGCGATTGAAACAGCAGTTGTCGAGATAAAGCAACAAAGGTTTCATGCGAGTCAACATAACCAAAGGCAGTGGGATTTTCAAGCAATCGCAGTATAGCACCCCGGGATAGCACCCCGGTATCGGCTACACACGGCCGCCCGGAAATCAGCGCAGCGTCGCATCCCCCTCACGCAACTTCAGGCACATGGTGCCCGGGCGCGTCGTTTTCGCGCGGGCCCGGGCGGGCGGGCGCTTCAAACGCCCCACACGTCGAGCGCGAGGAACGAGGCGGACAGGGCGAGGAGCTCCCCGGTCTCCACCGCCGCGCCCAAGGCGTCCCCGGTGTAGCCGCCGACGCCGCGCCGGAACAGCCGGGCGTAGAAAAGCGCGGTCAGCGGCGCGAGCACGGCAAGCGACGCCAAGGGCGCGCCCCAGGCGGCCAGTCCGCCCAGCCATTCGGAGAGCTCTGCGGCGAACCATGCGCCCGCCTCCGCCCACGACGGCGAAGCGGCGTCCGACGCGAATCCCGTCGCACAGTAGGCGCCGAACACAAACAGCATCCACAGGGCGAAGGCGAGGACGCCCCCGCCGATGCAGCGCCACCAGCGGGCGCCCTCCATCAAACGCCCCATGCCGGAGCCGGGCGCGGGCGGGGAGAGGCACGGCACCAACGCCGCCGCGAACCTGCCGACGATGGGGAAGGCGCATGCCACGGCGAGCCCGGAGAAATCGTACCAGCCGGAGAGAAGCGCTTCGAGGAGCGCCAGCTTCAACGCCAGCGACGCGAACCCCGCGAAAAAGCCGTAGACGCCGACGCGGGAGTCCTTCATTATCGCCAGGCGCCTCTCCCCGGTGCAAGTCCCGAGGAAGGCGTCGGCGGTGTCCATCAGCCCGTCCAGGTGGAACAGGTTGAAACAGAGGTATTGCACGGCGAGCGACACTGCGGCTGCCAGGAACGGATGGCGTCCGGGGATGTCGCCCGCCAGCGCGAGCGCGACCAGCGCCAGCGCTACCAGCAGCGCCGGGACGACGCCGACCACGGGCAGCCAGAAGTCGATGCGCGACGGGTCGAAGGCGAACCTCCTCCCGGGCGGGATGCGCGAAACGAGGCTGAAGGTCGAAAACAGTCGGTCGAACACGGTCGCTCCTCGGTCGTCGGGCGCGGGTTGCGCGTCAAAAACGCTCCTCCCTCGCACCGCTGTCGGTGACGTGGGCGTCTGCAAAGGACGCCATCTCGCCGGCGGCGCGCACCCCCAGCTCGATGACGTGCCCGCCGATGACCGCGCCAGTCCCCTCGCCGAGGCGCATGTCCAGGCTCACGACCGGCGAGAGCCCCATCTTCTCCAGCACGGGGCGGTGCCCCGACACCTTGGAGAGGTGCCCGGCGAACAGCCACCCCGTCGCGGCGGGGTTCATCATCCACGCCATGTAGGCGGCGGCGGTCACGGGGAAGCCGTCCAGGACGCAACCGATCCCCCGGTTTTCCAGCCCGAGGACGAACCCCGCCATCATCGCCAGGTCGAAGCCCCCCACCTGCTCCAGGATGGCCTCGCCCGTCCGGGCGGGGGCGCGGCGCGCCACGGCCACTTTGACGACATCCTTCTTATGCTCCAGCATGGGCGCGTCGATGCCCGTCCCCCTGTCCACCATCTCCTCGGCGTCGAAGCCGGCGGCGACCAGCATGGCGGCGGCGGCGCTGGTGTTGGCGATGCCCAGGTCGCCGACGGCGACAAGGCCGTAGCCCCGCCGTCCGGCGTCCTCCGCCAACGCGCGCCCCGCCTCCAGCGCCGCCCCGACCTCCTCGCGCGTCATCGCCGGGCCGTGGAGGAAGTTGCGGCTCCCCTCGCCCATCCGCGCGCGGACGAAGCGGCAGACGGGGCGCAGCTCCCCGTCCGGCGGGAACGAGCCCCCCACGCATCCCGCGTCCACCAGATGGACGTCCCAGCCGCTCCCGCCCGCCAAAGCGTTGATCGCCGCGCCGCCGGAGAGGATGTTGAGCACCATCTGGCGGGTCACCTCCTGCGGGTAGAGCGAGACCCCCTCGGCGGCGACGCCGTGGTCTCCTGCAAAGACGTAGACCCCCTTCCCGGCGACCTTCGGCGGCACCCGCCCTTGGATGCGCGCCAGCTTCACGCAATACGCCTCCAGCCTCCCCAGGCTGCCGCGCGGCTTGGTGAGGTTGTCCAAGTGGCGTTGCATCCCGACTGCGGTCTCATCCATCTCCCCGTCCCCCCATCCCTTTCCAATGAGCCTCCCGGCAGGACTGGAGCGCGCGCAGGCTCTCGGCGGCCTCATCCCAGGAGAACACCTCCAGGTTCACCACGCCGTGAAAGGCCCGCAACGACGGCAGCAGCTCCCGCAACCACGCGTCGCCGGGGCGCACGGCGCGGTGATCCGCCAAGCGCCCGTCCACGGCGGCCCGCCCCCTGTCCATGCCGTGCAGGTGTATCTCGCGGACGCGCCCGCCGTGGCGCGCCAAAAACTCCGCCGGGCGCATCCCCCTCTCCAGCAGATGCCCCGTGTCCATGCAGACGCCGACGTTCGCGTCCAACAGGGGGAGCACCCCCTCCAGCAGCCCCGGGACGGTGTTCTCCAGCAAAAAGCGGGGGGCGTCGGCGCTTCCGTATTCACCCGCCCAAGCGTCGAGCATCCGCGCCTGAGCCCCCCACGCCTCGGGCGTCGCCGCCGGATGCACGACGAAGTGCCGTACCAGCGGCGCCAGCCGCCCCACCAGCGCCTCATGCTCCGGGCGGAGGTCGTCCGGCAGATGGGCGGTGAAGACAAAGCGCCCACCGAACTCGCAGATGCCTTCGAACTCCGCGTCAAACAGCCGCGCGACCTCCTCGTCGTAGATGAAGAAGAGCAACTCGACCCCGGCGACCGGCTTGTCCGCGAGGAAGCGGAGGTTCTCCAAGTAGGTTCCGGGCACCACCCAAGAGGGGACGCTGAAGGACGCCTCTGAAAACCCCGGATGCGGCGGCGCGCCTCGCGCGGGAACGCCCGAGCCTCCTTTGGCGCACTCCGCGTCCCCGCCGCCTGCGGGCTCTTCGGGGGCGCGGAGGATGTCCATCCGGTCTCCCATCGCGCCTACCTGACGCGGAGCGGGATGCCGGAGACCAGCAGCTCCACCCGATCCGCCACCGCCGCGACCCTCCGGTTGGCATCCGCCAGAAGCGTGTTGTAGCGGCGCACGGTTTCATCGAACGGGATGTTGCCCATCCCGGTTTCATTGGTCACCACGATGCAGTCCCGCGTCTTTTCCACCATGCCTTTGAGCAGGGCGTCCAGTATGCGCGCGAACTCCCCCTCCTGCCGGTGGCAGACGATGTTGTTGAGCCACATGGGGAGGCAGTCGATCAACACGCGCTCCCCGGCCGCGCAGACGGCGCACCCCAACTCCAGCGGCTCCTCGATGGTGACGAAGGCGCCCTTGCCGGCGAATCGCAGGCGTTCCTCCCGATGCCGGACGATGCGCGCCTTCATCTCATCGTCCAAGGCTTCGGCGGTGGCGACGAACGTCACGGGGTTGCACGGCGCGGGGCGCCACTCCTGGATGGCCAGGTCGAGGGCCCGTCGCGACTTCCCCGATTTGACGCCGCCGGTGAGCATCGTGATCATGCGCATCCTCCCATTTCGTCAAACCCCAGGGCAGGCGACGCTTCGCGTCCGCCTGCCCTGGGCTTCGTCGCGAAGCCCCGCCGGGGCTTCTTTAAAAGGATATCCGGACTCCGCCGTAGGCGGAGACGCCGGGCGAGCCGTAGCCGCTCACCTCCTCGTAGTCGCGGTCGAACAGGTTCTCGACGCGCCCGAACAGCTTCACCTGGCCCGACAGCTTGTACGCCCCCGCCAGGTTCACATTCACATATCCGTCCAGATCCGTGCGCGCGTAGGTGGCGTAGTCCGTGTCCGGCCGCTTGCCGTCGTAGCGCAGGTCGAGGTTGAGCTCCGCATTCTCCATGAACCCGTAATTGACGTTGACGCCGAACTTGTGACGCGCCCGGCGCAACAGGTCCAAACCGGTGTCGATGTTCTCCGCGTCGGTGTAGGTGTAGTTCGCGCGCAGGGTGACGCCGTCCGCAGGGGTGACGGTCGCGGAGGCTTCCAAGCCGCGCGACCGGGCGCGGGCGATGTTCATATACGCATAGGTCGCGTAGTCGAAGTCGATCAGGTTGTCGAAGCTGTTGCTGAAATAGCTCGCCCCGGCGATCACCTTGCCTCGCGCGAGGACTTGCTCGAAACCGGCGTCCCAGCCCGTGCTCTTCTCCGGCTCCAGGGCCTCATAGCCGTACTCCGAATATATCTGGTAGAGCGACGGCGCCTTGAAGCCGGTGCCGAAGCTCATCTTCAACTTCGTGCCGGTCTTGTCGATCACATACGCGGAGGCGACGTGGTAGGTCGGCTCCGTCCCGAACTTGGAGTGGTCCTCCAAACGGAAGCCGACCGTGGTGAACCAGGCGTCCCACAGCTTGACCTGATCCTGGAGGTAATAGCCGGTCGTGCGGGTGGACTCCTCGGGGAACACCGAGTCATACGGCCCCCAGGCGCTCACCGAATGGTAGTCGGAGCTGCCGATCTCCTGCCTCGTGTCGATGCCGAAGGTCAGCGTGTTGTTCCGGTGCAGGCGGAAGTCGTTCTGCCAGTCGATCTGGTAGGTGCGTCCGGCGTAGTGGCTGAGGTCGCTGCTGGCGGGGTGCGCCTCGTCGGTGTCGTTGCGGTACATGCGCGAGGTGTCGCCCAGCGAGAAGCCCAGGCTCGCGTCCCAGAGGTTCTCCACCAGGGCGAACTTGCCCGCGACGCGGAAGAAGTGCTGCTGCGTCTTCAAGATGTTGTTGGGGTCGTCGCTGCCGCCGTCCATGTCCGCCGTGGCGTCGGTGCGCCGGAATGTCACCGCCAAGTCCGCCCGCCCGGAGGGGGTGATGCCGAGCCGCCCGGAGACCGACGTGTTGCCGAAGCCGTCCGCCTCCGTCGCGCCATACTTCTCGCTCGCCTCGGAGAAGCCGTCGGAGTCCTGCCGCGAGAAGCCGAGGGAGTAGTTGACCCACCGGTTGCCGCCGTTCACGCCCCCCTCCTCCCGGAAGGTCTCGTAGGCGCCCCCTTCCAGCGAGAAGAACCCGTTAGGCCTTCCCTTCCCTTTCTTGGTGATGACGTTGATGACGCCGCCGATGGCGTTCGAACCGTACAAGGTGCTCTGCGGCCCGCGCAGGATCTCGATGCGGTCGATGTTGTCGGTGCCCAGGTAGCCGAAGTCGTAGGCGCCCGCCGTGGACATCGCGTCCCCCGTGGGGATGCCGTCGATCAGGACCAGCGTGTGCTCGGGGTTGGCGCCGCGCATGAACACGGAGGTCTGCCGCCCCGGCCCGCCGCTGCGCACCACGTCCAGCGCGGGGACGGTGCGCAACAGCTCCAGCACCGACGTCTGCTGCCTCTGCTCGATCTGCTCGCGGGTGATGACGTCGACGGAGCTGGCGACCTCCCGCGCGGGCGACTCCCCCTTGGTGGCGGTCACGACCACCCTGACGTTGTAGCCGCTCAGCTCCCCGCCCGGCGCGGCGTCGCCCGACGCCTCTTGCGCCATCGGCGCGACCTGCGACGCGGCCAGCACGGCGACCGCCGAGAACAGCCTCAAGACAAACGCCCTGCCGATGGGACGCCTACGACACGTATGACACATATGAAACCTCCGGTCTCCCGCGAAGGGGATGGCATGGCAAGACCAAAAGAAGACGCCAGACGCAGGGAATGATGCGGCGATATGCAGGACGCTTCACTTTACGGACGCTTTGAGGACCGCGCCCGATCATGGCGAAGCCTCAACCTTGGTTTTGCGAACAAGTTTTTTCGGCCGGCGCACCGCCTCCGTCCGCAAAGCGAACCGGACGCATGGGCATCGACCGCATTGAGCGCGTCGCAGCAGATATCCTGACTTCGGGCTTCCGACCTACTCCCTCGCCTTCCCCGCACCGTTAGGCGGCACCGAGTGGCCGATGAGGTTTCGTAACCCGTCACAGTGGCGCAACCGTTCCCGATTCCCACGGGATTCCCTGGTCTGCGACGCCGACCCGGATCCCACGCGGGAGCCGGGTGTGAACTACGAACTACAACTTCGGACTACAGCTTCATCGTCAAACAAACGAAAACGCATTGTGCGTCCCGCGCGCCGCCCTGTCAATATGGAAATGGACTGGCGCCGGGACGGGTTCGGCGCCAAGTCGCCCGCGCCACCGCGCGTCACGACCCGGCGCCCGCCGCACGGTCATCCCCAACGGAGCTTCTCGCGCAGGATGTCGAAGAAGCGCTTGCGGAAGGGGAGCAGCAGTTTAAGCGTCGCCTCCGCGCGGCGCACCAGGATGCGGTCGTCCGGCAGCAGGGGCATCCCCACCTGGCCGTCCACGGTCAGCATCACGTCCCGCCCCCGTTGGAGGCGCACCTGCAACTCCTGCCGGTCCGGCATCACCAGCGGTCGGTTGGTCAGGGAGTGCGGGCAGATCGAGGTCACGACGAAGGCTTCCAAGGTCGGGTACATGATCGGCCCCCCCGCCGCCAGCGAATATGCCGTCGAGCCGGTGGGGGTGGAGATGATCAGCCCGTCCGAGCGGGTGAAGAGCGGCGGCTGCTCCCCGATGCGGATCTCCAGCTCGATGATGCGCGCCAACGCCCCCTTGTTGATCACCGCGTCGTTCAGCGCGAGGTAGCGCGCGAGGCTCGCATCCCCGCGCAACACCTCGACGGTCAGCAGCACCCTCTCCTCGATGCCGTAGCGTCCGGCGAGCAGGTTCTCCAGCGCGAGGTACAGCTCGTCGGGGCGCACCTCGGTCAGGAAGCCCAGCGAGCCCATGTTGACGCCCACGATCGGCACGCCGCTCGAACCGACCAGCCGCGCCGCACGCAGCAGCGTGCCGTCGCCGCCGAGGACGACCACCGCATCCATCTTCCCCGCCGCCCCGCCGCCAGACGCCCCGCCCGGGTCTGCGGACACGAAATTCTCCAGCGCGGCCTCGCCCTGCGCGCCGTCCACGTCCGGTTCGACGCGCACCTGGACCCCCCGCGCGCGCAACCAGGCGACGGCTTGCCCGGTCACCTGGCGCACGCGCTCGTCCTGCTTCTTGGGGACGATGCCGACCAAGCGCATCCGCCGATCCATGTCTTCCATACGCTCCCCCCTACATCCAACGCAGGTGCAGTAAAAACTCGACGTTCCCCTCCGCGCCGGGGAGCGGCGAGGGGATGCTGCCGCAGACCCGGTAGCCGCCCGCTTCGGCGAAGCCCGTCACCGCCGCGAGCGTCCGCGCCCGCACCTCCGGGTCGCGCACGACGCCGCCCTTGCCGACCTCCCCGCGCCCCGCCTCGAACTGCGGCTTGACCAGAGCGACGACATCCACGGCCGCGCCGCCCGCCCCGGCGACCGCCTTCAGCGCATCCCCGAGCGGGGCCAAGACCTTGGTCAGGGAGATGAACGACAGATCCATGCAGGCGAACGACAGCCCCGCCGGCAGGTCGCCGCCCGCGATGTTGCGCACGTTGAAGCCGTCCCGGACGACGACGCGCGCGTCGCTCTGCAACTTCCACGCCAACTGCCCCCTGCCCACGTCGAAGGCGTGGACGCTCCGCGCCCCGCGCTGGAGCAGGCAGTCGGTGAAGCCGCCGGTGGAGGCGCCCAAGTCGGCGCAGACGCGCCCCCCGACGTCGATCTGGAAGTGGTCGAGCGCCGCCTCCAGCTTGGCGCCGGCGCGGCTGGCGAAGCGGAGCCGGCGCAACAGGCGTATCTCCGCGCCGTCATCGACCGGCTTCCCCGGCTTCTCCACCTTCTGCCCGCCGACCATGACCTGCCCCGCCAAAAGCAGCGCCTGCGCCTGATGGCGGCTCTCGGCCAGCCCCCTGTCCACCAGCAGTTGGTCTATGCGCCGCTTCATGTCATGTCGTGCGGCTGAGGAAGTAGCCCGCCAGCGCGCGCAAGACCTCGGCCTCCGGACCGAAGCCGGCGATGTCCGCGAGCGCGCCATCCACCAGCTCCCGCGCCTTCTGCCGCGACACGTCCAAGCCGTAGAGCGCCGGATAGGTCGCCTTCTGCGCCTTCTCGTCCTTGCCCACGGTCTTGCCCAGCTCCTCGCTGCTCGAAGTGACGTCCAGGATGTCGTCCACGATCTGGAAGACCAGGCCCAGCTTCGCGCCGAAGCGGGACATGGCCTCGAACTTCCCGACGTCCCGCTCGGACGCGCCGGAGGCCAGCGCCCCCATGCGCACGCAGGCGCCGAGCAGCGCGCCGGTCTTGGCGTGGTGGATGTATTCGAGCATCGCCGCGTCCACGGGCCTCCCCTCCGCTTCGAGGTCGGCCACCTGCCCCCCGATCATGCCGCGCACGGTGCCGGTGGCGTACGCGAGCTCGCGCACCAGCTCGACGCGCACCTTGTCGGACGCGCCGGGAAGCTCGGACAGCACCTGGTAGCAGCGCGTCATCAGCGCGTCGCCCGCCAGGATGGCCATCGCCTCGCCGAACACCTTGTGGCAGGTCGGCACCCCGCGGCGCAGGTCGTCGTCGTCCAAGGCGGGCAGGTCGTCGTGGATGAGCGAATAGGTGTGCATCATCTCGACGGCCGCGCCCAGGCGCAGCAGCGTTTCGCGGCCGCCGCCCAGGCATTCGCCGGAGGCGAGGACCAGGACGGGGCGCAGGCGCTTGCCTCCGGCGAAGACCGAATGGCGCATCGCCCGGTGGATCGTGGCCGGGACTTCGTCCGCGGCGGGAAGCAACGTTTCCAAGGCCGCGTCGACGAGTTCGCGCGTCCGGGCGAGATAGGTCTTTATATCCATATCCATTTTTTCCCAATCACCTGAGCGGCGGCAAGCGAAGCGGTGGGACGCATTCGCTCCCGGCCGGGTTGAACAGCGGGCGCGGCGCGCCCTTACGCCTCGCCGCCGTCTTCCGCGAAGGGTTGCTCCTTGAACGTCCCCTCGGCGGTCTTGGTCAGCACCTCCACCTTGCGCTCGGCCTCATCCAGCTTCGCCCCGCAGAAACGGCTGATTTTGACGCCCTCCTCGAACAGCTCCAGCGAGCGGTCGAGCGTCAGGTCGCCGGCTTCCAGTTGCGCGACGATCGACTCCAGCGACTTGAGCGCCGACTCGAAATCCTTGACCTTCAGTTCTTCTTCCATGTTGTCACATCCTTGTTCGTTGCCAGACCTGCCGCGGGGGCCGACGGCCGCCGGCCACTACACGGTTCTCACGACCTCGCACTCCAGTTCGCCAGCGCCGAGGCGCACCCGCACGGCGTCGCCCGCTTGCACGTCGCAAGCCCTTTTGACGATCTTCCCCTCCCCGTCGCGGCAGAGCGCGTAGCCCCGCGAGAGTATCGCCAGCGGGCTGAGGGCGTCCATCTTCCCGGCGGCGACGGCGAAGCGCGACTTGCGCGAGCCGAGGAAGTCGCGCAGGGCGGCGGACAGCTCCTGGCGCGCCCCCGCCAAGGTGTCCCGCTTGTGCGCCACGAGGCGTCCGAGGTCGGTCGCACCGAGGCGCGCCGCCACGAGGCGCTCCCGGCGACGCGCCTCCCCGGCCCGTCGCACCATCCCGTGCGCCATGCGCATCGTCACCTCGTCGAAACGCTGCTGCAAATCCCTGAGCTTGCCGGGGGCGACGGCGAACGCCCGGTTGCGCGCCAGCCGTTCGAGCGCCATGCGCCGCCAGTCGAGCTGCCGCCGCACCGCCTGCCGGAGCCGTCCCGCCAGGGAGCGCACCCGCGCCAGCAGGTCCTCGCGCACGGGGGCGACCAGCTCCGCCGCGTTCGACGGGGTGGCGGCGCGCACGTCGGCGACGAAATCGGCGATGGTGACGTCGGGCTCATGCCCGACCGCGGAGACCACCGGGTGCGCGGCGGCGGCGATGGCGCGCGCCACCACCTCCTCGTTGAACGCCCAGAGGTCTTCCATCGACCCGCCCCCGCGCCCGGCGATGATGACGTCGATGTCCTCGCGCCGGTCGAGTTCCCGGATGCCCTCGGCGATCGCCTCGGCCGCCCCCGCCCCCTGCACCTCCACCGGGTAGAGCAGGACGTCGATCGCGGGGTTGCGCCGCCGGAGGATGCTCAGCATGTCGCGCACCACCGCGCCGGTGGGCGAGGTGACGATGCCGACCTTGCGCGGCAGCAGGGGCAGGGGCTTCTTGCGGCCTTCGTCGAACAGCCCCTCGCGCCCCAGCTTCGCCTTCAACTGCTCGAACGCCTTCTGGAGCGAGCCGAGCCCCACCGGCTCCATGTACTCCACGATGATCTGGTAGTCCCCGCGCGGCGCGTAGACGCTGACGCGGCCGCGCGCCAAGACCTCCGTCCCGTCCTCGGGGCGGAATTTGACATACCTGTTGTTGCCCTTGAAACAGGCCGCGGAGATCTGCGCCTCGGCGTCCTTGAGCGAGAAATACCAGTGCCCGGAGGAATGGGGTTTGAAATTGGACACCTCCCCCCGCACCCAGACGATGCCCAGCCCGTCCAGCGCGCGCTTGATCTCGGAGGTGATCTCCATGACCGAGTAAGTCTTGCGCTGGGGCGGGGCGGCGGGCGCGGGCTGGGGCGGCGCGGACCGGGGCGCCGGAAGCGCCGGCTGGGGCGCGCCCGGATCAGGCAGACCGTCAAAAAGGCTTTTTCCCCTCATCGCTCCGATACCGTCACTCCGAATCCACCGTCGGCGTCCGCCCCCCGTCGCCGCGCCCCGTGTCGAAAACCAGACGCAATCGTAAATCATCGTCCCGCCGTGTGCAAGCGCGGCGAGCAGCCAGGCCGCCGTTTGCGGCGCGGGGCCAATTACAATTGATTACAATTCAGGACAATCTGATGACAACACCCCGGGCCGATTCGACTAGACTTCCCCTTACTTTTATTTACGCGAGGAACCAAGGAGACAGAACATGCCCTTTTTCGGACCTGAAATTTCAGATTTCGAGAAATTCACGCAGACCGGGAACATCTCATACCTGTACCAGATGGACGCCTTCGACCTGACGGTCGTCGCCATTTACTTCACCATCTTGGGCATCCTCAGTTTTTACGGCCTGCACCGTTACCTGATGGTCTATCTGTACCGCAAACATCATAAGAAGGCGGAAGCCGCGAAAAACGCGGCGAAGCGCTTCGAGGAGTTGCCGCGCGTGACGGTGCAGCTCCCGTCCTTCAACGAGATGTACGTCATCGAGCGGGTCATCGACGCCGTGTGCGCCTTCGACTACCCGCACGACAAGCTGGACATACAGGTGCTGGACGACTCCACCGACGAGACGCGGCGCATCGCGAGCGAGGCCGTGGAGCGCTGGCGGCGGCAGGGGCTGGACATCTGCTACATCCACCGCGACGACCGCACCGGCTTCAAGGCGGGGGCGCTGGAAAACGGCCTCAAGACCGCCAAGGGGGAGTTCGTGGCGGTGTTCGACGCCGACTTCATCCCCGCGCCCGACTTCCTGCAACGGGCCGTCCACCATTTCACCGACCCCAAGGTCGGCATGGTGCAGGGGCGCTGGGAGCATCTGAACGGCGACTACTCCTTCCTGACCCGGACGCAGTCGATCTTCCTGGACGGCCATTTCATGCTGGAGAGCTACACCCGCTTCCTGAGCGGGCGCTTCTTCAACTTCAACGGCACGGCGGGCATCCTGCGCCGCGCGGCCATCGAGGACGCGGGCGGCTGGGAGCACGACACGCTGACCGAGGACCTCGACCTGAGCTACCGCGCCCAGATCAAGGGCTGGAAGTTCGTCTTCCTGCCCGACCTGACCGTCCCGGCGGAGCTGCCGGTGGAGATCAACTCCTTCAAGTCGCAACAGTGCCGCTGGGCGAAGGGGGCGATGCAGGTCTGCAAGAAGACGCTCTGGAAGGTGTTGCGCGGCGACTTCGCGGCGGGGGAGAAGCTGGAGGCGTGGTACCACCTGACCGGCAACATCTCCTATCCGCTCATGATCCTGCTGTCGCTGGTGCTGTTCCCGGCACTGATCGTGCGCTACAACCAGGGGTGGTTCGAGCTGGTGCTCATCGACCTGCCGCTCTTCATCCTGTCCTTCAGCAGCGTCTCGACCTTCTACATCGTCTCGCAGAAGGTGTTGCACAAGGACTGGCTGCGGCGCGTCATGTACCTGCCGGGGCTGATGGCGGTCGGCATCGGCATGGCGATCCCCGGCGCCAAGGCGGTGCTGGAAGGCGCGCTGGGGATAAAGTCGCCCTTCGTGCGCACCCCGAAGTTCTCCGTCGGCCCGCAGGCGGCGGCGCAAGCCGGCGGGCAGGCCGGGACGCCGGGCAAGCCAGGCAACGAGTGGATGAAAAAGAAGTACCGCGGCGGCATCAGCCTGCTGACGGTTCTGGAGGTCCTTTTCGGGCTCTATTTCGCGGGGGTGGTCGCCTATGCGTGGCAGATGGAGATATACGGCGTCATCCCGTTCCTGCTGCTTTTCATGTGCGGCTACCTCTACACCGGGCTGTGGGCGCTGGCGCAGAGCCTCAAGCGCCTCTGGTCGTGGGGGGCGTGCGCGCGGCTGTTCGCGCCGTTGCGCTTCTGGCGCCAGCGCGGCCTGATCACGTCGCTGTTCAACTAGGCGGCAAGCGGCGCGGCGGACCGCCGGACGGCGGCACCGCCCGCGAAGCCCTACCGGAAAAGCCCTGTGAAGCTCACGCCTTCACAGGGCTTTTCCGTTGACGGACGCCGCGCGCCGGCACATCCGCTTTCTGCCGCAATAAGCGCAATAAGAAAAATTATAGAATTGTTTGGCGCGTACCGAAAAGGCATATGTGCGACGGGTTTATTCGTTGCATCGAGACTGGTTCGATTTTTTTCGATGATTTTTATTGGGACGGAAAAGGGGAAATTATGGACTGGTATCTGAAACCGTGGCGGCAGTATGGGGATTTCAGCGGCAGGGCGCAGCGCAAGGAGTACTGGATGTTTGCGTTAGGGAACATGATTGTCTATATCGCGTTAATGTTGCTTATTTCTGTCGCCGCTGCCGGTTCCACAGACCAAAGTGGCGACATCCCTCCGCTCGCGGTACCTCCTCTAATACTGCTCGCGTTTTATGCCCTTGCTACGATCATTCCAAATTTGGCCGTGAGTGTCCGCCGTATGCACGACATCGGGAAAAGCGGCTGGTGGATATTCATATCGGTGATTCCTTTCGGCATCGGGGCCATTTGGTTTCTGGTGCTTGCCGTGACGGACAGCCAACCGGGGTGGAACGCATGGGGTGAAAGCCCGAAACAGGCATATTAAACACGAACCCTGGCAGGAAAGAAGCCGCAAAGCCGCGCCATGAGGCGTTCAGCGGGAGAAGGCCTCCCGCCGCGCCGCTGGCGATGTCGAGTCACCCGCAGGTCGTTTCTCGGCCCAGCCGAGCGGTCGGCTTCGCGGTTGTCCGGCGGCGAGCCGCCGTCTTCGTGGAACGGGGGCGGATCAGCGGCGCGGCGACATCGCGCGCTTGAACAGGAACGCGCAGGGCGCGAGGACGAACAGCAGCACCGCCGTCCAGCGGAATATGTCGATGTACGCCATGACGCTCGCCTGTTGCAGGAGCGTCCCCTGCAACATCCCCTGCGCCTGCAACGCCGCCTGCGGCGCGCCGACCAGCGGTGCCAGCCCCTGCTGCAACGCCTGGGTCTGCTGCTGGTAGGCGGGGTCGTAGATGGTCGCGTGCGGGATGAACTGCGCGTAGTGCGATTGCAGGCCGCGCAGCGCGAAAGTGTTCGTCAGGGCGATGCCGATGCTCCCGCCGAGGTTGCGCATCAGGTTGAAGATGCCGCTGGCGTTGCCGATCTGCTCGTTCGGGAGCGCCGCCACCCCGATGGTGTTCAGCGAGGTCATGATGCACGACAGGGCGACCCCCTGGAGGATGCAGGGGACGACGAAGTTGCCCGTGGACACCGTCAAGTCGATGCCGCCGAGCTGGATCGTGGAGACGCCGAACAGCGCGAGGCCGACCGCCGCCACCCAGCGCCCGTCGATTTTCGACATCATATATCCTACCAGGGGGGCCGCCAGCGCCGAGGCGATGCCGCGCGCCGCCACCGCCTCCCCCGCCAGTTGGGCGGTGTAGCCCATGAGGGTCTGCAAGAACAGCGGGATGCCGGTGATGGAGCTGAACATCGCCACGGACATCAGCGTCATCAGGACGCTCCCCACGAGGAAGTTCCGGTTCTTGAAGACGCGCAGGTCCACGATGGGGTGCCCGGCGCGGGACTCGCGCACGAGCATCAGGACGAACGCGACGACCGAGACGAACGCGAGCCGCGTGATGTAGGCGCTGCCGAACCAGTCCTTCTTCTGCCCGTCGTCCATCAGGAACTGGAACGCCGCCAGCCATATCCCTATGAGGACGAAGCCCGACGCGTCGATGCGCCCGACCTTGGCGTTGCGCACGTAGGGCGGGTCTTCCACGAAACGCCACATCATGAACAGCGCCAGGATGCAGACGGGGATGTTGATGTAGAAGATCCAGCGCCAACTGTAGTTGTCCGTCAGCCAGCCGCCCAGCACCGGCCCGATGGCGGGCGCCAGCACCAGGCCCAGCGAATACATCGCCAGCCCCATCCCCCGCTTCTCCGGCGGGAAGCTCTCCATCAGGATGGCCTGGCTGAGGGGGACCAGCGCCCCGCCCGCGATCCCCTGCAACGCGGAGCTGACCAGCAGGACGCCGATGGTCGGCGAGGAGCCGCACATGAAGGACGCGACCGCGAAAAGCCCCGCGCAAGACAGCATCAGGCGCTTGCGGCCGAAGCGGAGCGACAGCCAGCCGCTGGCGGGGAGGATGATGGCGTTGGCGATCAGGTAGCAGGTGATGACGCGGGTGGCCTCGTCGTTGGTCGCCGCCAGCGCCCCCGCGATGTTCGGGACGGCGACCGAGACGATGGTGGTGTCGAGCACTTCCACGAAGGTCGCCAGCATCACGGACAGGGCGACCAGCCAAGGGTTCACAGAGGGCCGCCACGCCTCCGCGGCCGACCCCCCGGCGGCGTTCGCGGCGCCTCCTGGGACGGCATGGCTCATTTGACCTTCACCTCCGGGACGACCGACATGCCGGGGCCGATGCGGTATTGCTCCGGCGGCGGGGCGTCCAGCACGATCTTGACCGGGACGCGCTGCACGACCTTCACGTAGTTGCCGGTGGCGTTCTCAGGCGGCAGGAGGCTGAAACGCGCGCCCGAACCGCTCTGGATGCTGTCCACGCGCCCGCGCAGGTCGAGCTGCGGATAGGCGTCCACGCGGATCGCGACCGGCTGCCCCGGCCGCATGTGGCGCAATTGGGTCTCCTTGAAGTTGGCGACCACCCAGAGCCGGTCGGAGACCAGCGCCATGAGGACTTGCCCCGGCTGCACGAAGTTCCCCGGCTCCACCGACTTCTTGGTGATGTAGCCCGACTCCGGCGCGTAGATCTTCGTGTAGGAGAGGTTCAGCTCGGCGAGCTGCAAGGCGGCCGCCGTCTGCTCTTTCTGCGCGCTCGCGGAATGCAGGTCGGCCTGGCGCACCTGCACCTGCTGCGGCGCCGTCTGCGCCTCCTGGAAACGCCCTTCGGCCTGGCGCACCTGCTTTTCCGCTATGTCCAGGGCGGCGGCGCTCGCCGTGCGCCCCGCCTGCGCCTGGTCGTGTTGCGCCTGGGCGGCGGCGACCGCCTGACGCGCCGCGTCCAGGTGCGCCTTGGACGAGCGCGCGTCGGTTTCGGCGCGATCCACGGTCTGGAAGGACACCTCGTCCTTCTCGTACAGGGCGCGGTAGCGCACGGCGTCGGCTTCGGCGCGCTTGGACTCCGCCTCGGCCGCGTCCTCGCGCGCCTTGGCCTGCTGCCATCCGGCTTGCGCGGCCTGCACCGCCGCCTCGTCCTGCCGCAGACGCGCCTGGAGCACGCGCACCTGGTCGCGCGCCGCCTCCAGCCCCGCGCCAGCCTGCACGAGCACGGCCTGGGTCACGGACGAGGTGAGCCGGAGCCCGGAGTGCGCCCCCGTCTCCCGCGCGCCGGTGGCGTCCATCGCCGCCCGCGCCTGCGCCGCCGACGCCTCGAAGTCGCGCGGGTCGATCTCCGCGATCAAATCTCCTTTGTCCACGTGCTGGTTGTCCGCGACGTGGACGCGCAAGACCTGTCCGGGGATGCGGGGGCTGATCTGCACGACGCCGCCGTCGAAGAAAGCGTTGTCGGTCTCCTCGTAGGAGAGCGAGCCGATGTAATACCACAGCCCCCAGGCCAGCAGCGCGACGAGGACGACGGCGACTACCGCCTTCCTGGCCTTGCCGCTCCGGGGATTCGTCGATTCCACTTGCATTGCCTTCAATCCTTTCGCTACAGGGAACCTCTAAAAAGCTCGCGGACAAGGCGTCGCCGCAGGCCGAAAAGCGGAGTTTGCCAAGGCAAGCTTTCGATCAAGGCGCCGGCGCTGTCGTCCGGGTTTTTTCGCAGGTTCACTAAAGGCGGAAACGCTCCGCGTGTCCCAAGGCGGCGGCCAGGTTCAACCGCGCCAGGTTGTATCCCGCCACGGCCGATACATAGACCTGCCGCGCGTTTTCCAGCGCCGCCTGCGCCGCCACCATCTCGGTGTTGTCGGCGACGCCGTTGGCGAAGCGGTCGCGCGACAATTCCAGCTCGCGCTCCGCCAAGGCGACGGCGACTTTCGCCGCCTCCGCCTGTTCCTTAAACGTGCCGACGTTCAAAAGCGCCTGACGGACGTCTTTCTCCACCTCGGCGCGCACGTCTTTGAGCCGCGCCTCCGCTTCCCGCTGACGGCTGGCGGCGCTGCGGGTCTCCGCCCGCGTGCGCCCGCCGTCGAAGACGGGCAGGTTCATCTGGACGCCGACGCTGCGCGTGGGGAGGCTGGTGTCGTTCGGCAGAAGGCCGCTGCTGCCGTAGTCGCCGAACACGCCTATGGTGGGGAGGTGCCCCGCCGACGCCGCCTTGCGGCCCAGCTCGGCGACCTTCAGCTCCCGCTCGGCGAGGGCGACTTCCGGGCGCTCCGCCAAAGCCTGCCGGACGGCCTCCGCAGCGTCGATGGCCGGTTCTTCGGCGATGCGCATCGTGTCGCCCAGTTCGGCGGCGGCAAGCGGCTCCCCGCTCGAACCGGCGACGAGGCGGAACAGGTCGAGCCGCGCGTTGTCCAAGGCGGTCTGCGCCCTGGCCAGGCCCACTTTCTGGTTCGCCAGCCGCGTCTCCGCCCGCGCCACGTCGATGCCGGCGGCCAGGCCCGCCCCCTTCTGGTGCTCCGCGAGGTCGCGCAGGGTCTCCGCGAGCCGGAGGTTCGCCTGCGCCGACTCGACGCCTTGTGCCGCCTCCAGCGCCGCGAGGTAGGCGACCGCCGTAGCCGCGGCCACCGTCTGTTCTGCCAGCCTCTCGCCCGCGCGGGCCGCCTCCACCGCCTCGCCGCTCGCCTGCCAGCGGCGGACGGCGGCGAGGTCGAACACGCTTTGCGCCAGTTGGACGCGCGCGTCGAAGCGGTTGTACGGCCCGACGAACGCCGGCATGGGCATGGCGTCCATCGGCATCCCCAGCGCCGCCAGGTTGGCGGTGAGGTTCGTCTGCGACGCGACGGCGGACAGGTGCGGCAAAAGCGCGGACAGGCTCGCGCCCTTCGCGCCCTTGGCCTGCGCCACCCCCTCGGCGGCGGCGACCGTCCGCAGGTTGTTCTCCAGCGCCAGGCGCACCGCCTCCTCAAGCCCCAGCGAACTTGCGCGAACCGGCATGTCCGCCGCGCCATCCACCGTCTGCGCCGCCGCGCCGGCGCATCCAAGCTGGATGGCGAAGGCGACCGTCACGCACCACCGGCGCATTCCCACTCCATGATCCCGCGTGTCCATCTTCCGCATCTCGCCTCCAAAATCCGCGTGAAATATACATACGCGCATGTATGTTGTCAAATCGGAAAAGTTAGGCGATAATGCCGCCATGAAAGAGACGGTGGATGGAGTGAGGCATTCACGGCGGCAGGAGGAGAGGGTGGAGGCGACCCGCGAGAGGATACTCGTATCCGCCCGCAAGATATTCGTCCGGGACGGTTTCGACGCCGCCCGCTTGGAGGACATCGCCGCCGACGCCGGTTACACGCGGGGTGCCTTCTACGGGAAGTTCAAGGACAAGGAAGACCTGTTCGTCGCCGTCGCCGAGCAGCAGATCGCCATGCACGCCAAGATGGCGCTGGAGGCGGTGCGTTCGCGGGCGGGGCGGCAGGAGAAGGTCGAAGAGCTGATGAAGCGGATGGGCGACATGCCGGAAGCGGCGGCGTGGGCGGTTCTGCTGACGGAGTTCAGCCTTTTCGCGCTGCGGCACCCCCACCAGAAGAAAAACGTCGATTCCCTGCACCGGAACTTGACGCAGGGCATCGAGGACGTTTTCACGGAGCTTTACGGGAAGGCGAAACGCAAATCAAAAGTCCCCTTGTCGGTCTTGGGGGTGGGCTACTACTCCCTCATCCAGGGGCTGGCGCTGCATTCCCTGTTGGACTGCGACCTGATGACGCCCGCGACCAAGGAAGAGCTGCTCAAAAACTACCTGCGCGACGTCTGACCCGCGCCGCGGCGGCTTGCGCGGGCTAGGGGCGCGGACGGGGTTGCGCGAGAGCATGCCTGCCGCACCGCCCCGGCTTTTTCCCAGGCTTGTAGACCGAGATGACGATGTAGAGCAGGAGGACGGACATCTGCGCCAGCCCCCAACCGCCGGTCATCCGCGCGTCGTGGACGAACCGCGCGTCGGCGAAGGCGGCGTCGCGCAACCTGTCGGCCAGTTCGACGTTGCCGTTCAGCCACGCGCCCAGGAAGAAGGTGCCGAACAGTATCTGGAGGACGGTGAGCGCCCATTTCACCGCGAGCCAGCGGCGCTTGAAAAAACCCCAGTTCGTCCAGGCGCCGTAAACGACGCCGGTCAGGAGGCATCCGTTCGCGCCGGGGATGATGATCCAGTCGTCGATGAGTTGCAGCATCCGCAGTTTCATGTACAGCTCGTCGCCCGTCTCAGGCGCGGCGACATGATGGCCGAGCATGAGCGCGGCGGCGCCGCAAATCCACATCGCGGCAAAGAGGAGGTGGAACGCCTTGAGCAGCTTCATCCCGCCGGGCGTCAACTTCTTCATGCGTCCGCCCCCCCTGAAAACTGTTCTGTTGCCTTGTCCTTGTTTCTTGCGCCTCCCGCCCCCAGACCGTGCGTTTTATTTTGCACTTCGGCGAGCTTCTAGTCCTTGGACAGAACGGGGGCGGCGACGTCCACCTCCTTTTGCGTCGGGCTGCGCGTCCAACATCGCATGGCGCGCCGCGCCAGACGCCCGACCGCCCCCTCCCCTTCAGACGAACGGAGTGTATCGTAGGAAAACGGCGATTGGTGGGAAGGTAAAGGAATCTTTATCGCAAACCAGGCGCGAGCCGGAGGGGGAGGGGGAGTTCCAAGGGGGCGGACTATGCCTGTCGCGATGCCATGGGGAGCGCGGCGGCGAGGCTTTGGCCGGTCAGCGCCCGGTATTCGTCCGGGGTGTCGATGTCGGTGACGCTGGCGGAATCGTCCGTCGGCAGGTAAAGCGCCTCGGACTCGTACCGGGGAATGATGCCCCGCGCCCCCTTGTCCAGCGGCGCTTCCATGAACTCGTGAAACAACGTCCGGTGGAAGATCGCCGGATGCCCGCGCCGCCCGCCGCAAAACGGCACCGCTATGCGGCAACTGCGACAGTCGCGGGCGAGGAACTCCGCCACCAGGCGGCGCACCAGCTCGCCCGACACGGCGGGCTGATCCACCGGCCAGATCATGGCGGCGTCGCAACGCTCCTCCAAGCCGCCGAATCCGAGCTGTATCGAGGAAAGCTGCCCCCGGTCGGGGTCGGGGTTCACCAAGACCTCGACGCCGTCGAGGGCGGCGGCGCCCGTGCGCCCGCCCAACGCCTCCATGACGCGGTCGGCGGCGCGCCCGAGGACGAGGCGCGGCACCCCCATGCCGAGCTCGCGCAGGACCCGCAGGATGCGCGTCAGGAAAAGCTCGCCGCCCAGCGGCAACAGCGCCTTGGGGTACCCCATCCGGGTCGAGTCGCCCGCCGCCAAGATGACGGGGACGATGGACTGCGCCGATCTCATCTCCTCACCTCGAACCCCCGCGTCGCACCGCCGCATCATTGGTTGGACAGGTAATACAGCACGCCGACGGCGGCGAGCCCGAGGAGTATGGCCACCGCCACCCGCAACGCGGAGATCGGCGAACGCCCGCCCACGCGCCCGGTCTGGCCGTTCACGACGAACCTGTAGGTCTTCTCCTTGTATTTGAAGGCGGACATCCAGACGGGCAGCATCAGGTACTTGTAGGTCACGTTCGCATAGCGGGTCGAGAGGGAATGCACCTCCGCCGTGCTGGCGCCATGGTCGTTGCACATCTTGGACTCCACGTTGCGGTAGAGCCGCTGCTTGATGGCGTCCTTCGCGCGCTCCCAAGCGTCCTTGAGCCCGACCGAGTAGCGTTCGGCGACAAAACCCGCCAGGTACTCCGGCTTGTAGGCGACGTTCTCCCCGGTGTGGAACGGCTCGATCTGCGCGAGGATGCCGCCGTCGTAACGCCCAGTCCCCATCACGAGCTGGTCGTCGATGAACTCCCTGTGCGTCCCCGACGCGCTGTGCCACTCGATGTAGGTCTCCGTCTTGTTGTCCCGCGTCCGGCGCGTCCGGCGGTAGCCGTAACGCCCCGAATACTCCGAGGTCGTCTGGGCGTCGAACGTCCAATAGGGGAGGTAGACGCCTTGGAAGGCGTCGGGCTTCGCCTGACGCTTCGCCTTGCCGGGGCAGAAGAGCTTCCCGCCGATCCATTTCGTAAAGTTCCGCCCGGCGGTCTGCGCGTCGATCTTGAAAGGGCAGACCCCGCCGGGGGCGAGCGTGTCCTTCGCCCCGGCGTCCATGACCTGGTTCGAGCCGCAATAGGGGCAGGTGTTGGCGACCTGGAGCGCGTCGTAGATCGACTCCGCGCCGCAGGACTTGCAGATGACGGTCTTCTTCTGGGCGCCCCAGTCGCAGTTGCCCTTCTGCTCCGCCGAGGCGAAGTCCAACTCCGCAGCCTTTGCCGCCGCGCCCCCCGCGCGGGGCAGCTCCTGCGTATGGCCGCAGTACGGGCATTTGAGCCCCGCCGAGGCCGGGTCGAAATCCATGACGCCGCCGCATTGCGGACACTTCCGATCCGTCTCCGCCATGGTGGCGACGCGGTTGCGCGCGGCTTCGAACTCGTCTGTCATCGTGCCGTCCTTCGTCTGGCCGTCCGCCGGTTCCGCTCGCGCTCCACCGGCGGCGCACTCAAATCATGCCCCTGCGGCTTCACTTGGCGTCGTTCTCGTCGAAGGCGTCGCCGCACTCCGGACAGAACTTCGGCGGGTTGTGCGGGTCGGGCGGCGTCCAGCCGCACTTGTCGCACTGGTAGAGCGGCGCGCCCGCCGGCTTGGGCTTGCCGCACTCGGCGCAGAACTTGCCCCGGTTCACCGCGCCGCAGGCGCACGCCCACCCCTGCTGCTCCGGCTTGGGCTTGCCGCATTCGGCGCAGAACTTGCCCGCGTTGCCCGCCGCGCCGCAGGCGCACGTCCATCCCGCCGCAGACGCGCCGCCCGCCGGTTGCGCAGGGGCGGGCGCGGCGGGTGGCGCGGCTTGCTGCGCCTGCTGCTGGCCGAGCGCGAAGAGGTTCTGCGCGTTGGCGCCCCCCGCGTTCTGCGCCATGCCCATCGCGGCAAAGCCCATGAAAGCGCCGCCCGCGCCCTGGTTTTTCGCCGCGTCCTGCATCGCCTGGGCCTGCGCCCCGGCCAGGCGCGCCGCCGCCATCGTCGGGTTGCGCAGGGTCGCGTCGCGCTGCAGCTCCTTGATCATCCGCTCGTCCTCTTCCGAGGCGTTGATGGCGTTCACGCCGAAAGAGACGATGGCCAGGCCCCTGTGCTCCGCCCACTTGGCGGACAGGACGGCGTTCATCGCGTCGGACAGCTCGGCGGTGTGCGCCGGGATGGCGCTGTAGCGGATGCCCATCTCGGAGATCTTGGCGAACGCGGGCTGCAGCGCCGTCAGCACCTCGGTCTTGAGCTGGCTGTCGATCTTGTCGCGGGTGTAGGCGGCGGTGACGTTGCCGCAGACGTTGGCGTAGAACAGCAGGGGGTTGGTGATCTTGTAGGAATACTCCCCGTGGCAGCGGACCGAGATGTCGATGTCCAAGCCGATGTTCCGGTCTACGATGCGGAACGGCACCGGCGAGGGGGTGCCGTACTTGTTCCCCATGATCTCCTTGGTGTTGAAGTAGTAGACGCGCTGGTCCTTGCCCGGCTCGCCCCCCATCGTGACGCGGCGACCCATGCTGCGCAGCATCCCCATGATGCCTTCGCTCAGGTCGCCGTAGAAGACCGAGGACTCCGTGCCCGAGTTGTAGATGAACTCGCCCGGCTCGGCGCTGACCTCGGTCACCCGCCCCTGGTCCACGATCATCATGCACTGCCCGTCGGCGACGGCGACGATGGAGCCGTTGGTGATGATGTTGTCCGTCCCCTTTTTATTGGAGCTGCGCCCGCCGACGCGCTTCTCCCCCTTGCAGGCGAGGGTGTCCTGCTCGATGGACTCGCAATAGAAGAATTCCCGCCATGCGTCGGCGAACGCGCCGCCCACGGCATCCAAACCAGCCTTTATCAACCCCATGACATCGCCTCCCGGTGCATCCGTTTCCCCATACAAGGCAGGGGCGTCGCATCTCCCCCCCGCCGGCAAATCCTGATCGTTAAAGCCTGATGATTGTAACGGAAGTGGCGCGCCATGTTGACAACATTTTCACCCATTTTTCGCCCCATTTTTTGCCGCCGCGCGGCGGTCCGCAGCGCAGGCCTCCGGGCGCGGGGCGGACGGGTCGTCGCATTTGCTGCCCGCAGGCAAAATCCCGCTTGGTTTTTCAGGCCGTCGATCGTAAAGTGTATGACTTCATTTTCCGGGAAGGGGGAGGGATTATGGCAGGCGAACCGAACTTATGCGTCCAGACCGAACTGGAGGGCTTGAAACTGCTCCGCCGGGGGAAGGTTCGCGACCTTTACGAATACGGCGACAAGCTGCTCCTGGTCGCCACCGACCGCATCTCCGCGTTCGACGTCGTGCTCCCCACGCCCATTCCGTACAAGGGGGCGGTGCTGACGCAGCTCTCGCGCTTCTGGTTCGACAAGTTCGAGGACCTCGTCCCCAACCACCTGGTCTGCGCCGACGCCGCCGGGTTCCCGGCGGACTTGCAGCGGTTCCGCGACGTGCTCGACATGCGCAGCATGTTGGCGGTGAAGGCCGAGATGTTCCCCGTCGAATGCGTGGCGCGCGGCTATCTGGCCGGATCGGGTTGGAAGGAGTACCAGGAGCGGGGCACCGCCTGCGGCGTCAGGCTCCCTGCGGGCCTCAAGGAGTGCGACCGGTTGCCGGAGCCGATCTTCACCCCCGCCACCAAGGCCGACGAGGGGCACGACATGAACATCTCCTTCGAGCAGGCCGCCGGCATCGTCGGCGCGGACAGCGCCGCGAAGCTGCGGGACCTGACGCTCGGCATCTACTCCCGCGCCGCCGCCTACGCCTTGGAGCGGGGCATCATCATCGCCGACGTGAAGTTCGAGTTCGGCGTCTACGACGGGAAAATCATCCTCTGCGACGAGGTGCTGACCCCCGACTCGTCGCGCTTCTGGCCCCTGGCGGAATACGCGCCGGGCAAGAACCCGCCGTCGTTCGACAAGCAGTACGTGCGCGACTACCTCGAGGAGATCAAGTTCGACAAGCGGCCCCCGGCGCCGGAGCTGCCTGCGGCGGTGGTCGAAGGCACGCGGGACAAGTACCTGGAAGCCTACCGGCTGCTGGCGGGAAAACCGTTGGCGTAGGGGGCGCCGCCCGCCCGGTTTCCGACATGCCATCGAATATGCCGCTATGACATTAGACCAGGTCCACATCTCCTATTTCGACGTCGTGTTCGCCGTCCTCATCGGCCTTTCCACAGTCCTCGCGTTCTTCAAGGGGATGTTCAGGGAGCTCGTCAACATCGCCGTCAGCGTCTTGGGATTCGTCCTGGCGACGCTCTATTACAAGGCCCCCGCCGGTTGGATCGCGGCGCGGGGCGACATGCCGGGGGGCGTCGCCGACCTGCTGGGGTTCTTGGGGGTGTTCCTAGGCTGCATCGTCGCCGGCATCCTGGTCTCCGCCATCGCCGACCGGTTCATCAAGGCCGTCAAGCTGAAATGGGCGGATCGGCTCCTGGGGGCGGCATTCGGCTTCTTGCGCGGCTGGGCGACCTCCACGGTCTTGGTGCTCGCCCTCACGGCGTTCCCGCTGTCGCCGGCGGGCATGACGTCGCGCTCGGCGCTGGTGCCGTACCTTTTGGGAAGCGCAGGCCTCGTAGTCCATCTAGTCCCCGAGGAGTTGAAGGAGAAGTTCGACAAGCGTTGCCGGGAGATGCTGCATGACTGGAACAAAGGTGCCGCCGATGAATGACAATGCGCTCAGCTTCAAGGAACGGATGGATCAAGTGTGTCGGGAGCTGGTGGACGTGGGCATCCTGTTTCCGGAGGCCGTGGGGCAGTTCGAGCTTTGCTTCATCCAAGAGGTCCTGAGCCGGAACGGCGGCAACCTCGCCCGGTCGGCGGAGGTGCTGGGCATCCACCGCAACACCCTCGCCAAGAAGGTCGGGCGGCGGAAAGGGTGAAAAATCATGGCTTTGAAATGTATTGTCCAAAGTTTTTCAGCCGATTAGACATGTGTTGCGGAGGGACGGAGTTGCGCCGTCCCGTTTCAAATTGCTTTTAACCGTTCACCTGGACATGGGGATGGAGATAATCAGGCGCGTTCTTTTGACCGGCGGCGGCACTGCGGGGCACGTGAATCCCGCGCTTGCCATCGGCTCGGCGTTGCGGTCGGAAGACACGGAGTTCATGTACGTCGGCGTGCGGGATCGCATCGAGGAGGAGATCGTGCCCCGCGAGGGGATGCCCCTCGAGTTCGTCCGCGCCGTGCCCTACCCGGCGGGCGGCGGCGCCAAGCTCCCCAAGTTCTTCCTCGACCTGTCCGTCGGCGTGGGCCAGGCCATGCTGCTCCTGCTGCGCTTCCGCCCGGACGTCATCGTCGGCACCGGCAGCTACGTCGCCGCGCCCGCCATCATCGCCGCCGCGCTCCTGAAGAAACTGTGGCTGCTGCGGCCGCGCATCTTCCTGCACGAGCAGAACGCCGTCCCCGGCAAGCTCAACAAGCTGATGGCGCGCTTCGCCGACAAGATCCTGGTGACCTTCCCGGAGACGCTCCACTATTTCCCGAAGAGGAAGAGCGAGCTGGTGGGCTACCCCCTGCGGCGGCGCATCGCCGCCATCCCCCGCGAGGAAGCCTTGCGCAGGCTGGACTTCAGCATCCCCGACGGGCGGCGGGTGGTCTTGGCGTTCGGCGGCTCGCAGGGGTCGCGCACCTTGAACCATGCGCTGATCGACGCCTTGGAGTACCTGATCCCCTACCGGGACCGGCTCTACATCATCCACGGCGTCGGCCTGTACAAGACCCCGGAGTACGACGCGGCGGCGGACACCGGCGAGCGCCTGCTGCGGCAGTACGACGCCATGCAGCTCACCTCCATCGAGAGCTTCTACACCTGGAGGCCGTACTTCCACAACATCCAGCACCTGTACTCGGTCTGCAACATGGTCATCGCCCGCGCCGGCGCCGGCAGCCTGAACGAGATCTCCGCCATCGGCCTGCCCGCCCTGATCATCCCGAAGGCGGGCTTGCCCGGCAACCACCAGGTGATGAACGCCAGGGCGATGGAGCGCGCCGGCGGCGCGGAGGTCATCTACGAGCAGACGACGCGGACCGACGGGCGCTTCTCGGAAGCCCTCGACGGGAAGGTGCTGGCCGAAAAGATCATCGCGCTGGCGTTGAACGACTCGCGCCTGCTGCAGATGCGGCTCAGGAGCCGCGCGTTCCTCAACCACGACGCGCTCCCCAAGATCGCCGCCATCATCCGGGGCGAGTCGCCGCAGGACGCCGCGCCCCTGCCGCGCTACACGCCGCCGCCCATGAACTCCACGCCGGAGGACACCTCCCTCCCCGGCAACCAGGAGCTGCTGACCCGGCTCGAGCGCGAGTACCGCAGCCAGGGGGCGCAGTACAAGCCCAAGAACGTCGTCGCGCGCGCGGAAGACCTGGAATACTTCAAAAGCCGCGCGAACACCCTGCTGGCATCCGCCTCGTGGCAGGAGCGCAACCTGGGCGTGAAGTTGCTGGGGCTGCTCAACGCGCAGGAGAAGCTCCCCACCATGCTGGCGTTGCTCGCCGAACGCAAGCGCGCGCCGTTCTTGAAGCGGCTCTTCGGCGGCGACTACAACCAGGTCGGCTTCATCCGGCGCAACATCGTGATGGCGACCATCCGCCTGAACGTGCTGACCCCCGACGTCGAGTCGGCGCTCCTGGGCGGCTTCAAAGACCCGTATTACGAAGTCCGCGAGGCGTGCGCGCTGGCGGCGTCCCACTTCAACGACAGGATCGCCAACCCGAGGCCGTTCATCCAGGCGCTGCTGGACATCCTGGGCGACTCCAACCTGGACGTCGCCTCCGCCGCGGCGGAGGCGCTCGGCAAGCTGGGCGGGAAGCAGGACGCGCTGGCGGCGCTCCTGCACCTGTGGGATGCGAAATACTGGCGGCTGCGGGCGGCGGCGTTGCGCGGCTTGCTGCACCTTGTGGAGCGGGGGCGCGTCACCGACTGGCGCATGTTGGAGAACCGGGTGCCCCAGTTCATCCTGACCTCGACCGACTTCAGGCCCCATTTCGAAATCAAGTCCTCTTACCAGCTCCTCATGGAGGCGATTTCCAGGAAAAAGGAGACGACTGCCCCGCAATGATCTACTTCCTTGGGAAACTCCTGCACCCGCATTTCGGCACCTTGTCCTTCCTGCGGCTGGCGGAATACATCTCGGCCAGGGCGATAGGCGCGGCGTTGACCGCCATCATCCTGACGTTGTGGCTGACGCCGATCGTCATCCGCCACCTGCACCGCAAGGGGCTGGTGGACCAATGGCGCAACACCGGCGTGGACGCCGCGTTCGACAAGGCGGGGACGCCCTCGATGGGGGGGGCGGTCGTCGTGGGGTGCGTGCTGGTGTCCTGCCTGGCCTGGTGCAACCTCTCGAACATGTTCCTCGTCGCAGTCCTCGCGGGCATGGCGTGGTTCGGCATGATCGGCTTCCTGGACGACCGCGCCAAGGCGCGCTTCCATTCGGGCGACCTGGGGATGTCCGAGCCGAAGAAGCTCATGCTGCAGGGGTTGTTCGCCGCCGCGCTGGTGGCGCTGATGCTCGGCCCGTGGTCGCCCCTGCCCGCCGACCAGATGGGCGCGTTCTACGTCCCCTTCCTGAAATTCCCGGTGTTCCAGTCGGTATGGGCGTACGCGCCGATCGTGTTCCTCTTCGTCATCGTGGTCGGCAACTCCGTCAACATCGCCGACGGCATGGACGGCCTGGCCATCGTCCCGTCGGTGTTCGTGCTCGGGGTGCTGGGGCTGTTCGGCTACTTCCTGGGCAACGCCATCTACGCGCGCTACCTGAACTACCCGCTCCTGGCCGGCGCGGGGGAGCTGGCGGTCTTCGCCTCGGCGTTCGCCGGGGCGGGCATCGGGTTCTTGTGGTTCAACGCCTACCCGGCGCAGATATTCCTCGGGGACACGGGCTCGATGGCGATCGGCGGCGCGATAGCGACCGCCTGCGTCGTGTTGCAGCAGGAGGTCCTTTTCCTGATCCTCGGCGGCATGTTCCTGACCGAGGCTGTGACCTCGCAGATACAGGACAAGATCGGCGTCCGCTGGCTCGGGCGGCGCATCTTCATGCGCGCGCCGATACACCACCAGATGCAGCACAAGGGGCTGGCGGAGACCAAGGTCGTCATCCGCCTCTGGATAGTCTCCGGCATCCTGGCGCTGGCGGCGCTCGCCACCCTCAAGCTGAGATGACCCCCTTCCCCGCGCCGCGTCCGTGAACCGGCGGGCGATTTGGTGTACACTTCTCCTTGTCCGGGAAACAGGAGGAGTGACCATGAAGGCCCCGATCAAAACCATTTTCCTATTTTGCCTCTCAGCCCTCGCGCTGGCGGCGGCACCACCTGCCGCCCACGCCCAGCTACGCCTGATCAGCCCCTACCCCTACGACAGGATCAACCAGCCCGGCACCGGCTTCACGCTGCAAGAGGGGGGCGGCGCGGAGTTCGCCTGGTCTTCGGAGTGGACGCAGCTCACCGCCCAGTCCTGCATGGACGAGGTGGCGGTCTTCGTCTGGCGGTTCAAGGACGGGACGAAGGCGTACAGCCGGGCGGGGGAGTTCATCGCCGATTTCGGCAGGAGCATGACCTACCTGCAGGAGCAGAAGGCCGCCGGACTGGAAGACGTGAACCACAAGCCGATCCAGCCGCTCACGAAGGACAACCCCCCGGTGCGCGTCGAGCTTTGGGCGGGCGACGGCGGCGTGACGGACAGGTTCGACACGCAGGGGCTCTTGGACTACGCCTGCTTCGACACGTCGGCGGGGGTGGAGGTCGGCAAGGGCTACACCGCGACGGACTGCCCGGAATGACGCGCGCCCCTCGCGGAGGGTTTGCGCCGGACGAGAGGGGGGCGGGAAAGGGAAGACCCGGGGAAAGGGAGCCTCCGAAAAGCCCGTAGACAAGGCGTAGCCGCAGGTCGAAAAGCGGAGTTCGCCAAGGCAAATGGGCGTTTTCGACCAAGGCGCAACGCAGCGTCCGGGTCTTTTAGAGGCCCCCGAAAGAAAATAAGTTTGGGCACGCGCCCGCCGGGATGCATATAATCTCCGGTTGCACAGACGACACCCTGCAAGGAAAGGAACGCGCATCTATGCCGACGAAGCTGAACCCACTGATCGACCCGCGCGGGCGGCAGGCCCGCCCGGTGATAACCTTGGCGCCCCGCGTCAGCCTGGACGACCTGAAAAACGGCAAGGTCCTCTTTTACAACAACACCAAGCTGTCCTTCTGCAACTACGGCGAGGTCTTCGTCCGCATCAAGGAGCGCTTCCGCGAGCTGGGCGTCGCCAATTTCATCGACTACCGCGAGACCGTGCGCGGCAAGGACACGCAAAAGCTGGAAGCATACGCGGCGATGCTGGCCAAAGAGAGGCCGACGGCGGCCATCGTGGCGCTCGGCGACATGGGGACATCCCCCGCCACCTGCATCGTCACCATCGCCTTGGAGAAGCTGGGCATCCCGAGCGTCTACGTCACGGCGCCTCCGGGAGGCGACCTGGTGGAGGGGGTCGCCGTCTACCGCGCCGGCAACCTCTGCCTCTGCAAGATCGACATCTACCAGGCCAGCACCGTCGAGGAGGTGCGCGGGGAGATCGACAAGAAGTGGGGCTTCATCATGGACTCCCTGACCGGCACGCCGGAGAAGGTGGCGGCCGCGGCGCACATCGACTTCAAGATGGACCTGGTCCCCCCCGCCGAGGACGGCCTGCTGCCGGTCACCGGCCGGATCGAAGTCGATGACGAGAGGCTGGCCGAGCCGGGCTGCTACATGGAAGAGGTGATGGACTACCTGAACGCCGAGCACATCGGCGACGGGCTGCCCGTCATCCCCCCCACGCCGTCGCGCCTTGAGAGGATGTACGCCTACTGCCCCTTCGCGCCCGAGGAGGTGCTCTGGCGCGAGGTCGGCCCGACGGGCAAGGACGTGAACGTGCGCGACGTGGCGGTCGCCGCCGTCATGGCGGGATGCAAGCCGCAGGCGATGCCGGTCCTGGTCGCGGCGTTCAAGGCGCTGGCCGACCCGCGCTACAACCTGCTCCAGTCGGTCACGACCTCGCATCCGGGCGGCAACCTGGTGCTGGTCAGCGGCCCCATCGCGCAGGAAATCGGGCTCTCGGGCAAGCAGGGGTGCATGGGCCCCGGCTATCCGGCCAACGCCACCTTGGGCCGCGCCGTCAACCTGGTCATACTGGACGTCTGCCGCTCCGTCCCCGGCGTCTGCGACCTCGACTGCCTGGCCTCGCAAGCCGAGTTCACCTACTGCTTCGCGGAGGAGCCGTCCCTTGCGCAATGGCCGATGATCAACGAGGAGCGCTACGACGCCCAGACCACGACGGTCTACGTGCTCAAGGCGGAGCCGCAGCACGACATCATCGACTTTCTAAGCCTGAACGGGCACGACCTGCTCGACACGCTGACCGACTGCTGCACGACGCTGGGCACGAACAACGCCTACATCCCCGGCCCCTTGGTGCTGGCGCTCACCCCGGACCACGGCATGATGCTGAAAAACTCGGGCTACACCAAGGACATGATCCGCGAGCACATCCACCTGCGCGCCGTGCATGACGTGCCGATGGTCAACGGGCGGGGGCTGGTGCCGGTGCGGCCGCCGGAGTTCGCGGACAAACATCCCATGCCGGTGACCCGCTCGCCCAAGGACGTGGAGGTCGTGGTGGTCGGCGGGCGCGGCGGGCATTCCGGCGTGATCCTCCCCTGGGCGTTGCACAGCGAGGGGATCGTCCTGCCGGTCGCGCTCCCGGACGGGACGCCCGCGCGCAGCATCGGGCAGTTCAGGCGATAGCCGCAGGGGCGCCGGCGAGGCGCGGGGCGGACTCCGCCTGGGGCGCCATCGCCCCGCCGCCGGTCGTCGCAACGGCGGGGCGATGGCATCGCAACGGCATCACATTGGAACGATTGACAGGGGAACGATTATGGAACTTTACGGGGAATACGATGTCGTGGTGGCCGGCGGCGGCACATCGGGCGTGGCGGCGGCCGTCGCCGCGGCGCGCACCGGCGCGAGCACCATCCTAGTGGAGCGCATCGGGACGCTCGGCGGGCAGATGAACGTCTCCGGCCCTCCGGGGTTCGCCTACGCCTACATGTTCAACCCGCGCAAGGAGCAGATCATCGCCGGCTTCATGGAGGAGACGCACGCGCGCCTGCTCAAGGCCGGCCACGCCTTGCCGCACACGCTGCCCGACTTCCGCGTCGGCTACGACTTCGCGCTGGTGGACCCCGACTACTGGGGCCTGCTGATGTTCGAGATGATGGAGGAGAACGGCGTCCACCTGCTCCTGCACTCGCCGGTCGTGGACGTCGTGAAGGAGGGGGACGCGATCAAGGGAATCGTCGTCGAAAACGTCTCCGGGCGGCAGGCGGTCCTCGGCAAGGTGGTCATCGACTGCACGGGCGAGGGGCATGTGGCGGCCAAGGCCGGCGTCCCCTGCGACCAGGCGCCGAAGGGGGATTTGGAGCCGCACACGCTCTCGTTCACCGTGGACGGGGTGGACTGGGACAAGGTGCTCGACTACGTGCGCGAGAACGCCGCCTACGAGTTCAACGCCATGACGCACCCGTACCTCGGCTGGACCGAGGAGCAGATCGTCGAACGCATCCGCCAGGTGAAGGACGTGCGCGAGATCACGAACTTCATGGGCTACTACTCCCTGCGCGACAAGGCGCTGGCGGCGGGCGAATACCACCCCTACAGCGGCGTCGGCTTCTTCATCATGCCGCGCGACGGCGGGGTGCTGCAGGCGCACTTCCAGCACTCCTCGCAGGTCGGCGACATCGATCCGACCGACGTGCGCGACCTGACCCGGTGCGAGATCGAGTGCCGCAAGCAGGTCTCGCTGGCGCTCAAGTTCATCAAGAAGTACATGCCGGGATTTGAAAACTCCTATCTCACCCGCGTCTGCTCCGAGCTGCGCATCCGGGAGAGCCGCCGCATCGTCGGCGACTACGTCCTGACCAAGCAGGACGTCGGCGAGGCGCGCAAGTTCAAGGACGTGGTTTGCAAGAGCTCCTTCTCCTCCGGCGCGAAGCACGTCGCCAAGCAGGAGACGATCACCTACGAGGGGATCGTCTACCCCAAGGACGGCGGCTCCTGCGACATCCCCTACCGCTGCCTGGTCCCCACGGTGGTGGAGCGGATGCTGGTGGCGGGCAAGGCCATCTCGACCGACCGCGACTCCTACGCGCGCTTCCTGCAGCTCACGATGGCGACCGGCCAGGCGGCGGGGGTGGCGGCGGGGGTCTGCGCCAAGCGGGGCGTCACGCCGCGCCAGCTCGAAGCGGATGTGACGGAGTTGCAGGACATCCTGCAACAGCAGGGCGCCATCCTCTACGGCACGCATTGACCGCGGCCGACCGCGTTGGCGCAACGGACATTATCGGAGGCCGGGACGGGATGGAACGCGCCGGGGAACCCGCCGGGGGATTAGCTTATACGTCCCATCCATGCAACATGGCACACGAACGAGCTACGTGACCTGATCGTGCGCATCGGCGGCGCCGGCGCGTACCTCAGGCAGCTCGCCTTCCCGAAGTGCGTGTTTGTGTATTCCGTTGACAATGAGACAGAGCCCGCCACCCGACGAAAGCCGCTGACGATCACAGAGATTTACCTCGGCCATGTCACTACCGGGGATTTCCGGAAAAACGCCAGGGGCGAGTTGGGAACGCGCACGGCGACGTTACATCGGAATGAAATCGCCAAACTCAGGGAAAGCTGGGTATACCGGCTCGCAGGTTGATTCGGACGGCTTGGATTTTTTCTCGGTGTCGTATTTCGCCAGCTTCGTCACGGCTTCGCAAGCTAATTTGAAATACGTCTCATCCTTTTCGACCCCTATGCTTTCATAACCCACGGCTTCGGCTGCCGCGAGGGTGGAACCGGAACCGGCGAACGTATCGACGACGACGCCGCGTCCCAACGGCAGAACCGCCCGCACCAGTTGGCGTAGAAACGTCTGCGGCTTCAGGCTGGGGTGGGGCGCAAGCGCACGTTCAGACTTGCGTGTCGGCGCGGAAACAATCACGTCGCCGAACGGCTTGTCTTTTTCGGGCCTCCTAAACCCGCCCGTCCCCCATTTGCGCAGATTGTCCTGAACCCGCCCATCCAACGGCTTGCGGTAGACCAGCCACGGCTCCCACATGGAGCGGGGCATGACGCTGACCTCGGAGAACTCCTCGTGCGCCGCCTTCGGCCTGTCGCCGCCCCGCATCGTCATGGTCAGGCGAATGATCTCGCCCCTGCGTTCGAGACCGGCGCCCGCCAGCGCATCCGCGACGATGTAAGACAACAGGGGATTGGACGCCACCACCACGTTCGCGCCTGGAACCAGTTTCGGCAGGAGTGCCGCGCCCCATCGTGCAAAGAACGCTCGAAGATCTTGCAACTGTCCGGGGGAAAGCACCGTGAATCTGGGAAGGGGAGAGCGGCGATGTCCGTCAAACGCCGGAGGAATGCGCCAGACGCCACCTTTTCCATCCCGCAATTTGGCAACCTGACCTTCCGTATATTCGAAAAGACCGTAAGGGGGGTCGGTGACAACCGCATGGATGCTGTCCGAAGCCTGACATTTCAGCCAATCGAAGCAATCGGCTTGAAACATCGCTGACGCCAGCCCGATTTTTCTGCACGGGAACTTTTGCGCGGACGAACCACATGCACCGTCGGATTCGAAAGGAACAGGAGGAGCGGAAGCCAAGTAGTAGTGTCCACGGGCTATCCTGACAAACAGCTCCGGCGTGTTGAGCCTGAGATACGACCGCACGGAAGATGTCGAAACATCGCCTAACCGTTGCTTGACAGCATCGGAAATTTCCGACACGGAGAGGGGGGCGTGCGCCGATTGCAATTCCTGGATGATGGCGTCGCGAACCTGCCCTGGCAGTTTCCGCTCCTTTTGGCTTTCCATCCCGTCGAATTCGTCAAACATGACTTGATGTTAGACGTCTAGACGTCTTTTGTCAAAGACAATCGCAGCATCCAGAGCGCGGCGGGGAGGAGACATTCACGCGGTTCTCATCTATCTTGATCGCCTCGACCAACTGGTAAACGCCCAGGTACTCGTCGTCCATATACAGGGAGACCTGTTCGGAGCGGGTGTCCAGTCCATCCCGTCGAACATCTCCCCCATCCTGAATGCCGCCTCGGTGCGGAGCAGCGACTTGTCCAGATGGTTTGCGAGCAACACATATCGCTTGTGCGACGACATGCCCAAAAGCGACGCCTTCGTTTCGAGCTTCAACGAATACGGCTTTTTATCCAACGTCCAAGTGAAATTCCCACGCCCCTTGACCCGCCGTCTTTCCCGAGGACAAAACCTCGCCGGCGGCGTCAGACAGCGAATACTCGACAAGCTCGCTCCAATCCTCTTTGCTGGTGACGGCGCCCTTGTTGATTTTGATATCGAGCCTAGGCAATGCGACCTGCGCCGCTGCAGCCGCCGTCACCGCAGGGAACCGATATATGTGTCCAGGATATATGTGTCCAGATACTCCATGCGCTCTTGCCACCAAACCTTCATCGCGGCTACAGGGAACCGATATATTTGTCCAGATACTTCATGCGCTCTTGCCACCAAACCTTCATCGCGGCTACACTGGAGTCGTGCTCCGCATCCCCCCATTTCAGGTCCTTCCATCTCAGGGAGTTCTCCTCCGCCGACTTATGGATGGCCGCGGCGAGGCTATCGATGAAATCCGGCATTTCGCCGACCTGTTCGCGCATCTCCACCCACCGGTCTTTATATTTGGCGACGAAAACACGATCCTCGAAGAAACGTTTGAAGAAGGGATGGACATCTTGTGGGGCGATAGCGCTCTTATAGCTGCCAGCGGAAAAATACTCCTGATAGTACTGCCCAAAACCACAGTCGAAGTCCCACAGCGGTCCCATGCCGATCTTCCCGCCGGCGTCCTTGTACATGTAGGTGCTCCCCGGGTTGTACAATTCGCCGTTTTTGACGATTTCATTGATCAGCAGGAAATCGACGAAGGTGTCCATGTCGATGAGCTCCCGGTAGCCGCTTTCGGGAAATGACGCATCGTACATTGCGGTCTCCAAGCCGTTGACCGCGTCTTTGACGAAGTCGTAACCGGACGGGTCGGTCAAGTCTTCCGGCGACTTGATCATGACCGGCAGGTTGTATTTGTCGGATCTGAACCTGGGTTCCTCGTCATAATGGAAGTCCAGTTCGACCAAGAAACCGTCGTCCTCGTCGATATCGACCCGCCCCTTCCCCACCTGGACTTGCTCGGTCAACACATAGCTCCCCTGGTAATCCCCGTTCAGGAACAGCTCCACGTGGACATAATGGTTGGTGAACGGCAATCCGAAGCGACGCCCCATCTCAAAAGCCACGCTATTCATCATAAACGTGGGGTCCTGGTAATTCGCCAGCAACACCCAGCTCTTCGCCTTGGTGAGCCCGAACAAGGGGGTCTTCTCGGCGAATTTTATCCGATAAGGCTTTTTGGGATACATCCAGGTGGTGTTGCCCCTGCCGCGCACCTCGTCGGCATAGGCCGTGTGGACGAGCTCATACTCCGGATGGTCGGTGTCGAAGACCGCGATGTTCGTCTTGACATACGTCTCCTTGCTGACGATGGCGGCATTGTCCTTGGTGTCGATCTTTATGACCGGCAAGCCCGTCGTCTGCGGCGATTGGATGCGCACCGCATATGTCCTCCGGGCACCTCCCGCCGCCTCGACGACATACGTCACGTCCTTGCGGAAGTCGTTCTTCGTCGCGCCGCTGACCTGCGCGACGCCTTCCACCGTGACGGCGCCCCCGGCGGTGAACTCCGCAGCCAGCGCGTCGATGTCCTCTATCCAATCCTGCGTGGCGAGCACGATGGTGCCCTCATCCTGGTCGATGACGCCGGAGATGCCCCCGATGCGAAAATCGACCATCTCCGCCACGCCCGCCGGAGGGGATGATTCCGTGACCACGATCCAGCCGGTGGCCGCGCGGTACTCCGCGGAGGAGCCGCCGTTTACCAAACGATCCGATACCCGCAACTCAACCGGATACGTTCCGGCACCCAAGGATTTTACGAAATAATTCCCCATGCCGGCATAACTTCCGTCAAGCAACCACGTGAGGTTGCACCCGTCGAAAAATGACTGGCAGGACTTGGCTGTCACGTGAACAGGAACTGTTTCACCCGGCGCGACGGTCAATGACAGCGTAGAGTCGTTGGGAGCAGATTCCCGCGCACCGTCGGACATGGTGAACCCTGTCCCGGCATAATGTCCGATCCTGTTGCGGTTGCTGACCGCCGTGCCGGTCAGGCCACCGGCGTCGGTGACGACCAGCTCGACATCGAAAGATTTGCCCACGGCCACCTGATACGGGTAAGTGACCTCGCGCCCAGTCAATGTGACAGGGGCACCGGTCGATGGCGTCACCGTCCAAGCGTATTGCAACGTGCTCACATCTTCATCTTCGCTGGACGCGGCGGACAATTCCACCGCAACCGTAGCGCCGGAGTAGCCGTCGAGGTACATGACAAAATCCCAGCCGCCGACGCCATTGGCCTTGCGTTCCGCAAGCTCGTGAACATTGGGCACCGTCATGGCGAGCTTCGCCACCGGCGGCTGGTTCCCCCCTACAGCCGCCGTCACCGCGCCGTAGCTGATCGTGATGTACGCGGTCTGCGTCGGCGACGAGCTGTCGGTCACCGTCACCGTCGCCGTCCCCGCCGCCTGCGCCGTCGTCGGCGTCCCGGAGACCACCCCCGTCGCGCTGACCGTGATGCCCGCGGGCAGTCCGCTCGCGGCGAAGCTGTAGGGCGCCGTCCCGCCGCTCACGCCTCCCGCCACGTCCACCGGCGCGATCGGCGCGCCGACCGTGGACGCCGGGATGCTGTAATCGCCCGTGGAAGCGAGGGGGCGCGCGGACGCCTCGATCACCACCGTGGCGGGGGCGCTCGCGTAGACGCCGTTGTTGACGACGAGTTGGAAGACGTACGTCCCGGCGACCGCCGGCGTGAACGTGGGCCGGCTGGTCGCCGCGCCGGAAAGCGTCACGGATATTCCACCCGGCGTCGTGCTCAACAACGTCCACGTGTAGGACAGGGGATAGTCCTGCGGGTCGCTTGACGCGCCACCGTCCAGGGTCACCGTCTCGCCGACGGTGGCGGTTCCGCCGACGCCCGCGTCCGCCTCCGGCTTGACCACATAGGTCGAGACCAGCACCGTGTCCGGTCCGCTCACGTCTTCCCCGTCGCTGACGACGAGCTCTATCACATAGTCGCCCATCAGGTCGGCGCGGAACCAGGGCGCGGCGGTGTCCGCCCCATGCAAGGACGCCTCGCTCCCCGCAGGCTTGGACGTCATCTCCCACCGGTAGGAGAGCGCACCTCCGCTGTAGCCGAGCGAGGCGTTGCCGTCGAGCGTCCCCGTCTCGCCGACGGCGACGTGCCGGTCTTCGCCCGCCCGCGCCACGGGCGGGAGCGCTCCGGTGGAGACCACCACATAGGAGGGGTCGCTGTCCAGGTAGCCGTTGGACACCACCAGCGCCAGCCTGTAGTCCCCCGGCTTGTCCACCGTGAAAGACGGCCTGACCGCCGACGGGGAGGAGAGCGTCGCCGCGCTCCCCTCGGGTCGCGCCACGAAGACCCAGGCGTATTCCAGCGTCAGGCCGTTCGGGTCGGTGGACGCGCCGCCGTCGAGCGTCACCGTCTCGCCGACCGTGGCGCCCCTGTCCTCGCCCGCGTCCGCCTCCGGCTTGACCACCTCCGTCGAGACGGTCACCTCGTCCGGCAGGCCCGCGCCGTAGTCGTCGGAGCAGACCAGCGTGACGACATACGCGCCCGGCTTGTCCGCCACGAAGGTCGTCAGCGCGGCGGCCGGGTCGGAAAAGGCGGCCGCGCTCCCCGCAGGCTTGGACTTCCATTCCCACAGGTAGGAGAGCGTCCCGCCGTTGTAGCCGAGCGAGGCGCTGCCGTCGAGCGTCACCGTCTCCCCCAACGTCACGCTCTGATCCGCGCCGGCCTTCGCCGTGGGCGCGGGGTGCGCCTCCGCCTCGAACGCGATCTCCCAATGCAGGCTGGCTGGGTCGAAGGGGGCGAGCCGGTCCTGGCTGATGGTGAACGTGTCGCTGCCGCTGAATTTCGTGCCGTACGCCGCCACGTTGCCGAAACGCACCGTCCCCTCGACGACGATCGTGTTCGGGTCTGTGCTGGTCAAGGTCGCCACGACGTTGCGCACCGCGGGGCCGCCGTTGGACGCCACCGACGTGTAGGTGTATTCATAGACGGTGCGCGTGACCTGGCGCTTGCCGACCTGCACGTACTGGCCGACGCTCAAAGGTTCCGCCGCGTCCTCGGCGGCGTCGGTCACGGCGTATCCCGGCAGATGCCCGTCGGGGCGTTCGTCCGCCGCATGCGCCTGCCGCGCGGGCGCATGGAACCCGAAGGAAAAGGAAAACATCGCCAACAGCAGCGTCACGGCGCTTCTTCTCATGACCGGCACCTCATCTCATCCGTTCTAAGACTTTGGGAAATGCGACGCGACGACGACCGTCGTCGCGGACTGCGTCCGTCGCAACCGTCCGACGCCGCGCTAACGCCCGCCGCCGCACTGCGACTCCCCGCGCGGCGCGCGACCGAGCTTGCGCCGCAACGCGCAGAAGGCGGCAACCGCCCCCGTGGCGAACAACAGGCCGCTCGCGGGCTCGGGAACCGCGGCGGGCGCGCCGGCGTGCGGCGTCGTATAGCCGCCGTCCCCCCCCTCGACGCCGCCGTCGTCCGCCAGGCGGTAGAACTCGACGAGCTGCGCCCCCGGCGCGTCCTCGCCGAGCCAGGTGAAGTCCACCGCGAACGGGCCGAGGTAGTCGCCCTCCATGAACAGGGCGTCGTAATAGCCGTGGTCCGGCAAATTCGAGTCGGGTTGCAACAACAAGACGTCCCACCCGGGGGCGTCGCCGAAAAGGGAGAGCTCGGTGCATAGCTCGTAGTCGAACTCGACCTTGAACCCGGCGCCCGCATCGAAGTCGAAACCGCTCAACTGGTACTCGTAGCGCCACACGCCCGCGTCGGCATCGACGAGGGAGACATCGTAAGCGACGGTGGGGGCGGCTGCGGCGGGCGCGGTCGCAAAGCCCAGCAACAGGCACGCGACGCAGCCGATCCCGGCGCATCTCCAAGCGATCATCTTCGGCTCACTGCGTTGCATAAACATCCTCCACGGTTTTCCGTGATCCCATGCGCCATCGAAGGCTGACCCGGGCCGAGGGCGACCCGATGCGTCACCATTCGGCGACAAAGCCCAGGCGCAAGCCGTCGTTCCCCTCGAAATAGCCGACCACGGCCCCCAGGTCGTCCAGCCCGTAAATGTACGTGACCCCGTCCTCGGAATACTCGACCAACGTGTAGTCGTCCCCGTCCTTCAGGAAGCTGCGGATGTCCCCCGCCGCCGTCATGTACCACCCGACCATCTGCCCGGAGTCGTTGATCTCGAAGATGCGGGTGTTGGCGGCATCCCCGTAGTGGATGCGCGAGAACCCGGAGGCGTCCTTCACAAAGCCGTAGTACCAGTCGTCCGCGTCTTGATAATAGCCGACCAGGCGCCCCGCGTCGTCCAACCCCGTCACATAGGTGTGCTTCGCCCCGGGATATTCGACGTAGGCGTATCCGCCGTCTTTCACGAACCCCCGGTAGCGGCCGGTCGCGACATCCCAGCAATAGCCCGCGACAACCCCCGCGTCGTTGACATCGAGGGCGTAGGTCGCGTCCGAGCCGTCGCAGTCGAGCCGCGCGTAGCTCCCCCCGTCCAGCAGGAAGCCGTGGTATCTCCCCGATGCGTCCATGTAGTAGCCGACCACCTGGCCCGCGTCGTTGATCCCCTCCGCATGGGTCGCCTTCGCCCCGGGGTACTCGATGGGGGCGTACCGCTCCCCGTCTTTCACGAACCCCCTGTTGGCGCCCGACGGATCCGTGAACGAACCGACCACCTGCCCGACATCGTTGATCCCCACCGCATATGTGTGCAACGCGCCGGGATACGCGACGTCGATGAACGGCCCGGACAACACGGGGTCCGAGCCGGGAGCCGCACCGGAGCCGGAGTCGTCAGGGTCGGGATCGGAGTCGGAGTCAGGGTCGGAATCAGAATCGGAATCAGGGTCTGCGTCGGGGTCGGGGTCTGGGTCGGGGCCGGTGACACCCACGTCGGGGAGGAGTGGGGAATCCCCGCCGGAAGGGGATGCCGCGCCGTCATTGCCGCCGCTCTTGCCGCCTCCGCCGCCGCAGGCGGTCAGCGCAAGAAGCGACAACGCCGCGACCACCAACAACAATGCTTTCAAATATCGCATCGACGCCTCCCTGCTTTGCTTATATGTGCGAATAGCGAACACACGACATGCTACATGCTATAAAATACGAATTATCATAAGCAATTCACGTGCCACATACCCCAGAGCGGGCGGCAGGCAGGCGTCAGAACTTTCCCCTTGACATATTCAAATTACTTATTTTCTATAATTTGCAAAATAAAATAAAATAAAACATCCATATCCGTATCCATAGACTCTTTGTTTTTCATGAAATTTTGTAAAGGAATCCGACACATTTCCTTAGTAAATTTGATCATCGATGACAGCAAGCACAAGGGAACTGCGGTTTTACAGGCTTAACCTTGCGCAAGGGAAAAATGTAAAGAAATCCGACACATCTTTACAACTTCTTCACAGTTTACGGGAGTTCAACGGGAGTTCAACCGCGAGCCGACTGTCCGAATCCCGACGTTTCCGGAAAGCAGACCGAACCCGCGCAGCCTGACAGGTCGTTTCCCCTGGTCGTTTCCCCTCCCGTTTCCCCTCCCGTTTCCCCTGCAAAAAACGTTTCCAGATCCCGGAATCTTGGGATAGAATCGAAGTTCCCGTCGGTGCGGGGGCATCCCTGCGGCGGGAAAAATTGACATAAAGGCCGTTATCGGAAACCGGAATGGGATGGATCGAACCAGAAAATGCAGCTTGTTCGCCCTATCCGTAAAACAGAGGAGATTGCAATGAAAAGGTTACTTATACTAATGCTGGCATTGGTGCTGGCGCTGTCACTTGTCGCCTGCGGCAGCGGCGAAACAACGACCGCGCCGACCGCAAGCAGCGATACCGCCGAAACCTCGCAGACCACCACGGGGGCGAACAGCAGCGGCGCAGACCTCACCACAGTCGAGGGTTTTCTAACGGCATTCGGACTCACAGAAGGCGACTTAAAATGCGCAAATTACACACGCTTGGACAAAACGACATATACCATTGACGAGGGCGCGGATTACGGTAAAATCAAAGAAGTTGGCGCGTATGTTTCTAAAGCCTTGACGGACGATGAAGTTAGAGCGTGGCTTAAGCAGGTTATCAGCAAGCTTAATTCTTTGTCTGATGATGGCAAAATTGACAATGTATTTCAACCCGGGTCTGCTTTGACGGCAGATTATATCATCGAAAAAAGTAATGGTTATCTTTATCAAGGCAGCGGTTATTACAACTATAACGGCAAAAAAGTTTCTGTCCAAATTTGTGTTTATCCGAACCAACTCGACAGCGACGACCCTAACGATGCAATGCTGGCTGGCACATTAAAGTTAGAGTGGTATTAAGTCAGATTTGTGCGCGGGGCGGTTTGCGCCAACCACCCGCCCGTAGAAAGAAACACGTCAAGCCCCTTGGCTCACAAGCTGAGGGGCTTACCCTTAAGCAAAGTCCGTGCCGTTCATACGGTACAGCGGAGCCGACGGCTGACGGACGCCGCGAGCCGACTGTCCGAATCCCGACGTTTCCGGCAAGCAGACCGAACCCGCGCAGCTTGACCTGCCCGCAAGGTCTTTTCCCCTGCAAGAACGCTTCCATTCTCCGGAACCTTGGAATAGAATCGGGGTTCCCGTCGGTGCGGGGGCGTCCCTGCGGCGGGAAAAATTGACATAAAGGCCGTTATCGGAAGCGGAGATGGGACGGGCCGAACCGGAAAATGCAGCTTGTTCGCCCTATCCAT
>JAISUT010000003.1 GCA_031271905.1 Acidobacteriota bacterium
CGACGCGCCCATTGCACGCCGCGCCTGCGGAATCGGCACGTTTGTCCTTCTTCTTTGCTGCTTTTCCTTACGAATCGATTCTTCTGGCTCGCACTATCTGGTTTCCAAAGATCTGGACAGAGAAAACATCTTAATATCGTTTTGGCGTTTTGTCAACACCACCGATACATCGACCTTACGATTTGACGTACGATTTTCAATCAGAACAACTGAAGGAAACCTGCTTCGTCTTACCGCGTCTACTGCCCACCCCTCATCGAAAGGCGAAGCGAATAGTAGGCTTTGCACCGCCCCCTGTCAAGCGGGAGTTTTTATTTTTCTGAGATTTTTTCAATTCTCCGCGTTTTTCGCCGAGATTTTCGCCAACGTATGCGCGATGGCGCGCCAGTAGACGTCATGCTCCTGCTCCAAGATGCGCGCCGACAGCGCGTTCTCGTCGTCCCCCTCCAGCACCGGCACCGCCCGCTGCATGACGATCGGCCCGGTGTCCATCCCTTCGTCGGCGAAATGCACCGTGCAGCCGGATATCTTCACGCCATGGTCGAGCGCCTGGCGCTGGGCGTGCAACCCCGGAAATGACGGCAACAGCGCCGGATGGATGTTCAGCACCCGCGACGGGAAGGCGGCGATGAAAACCGGGCTCAGGATGCGCATGAAGCCTGCCAGGCAGACCAGCGCGGGGGCATGCGGTTTGAGCGCCTCCACCAGCCGTCGGTCGTACTCCGCCCGATCCATCCCCTTGGAGGGGATGCAAAGCGCAGGCAGTCCCCACTCCTGCGCCAGCCTGAGCCCGGTGGCATCGGCGAGGTTGCTGATGACGCAACATATCTCGGCATCGAGCTTGCCGCGCCGGATGGCGTCATAGATGGCGACGAAGTTCGATCCGCGCCCGGAGAGCAGGATCGCGATCTTGTTGTTCCCCATTGTTCCCATCGAACCCCTCCGCTCCACTTTTCCGCCTCCCTACCTTCCGTCGTCGTCCCTGCCCGCGACCTCGACGAACAGGTTCTTTTGGCGCTCCAGCGGCACCACTTCGGTGGGGTAGCTGCCGGTGAAACACGCCGAACAGAACTGCCGCTTGTCATCGACGGCGCGCAAAGTCGCCTCCAGGCTCAGATAGCCCAGCGAATCCGCGCCGATGAATTCACAGATCTCGTCCACCGATTTCGTCGAGGCGATCAGCTCTCGTCGCGTCGGGATGTCGATGCCGTAGTAGCAGGGGGCGACCAGCGGCGGCGAGGTGATGCGCATGTGTATCTCCTTGGCGCCGCCGGCGCGGACGATGTTCACGATCTTCTGGCTGGTGGTGCCGCGCACGATGGAGTCGTCGAGCAGGACGACGCGCTTGCCCCGCAGTATCTCCCGCACCGGGTTGAGCTTCACCTTGACGCCGAAGTTGCGGATGGACTGCCTCGGCTCGATGAAGGTGCGCCCGACGTAGTGGTTGCGGATGAGTCCGAACTCCAGCGGGATGCCGCTTTCGCGGGAGAAGCCGATGGCAGCGGCCACCCCCGAGTCGGGGATCGGCACCACGACGTCGGCGTCCACGGGTTGCTCCCGGGCGAGCAGCCGCCCCATCTCGCGACGGCTGGTGTTGACCGTGCGCCCGAAGACGATGCTGTCGGGGCGGCTGAAGTAGATGTGCTCGAAGACGCAGAACGAGGGCTTCCCCTTGGGCAACGGCATCTGCGACTCCAGGACCTCGATCTCGCCCTCCCCGTCGCCCCCGTCGCGCCGGATGCGCAACACCTCGCCCGGCTCCACGTCGCGGACGTACTCCGCGTTGATCAGATCCAGTGCGCAGGTCTCGGACGCCACGACGCAGGCGCCGTCCACCCGCCCGATGCACAGCGGCCTGAAACCGTGCGGGTCGCGCGCCGCCAGCAGGTATTCCGGCGTCAACACCACCAGCGAATACGCACCCTGTATCTGGCGCAGCGCCTCGATGAACGCCTCGCGCACCGTGCGGCGGCGGGAGCGGGACATCAGGTGCAGGACGACCTCGCTGTCGCTGGTCGAGTAGAAGATGGCGCCGTCCTGCTCGAGTTCGCGTCGCAGTTCGCGGGCGTTGGTCAGGTTGCCGTTGTGCGCCAGGCTGATCGGCCCCCGCCAGCAATCGACCATGATCGGCTGCGCGTTCCGGGACGAACTCTCGCCGGCGGTCGAATAGCGCACGTGCCCCAGCGCCGCGTCCCCCGGCAACTTCTCTATGCGCGCCGCCGTGAACAGGTCTGCGACGTGCCCCATCCCCTTTTCGATGTGGAGCTTGTTCCCGTGTGCGCTGACGATGCCCGCCGACTCCTGCCCCCGGTGCTGCAAGGCGTAAAGTCCGAGATAGGCTATGCGCGCCGCCTCCGGGTGCGACATGATCCCGAAGACGCCACACTCCTCCCCAAGTTTGTCCCAAGTTGACATTTCGTCCCGATCTCCGATGAATGCTCCAGGTGCCATGGCGGGAAAGGCTCTCCGTCTTGTGTTTGCAAGGAGTGATTATACACAATTCAAAAATGAAACTCGGGGATTTCGGCGGGGGGGGGCAGAGGGGGCGACGCGCCGCAGATGGGCGCGGGCGAAAAGGGCTTCGCGTCAACGGCGGTTTTATGCTGGAAAAACAAGGCGGTGCTATTACATACTTGTCGCCATGTCGCCTGTTGGACAAGGGGTGGACAAAGGGGGGGAGCCATGGGAAACCGGCATGGATGTGGGCGTTGGCGCGTGTCCGCCGCCTTGCTATCACTCGCGCTCGTCCTGCCGCCTGGAGCCGTCGGCGCGCAAACCGCCAAGCCGCAAGCGAAGTCCATGTCGGCGATCAAGCGCGAGACCGAGGTCTACCGCGAGGCGATGGCGTGGTTCCGCAAGGGCGAGGAGATGATCGGCACCGACAAGGAGCACGGCGAGGAGCAGGCGGAGATGTTCCGCAAAGCCATCGCCGTCCGCCCCGATTTCCTCGAAGCGCATTACGACCTCGGACTCGTCTACCTCGCCCAGAACAAGTGGCGGGACGCCGCCGCAGAGCTTGAAACCGTGCTGCGGCTCGAACCCGGGTTCGATGCCGGCATCTGGTCGCTGCTCGGGGACGCCTATCGCGGCGCGGGCGATTACGACCGCGCCATCGCCGCCGTCGAAAAGGGGCTGGGGGGAAAGCCCGACGACCTCGGCCTGCTCAAGGCGCTGGGCTACCTGCAATTCCGCTCCGGGCGCGACGCGGAGGCCGCCGCCACGCTAGGGCGGATCATCGCCCTCGACCCGACGGACGCCGCCTCGCGCCTCGACCTCGCGTTGCTGCACCAGAAGAACGACCGCGTCGCCGAAGCCGTCGCCGAATACCAAGAGGCGCTGGAACTCGACCCGCAGAGCTTCGCCGCGCACTACAACCTGGGGCTGCTCTACATGCGCCAGCGCAAACCGCTCGACGCCGCCACGGAGTTCGACGCGGCGCGCAAGCTCCAGCCCGCCAACGTGGAGCTGCTGGAGCGGCTCGGCGACGTGCGCACCTACTTGAAACAATACATCCTCGCCGCCGACGCCTACCAGGACGCGCTCGACCGGGCGGGCGACCCCGCGCGGCTCCTGCCCAAGCTGGGGTTCAGCCTGGCAAACGACGGCAAGGCCGCCGCCGCCGTCGCCGCGCTTGAAAAGGCGGTGGCGCTTGATGCGGAAAACGCCGACGCCTGGTTCCTGCTCGGCGACCTTTACGCCGATTCGGGCAGGGGCGCGGGCGCCATCGACGCCGCCCTCGCCGCCTATAAAAAGGCGTTGGCGTTGCGCCCCGGCCAAAAGGCGATCCACCTGAACCTGGGCGTCCTGTATGCGGAAAAAGAGATGTACCCCGAAGCGATGGCGGAGTTGCGCGAGGCCGTGGACGGCGGCGACGCAAGCGACGCCGGCTACGCTGCGGCGTGGGCCAACATCGCCCTGGTCGCCGAGAAGCTCGACGACGACCAGGGGGCCATCGCCGCCCACGAGAAGGTGGTCGCGCTGGGCAACGCCACGGCGAACAACTACTTTCACCTTGGGGTGCTCTACGCGAAAAACGATCGCCCCGAGCCCTCCATCGACGCCTTCGCCAAGGCGGTCGAACTCGACCCGGAGCGGTACCGCGCGGTGCTGAGGGAGGAGTTGAAGAACGTCCACTCGATCCTCGACGGCGTCCGTTTCCAGAAACGCTTCATGGACTTGCTTGCAACCGGCCAACCCTGAAAGGCGCATATGGCAATCAAACAGCTTACCGACGAACAGGTCAAGACGTGGTCGCTCGAAGAGAAGGACCGCTGGTGGCTCGAAAACGTCTGGAAGGGCGACATGCCGCAGTTGACGCTGCGTTCGGCGGTCTCCGGCATGCTCATCGGCGGCGTGCTCTCAATGACCAACCTCTACGTCGGCGCCAAGACCGGCTGGACGCTCGGGGTCGGGGTCACCTCGGTCATACTCGCCTTCGCCTTCTTCAAAGTCCTCAGCTCCGTCAACCTGGCGAAAGAGTTCACGGTCTTGGAGAACAACTGCATGCAGTCGATCGCCACGGCGGCGGGGTACATGACCGGGCCGCTCACATCAAGCCTCGCCGCCTACATGATGATCACGGGGGGCGTCCTGCCCATGCCGCTCATCTACGCCTGGATCGTGCTGCTGGGCATTTTGGGGGTGCTGTTCGCCTTCCCGCTCAAGAAGCGCTACATCAACGAGGAGCAGAACCCGTTCCCCGAGGGGAAGGCGGCGGGGGTGGTCATGGACGCGCTGCATTCGGGCGAGGCGCGCGACGGCGTGTTCAAGGCCGCCATCCTGGGGGTGACGGGCTTCGGCGCGGCGCTGGTCAAGCTGATGCAGAGCGAGGCGGTGATGGCGAAGCTCAGAGCCCCTTTCTTCATCCCGGAGTTCCTGGACGGCTGGTTGTACCGGCTCGCGTCGCCGCGCCTGGGCGGCGTGGACTTGCGCGAGCTGACGGTGCGCCCCGACACCGACTTCGTCATGATGGCGGCGGGGGGGCTGATGGGCATCCGCACCGGCGTCTCCCTCATGGTGGGCGGGGTGTTGAACTACTTGCTGCTCGCGCCGTGGATGATCGCGCGGGGCGACATCGTCGGCGCGACGGCGGAGGGCGTGACGCACTACGGGTTCAGCCGCATCACCCTCTGGGCGCTGTGGGGCGGCGTCGCCGTCATGACCACCTCGTCGCTGTACGCCTTCTTCTCCAAACCCAGGATGATCTTGGACTCCTTCACCTCCATGCTGAAGAAGAAGCCGGGGCAGAAGGACATCTTGAAGGACATAGAGCTCCCCGTCACGCTCTCCCTCGTCCTGGTCCCCATCGTCGGCGCGGCGGTGGTCTGGATGGCGCACGTCTATTTCGGCGTCGGCGTCTTGATGGGGATCGTCGCCATCCCGCTGGTCTTCGTCTTCACCCTGATCGGCGCCCACTCGACGGGGCTGACATCCATCACGCCGACGGGGGCGCTCGGCAAGCTGACCCAGTTGACCTTCAGCGTGTTGTCTCCCGGCAACATCACGACCAACGTCGTGACCGCCTCCATCACCGCCGAGGTCGCGGGCAACGCCTCGAACCTGCTCATGGACATCAAGCCGGGCTACATGCTGGGCGGCAAGCCGCGCCACCAGGCCGTCGGCCATGTGCTGGGGATCATCGCCGGCGCGGCGGTCGCCGTGCCGATATTCTATTTGGTGTTCCTGCGCGGAAACCCCGCAGGGCTCATCAGCGAGCAGTACCCGATGCCGGGTGCGGCGGTCTGGAAAGCGGTGGCGGAGGTCTTGACGAGCGGCCTGGCGAACCTCAGCGCGTCGGCGCGCTGGGCGGCGCTCATCGGCGCCGTCCTAGGCGTCGTCCTAGAGGTTGCGCGCATCAGGAGCAAGGGGCGGTTCTGGCTGTCGGGGGTGGGCGTGGGGCTGGCGTTCGTGATCCCCTTCAACACCTGCTTCGCCATGTTCCTCGGCTCGTTCGTATTCTGGCTGGCGGGGCGCGTCCTGAAAGAGCCTGTGCGGACGACGAAGAATTTCGCCTCGGCAGCCTACCGGGTGCTGGTGGAAAACACCGAGCCGGTTTGCGCCGGGGTCATCGCCGGCGGCGCGATCATGGGGATAGTGGTCACGGTGCTGGAAGTCTTCGTGCTGTAAATCCGCACTCCAAGGCGGATTGCGCCAAGGACAACCTTTGGGGCAGGGCGCACCCCTTTCAGGGTTGGATTCTTTTCCATCCCCCGCCGCAAGGTCGCACGGGCGCAGGGTGGTGTGGATGCAAGGCGCGCGCAGGGCGGGCTCCGCAGGCGCGTCCACGCGCGTCGAGGAAGCCCGCCCAAGCGGCAACGCGGCAGACGCGCCGCCATCGTCCACGGTCGCACGGGCGCAGGGTGGTGTGGATGCAAGGCGCGCGCGGGGCGGGCTCCGCAGG
>JAISUT010000044.1 GCA_031271905.1 Acidobacteriota bacterium
CTACACATCCTTGGTGACCTGCACCAGCGTCTGGCTCGACATGGCGGTCACAAGCGGGTCATACGCCTTCTCGCTCACGTCGTACATCGAGTTGGTGTTCGCCCCCAGCTTCAGCGGCGGCAAGTCCGGCTTTTTCAACTCCTCGCATCCCTGCCACCAGCCGTGCAACGCCATGACGGTGTCCTTGCGGATGCCGGGGTTGACCTCCGCCTTCAGCCGGATGGCGTTGTGGGGCGACTCGACGATCACCCAGTCGCCGTCCTTGATGCCGCGCGCCCGCGCCGTCGCGGGGTGGATCTGCACCGTCGGATCGGGCATCACCTCGCGCAAGTACGGCACGTTGCGCAGCCAAGAGGCGTTGTAGACCTTGGAGGTGTGGAAATCGGAGAAGACCAGCGGGTACTTCTTCAACAGCTCCGGCGTGGCGGTCGGGCTCTCAGGCGGCTCGCGCCATTCCGGCAGCGGGTTGAAGCCCGCCGCCTCGAAAGTCGTGTTGTAGATCGCCACCTTCCCTTGCGGCAGGTAGGGCGCTCCTGAAAGCCGCGTGCTGCGCGCGGAGAACGCCTGCGCGTATTTCTCGTAGACCGGTTGGCGCGCGCCCTCCCGCACGATCCCCTCGGGCTTGGCGAGCACTGCCTTCAAGTCGATGCCCCGGGATTGCAACTGCTCCCGCTCCCATTCGCGCAGGCTGCCGTTCCAGAAGTCCTTGCCATATCCCATGCGCGCTCCCAGCTCGATCCAGAACTCGTAGTCGGACTTGGACTCGCCGATGGGGGGGATCACCCGTCGGCGCGGCATGATCCAGTTGCCGCCCCCTTCGACCGGATGGTCGATCTCGTACATGGTCGAGATCGGGATCACGATGTCGGCGTAGTTCATGTCGGCGGTGCGCATCACGTCGAGGATCACGTAGAAATCGACCTTCTTGAGCGCCTCCAGCACGGTCTTGGTGCCGCGCGTGCTGGTCGTGGGCTGCGTGCCGGGCGAGAAGATCGTCCGGATCTTGTAGGGCTTGCCGGTGAGTATGTTCTGCAAGACGCGGAAGTACGCGGACGACGTCCCTTCCGGCCCCGGCTGGAACGGCAGAGGGAATTCGGGGCCGACGATCTTGTCCACCATCTCCTGCGTGTAGCGTTCGCGAAGCGTCAACGACTCCCTCGACGGGCTTGGCTTCGCCTTGGATTTGTCGCCCGGCTTGGCTTTGGGTGCGGGCTCGCCAGCGCCCCCCTGCCCGCCGCCGCCAAGGAGGTTCCCCCCCTTCCGGTCCAGGTGACCGGTGATGGCGATCAGGATGGCGACCGCGCGCACCGCGTCGTTGCAGCTCGGCGCGTGCTCGAACCCGTTGCCGGTCTCGACGCTGGCGCGCTTGGTGGTGGCGTACAGGCGCGCCACCTCGCGGATCTGCGCGGCGGGCACGCCTGAGATCCTTTCCGCCCACTCCGGCGTGTACTTCTGGACGTGCGGCACCAGCTTGTCGAAGCCGTATGTCCATTTCTCCACGAACTCCTTGTCGTAGAGCTTCTCCTTGACGACGACGTGCAGCAGCGCCAGCGCGAAGGCCGCGTCGGTGCCAGGCCGGATGGGCACCCAGATGTCCGACAGCGCCACGTCCGGCTCCATCGTCGGCTTGACGGCGATGATCTTGACCCCGCGCGCCTTGGCCTCCAAGAGCCGCCGCGCCCCTCCTTTGGCGCATCCTGCGTAAATCGGCTGTTTCGCCCAGATGATCAACAGGTCGGCGTTGTCGGCGTCCGGGTTCGGCGAGCCGCCCAACGTATATTGGAAGGAAAAGCCTTTCTGCATGGCGCAGATGCCGCTGTGACCGAAATTGGGGCTGCCGTGCGCCGTGAGGAACCGGTACATGTATGTCTTGTAGGGCCGTCCGGCGGGAGAGAGCATCGCCAGCGACTCCGGGCCATATTTCTCTTTCTGATCCTTCAGCTTCGCCACGATGGTGTCGAGCGCCTCGTCCCAACTGATGCGCTGGAACTTCCCCTCCCCCTTGGCACCGACCCGCTTGAGCGGGTGGCGGATGCGTTGCGGGGAATAGACCCATTGCGGCGCGGCGTGCGACTTGCCGCAGTTGCGCCCCCTGTTCAACGGGGCCTCGGGAAAGGGCTCGATGCCGACGAAGCGCCCGTCGCGCACGACGGCGTTGATGCCGCATCCTTGGGCGGGGCCGCACATGGCGCACATGGTGGGGACGATCTGCTCTTTCGCCGCATTCTCCCTGGCGGCGGCGCAAAGCGGTTGGAGCAGGCCGGTCGATTCCAACGCCAGGGACTGGACGCCCAGCGCCCCCGCCGCTTTCAAAAGGCCGCGCCGGGTGATCCCACCGCCGTCTGGCGGCGACGGCTTGGAGGGGGATAGGGATGGAGGCTGGTTGCAGATGCTATGAATCCTCATGATTGCGTCACCTCGTAGTCCAAGTTAAAAGCCTTTTGCGTCCGGGTCGGGTTCCGGCGTCTCGATGCGCGGCAGGATGTCCGGGCGCGTCGCCGCGTTGTAGACGAACCATGCCTCGACTAACGCCCCCTGCATCACGTCGCCTTTCTGCACGCGGTCGTAGAGATCCATGTTCGAATGGTGCGTGCGCGACATGTACTCCACCGGATCCTGCGTGAAGTTGACGCCGCTCAAGCCTATCCATGAGAAAGACGCGGAATCGGAGCCGCCCGGAGCCTTCGTCGCCCCCGCCGTCTGGCCGGTCACGGCGATCATGCCCAGATCCTTGACCGGCGCCACCCAGGATCGGAAGACCGCAGCCAGCTCGTCGCTCCCCAGGGCGGTCACCGCGCGGAGGCGGCCGGTGCCCATGTCGTTGTTGAAGTAGACGGCCAGCTTGTCGTACTCGGGCGTCTTCGCCATCGTCTTGCGCGGTGCGAAGTGCTGCTGCACGTATGCCAGCGAGCCGAGCAGCCCCTGCTCCTCTCCGCCCCACAGCGCCACCCGCACCGTGCGCGCCAGAGGTTTGATGAGCTTGGCCTGCTGGAGCTTGGCGATGATGCGCACCGCCTCCAGCGAGACCGCCGCGCCGGTGGCGTTGTCCGTGGCGCCCGTGCCCCCCTGCCAGCTATCGAAGTGACCGCCGAGCATGACGACTTCGTCGGGCTTGGTCGCGCCCGGGAGTTCGCCGATCACGTTGAAGCTGTCGAGGTCGTCCTTCTGGTATTCCACTTGGATGTCGAAGGTCAATGTCGGGTGTTCGCCATGCTGGAGCAGGCGCACCACGCGGTTGTATTGCTCCGGCGTTATCGCCGCCGTCGGGGGGCCGACGGGATCCGCCGGATCCTGCGAGCCGCCGTAAGTCGCGAAGACCGTGCCGCCGTCGCCGTTATAGCCGGGCGTCAGGGCGACCAGCACCCCTTCCTCCTTCAGAAAGGCGTTGATCTTGTTGCGCAACTCCCTGCCGCTCGCGGCGGCGGTCGATGCCGATTGCGGCGTGATGACGCCGGGGCGCGGCGGTTCCGAACCGGGACGGGGGCCGCCGGAGCCGCCCAGTCGCGAAGGGTCGTTCGTCAATGTGCGCGCATAGACCTCCTCGTCGGAAAGCCGGCGCGATTCCACCTCGGTGTGCGGCGTCAGCTCGCGCGGCTCGAAGATCAGCGCGACCTTCCCCTTGAGCGTCCCCCTGTATTTCTCGAAATCGGCATCGGAGCGTAGCGGCGTCCACACCGCCTCCGCCGTCACAGGGCCGTCCGTGCCCGGCGTCCACGCCAGCGGGAACCCGATCAACGGGGCGTACGACGGCGTTTCCAGCGCACCGTAGAACTTCTTGACCTGCCAGCCGTAGCCGAAGGGCCCGAACGGCTCCAGGTGGACGTTCTGCAAGCCCCATTCCTTCATCTGCCTCATCGCCCACTCGGCGGCGGCGCGATGGTTGCGGCTGTTGGTCACGCGCGGCCCGTAGACCTCGCTGATGTGATAGATCAGCTCCATCACCTGCGAGCGCTCGAACGCCTCGCGCTTGAGGGCGTTCAACGCTTGCAAGTCCACCTTGTCGCCGCCCGACTCCTGCCCGGACGCCGTCATCCCGACCATCACCGCGACCACGACCAACCTTGCCATCCAACGGATCATGAAGACTCCCTCCCGTGAAAAGAAAAATGTGGTGAAATCCAAACTGGAGGCTTCCGATGGTGTGCGGTCAGCCGTCAAAACCCTTCAGGGAACCTCCAAAAGCCCCGGATACTGCGTTGCGCCTTGTCTCCGAGGTTTTTAGAGGCTCCCTTCAACGAGTCGTCCGGTTCGTTCAGCGACCTGATTGCCACCGGACAATTCGGCGGGCGTTTTTGCAACATCCAAATGCTAATAATTCCCATAGGGATTGTCAAGTACGCTTGATCGCATCGCATCGCATTGGACTTGGCGGCTCTTGAATGAATGTGTTGTTTTTCATGTGGCGCATGCAAACCCTCACAGGGTTTTTCCCGAAGCCCGTTTTCCTGGAAGATTTCAAAGTGTACTCTGCACTCTAGGAAGGAAATTTATGAGTGAGCCTGTCTTCATTACAATGGAGGCTTGTCGAGCAAGCCGCCGAGGAACGGCTTGACCGGCATCGAGCGTGTCGTTCCCCGCAATCGGCATGGCGTTGGCGGAGCTTGGGCGGCAAACGTCACGCTTCGAAACGCAGGACGCCCCGCTCGGTCGCGACGCAGTCCACGCGGATGTCGTGCGCCTCGCGGGGGACGCGGGCGATCAGCATCCGCTCGCGCGCGACGCCGCAGGCGAAGGCCCGCGTGCGGGGGAGGTAGGCGTCGTAATAGCCCGCGCCGTGGCCCAGCCGGTAGCCGTCCCGGTCGAAGGCGACGGCGGGGACGACGACGAAGTCGAGTTCTTCGGGCTTTAGCACCGGCGCGGCGTCCGGCGGCTCCGGGATGCCGAACTTGGACGGGACCAGCCCCGCCTCCAGTTCTTCCAACGACGCGACCAGGCGCGCCTCCATCGCCCGCTTGGGGAAGGTGCGGGGGAGCGCGACGGCCTTGCCCAGCGCCAGTGCGCGGCGCATCATGGCGTGCGTGTCCGGCTCGCGCCAGATGCTGTAGAAAAAAAGGACGCTGCGGGCGCGCTGGAATTCCGGCAGGGCGAAAAGGCTGTGGGCGATGCCCTCGTCGCTCGCCTTGATGTAGTCCTCCGGCAGGGCGGCCTCTTTCGCCATCCACGCCTTGCGCAGCTCCGGCTTCCCGTCCACGTCGCCCATCTCGCCCATCGGGTTTATTCCCCCTTTTTTCCCTCGGAACCTATTTCGCAACGCACCGCCGAAAAATGAAATCTTAACCCAGCCGCCCCGCGTCGTGTTAAATAAAAAATGGTAGCTTTCATGAAGCGTTTGGTAGTAAGGTGAAGCAAGCCGTCCCTTCAAATGCGGCGGGAATTCCTACGGAGGGGACGCGGCACGGTTTACAGGGTATGGACAGACAAGGAGGGGTTGTGGATTCCAACAAGTCACGCAGGGAATTTTTACAGGCAGGGCTGGCGTTGCCAGCGGTGGGGATCGCCGCTTCGGGCGGTCTCAACAACTTTTTGCAGGAATCCCCCAAGGTGGTGTATCGCACGTTGGGCAACACGGGGCTGAAGGTGACCGGCGTCGGCTACGGCATCGGCTTCAACCCGGTTCCCGAAGCGGTGGCGCGCGCCATCGACCTGGGCATCAATTACTACGACACGTCCCGCGACTACGGCGAGAGCGAGGCGATCTTCGCCAAGGTCATCAAGGGCAAGCGCGACAAGATCGTCATCGCCACCAAGTCGCCGTCGCGCAAGAAGGAGGACATCCTGAACGACCTCGACACCAGCCTCAAGGCGCTGGAGACCGACCACGTCGACATCTGGCACCTGCACGCGCGCGACGTGCCGACGTCCATCCCCGACGAGGCCATCGAGGCGATGCGGGAGTGCAAGAAGTCGGGCAAGGCGCGCTTCATCGGCTTCAGTTGCCACGACCCGAACCGGATGGCCGACTTCGCCATCGAAAACAAGTTCGACGTGGTGCAGACCACATACAGCTTCCCCATCGGCGGCTTTTACCGCAACAAGGCGGTGGAGAAACTGCACGCGGCGGGCATCGGCGTCATCGCGATGAAGGTCGTGGTGGGGCTGACCGGGCTGAACCTGAAGAGCTTCGACAACCCGTCGGCGAGCGCCAGGAGCGCCTCCGAATTCTCCGACAAGACCGTCGCGGAGAACGGGCCGCTCGCGGGCATCAAGTGGGTGCTCAACAACCCGGCCATCGGCACGACGGTGCCGCACATGAAGACCATCCCCGAAGTGGAGACGAACTTCCGCGCCATGTCCGAGCCGTTCGCCCCCGCCGACGAGAAGCTGCTGTACGTGATGAACGAGCAGATCCGGCCCGACTACTGCCGCATGTGCTACACCTGTAGCGGCGCGTGTCCCAAGGGGATGCCGGTGACCGACGTGTTGCGCTTCCTCGCCTACAACGACTTCGCGGGCAACTTCCACCAGGCGCGGACGAACTTCCGCGACCTTGCCAAGGAGATCCGCGACATCCGTTGCAGCGACTGCTCCTCTTGCGCGGTCGAGTGTCCGAACGGCGTGCATGTGCAGGCCCGGCTGGTCCGCGCGCAATCGATTTTGGCATAACGAAAGGAGGCATGGCGAATGAAAGACGCGAAAAGGCGGGACGGCGAACCGGAGCTCACGCCCGAACGGCGGGAGTTCCTCAAACAGTGCGCGGCGTTGGCGGGCGCGGGCGTCGCGGGTGTCGTCGTCGTCAGCGAGGCGGCGTTCGGGGCGGACATCGTGGCGGCGGACGACGCGCGCCTGGTGACGCAACGCATCAAATATCCTACCGAGAAGGGGGAGATGGACGCCTACCTGGCGCGACCCAAGGACGACGAGAAGCATCCGGCGGTGATCGTCATCCAGGAGATCTTCGGCCTGACCCCGCACATCGAGGACGTGGCGCGGCGCATGGCGTTGGAAGGCTTCGTGGCCGTCGCCCCGGACGCGCTGACCCCCGTGGGCGGAACCGCAGCTTACAGCGCGGGCGGCATGAAGGAGATGTTCCAGGCGATGGGCAAAGTGGAGCAGGCCGACCATGTGAAGAACTTCACGGCGGCGGTGCAGTATCTGAAGACACACCCCCAGTCCACCGGCAACGTGGGTTGCACCGGCTTTTGCTGGGGGGGCGGCATGACCAACCAAGTGGCGGTGCATTCCCCCGATTTGAAGGCGGCCGTCCCCTACTACGGGACCGTGCCTGCGGAAGCGGACGTGCCCAAGATCAAGGCGGCCATGCTGTGCCATTACGCCGAGAACGACGCCGGCATCAATGCGGGCATCCCCGCGTTCGAGGCCGCGCTCAAGAAGGCTGGCGTAGAATACCAGATCTTCTCCTACCCCGGCACGAACCACGGCTTCAACAACGACTCGGCCCCCGAGCGGTATCATAAAGAAGCCGCAGAGCAGTCGTGGAAGCGGACGATCGACTTCTTCAAGGAGAAGCTGGCGTAGGGGTTTTCCTTTAGGTTGGATTTCGGGTGCGGCGGCTTGCTTGCCGCACCCGGATCGCTTGCCGTGTCCGCGACATGGAAAGGAGGCGACTGCGGCGTACACGCAATCATCCACAAAGAAGAAGAGTGGTACGTTGCCGAATGCCCGGACGCCGGCACGGTAAGCCCGGGGCTGACGATCGAAGAAGCGATCGACAACCTTAAAGAGGCCGCTTCGCTGTATCTGGAAGAATTCCCCGCCCCCGGCCGGCAAACTCCCATCCTCACCACGTTTGAGATCCCGACGCATGCCTGCGTATAAAAAGCAACAACCCGACTCCCTTTTTATTGCTGGCGGAGGGCGGCCAGCATCCTGACGAACGGCTGCGCGTGCAGAAAAAACCGTTTGTACCCTTCGCATAAGAAATTTAATCGCGGCTCGCGGGCGGGGTCGCCGCCACCGTCAGCCGTGCCACCGTCAGCTTCGCCGCTGTCCGCGCTCGCGCCCGCGCCGCCACCGGCGAGGATGCGGTCTTTCGGGCAGCCGCCGCCGCACATCCCCAGCACCGGGCAGCGGCGGCACCGGGCGGGCAACAACCGCCACTTCGCCTCGCCGAAGTCCCGCAGCTTCGGGCTGGCGAGCATGTCCTTGAGCGTCGCTTCGCGGATGTTCCCCAGCAGGTGGCCCGGCGTCATGAAATGGTCGCAACAGTACAGGTCACCATTGCAATCCAGCGCCGGCACGCCGCCGCAAGCATGGCGCAGGATGCAAAGGGAATGCTCCTGGCCGAAGGCCGTGCGCGCCGTCTCCTCGAAAAGCTGGACTTGGATGCGACCGATATCCCCGGTCTGCCACTCGTCGAAGGTCGCGCAGAGGAACGCCCCCCAGTCCGCGCTTGAAACCGAGCGCCCGCCGACCCGCCCGTCCGGCATCCGCTCCACCAGCGGCAGGAAAGTCAGGTGGGGGGCGCCGAGGCTGCGGAAGAACCCGTACACGTCGAGCGGGCGCACGGCGTTGTCGGAGTGGACGACGCACAAGCATTCCGTCGGCACGCCGTGCCGCCGCAGGCGGGCGAAACTTTCCATCACCCGCCGGAAGGTCGGCTCGCCGCCGGCGGTCACGCGGTGGCGGTCGTGCATCTCCTCCGGCCCGTCCAAACTCAGACCGACGACGAACTGGACGGCGCCTCGCCCGTCGTTCCCATGGGCGAGGAAGCGGCACCACTCCTCGTCAAGGAGCAGGCCGTTGGTCTGGATGCCGTTGACGACACGCCTTCCGGGCGGGCAGAGGCTTTCCTGCAAGGCGGCGATCTTGCGGAAGCGGCCGAGCCCGTAAAGCGTCGGCTCGCCGCCGTGCCAGGCGAAGGCGACGACCGGGTCGCGGGAGGCTTCGATGTGCTGGCGGACGTACAGCTCCACGAGGTCGTCCGGCATCCCGGCCTCGCCGGGTCGCGCCTGCGGCAGGTAGTAACAGTAGCGGCAGCGCAGGTTGCAAGCGCCTCCCGCAATTTTCACCAGCACCTGAAAGTCGTCCATGGCGGGCATTGTATGCGACCGCCGCCGCCGGCGCAACCGGGGCACGACGCCGCCCGACCGTCGCCTGGTGATGCCGGGTCTTGGCGTTTCCGACCACGTTTTTTCCACGGGACTGCATTTCGCGAATGCGGATCGGCGGGAAACCGTAGTAAGATGCACGCCGTGTGCGGACTCGCAGTCGTCTTTGCGAACGGTTGTTGTTTGAAAACAAATTAGAAGGAGGGCGTTATGAAGAAAGTGATTCCCGGTTCTCTGATCCTCGGCCTGGTCTTTTTGCTGCATCCTGTCTTTTCCCTCGCGCAGGACGTCATCAAACTGCCCGCGCCTGAGACCGACGGCGGCAAGCCCTTGATGCAGGCGTTGAAGGCGCGCCAGAGCACGCGCGGCGACTTCGGCCCGGCGGTCAAGCTGACCGACCAACAGCTTTCCAACCTGCTCTGGGCCGCCAACGGCGTGAACCGCCCGCAGGGGAACATGCGCACCGCGCCCACGGCGGCGGGCTGGCAGAACATCGACATTTACGTCGCGACCCCGGACGGGCTGTTCGTCTACGACGCCGTCGCCCACGCCCTCAAGGTGGTTTCCAAAGAGGACGTGCGGGCGAGCTCCGGGCTGGAGGGCCCGGCGGCAGGCATGATGAAACAGGACTTCGCCAAGACCGCCCCTGTCAGCCTAGTCTACGTCGCCGACATGACCAAGACCGGCGGCATGAAGTGGGAGGGCGAGGAAGTCGGCGCCACCTGGTCGTACACCAACGCCGGCGTCATCGCGCAAAACGTATACCTCTACTGTGCGTCCGAGGGGCTGGCGTGCATCCTGCGGGCGATGATCGACCCGGCGCAGGTGGCGAAGTCGTTCAAGCTGCCCGAGGGGAAAAAGGCGATCTTGACCACGACGATCGGCCAATTCAAATAGGAGGTTGTGCTGGAGCCGCCACCTCACGCATTCCGGCAGGGATGCGCGCTTGGAACGCAGACCGTCCCGGACAAAAAAAGCTCGCAGAACAAGACAAGGCGTCGCCGTAGGTCGAAAAGCGGGGTTCGCTGAGGCGAATGGACATTTTCGACCAAGGCGCAACGCAGCGTCCGGGGTTTTTAGAGGTTCCCAAAAAAAGGCGCAGACCCTTTCGAGCCTGCGCCTTTTTCCTTTTGCGGTCGCGACCGTTTACTTGTAGTCGTCAACCTTGGTGCCGCGGCCGACGCCGAAGTCGGTCACGAACCAGGTGGTCTGGCCCTTGCCGGTGACCACGATGTTAACCTGCCCGGCTTGGAACGGCTTGATCAGCTCCTCCGGGTTCGTTTCGATCAGCTTGTACTGCGACGCCAGCGGCTCCATCCCCTGAATCGCCAGAGAGGCGTTCATGGTGGAGACGACGCCGTTGCCCCAGTAGGAGCTGACCGTCTTCTGCACGTTCTCCGCCAGCCATCTGCTCAGGTCGCGCTTGGTGGCGAAGCTGTTCGGCGCGTCATGCAGCAGCGCGGCGACTTCGGGGGTCACGATGACCGTGGCGCCCATGCCGGTCAACGACCGCATGTAGTCGCGGATGAGGAACTGCGGCGGATACTGCCGCTGCACCTCGCCCACGCTGGAGATGTAAGTCCAACCCGTCCCGACCGTCACGACGCTGTCGGTGGCCTTGAAGCCCTTCAACACATGGGTGGGCTCCCATCCGGCGGGGAGGTCTTCCTCGTTCTCCGCGATGGTCAGGTTGTTGTACTGGATGTTGCTACCGAGGGCGCTGAACGTCGTCTTGCCGGCGTGCAGGTTCCCCGCCGTCTTGGACAGCAGCGTGAAGGTGCGGCCGAGCACGGCGTTGACCTCGTTATGCGGTCCCATGACGTTGCCCTTGGAGTTCATCTTGACCTCGTTGCGCACCGGGCCGTTGACCAGGATCATGTTCGCCATGGAGCTGGTCGAGTTGCCGAAGGGCACGGACATCGAGGTGGCCAGGATGAGCGGGAACATCTCGGGTTTCGCACCCGCCATCACCGCGCAGACGGCGACTTTCTCCACCGTCATCGAGCGGTCGCCGCCGGGCCAGTTGAGCTTTTTGACCTCCTTGTCGGCGGGCAGGCTGGTGCCTTTCAGCATGGCGGCCACGCGCTCCTCGGTGGGCGGGATGATCGGGTTGTAGTCGGTCCAGTCGTTGTCCTTGAAGAACTGCTGGACCTGATCTTCGGTCATCGGTTGCAACAGCCGCGGCTCGACCTTCGCCTCGGGAGGCCGTCCGGAGATCTTCTCCTTGTCGGTCAGCGGCGCGGTGAAGGCTTCGATGATGGCCTGCATCATCGGCTTGTCGGTCACGACGTCGTTGCGTTCGAAGACGTAGCTGTGGTGTACGGACTTGGGCTGTCCGGCCACCGGGAACGGGAAGCCGACGTAGCGGATCGGCATGCCGTTGGTGTATTCGAAATCGTATCCACGGGCATAGTTGACCACGTTGGCGCCGGCGGCGCCTACGGTCGGGATGCCCATCTTCTCAAGCGTTCTGGCATGTTGGCTCACGGCCGACGTGCAGCCATCTCAACCAGAGATGCCGATCAAGGCGGCATCCCCCCCCTTTTCCTTGATCTCTTTCCACAAAGCCGGGTCGTCCATGGTGTACATGCCCGCCTTCCGCTTGATGACGATGTTGACGGAGGGGTTGTTCTGGGCGAACCAGGCCTTGATCTCCTCGAACACGCTGTAGGCGGCGTCAGGACCGCCCCAGTTGATGTCCACAAGGTAGATGGTCTTGCCGTCGAGCGTGTCCAATCGCGGCGAAAGCGGGATGCGATCCACCATCTTGCTCTCGATGGCGGGGTTCAGCACCGTGATCAGCGGCTTCGCGGCATCTTTCTTTTGCGCTGTCAACGGCACGAGCCCGGCAAGTGCCAGAGCCGTTGCGACGATGACGGCGCAACACAGCAATAATTTTTTCTTCACAGTCGTCCTTTCCTTCCGATAAGCGGCAACCAGCCGCCGCCGATTCCCTTTTCAGACGTGAAGCGTTTTAGCACAATCCCCCGTCGTCACACAAGAAGATTGTAGGGGTGCCGGGGAATTTTGCCGGGAGGCGGGGGCGAAGCGGAGGATGGTCGGGGGTGGGTGACGGGGTGGGCGAGGGGGCGAAATAAATTTGCCTTGGCTTTTTTCGGATGCTAGGCTTCTGCCATGATGAACAGCATGAAAATCCCCCCCGGCGGTTTCCGTCATCCCAGACGCGCCGGCGTCCATGGACTCCTTCCGTCGGCGTCCGCCGAGTTGCGCGCCATCGCCGGGAATTAGGGGTCGGCATAAAGCGTCTCATGTTTCATTAAAGTAAGGAAAATGAAAGAAGGGCATAGAGGAACCGTCATGTTGAAGGATCGCCATCGTCTGAAAATGATTTTGAAGAGGATATACTGGCCGCTGGTGCGCGTGCCGCTCGTCGTCGCCGGGTTCGCTTGCCTGCTTTGCTATTACAACCATCGGGAGAACGCCCGCATGGACGTCGCCATGAAGGCGGTCGCGCCCGTCGCCGCCTCTCCCGCCGCCTCTCCCGAGGTCGAGTTGCTGGAGGCTAAGTACGAAACACCGGAGCTGACGGGGCTGACCGATTTCCACGCCACCGCCTATTGCATCGAAGGCATCACCCGCAGCGGGGAGGAGGCGCGGCACGGCTACGTGGCCGCCGACCTCCGGGTCTTGCCGCTCGGCTCGCTGATCTACGTCGAATCCCCCCTGATGGGGGGGGTGTACCAGGTGATGGACAGCGGCGCGAAGGTGAAGGGCAGGATCATCGACATTTTCCTTCCCGGATATGAACGTTGCAAGATTTTCGGGCGTCGAATAGTGAAGGTGCAGGTGTTGCGCTACGGCTTTGCCAAAAACGCCGGGAGATAACCGTCCATCCGTCAAGTCACGAGCCTGGCGACCGGGGACGGCAGGTCTATGGCGGCTGGACAGGGGGGGGTATGCGATTCAGATTGACGCTTTTGGTTTTTGCTGCACTGTTCGCCTGCGCGACGGCGCGGGGGGATCAGATCGTCCTCAAGGACGGGACGGCATACTCGGGGACGTTCATCCGGGGGAACTCCAGCACCATTGAGTTTAGGATCCTCAACCGAACCGAGACCTTCGACATCGGCGACGTCGATCAGATAAACTTCACCGCGACGGCACCGCCTTCGGTGCCTGCGGTCGGGTCGGCTCCTGCGGCGGCGGCGACATCTGCGGTTGCTGCTGCGTCGTCTTCTGCGGCATCGTCGTCGGCTGCCTCTGCCGCCTCCGCGGCAGCGTCCGCAGCGTCCGCAGCCTCTGCGACAGGCGCCTCCGCCTCTCGGACGGCGCGGACGCCCGGTCGGGCAGGTGGCGGCGCCCGGCCGGAGCTGACGCGCAAACCTGCGCCGTCGGACGCGGACGCCCGGCCTGAGAGCACCTCCCTCCCGGACTCCGAGACGGTGACCCTGCCGAAGGGGACGCTCATCACGGTGCGCACCACCCAGTCGATCGACACCGAGCGCAACCGGGTGGGGGACGCCTTCACGGCGACGCTGGAGGAGGATTTGAACTACGGCGACCGGACTGTCGCCCCACGGGGGTGCACGGTGACCGGGCGCATCGCCTACGCCGAGGAGTCGGGGTCGTTCTCCGGGCAGTCGCAACTGATCTTGGAGCTGACCAAGTTGACGGTTGACGGCGCGTCCTACACGTTGCGCACCTCCGACTACACCGAGGTCGGCTCTTCCCGCGGCAGCAGGACGGTGGCGACCGTCGGCGGGACGGCTGCCATCGGCGCCATCATCGGCGCCATCGCCGGCGGCGGCAGAGGGGCTGCCATCGGCGCCGCCTCCGGCGCGGCGGTCGGCACAGGGGTGCAGGCGGCGACCAAGGGGCAAGTGCTGAAGGTACCGGCGGAGACTCTGCTGGAGTTCCGCCTGGAGTCGCCGCTGGTCATAGACGTCTACCGATAGGGTTATGGGACAGGACAAGCCGCAACCCGCGCTGTGGACCCATCGCTTTTTGAACGTCTGCGTCGCCAACTTCCTGATGGCGTGCTCGTTCAACCTGCTGATGCCCTCTATACCGCTGTACATCACCGAGCAGTTGGACGTGCCGCAGACCCAGACTGGCATCGTGCTGGCGTCCTACGGTCTGGCGATCCTGATCTTCCGCCCCTTTTCGGGGTTCATGGTCGATGTCTACCCGCGCAAGACGATGTTGCTGGTCAGCTTCGTCGCCTACGTGGCGATCTTCACCGGCTACTTTTTCGTCGCCACCGTGACGCTGTTCGTCGTGGTGCGCTTCTTCCACGGCATCGCCTGGGGTGCGTCCTCGGTCTCATCCAGCACTTTGGCGATCGACGTCACGCCGTCCGAGCGCCGCGCCGAGGGCATCGGCTACTACGGCACGTTCATGAACGTCGCCATGGCGGTGGGACCGTTCATCGCCATCCACATCTACCAGACGGCGGGCTTCCGCACCTTGCTTTGCTGCGCCATGGGCATGGGGGTTCTGGGCATCGTCGCGGTGGCGCTCATCCACGCGCCGCGCCGTCCCAAGGTCGCCCGCAACAAGGTGTCTCTCGACCGCTTCTTCCTCCTGCCCGCCTGGCCGATCTTCCTGAACCAGTTGCTCCCCTGTTTCGCCTGGGGGACCATAGGCCCGTTCGTCGCCCAGTACGGCAAGCAGATACAGGTGCCGAACGCGGGCATCTTCTTCCTGTTCTGGGCGGGGGGGCTCATCCTGTCGCGGACGTTCTCCGGGCGGCTTGTGGATCGGGGGTTCATCCACCAGGTCAACGTGGCGGCGATGGGGATCGTCGCCGTGGCGTTCTACTGCTTCGCCGTCTACCACAACATCTACGCCTTCTGCGCCTCGGGGCTTTTCATCGGCATCGGCTTCGGCATGATGCTCCCTGCGCTCCAGACGCTGTACATCGACATGGCGGAGCACAAGCAGCGCGGCACTGCCAATTCCACCTACCTGGTCAGCTTCGACCTGGGGCTCGCCCTGGGGATGCTCATCGGCGGCTACGTCTCCGGCACCTGGTCGTTCGAGGTGCTTTTCCTGATCGCCGCCGCCCTGTGCGCGGCGAGCATCGTGGCGTACTGGGCGGTGTCCCGCCCCGTGTTCGAGCGCAAAAGGGTGAGATAGGACGGGGCGCGGCGCGCTTGCATTGCCCGTGCGCGTTACCTATAATGCGCGGTTGTTTGAAAAGGCTGGGACGGGGGCGTCCACCCGCCGTTGGTCATTATGTTTTTTATCATGGATGCGGACGGCGCGCCGTCCCTGTCTCGCCCCCGCGCATGGGGCGACTTTGAACACCGTATGGAAACCATCGCCGTCTACCCCGGTTCTTTCGATCCCGTCACCAACGGGCACATCGACCTCATCCAACGCAGCTCGGCGCGTTTCGACAAGGTCGTGGTCGCCATCCTGCGCAACGCGAGCAAGACGCCGCTGTTCTCGGTCGAGGAGCGGCGGGAGATGTTGACTGCCGCCACCCGGGGGTTCGAAAACGTCGCCATCGACGATTTCTCCGGCCTCCTGGTCGATTTCGCGGAGCAAGTCGGCGCATCGGTGATCATCCGCGGCATCCGCGCCATCTCCGACTATGAGTACGAGTTGCAGATGGCGTTGATGAACCGCCGCCTCTCCAGCCGCGTGGAGACGGTCTTCATGCTCCCGGCGGAGTCGTACTCCTTCTTGAGCTCGAAGCTCATCAAGGAGATCGCCTGTCACGGAGGCGCCATCGGCGGGCTGGTTCCCGAGGACGTGGAGCGACGGCTGAAAGACAAGTTCACGCGGTGAGCCGGGGACGGCGCGCCCGCCCCGTCCCGCCGGCACCGAACTTCCAAGCAGCACCCAGCAACACGGAGGCTCCGGGTATCGTCTATGAAAACGCCTGACTGGCATCGTTTGGCGGAAAAAGCGCGTGATTTCGGATGGAGCGGCGGATGGGGATGGCCGACGGCGGTGCTGCTGCCCGTAGCGTTGCTGGCGCTCTCGGCCGGCGCCACCTTCCGGCTGCTGGAGATGCACCCGCCCATACCGGTCGAGGTGCCGGAGAGCCAACCCGAGCCGGAGCCGCCCGTGTTGCGAAGCGTCTCCGGGGAGTTCCAGAAGAACCAGACTGCGACCGAGGTGTTGCTCGCTGAGGGGCTGTCGCCGAATGAGGCGCACGCGCTCATCGAGGCGGCGCAGCCCGTCTACGACCTCGCCAAGGTCCACGCCGGCGGGAAGTGGGAGATGGACTTCACGCAGGAAGGCGATTTGCTGGAATTCCGTTATCCGGTCGATCCCGACCGCTACGACCAATACCTGACCGTGGCCCGCGACGAGACGGGGGGGTTCGTCCCCACCATGACCACGCATCAGTTCGAGACGCAGGTGGAGCGCATCACCGGCGCCATAGACGCCGCCCACCCCTCGCTGTTCCTCGCCGTCACGAGGGGTGGCGGTGACGACGTCCTCGCCATCGAGCTGGGCAACATCTTCGCCTCGGACATCGATTTCAACACGGACGTGCAGGAGGGGGACTCCTTCCGGGCGCTGGTCGAGCGGAAATACTTGGACGGCAGGTTGCGCGGGAACGGCACGATCTTGGCGGCGACGTTTACCAACGGGGGGAAGACCTTCGCAGGCTTCCGCTTCTCGGACGCGGACGGCAAGCCCGCCTATTATGCGGAGGACGGCAGGGCGTTGCGGAAGTCTTTCCTGAAGGCGCCTCTGAAGATCATCCGCATCACCTCCAAGTTCACCACCGCCCGTCGGCACCCCATCTTGAAAGTCGTGCGGCCCCACCTGGGGGTCGATTACGGCGCGCCGACGGGAACGCCGGTGCAGGCGGTCGGCGACGGCACGGTGACCTCGGCGGGGTGGAGCAGCGGGGGCGGCGGGCTTACCATCACCCTCAGGCACTCGGGCGGATTCGAGACGAAGTACATGCACCTGTCGCGCATCCAGGTCAAGCGCGGTCAGCGCGTCAAGCAAGGGCAGGTGATCGGCAACGTCGGCTCGTCGGGGCTCGCCACCGGCCCGCACCTCGATTTCCGGGTCTATCAGAACGGAAAGGCGCTCGACCCGACGAAAGTCGTCTCCCCGCCCGGCGAGCCGGTCTCCAAGGCGCGGATGGCGGAATTCGCGGCGTTGCGCGACAACCGCTTCGCCGAGCTGGAGTCGGGGATGGCCGCGCATGAGGAAACCGCCCCTGCCGCGACCGCCGCGCCATGAGAATCGCGATCATCGCCAACCCTGCCGCTGGACGCGGACGCCCGTTCAAGAAGCTCCAGGGGCGCGTCCGCACATGGCGGCATCCGCAGTGGGAGGTCGAGCTCCTGCCGACGCAGGCGCCCGGGCATGCGGGGGCGTTGGCGCGGGAGTTGCTCTCACGCCCGCCCGACGTCTTGGCGGTCTGCGGCGGCGACGGCTCCGTCAACGAGGTCGTCTCCGCCTTGCCGCCGCAGCCGCCGTTCCCGCTGGCGGTGCTCTCGGGCGGCACCGCCAACGTCTTGGCGCGCGAGCTGGGCATGCCGCTCCATCCGGTGCGGGCGCTCGATGTGGCGCTCGAAGCTGCGTTCGCGGGCAAGGTGCGGCGGATGGATGTCGGGGTCGCCGATCTCGGGGTGCCGCCGGACGCGCCGGTGGACGGCGGCGTAGGCGCGCGGGTGGCGCGCAAGTTCACCTTCGTGGCGGGTGTCGGCTTCGACGCCTGGGCGGTTCACGAGGCCAGCCTCGCCCTCAAGTCCAAGGTCGGGATTGCCGCCTACGCCCTAGCGGCGTTGCGAGCCTTGCGCCACTACCCGTTCCCCGAATTCACCGTCGTCGCGGACGGCGGCTCGCATCCTGCAGTCACTTGCCTGGTGTGCAACTCCCGACGCTACGGCGGCGGCTTCTCGTTTTGTCCCGGCGCGGACATGGCCGACGGCCTTTTGGACGTGCTGGTCATCGGCGGGGTCGGGCGCGCCGGGGGGGTGGATCGCGCCAAGTTGGCGAGTTTCCTGCTTTCGGCGTGGGTCTGCCCCGGCAGGGCTCCCTCGTGGACCAGGCGGTTGCGGACAAGGGAGTTGCGCATCGAAGGCCCGTCGTCCGTCCTCGTGGAGACTGACGGGGAGCTGGCGGGGGCGCTCCCCGCCAAGTTCTCCCTCTTGGAGAAAGCCCTACCGCTGATTGCCGCATAGGAGGGGCGCACCCATAAAACGACCGCGCCTCCCTCCCGGATCATTCCAGGCGCTCTGCCGCCAGACGGTCGTCGGCGTGCTCCCACAACCGCGCGACCGCATGCCCGTCTTGCAACAGGGCGTCGGCATGGCCGTCCATCCCCATGTCCTCCAGCAGCGCACACACCTGGATGAGGCGGGTCTGACGGCAGTAGTCGGTGTAATGCGCCCCATGTCCCGGCGGCGTCTCGGTGACGACGCATCCTCCCGTGCAGCTCCAGCGGCAGAAGCAGCGGCGGCACCTCGCCCGGTCGGCGACCGCTTCCCGCAGACGCCGCACCGCCTCCGGATCGATTCGCAGATCCCCGCCTTCCTCCACCCGCCCGACCCGCATGTCCAGCCCCGCCGCCGTCCAATCGTCTTTGCGCAGGTAGCAGGAGCGGACGCTCCAATCGGGCGCGACGATGAACGTGTCCCGCCCTGCCGGACAGAACGTGTGGCGCGGCCTGCCGTCCGGGGGCGTCAACGCACCGTAGACGCACTCGACGCCGGCATCGCGCGCGATGCGCCGCGCGGCGAGAAAGCCCCGCGCGAAAAGGAGCGGGTCGGGTGGCAACAGCCCCGCCGCCACCGACTGCGGAGAGGGTTTCATCGCCTCGAACGCGACGGACTCGGGGTGCAACCCGCAGCACAGCCATTCGGCGATCTGCGGCATCCGCCCCACGTTTGCGGCGGAGACGCAGCAGCGGACGCACAATCCCACCGGTGACCGCGCCAAGGCTTGCGCCGTCGTCCACACGCGGTCGAACGAACCCGCGCCGCCGCGCAGGGGTCGGTGCGGGTCGTGGTCTTGCGCCTGACCGTCCAGAGACAGCACCACAGTGTCGAAGAAATCCTCGACGAACGCCAGCGTCGCACCGCCGAACATGCCGTTCGTGGTGGTCTCGACGTGGGTGGGCAGGCCATGCTTCTGCCCGAGGTAGCGGAGGCGGTGGACGGCGAGTTCCACGAGGTCGAACCGCACGAACGGCTCGCCGCCGAAAAAATGGAGCGACAACGACTCCCCGCCGATGGCGGACACATGCCGGGCGTAGCCGCCGAGCGCCGCGCAGACCAGCTCCACGTCCATGTCGCGTCCGTTCCGGCCGGCGTCGAAGTCGCAATAGCGGCAACCCATGTTGCAATCGCGCGTCGGAATCAGCCCAAGGAACGGCGGTCGCGCCGCGCCTGTCGGAATCGCGGGTTCCGCGCACGGCTCGGACAGGATCGAGGCGAGTTCGCCGATGGGTTCCGGCGCGGGGGTGCCGCGCAACAGGGCTTCACGCAATGCCGCCGCCCCCGTCGCGTTAATGGCGGCGCTTGCCTGCCGGAGCGGCGAGACGGCGATTTCGACCTCGCCGGCGGGGATGAGATAGACATCGTCTGCCATTGCCAGTGCCCTGTAACATCTAAATATCGCCTGACTGGCGAGGATTTTTTTCGCCAGACAAGGCGGAGGAACGAGGCGTAGTGGTGCTACGGCGAGTGACGACAACGCAGTATGGCGGAAAAAAGACCGTCAGGGAGGCGAAGTTTTTGATGTTATAGGGCACTAGGCAGTTGGTTTTCAATAGTTTAACTTCATGACTGGCGGAGAGGGAGGGATTCGAACCCTCGGTAGCGTTTCCACTACACACGCTTTCCAAGCGTGCTCCTTCAACCACTCGGACACCTCTCCGAAACCACTGCGGCACCCGCCCAAGGCTCCCGCCTGCGGCATCACCCAAGGCGTTTCCAGCCCGCCGGACACGACAACCGGCAAATTGTATGTCGGAGTTTTTCCAATCGCAAGTCATTAAACACATGCTGGCGCTTTTTCCCCCTTCTTCCTCTTTCGCCCCCCCTCCCACGGTTTTTTCCCCGAGCCCGGGCGCTTGATGGTCTATAATGCCTCGGATTCCATTATGAGCGAACTTTTCAAATCGAACCTCCCCGCTTCGCAAAAAGACTCGCAGTTCCGTCGGCGCGTCTTAGGCGTCATCGTCTTCCTCGCGCTGGCGCTGGTCGCCACGCACACCTTCCTGCACCGCACTTCGGTCGGGAGCCACCGTTTCATCCGCATGACGTTCCTGGTCTATACCGGCACCTTCTTGGCGGTACTGGCGTTGCTGGTCTTGGCGACGATCCTCGGGCGCAACCTCATCAAGCTCTATTTCGAGAAGAAGAGCGGCAAGCCCGGGAGCGGGCTCAAGACCAAGCTAGTCCGTTCCTTCATCGGCCTTTCGCTGCTCCCCGCGCTACTGCTGTTCGTCTTCGCCTACACCATCATCAGCTCGTCCATAGAGAAATGGTTCCTCGCCCCGCCCACGCAGATACTGGAGGACGGCAGGATGCTGGCGCGACAGTACGACGCCGGCCCGGAGGAGCGGAAATACTGGGCAGACCGGATGGCGGAGGCGGCGGACAAGTACGAACAACTGCGCGAGGAACAGACCTCGCTCCGCTTCAACATGCTGCTGATGCTGGCGCTCGGGACGTTGCTGATCACTTTCGCCTTCGCCTGGTTCGCCTTGTACCTTTCCAAGCGGATCACCGTCCCCATGGAGGCGTTGATCGCCGGCGCGGCGGCGGTCGCCGGCGGCAACCTGTCCCACCGGGTGCGGTGCAAGGCTTTCGACGAACTCGACAGCCTGGTGGACTCCTTCAACCGGATGACCGCCGACTTGGAGGAGAACGAGCGGCGCATAGCGGCGGCGCGGGAGTCGTTGCAACAGACCAGCGCGGAGAACGCCGCCCGACGGCGTTACATCGAGACGATTCTGCAGACCATCTCCACCGGCGTCGTCGCCCTCGAAGCCGACGGCGGCATCCGGGCTATGAACCGGGCGGCCACGCGGATGCTGGGGGTGCGCGGGTTCGACGGGGAGGCGAACGCGCCCGCGCAGGTTCCGCCTAAGCTGGAGGACGTCGTAGACGCCGCCGCGCGCGACGCGATGACAAGGCTCATGAACAAGGCGTTAGTCTTGGGCACCATCTCGCGCAACCTCGAACTAACCTTCCCCGGGAGGATCGTTCAACTGGCCGTCACCATGACCCCCCTGGCGGACGAGGAGGGTCGGCGCACCGGCTGGGTGATCGTCTTGGAGGACATGACGGAACTCCTGCGCATGGAGAAGGCCGCAGCCTGGCAAGAGGTGGCGCGACGGCTGGCCCATGAGATCAAGAACCCGCTGACCCCCATCCGCCTCTCCGCCGAGCGCGTCTTGAACCGTTACCGGCAGATCCCCGCGAACCTCCGTTCGGGGGCGGCGGACGCCCACTGGGAAGATTTCGAGCGGTTCGGACGGCTGCTCGCCGAATGCGTCCAGACCATCCTTCAAGAGGCCGACTCTCTCAAGAACCTCGTCGATGAGTTCTCGCGCTTCTCCCGCCTGCCTGAGACGCGCGTCCAAGACGCCGACCTGAACGGACTCGTTGAAAACGTCCTCCAACTCTACGAGGGGCGCGCCTCGGACATACAGATCGTGAAGGATCTGGACGCGGAGTTGCCGAAGCTCCGCCTCGACCCGGAGCAGATGAAGCGAGTCTTCATCAACCTCTTCGACAACGCCGTCGAAGCCATGTCCACGTCTCCGGCGGCGGCGCGGGGCGCGGACGGCGTGGGCAGGAAAACGCTGCGTGTGCTGACCTTCCTCGACAAGATCCAGGGCGCGGCGCGGGTGGAGGTCAGCGATACCGGGCGCGGCTTCCCCGAGGAGTACCACGACAGCATGTTCCTCCCCTACTTCTCCACCCGCAAGGGGGGGACAGGCCTGGGGCTGGCGATCGTGCAACAGATCATCTCAGACCACCACGGTAGCGTCCGCGCAGAGGCGAACAGCCCGACGGGCGCGCGCATCGTCATCGACCTGCCCTTGCCCCCTTCCATTCCCGAAGGTTTTGAAACGAAATGACCGAGACCACCCGCGCCCGCAAAACCGCCAAGCCCAACCTCGTGGGGATGGCGTCAGACGAGATCGCGGCGGCGTTCGCCCCCTTGGGAGAGCCCGGATACCGCGCCCGACAGGTCTATGCGGGGGTCTATCGCAAGCTGTGGCGCGACTGGGGGCGGTTCACCGACCTTGGGAAGACCTTGCGAGACGAGCTGCGCGTGCGGTTCGCCATCGAATATCCGGCGATGGCGCGGACGTTCGACTCACGTGACGGGACGCGCCGCTATCTCTTCGACGTGGGCGACGGCGAAGGCGGCACGCCATCCGGCGGAAGCGGCGGGCGCGTGGAGGCGGTCTTCATCCCGGAGGAATCCAGGGACACGCTTTGCATCTCCACGCAGGTGGGGTGCGCGCGGGGTTGCCGTTTCTGCGCCACCGGCAGGCTGCCGTTCCGGCGCAACCTCACCGCCGGGGAGATCGCCGGTCAGGTGCTGGCGCTCCAGGCCGACAGGGGCGCGGCGACCAAGCGGCTGAACATCGTGGTCATGGGCATGGGGGAGCCGTTCGACAACTACGAGAACGTCATACGGGCGTTGCGGCTGATGACCGACGGAGATGGGATGGGGATCCCGCCCCGTCGCGTGACGATCTCCACATCCGGCGTCGTACCCGGCATCGAACGTCTGGCGGCGGAATCCATCCAACCCAATCTGGCGATCTCGTTGAACGCCACGACCGACGCGGTGCGCGACCGGCTGATGCCGGTCAACAGGAAGTGGGGCATCGCCGCGCTCCTTGACGCCTGCCGCAGGTTCCCCCTGGCCGCGCGGCGGCGCATCACCTTCGAGTACGTGCTGATCGGGGATGTGAACGACTCGCCGGAGGACGCGCGGCGACTGGCGCGCCTTGTCGGGGATCTGCGGCAGAAGGTTAACCTCATCCCCTGGAACGCCGTCGGCGCGGACGGATCCGGAATGAAACCGCCACCGCCGGGACGGGCCGAGGCGTTCGCGCAGATCCTCGCAGCCCGCCGCATCACGGTCAACATCCGCAAAGCCCGAGGCGAGGACGTCGCCGCCGCCTGCGGCATGCTCGCCGGTCGCGAGTCCGCGACGCCGATGTAGCGGCGTGGGTTCACAGAATCGCAGGGGCGCGGCGTGCCACGACCTTGGCGCCCGGAACGTCCGCCTCGCCCCACCTTGATCCATCTCGATAAAGTTTTGCATCGGCGCATCAGAAAAAGTAAAGTATGGCGAGTGAGCCCCGATTCGAGGGTTGATTCAGAAGCTTTGACAGGAGGAATCCATGAGACATGTGAAATCGCTTATCGGTCTGGCGTGTATGATGTCGTTGCTGGTGGCGGGCGCCACCGTCGCCTTGGCGCAGATGCCGAAGGGGCCGCAGCCCAGTCCCAAGGCGTCGGTGATGCAGCGCGTCGGCATCGACACCGACATCACCGTCAACTACAACCGTCCGGGCGTCAAGGGTCGCAAGATCTGGGGGGAGCTGGTTCCCTACGGTCTCGCGCCCGCAAACCAATATGCCCAAAAACCCTTCCCGTGGAGGGGCGGCGCCAACGAGACCACCACCATCGAGTTCAGCAAGCCGGTGAAGATACAGGGGCAGGCGCTGCCCGCCGGCAAGTATGGCATGCACTTCATCCCGTCGGAGAAAGACTGGACGGTCATATTCAGCAAGAACACGCAGGGTTGGGGCAGCTTCGCCTACGACCAAGCGGAGGATGCGTTGCGGGTGACGGTCACCCCGGTCAAGGCACCGTTCACGGAGTGGCTGGAATATGGCTTTGAAAAGCTGTCCGACGCCAGCGCGGTCGGCTACCTGCAGTGGGAGGAATTGAAGGTTCCCTTCGAGATCACCGTCCAATAACCTCGGACGCCGCACGGCGGCCCCGACGTCGGAGCCGCCGTGTGCGTGTGAAGGGACGCCGCCCTCGCGCGCGAGGTCATTTCAGCTCGTAGGAGCGCATGGTCTGCCCGAGGTTGCCGGCTTCGTCGATGACGACGACTTGGTATTCGTAGCGACCTGCGGGAACATCCGCCGCCACGGGTATGGTGGCCACAAACTCCTGGGCGGAGCCGCCCGCCGTCGCCACGCCATCGCTTGAGGCGATCCCGGGGGCATTTCGCGCCGGGAACGCCTTTCCAGAACGCAGGTCGCGGACGAAGATGTTCTCGGCTCTGAACCCTCCCGCCAAACCGTCGATCTTGAGCGTCAGATGAACCGCGCGGGCACCGTCCGCCCCCCCTTCGGAAAAGTCCACCCCGGTCACCTTCGGCCCCTCTCCCGCCTGCACGACGATCTCGTCGGGGATCTCGTACTCGCGCACCCTTTTCAACCACGCCGCCTCCAACTCTGCGGCGGTCGTCTTGAACGCGGTGTTGAGCGCATTCAACAGGCTGTTCTTCTTGAGGGCGGAGAAAAACTTCACGGGGCGGGTGCGGTCGATCTCGCGCTGGATCAGCAGGAAAGTGATCCCGGGCGCGGCGTTGCGATGGCTTTGCCGCCCGCCGGAGAACTCCGACCAAATGCGTTGCTGCGCCAGCCCCAGAAGCCCCTCCTCGTCCAGCAGGCGGGCGATCGCCCATGCCGCGTCCAAGGTGCGCGTGCTGTGGTTGTACTCGTGCGCCAGGATCTCGGACATCCCCTCGAACAGGAACTCCGTGTCCTCGCGCTGCCCGCCCTGGGAGAGGTTGATCAGCCCAAGCCGCGCGATCCCCAGCGGCAAGGCGTGGTTGAGGAATTTCTTGGCGTCCGACGACGACGCGGGATGATCCATTCCGATCATGACACGACCGGTGCGGAAGTTCCAAGTGCTGCCGGAGGCGTTCCAGTCGAGCGCGACGGTGATGTTGCGCGGCAACCCCCCGTCCATGGCGCGATTCATGTAGTCGTAACACCGCTCGGCCTCGGCGGACAACTCGCGCCCCAGGATCTCCCTTTCCGCAGGAAATTGCAGGGTGACGTGCTTGGACGACATGCTGCGCGTCTGTGCCACGGCGGCAGACGCCATCCCGCAACCCGTGACCAGCCCCAAAGCCAGCCATGAAACCAACCATGTTGCATGGACACGAGAGAACTTGGACATAATCCCCGTCAATTCGATAATGATGTGTCCGCCTCGGCGACGCCGGGTCATTTCGGGAAGCTGGCGACGGCAGCCGCCTCGCTGTCATAGCAGTCGAAGACGTTCAACAGTTTGGTGATGTTCAGCAGATCCTTGATCCGCGGGTTCGGCGACAGCAGCTTGAAATGCCCCCCGTTTTTGCGCAACGCCGTGAAACAGCGGATCAGCTCGCCCAAGCCCGCGCTGTCCATGTAGGGAACCTTGCCGAGGTTCAGCAGTATGTTCTTTTGCCCTTTCTCCAGCAAAGCGTCCACGGTCTCTTTGATCTCCACGTCGCCATCGCCCAGGAGAATCTTCCCATCGACGTCGATGACGACCACATCGCCTGTTTTCCTGGTTGAAAACTTCATGCCGAAACCTCCCGAATCCATAAGAACGAGTAAGCTAACACAGCCGGACGAACACTGTCAATTCAACCTGCCCGCTGGCCCGCTCCTTGGCATTTTCCCGCTTACCATCCTCCGCCCGAATGTGATATATTATTGCGCATGACGACTAAAGCTGTTGGAACGGATGTAGACGCATATTGTACGAAATGCAAGCTTGTGCTCGCCCACAGCATCTTGGCGATGAACGCCTCGGGAACCAAGCCGCTCAAAGTCAAGTGCAACACCTGCGGCGGCGAGCATAACTACCGCGCGGACAAGCCCACGCCCAAGACGCCGGCGGCAAAGAAAGACGACGTCAAGAAGGTCAAGAAGACTTCGACCCGCAAGCCCAAGAAGTCGTGGGAAGACACGCTGAAGGATGCGCGGGAGAAACCCGAGACCCACAAGAAGTACGCCATGTCGGGGAGTTTCGCCGAAGGGGACTGGATTGACCACGCCAAGTTCGGTTTGGGGCAGGTGCAGACTTTCGTTCCACCCAACAAGATAAACGTGCGCTTTGCCGACGAAATGAAGTTGCTCGTCTGCAACCAAAGCCAAGGTTGATCGCGCGACGATTGCACCATCTTAAGGGTGCCTCTAAAAACCTCGCAGACAAGGCGTCACCGCAGGTCGAAAAGCGGAGTTTGCTGAGGCGAATGAGCATTTTCGACCAAGGCGCAACGCAGCGTCCGGGGTTTTTAGAGGTTCCCCTAAGTGAAAACGGTCGTTTCTGAACCCGATGCGGGAACACTTTTGGACGTGTTGTCGCCCTTGGTTCCAGGTGCGTCCAAACGAACCCTGCGCCAGATGCTGTCTCGGGGGCAGGTGTGCGTGGACGGCGAAGTTTGCGTGCGCGCGAACCACCCTGTCCGCGCCGGAAGCGTCATCGAGGTCGGCTCCGCCCGCACCGTAGCGGTAAAACTCCCCTACGGGCTCGAAGTGATATACGAAGACGACGCCATCCTCGTCGTTCGCAAACCCGTCAACCTCCTGACCGTGGCATCCGCAGGGGAGCGTGAGCGCACCGCCTACGCCTGCCTGCGGTCTTGGTTGAAGGAGCGCAACCCCGGGCAAAAGCTTTTCACCGTGCACCGGCTGGACAAGTTCGCCAGCGGCCTCCTGGTCTTCGCCAAGTCGGAGACGGTGCAGGCGCGGATGAAAACCCTTTTCAGCCGCCACGACATCGAGCGGAGGTACTGGGCGGTCGTCGAGGGGGTGGTGGCAAGGAACCAGGGGACGATCCGAAGCTACCTGTACGAAGACCAGATGATGCGGATGCATTCGACCGAGGACGCGCGACGCGGCAAGCTCGCCGTCACCCATTACCGGGTGTTGCGGCGCTTGCGCGACGTCACCTCGCTGGAAATCACCTTGGAGACGGGGCGCAAGAACCAGATCCGCGCCCACCTGTCGGAGATGGGGCACCCCATCGTCGGCGACCGCGCCTACGGCGCCCCAGGCCAAAGGCGAGAACGGGCGGCGCGGCGCGGCTCGACGCCGAAGCCCGCCCCCAAGCCTGCGAAAGACCCGTTGAAACGGCTGGGGTTGCACGCCTTCCAACTGGGGTTCGCGCACCCGGTCACCGGGAAGCCGATGCTCTTCCAGACCGACCCGCCCCCCGAGTTCCGCCGCTACCTCTAGGGAACCTCTAAAAACCCCGGACGCTGCGTTGCGCCTTGGTCGAAAATGCCCGGTTACCTTGGCGAACTCCGCTTTTCGATCTGCGGCGACGCCTTGTCTGCGAGCTTTTTAGAGGTTCCCCCTAGGGCGCGGCTTCCTCATGGGTTGCCGGCGGCGTCCAGCAGCGTCCGGTAATGGTTGGCGTTGCTGAGCACCTGCTTGACGTAGTTGCGCGTCTCGGTGAAGGGTATCTGCTCGACGTACTCCGCCATGTCATCGCCGCCGAACTCCTTAAGCCAGCGCACGACGCGCGAGCCGCCCGCGTTGTATCCCGCCAAGACCAGCTCCGCCTTGCCGTACCGCCGCATCAGGGACGAGAAATGCACGACCCCCAGGGTGATGTTGACCTCCGGGTCGTAAAGGTTCTTCGCCCGGGTGCGGGTGATTTTGGCGCTCGCCGCCGTCTCCAGCGCCGTCGCGGGCAGGAGCTGCATCAACCCCTGGGCGTTCGCCCTCGAGCGCGCCGCCGCGTTGAACGCCGACTCTTGGCGGATGAGCCCCAGTATCAACGCCGTCTCTTGCCCGTTGCGCCGCGCGTGCCGCTCCACGATCTCGCTGTAGGTGGTCGGGTAGAGCAACGCCCACACCTCTTCCGGCAGGTCATCGAGCGCCCTCACGTTGTAGTCCGAGATGACGGTGCGCATCGCGACGATGGAGTCGTAGTATTTGCCCCGGTCGGCGGAGATGCGGGAGATTCCGTAGTAAAACGCGCGACGGTCTTGCGAAAAACGCTCCCCGCCCCAGCGCAACTCCGCGATGGCGAGGTCTTCCAGACCGACGTCGGCGAGTTGCGCCGCCCGCCGCAGGATCTTCGCGCCAGCGGCGTCCGGGCCACGGAGGGAGACGTTCGGGAAGCGGATGCCGTCGCAAAGCGTCCGGAGCGCCTGGAAGTCGATGCCGGGAACCCCTTGTCCGACTGCGGCTGCGCCGGTGTTTTTCAAGGCGTCCTCGGCGTCGCGGGCGCGCGCGGCGTAATAGCTGTCGCCCCCCAGCGCCTGCGCCCGCCGATACAGGTAGCGCGCCTCTTCGACGCGCCCCAACTGGGCGTAGCTCCGCCCTAGCCAATACATGCCCCCGCTGGCGTAACCAGGGGTCGGGTGGGCGGCGACGTAGTCGCGGAACCCGCGCGCCGACGCCGCATAGTCCTTGTCCAGCCAATCGAAGAACGCGACCTTCCACCGCGCCCGCTCCGCGTAGGCGCCCTTGGGGAAGGCTTGGACGAGCACCTTCCACGCCTCGCGCGCCTTCTGCGGCTCGTAGTTGACGTCGTAGTAGGACGCGACCGAGTTGCACAGCTCCTCGGTGTCGGGCGAGGAGGGGTAGAGCTTCAACGCCTTGTCCCGCGCCGCGACGAAGGATGCCAACTGCTTCAGGCGGCGATGGCTCGCCCCTTCCAGGTACAGGGCGCGGGCGTTCATGTCCGCGTCGTCCGACTTGAACTTGGCGAGCAGGGTCAGCACGACCGAGGAGTGGTTGAGCCCGAACTCCGCCTCCGCCCGCAACAGGTTGCGCTTCTGCGCGGTCTTTCCATCCGGGGCGGAGTGGTTCGCCAACGCCGTGAGCAACGTGTTCGCCTCGGAGAACTTCTTCTGTTTGACAAAACTCTCTGCGCGCTCGAGACGGGAGGCGTAGTTGCGCGCGCCGGTGAGGGCGTCGGGCCGGAGCGCCACCAGGTAGTCCCGCGCCAGCGGGGCGAGGGAGGACAAAGGGTGTTTGGCGTAGACCTGGAGATAGAGCGCGACCGCCTGGTCGCGGTTCCCAGACAGGTGCAACGCCCGCGCTTGGTAATAGGTGGATTCGACGCCGTCGAACTTCTTGTACTTTTGCAACAGGGCGGTGACCGCCTCGGGGTCGTTCATCCCCAAGAGGGCCTGGCACTGGACGACGACGGCGTCACGCAACCGGGAGGAGTCGGGGAAGTTCTTTTCCAACGAACGAAAACTCGCCGAGGAGTCTTGGTGGTTTTTCAACGCCAGGTCGGATTTGGCGCGATACAGCAGGATGTAGTCGCCGAGTGGAAGCTTCTCGGCGTCCCGAACGCCGGCGAGCGCCGCATGCGCCTCCGCGTAGCGTTTGCCGTTGTAATGATCGACGCCCTTTTTCAACGCCGCATGCGCCGCCTCCGCATGCGCCTGGGCGGTGGCGGCCTTCGCGTCCTGCCGCCATGCGAGCAAGGCCTCCGGCAATTGCGCGGCCTGGCCATGGACGTAGGCATGGGGGGATGCGGCAAACAAGAGGAGGATGGCGACGGCGGCGGCGCGCCGAACCGGGCGGAACCCGATCCGGCGCCTTGCCGTCCCCGCGCCGTCAATGGCCGAGCCTAGGACCGGGATAGCCGCCGCCAAGCGTGTCGGCGTCGTTGTCCCCGAGAATGCGTACGATCTCATCGTGGAAATAGTCAACCTTAGAGGCGACCGTCGACGCGACCCGCTTTTCGTACATGTCCCGGCTCCGGTCGATGTCCCTGTGGAGCCGCGCGTAGATGTCGCGGGTTTTCCGGCCTTCGGCCACGGTGTTTTCATTGTAAAGTTTGATCTCGGAGACCAGCAACTTGGCGAACCGCTTGGCGGCCGCGTGCAGCTTCTCCTCCTCGGGACCCGTGAGGGGGAGCGCCTGCGTGGCATCCGTCCGGCGCCGCCTCGGCATACCGTCTTCCACGTCCTGCTGCGGAACGGCAACCTGCCCCGCCGCAACTTGCGCAGGGGCGGGGGCGGGTTCCGCTTCCACAGCCTTCACCTCCGGCTCCGCCGTTAAGGCTTCCACGACCGCCGCCACGGGGGGGGCGGGCGCGGCGACGACCACCGGGAATTCATCGACCAGGTTCAAGGGGGACTCGACAGGGATCGACGGCGCCACCGGGGCGGACGGGGCGAAGACCAGGTTCAACCCCGCCAGCGGATCCGGCTTGGAAGATGCGTCGACAGGCGGCGGCGCGACCTCCGCCGGTTCCGGGATGGCTATCGGCGCCGTGAGCGAGCCCAGATCGACATCGAAGACAGGCAACGGCTCCTGGACGGCGGGGGCGGCATCCGCCGGTTCCGGGATGGCTATCGGCGCCGTGAGCGAGCCCAGATCAAGGGATCCGGCTTCGACGGCTAGGGACGCCGGGGGTTCCACGGGTTCCACGACCGCCGTCGGCGCGGGGGCGCTGGCATCTAAAATCGCCTCGATCTCCCCCACGACGACATCAGCCGGAGACGCCACGACCTCAGGCTGCGCCGCCAAAGGTTCGACCAAGGGCTCCAAGACGGCGGGGGGCGGGACGGCCGCCGCCGCAGGCGCTGCTTCGCCCAGGTTTTTGAGTATCTTCAGGGCGATGTTCTCCAGCCGCAGCGCGACGCAGTCCGTTATCACCGACAACGCCTGCGGACGGCTGGCGGCACCTTCCCCTGAGGCCTCGCCCGCCAACAAGACCGCCACAGGGCGCTCCAACACGTATAGCGGGAGGATCAGCCACGGCCCGCACGAGCCTCTGCGGACGCAGGCCAAGGCTTCCGGCAGTTCGTCGATGGCCTTCACGTCCGCGTCGCCCCCACGTCCGGAGACACGTCCAGCCGGGCCGGCGTGGACCGCATCCGCCAAACCGGGCGCGTCGGACTGTGGAAACCACTCGGCGCCAATGCCTGCGGCGGCTTCGCCGGAGAAGCCTCGGGAAGACCAGCCTTTGAACCATCCGCTGCGCACCGTGTACAGCGCGACCCTGGGAGAGTAGGTCGCGGCGGCGTCGAGCAGGGCGGACAATATCTCCTCCTGCGTCTCCAAACCCCTCACCAGTCGCGTGAAGCGCGCCAAGGATCTCCCTTCGAGGTCCCGTCTCTCGATGTCGCCCCTCAGATAGTCGTCCAAGACCGGCGCCGTGACGGGGAGTTCTATGTTGCGCAGGGCGTCGAGTTTGCATCCGAGGTCGCGCACCCCCGTCGCCAGCCTGTCGCTGACGCTGCGCAATTCGTCCTCCAGCGCCTGTATCTGCGGTGTCAATGTCTTGTACGCCTGTTCCCGAAGTCGATCTGCACACTTTTGCACGGAGGGCATTGGCTGCTCCTAATAAACCTTTCTACCAACGGTTAATGACTTTAACGAAAGCCTTCAAAGGTGTCAATTCGATTCTGAAAAACTAAATTCCTTTTTTGGGGCATCCAAGTTCCTGTGACGCCCTCACATGGTCACGATGCGGCTCTCGCAAGCCGAACCATGATTTCACCCGCGTAAAACATGACTGCAAAGCGGAATGGGGGAGGAACTCGCCTCCACCCACTCCGTTTGCTAACGAGGTGTGTGTTTTGGAATTGAGTTATCTTCTACTACGAACCGGCTCCGGTAAAGTTGCAATTTTTTATTCCTTATCACCTAAAAACCCCAAAACACGGAAATGCGGCGCAAACCATTGTGCGCCACCGTCCATATCGTCAGGCGTCCCGGTTAAATTGAAAATTTTTCACAAAAATGTTAGCCTCTCCGATTCGCCGGATATGGACACTGAATTCGACATCGTCGTGATCGGTGGAGGGCACGCGGGATGCGAGGCCGCCGCCGCCGCCGCCCGCATGGGCGCGAGCGTCCTCCTATGCTCCCTCGACTTGGGGCGTTTGGGGCAGATGTCGTGCAATCCCGCCGTCGGCGGCATCGCCAAGGGGCATCTGGTGCGGGAGATCGACGCCTTGGGCGGCGTCATGGGCGAGGTCGCCGATCGCACCGGCATCCAATTCCGCCTCTTGAACGCAAGTCGCGGCCCGGCTGTGCAAGCCCCGCGCTGTCAATCAGATAAGTATAAATATATCAATTATTTAACTGAATTAATGCACGCCCTTCCCGGGCTTTCCCTTTCCGAGGGGGAAGTTGTCGGCCTGAGGATTGAAAACGACGCCATGCACGGGGTGGTGCTCGGCGACGGAAGAGAGGTGCGTTGCCGGACGGCCGTCCTGACCGCGGGAACTTTCATGAACGGCGTCATCCGCATCGGCGACCAGCACTGGCAAGGGGGGAGGATGGGCGAGGCCGCCTCCGTCCCGCTGGCGGCGACCCTGCGTCAACGGGGGTTCGCCTTTGGGCGACTCAAGACCGGGACACCGCCGCGCCTGGACAGGAACACCATCGACTACTCGCAGTTCTCCGAGCAAAAAGGGGACGAGTCCCCAACCTTCTTCTCCCTGAAAACCCGCGCCACCACCCTGCCGCAGGTCTCCTGCCACCTGGGCCACACCACATCGGAACTCCATGCTATTATCCGTAAAAATATAAATAAATCATCACTTTACGGAGGATACATCACCGGCGTCGGCCCCCGCTACTGCCCTAGCGTCGAGGACAAGGTGATGAAGTTCGCGGACAAGGAGCGGCATCAAGTCTTCCTGGAGCCGGAGGGACTGGACACGGACGAAACCTACCTCAACGGCATGTCCACCAGCATGCCGGTCGAAGTGCAAGATCAGATGGTGCGGGCGATCCCGGGACTGGAAAACGTGCGCATCCTCCGTCCCGCCTACGCCATCGAATACGATTTCATCGATCCGCGTGAGCTTCGCCCCACGCTGGAAACCAGGCGCGTGGCGGGGCTCTACCATGCAGGGCAAGTCAACGGCACGACAGGCTATGAGGAGGCCGCCGCACAGGGGTTGGTCGCAGGGGTCAACGCCGCGCTAAAAGTCCAAGGGAAAGATCCGCTGGTCTTCCCCCGGGAGGAAAGCTACATCGGGATCCTCATCGACGACCTGGTGACCAAGGGGGTGGACGAACCGTACCGCATGTTCACCTCGCGCTCGGAATTCCGGCTGTTGCTGCGCATCGACAACGCAGACCGGCGCTTGCGCCCGCTGGGGTGGCGGCTGGGACTCGTCTCGGACGGTGATTACCGCGTCTTCGAAGAGAAATACGCTGAGATCACCCGGCTGCGGGCTTTCCTGCGGGAGCGTCGTTGGCGACCGGAGGAAGTCCCTTGCCCCGATTTGATGGGAAAGCCGGGAATCGGTGCCGCCAAGGGGGCGACGCTGGAGGAACTTTTGCGCAGGCCGGAGATCGCACTGGGGGACATGGCACCGCTGCTGCGCCGTTGCGGCCACTGGCCGGAATCGGAGGAGGTGCGCCGTGCGGTGGAGGTCGAAGTCCGCTACGAAGGCTACATCCGGCAACAGGAGAAGGACGCCGCGAAGATGCGCCGGATGGATGCCCGCAAGATTCCCGACGATTTCGACTACGGCAAGGTGGACGGCCTGAACCGGGAGACCAAGGAGAAGCTGGGCAAGTTGCGCCCCACGGATCTGGGGATGGCGGGACGCATCCCCGGCATCACCCCCGCCGCCGTCGCCATCATCAACGTGCAACTGGAGCTGCTGCGCAAACATAGGAAGGTTTGACGATGTCCCGCAAAAGATGCGTTGACGGCAAAACCCCCGGGCGAGGTCGCCATCCCATCGTCGCGGCTTGTTTCCCAATCTTTCCCAATCCCTAATTTCCATCTACCTAGGACAAGGAACTATCATAAGGCTATGAACCCACAGGACGGGCTGAAGCGATTGTTGCTGGAATTCACCGTCGATCCGGCGTCAATCCCCGGTTTGAAGCTGCAAACCTACCTACGCCTCCTTGAAAAGTGGAATTCCCGCGTCAACTTGACATCGAGCACCTCCTGGGAAGCGCTGGAACCGCTGTTCCGGGAGGGGGTCTGGGCGGCGGCGAAATATCCCTCCGCGCCCCTTAAAAACGGCGGGGCGCATCTGGACATCGGCAGCGGCGCGGGCTTCCCCGCCCTCATCCTGCACATATTCCATCCCGAGATGCGTCTGGAACTGGTCGAAAGCCGTGGGAAGAAGGGGGCGTTCCTCGAAACCGCCGCCTGGGAGCTGGATTTACCGGAAACCCAAGTCCACACACGCCGGTTGGCGGGATTTTTGGCGACATGCCCTCCAGACAAGGTCTGGGATTGCGTCAGTTGGAAGGCTATCAAGCTTGCGGGGCGGGATTTGCTCGAATTGGGCAAACACGCTGGCGAAAATTCCCGCTTTTGGATGTTCCACGGCAGGGAAGCGGCGGTCGAAAATGCCGAAGCGCTCGCCTCGGGGTTCGTTTGCGACGAAAAAACGCCCGTTCCGGGGCAGAAAGAATCATTTTTATCGATATATCGACCCGAGAAGCCATTGTTTCACGTGAAACACCCGCATGAATCATAACCCCGAAGTGAAAAAGCGTGGGGGGAGCCTCTAAAAAGCTCGCAGACAAGGGTCGCCGCAGGTTGAAAAGCGGAGTTCGCTTAGGCGAATGAGCATTCTCGACCAAAGCGCAACGCGGCGTCCGGGGTTTTTAGAGGTTCCCTGGAGTCAATGGTCCGCCCCGTTGCCTTTGAATCGCCTTTAAACTGAAACCGGCGCGGCGCGCCGCCCCCGCCAGCCGTTGTTTCACGTGAAACGCCCCCCTTCGCCCTTAATTTTGGGTATTTCGCGCGGACAAGCTTGCGCACCCCCGGGCGCTGTGTTAAGCTCGCCTTTCTGTCTGTGGCTCAATCGTTCGTTTCACGTGGGGGAGCCTCTAAAAAGCTCGCAGACAAGGCGTCGCCACAGGTCGAAAAGCGGAGTTCGCTTAGGCGAATGAGCATTCTCGACCAAGGCGCAACGCGGCGTCCGGGGTTTTTAGAGGTTCCTATGGAACATCCCATTCGGGTCTTTACCTATGGCGAAAGTAATTGCGGTAGCCAATCAAAAAGGGGGGGTCGGCAAGACCACCACCGCCATCAACCTGGCGGCGGGCTTGGCGATGGCGGATATGCGCGTACTCGTTATCGACGCCGACGCGCAGGCGAATTGCTCCAGCGGACTCGGCATCGAAAAAGGGAGCGTCGCCAAAGGTCTCTACGCCGCCTTGATCCCATCCGAACCGGAATCCGAGCCGCTTCCGCTCTCCGCCGTCATCCATGACACGGAGTTGGACAACTTGAAAGTCGCCCCATCCGACCGGGATTTGAGCGGTGCATCGGTGGAGCTGCTGGAATTGCCCGAAGAGGAGCGCCCTTTCGTCTTGAAACGCCTGTTGGAACCGGTGTTGGGGCAGTACGACTTCATCCTCATCGACACGCCGCCGTCGTTGAACATCCTGACGCTGAACGCGCTGGTGGCTTCCAACGCGGTTTTGGTGCCGATGCAGTGCGAATACTTCGCCCTGGAGGGGCTTTCCGACCTGTTCGACACCTTGGACAGGGTGCGCGTGAACCTCAACCCGACGCTGGAGGTGATGGGAATCCTGCTCACCATGTTCGACGAGCGCACCAGCCTCGGCCAACAGGTGCGCGAAGAATTACAGACCCATTTCACAGACAAGATTTTGCAAACTGTGATTCCTCGCAACATCAAACTCGCGGAGGCGCCGAGCTTCGGCAAGCCCGCCCTTTTATATGACATCAGATCCAAGGGTGCCGAGAGCTACCTCCGGCTCGCCCGGGAAATTTTGAGCTATGAGTGTGAAAAAAAAGGCATTGGGTAGGGGGTTGGGCGCGCTGGGCCTTCCCGACGCAAGACGACCCGAGGCGACGGCGGCGACGCCTACGGCACCGCCGTCCAACGAAATCGACATCGACCTCATTGAGCGTAACCCGAAACAACCCAGGGAAGTTTTCACCGAGGCTGGATTGGAGGAGCTGGCTGCGTCCATCCGGAAGAATGGCGTGCTGCAACCGATCTTGGTGCGCCCGTACGGCGACAAGTTCCAGTTGGTCGCCGGAGAACGGCGTTGGACGGCGGCGCAACGCGCCGGACTCCTGAAAATACCGGCGGTCGTCCGCGAAGTTCCCGACGAGCGGTTGCTCGAAGTCGCGTTGGAAGAAAACATCAAGCGTGAGCAGTTGAACCCGATGGAAGAGGCGCGAGCCTACCTGCGACTCATGCAGGAAACCCAGGAGACGCAGGAACAGGTCGCCGAGCGACTGGGAAAAGACCGTAGCACCATCGCCAACTCCATCCGGCTTTTGAAACTCCCACCCGACGTTGGCAAGTTCGTCTCCGTCGGCAAGCTGAGTCCCGGACACGCCCGCGCACTGTTGGCATCTGGCGCGACGGACGCAGACATGTTGCGCCTCGCCCAGACCGTTTTGGAAAAAGGCTGGTCGGTTCGCGAAACCGAACGGCAGGCGAAGCTCAGTTTGCAACAACGTCTGCCCAAGCCGCCCAAAACCCAAGACCCGAATGAAAGCGCGGCGGCGGAACGCCTGACCGAGAAGCTGAAAACCAAAGTGGAGATTTTGACCAAATCGAAAAAAGCCGGGGAGCTCCGTATCCATTTCTTCGGATCCGAAGACCTTATGCGGATTTACGACCTGCTCATCAAAATCAAAGAATGATTGCTGTATATTATAGATAAAAAAGAAGTTATCTTAGAAATCCGAGGAGTCCGACATGGGGTTCATGCAGGGGAAAGCGACCGGCGACATCGGCAGCCAACTGGGGCAAGGGGTTGAGTTGTCGGGAGAGTTCTACTTCGCCAAGGGTGCGCGCATCGGAGGCGTGGTCAAAGGGAAGATCAAAGCCGACGACATGCTCGAAATCGGCGCGACCGGCAGGGTCGAGGCGGACATCGAAGTCCGCAGGATATCCATCCAAGGCGAATTTCGCGGCACCATCCGCGCCTCCGAACGGGTGGAAATACACAAGGACGGCAAGGTCTACGGGGACGTCTACACCCCGTGCCTCATCATTGAGTCCGACGCCCTATTCAACGGGCAATGCAACATGGGCGAGAACGCCAAGGCGATTCCTGAGAGACCCGAGAGAAAAGAGGCTGCCGAGCCGCCAGCAGATGAAAAGGCGACCGGTAAACCCGGGAAGAAATAGGACGGACATCGCCTGAATCATGAAACCTTTCATGATGGCAACACGTAATATTTGCTGTCGTTCAGGGGGGAGATGTTGACGTGGGCAAACGCAAGAAACTCTGGATCATCGCCGGTGCCAGCGTGGTTTTGCTGATCGTCGTCTTGGCCAGCGTCAACTCCCAAAGGAAAAACGCCGTGTCGGTGCAAACCTCCTTGGTGAAGCGCGCGGACGTGCTGACCTCGAAGGTCACCGCCAGCGGGGAAATCCGCGCCAAGGAGTTCGTGGACCTCCAGTCCGAGATCGCTGGCATCATCACCGAGTTGCCCGTGCGCGAGGGGGACTCCGTCAAAAAAGGGGACGTCCTGCTCCAGATCGACCCGGTGCAGACCGCTGCGGACAAGGACGCCAGCAACGCCCAGTACGAGTCCGCCCGCGCGGACGTGCGCGCCCAGGAATACCTGATAATGAACGCCGAGTCCAATCTGCAACGGGACGAGGCTTCGTTGCGCTCGGCAAAGGCCGACCTGGAACTGGCCGAGGACAACTTCAGCCGCACCGAGAGCAGCTTCAACCGGAAGCAGTCTTTGTTCGAGGACGGCCTGATCTCCCGCGAGGACTACGAGGTCGCCCAGAACGAGTTGAAATCGGCGAAGTCCCGTTTGGAGGTGGCGCGCGCCCAAGCGGCGCAGACGGAGTCGCAGGTCGTCATCGCCCGCAACAACATACAGCAGAACAGGGCCACCTCGGAGGCGCGCCTCGCCTCCGCCCAAGCGGCGATGGCGCGGCTGGAGCAGGCGAGCGACCAGCTCAAGAAAACGACGCTCTACTCCCCGCTGGACGGCGTGGTCACGCAACTCAACGTGGAGAAGGGGGAGCGCGCCCAGCCCGGCATCATGAGCAACCCCGAGGCGACTTTGATGACGATCGCCAACCTGAGCGTCATCCAGGCGGAGTTGAAGGTGGACGAGACCGACGTGGTGAACCTCTCCATCGGCGACCTGACCGAGGTAAAGGTCGATGCGTTGCCGGACGAGACGTTCCTGGGCGAAGTGACCGAGATCGGCAACAGCCCTATCCAGTCCTCCGCGACCCAGGAAGCCAAGGACTTCAAGGTGATCGTCACCCTGAAGAGCCCCTCGCCCAAACTCCGGCCGGGGATGTCTTGCACCGGCGACATCACGACCGACACCCGCAAGGACGTGCTGGTCATCCCCATCCAAGCGCTGACCGTGCGCGACGTGGAGGTCGATGAAGAGGGCGTCTACAGGCAACCGTCCCTGGAGAAGGCCCAAGCGGCGGCGACCGCCGGCGGCGGCGACAAGGACAAGAAGAAGGAGTTGGAGGGGGTCTTCGTCATCGACCAAGGCAACAAGGTCGCCCGGTTCCGCGACATCAAGACCGGCATCACGGGTGATTCGGAGATAGAGGTTTTGGAGAAGCTGAAGGAGGGCGAGGAGATCGTCACAGGCAGCTTTCAGACCCTGCGCACCATCAAGGACGGTGCGGCGGTCAAGGTGGAACAGAAGTCGCAGTCGGGCAAGAAGTGATATTTCGTTTATAAAAAAGGGAACCAAAGATATGAGTGAGAACAGGGGCGGCGGGGGAGAAACCGTATTGATGCGCATCGAGGATCTTTGGAAGACCTATGTGATGGGGTCGGAGGAAGTCCATGCGTTGCGGGGCGTCACTTTTTCGATCTACAAGGGATCGTATGTCGCCATAATGGGGCCTTCCGGTTCGGGAAAATCCACGATGATGAACCTGATCGGGTGTCTGGACACCCCCTCGAAGGGGAAGTACTACCTGAACGACCGCTTGGTGTCGGACATGAACGACGACGAGCTCGCCTACGTCCGCAACAAGGAGATCGGCTTCGTGTTCCAGACCTTCAACCTGCTCCCGCGCGCCACGTCGCTGCACAACGTGGAGTTGCCGCTCATCTACAACGGCACGCCGGCGGACGAGAGGAAGGAGCGGGCGATCAAGGCGCTTCAAAACGTGGAGCTGGGAGAACGCATCTACCACCGCCCCAATGAGCTGTCCGGCGGTCAGCGCCAGCGCGTCGCCATCGCGCGCGCGCTGATCAACAACCCCTCGCTGATCTTGGCCGACGAGCCGACGGGAAACCTGGACTCCGCCACCAGCGTCGAGATCATGAAGATCTTCAACGAACTGCATAAAAGGGGGAACACGATCATCTTGGTGACGCACGAGCCGGACATCGCGGTGCATGCGCATCGCATCATCAGGTTGCTGGACGGCAAGGTCAACAGCGACGAAGCCGTCCCGCACTAGGTGCCGTCAACCCCCATAGCCTGCGGAATTTTCAGGTCGCGCCTCAAATCTTCACCGCCCCAAAGTCCTCGCCTTCGCGAGGATCGCGGGGCGGGCGTCCTCCATCTGCACCCGCACGTCCTCGTAGCGCATGGTGCGCTCCTCGAACGTCCGTCTTTCCAGCGCGCCAAGGAACCGGTTCTCAAACTCCCGGAACGACGAGCCGTAGATGTGGTAGCTGTCAACCATGTGGCAGTAGCGCCCGACCCGCACCCGCCGCCCCGAAAGTTCGGAGACGCGCGCCGCCATGTCCTGTTGCAGCCGCGTCAGGGCGAAGATGTTCATGAAGGCGGCCTTGTAGGCGTCGTTGGAGCGGAAGCGGACGTTCATGCTGAGGAAGGACTCCGCCTCCTCTTCGGTGACGCGGCACCAGAGGCTTTGCAGGCACGGCGGGTCGAAACAAGCGTTGTCCTCCCCGACCCTCCAAGTGACCGCCTGCGCCCGCCGCGTGTAGGGGGTCTCTGCCAAGGCGCGGCACATAGCCTCCACCTGGTCGAACGGCTTTCCGCCATCCCCCGTGCCATAGGCGCGCAGGCGTTGATGGTAAGTGTAGTCCCAGCGGGTGTCCGACGCATCCCGGGGGTCGCGGACCAGGTGGTCTTTGATCCCCTCGCAGACTTCCATCACATACTCTTCCAACTCCTCCGGGCCGCAGGGGAGGTCCTTGTGGATCATCGGCTCCGAGAGCGGGTCGGCGACAGTCAGCATCATCGTGCAGTCGCGGCTCTCCGGGTCGCCTTGGCGGTCGTACTGCGTCTTGATGCGGCAACCGTTTCGGTGCAACTCCACCAGCGACCGCTCCCAAGCGCGCGCGATGCAGTCGGCCTCAACATGCAACACCGGTATCCCGTTCATAGCGATCCGCCACCCACCCGTTGGTTTCAGAGGCACCCCTCATCCTCCGAGCCTGTATTTTAGGTTTGCGCCACCGTAAAAAACAACCCTGCCGTGAAATTTTTCCACAGCCTCCCCGTAAAGGGTTTACAATGACCTATGCTCTTAGGATTCGATTCGGAGCCGTTGCCCGAGGCGTGTTTATGCAACCGGTGATTCAATCAGGCAAGGAAATCCAAACCGACACATTGTTGAGGCAGTCCCTTTCCTCGCAGGTGGTGGAAAACGTCGTGTCGCGCCTGCGCTGGATCAGCTTGGTCTGCGCCGTACTGGCGATCATCTCCTTCGTCCTCTACATCTGGTTCCAGCCGGAACGGTTCGAGTTGCTCCGCAGGCCGGACATCATGGTCGTCTGGGCGGTCGCCCTGTTCGTCGCCCTCGCCATCGGCGCCTGCCATCGCTTCCGGTGGCTCTCCGACCCGGCGCTCTTGAACCTCGGCATCCTGTTCGAGGTCTTGATGGCCTTCGCCCTCAGCTATTCGGAGACCTCGCAGCAGATCTCCTCCGACCGCACGACCCTCGGGGTGTCCAAGGTCGCCCTGTGGATCACCGCCATGGGTTTCTTGGTGCCGAACAAGCCTCGCGTCAAACTGCTCACCGCCCTGCTTTCGGCGTCCATGTGGCCTTTGGCGTACATCGTCAACCTGCACTTCCAGGATTTCTACCTGCTGCCGTCGAACCGCCTGGTGCTTTGGATATATCCGCCCTACATGATGGCGCTTCTGACCTACATCTTCTCCCGCCGGACTTACAAGTTGGAAGCCGCCGCGCAGAAGGCGCAAGACCTCGGCTCCTACACGCTGGTCTCGCGCATCGGCTCGGGCGGCATGGGGGAGGTCTGGCGCGCGCAGCACCACATGCTGGCTCGCGAAGCCGCCATCAAGCTCATCCGCGCCGACCTGGTCGCCGGACGCACCGAGGCGCAGACCGAGACCATCCGCAGGCGCTTCCGGCGCGAGGCGCAGACGATCGCGGGGTTGCAGTCGCCTCACACCGTCTACCTCTTCGACTTCGGCGTCGCCCAGAACGGCAACTTCTACTACGTCATGGAGCTGCTCGACGGCGTCAGCCTCCAGGTGCTGGTCGATCAGTTCGGCCCGCAACCTGCGGCGCGGGTCGCCCACATCCTCAAGCAGGTCTGCCTCTCGCTCGAAGAGGCGCACATGCAAAACCTCATCCATCGCGACATCAAGCCGAGCAACATCTTCATCTGCAACTTCGGCATCGAATACGATTTCGCCAAGGTGCTCGATTTCGGGCTCGCCAAGAACGTCTCGACCTCCGACACCTTGCTGACGAACGACGGCGTGTCCGCCGGGACGCCCGCCTACATGGCGCCGGAGATCGCCATGGGCGAGGAACGCATCGATGGCAAGGTCGATGTCTACGGCTTGGGCTGCGTCGCCTACTTCCTTTTGACCGGCACCCCGGTGTTCGCCGAGAAGACGGCGACCGCGACCGCGCTGGCGCATGTGCAGAAAGTCCCCGACCCGCCCTCGCTACGGAGCGAGCTGGATATACCGGGCGCGCTGGACGAGATCGTCCTCCGCTGCCTGTCCAAGAAACCTGCGGAGCGCCCCGGCGCCTTGGAGCTGAAGCGCGCCCTGGACGCCTGCGACCTCTCCGCCTGGACGCCCGAGGCCGCCCGCGACTGGTGGGCGACCTACCTGCCGACGACATCCTCCCACCGTCTGGCGCGCCAAGCGTGTCCGGCGCAACCGGTCTCACAACCTTAAAAACATAGGACTGGGAAGCCGTGCGCGAAAAAAGCATCTCCATCGTTGCCATGTCGGGCGCAGCCTTCATGATCGCGCACCAAGTGGCGGGCAAGGCGGTGCGCGACTCGTTCTTCCTGTCCAACCATCCCGCGTCAGACCTCCCCAAGGTGGTGATGGGGGCGGCGGTGTTGTCGATAGTCTTCGTCCTGGCCTCCTCCCGGCTGATGCGCCGTTTCGGTCCGGCGCGGACGGTCCCCACCGGTTTCTTCCTCAGCGCGGGCCTGCATGTCGTCGAGTACCTGCGGATGCCGCAGGCGCCGGGGCTCTGGTCGCTGGTCATCTACTTCCACATCGTGGCGCTCGGCTCGATCCTCCTGTCGGGGTTCTGGTCTCTCATGAACGAGACCTTCGACCCGCGCACGGCGCGCCAGATGTTCGGACGCATCGCGGGGTTCGGGACGCTGGGCGGCATCGCCGGAGGCGTCTTGGCCGAACGCGTGGCGTCACTGTTTCCACCCTCCGGCGTCCACGGCGTCCTGCTCCTGCTGACGGCGTTCCACCTAGCCTGCGCCTGCGTGCTCGGGTTCACCCGCCGCTACGCCGCCTTCAGCGAGCCGGACCCGCCTGCGCAGGCGGTTTCGTCCTTCGCGATATTCCGGCGCGCCCCCCACTTGGGGCGGATAGCTTTGATGGTGTTGGCGGGCACCGCCTCGGCAGCCATCCTCGACTACCTTTTCAAGGCGGGGGCGAGCGGCCATTTCGGCGAAAACAACGACGCGGCGATGTTCCGCTTCTTCTCCGCCTTCTACACCGGGATGCAGATTCTCACCTTTTTGGCGCAAACGTTCCTGGCGCGGCGCGTCCTGAACACCAGGGGCATCGGCAGCTCCTTGGCCTCGTTGCCGCTGGGGGTGGGGGCGGGGGCGCTGGGGGCGTTGCTGGTTCCGCTCTTCCCCGTCTTCGCCATCGTCCGCTCGCTGGAGTTCGTCCTGCGCGGCTCGCTCTACCGTTCCGCCTACGAACTGCTCTACACCCCCGTGCGACCGGATGAGAAACGCGCCGCCAAGACGATCATCGACGTGGCGTGCGACCGGGCGGGGGACGCCATCGGCGGCGGCATCGTTCAATTATTCCTGCTCGTCGGCGCCTCGTTCGCCTCCTCGGAGCTGTTGGGCATAGCGTTGACGCTGGGTTGCGCGGGGGTGTGGATGGCGATGCGCTTGGACACCTCTTACAAGCAACTAGTCCGGCAACGGCTGGTGGATCGCGCCGTGGCGCTGGAGCTGGACGACATGCAAGACCTCAGCACCCGCAGCGCCTTCATCAGCGTGGTGCCGCCGCCCCCGGAAGGCGCGACCGCCGCACTGGCCGCACCTCCCGCGCCCAAGACGCCGACGCCTGCCGCCGTCCCGGAGGCGGACGCCGACATCCGGACGATGAAGGAGCTGCGCTCCGGGGACATCGACCGCATCTTGGAGGCGTTGCGGACGATGGAGCGGGTGACGCCGGTGTTCGCGACGCAACTGTTGCGCCTGCTGGCGTGGGACGAGGTGAGCGTCCCCGTCCGGGAAAAGCTGCTCCTCAAGCCGTTGCCGGTCGCGGGCATGCTCATCGACCATCTGACGAACCCGGAGGTGGAGTTCGGCATCCGACGCCGCGTCCCATCCATCCTTTCGCATTGCGGCTCGCCCCTGGCGGTCGAAGGGCTGCTGACAGGGTTGGGGGACTCCCGGTTCGAGGTGCGCTTCCGATGCGCGCGGGCTCTGGACGCCATGTCGCAACGCTTCCCTGAGATCCAAATTCCATCCGACAGGGTCTTCGCCGCCGCCGAGCGCGAGCTGAAGCTCGCCGAGCCCCTTCGCCATTCGCACCGTTTACTCGACAAACGCTCCGACGCCGACCAAGACGCCTACCTGGACGACATCCTGCGCGGACGCGCCGACCAGAGCCTGGAGTACATTTTTTCCCTTTTCGCCGCCGTGCTGCCGCGCGACCCTGTAAAGACCGCCTTCCGGGCGCTACACACCGACGACCGGGGGCTGAGGGGGCTGGCGGTCGAGTACCTGCACAGCATCCTCCCCGCGAACATCCACGCGCTTTTGATGAATATGGTGGAACCCGGCGGCGCGCCAGACGGTCGGAAGACCAGCCAGGAGGCGCTCGACGAACTGCTCCGCTCGCACGAGTCGCTGCTGCTCGAAATCGACAAGTCCCTCGCGCGCAAAGCCTGAAGGGAGCCTCTAAAAACCTCGCAGGCAAGGCGTCGCCGCAGGTCGAAAAGCGGGGTTTACTACGGTAGATGAGCATTTTCGACCAAGGCGCAACGCAGCGTCCGGGGTTTTTAGAGGTTTCCCTGAAAGCCTTTCACCCGTTGTGACCGCAAAACCGAGCCGTCAAGAAATCCCTAAGGCCGTGTCATTTCGTCGAATCTCCTGCCGGCGTAGCGCGCCGCGAATATCCAGACCGCCAGAATCGCCACCGACAGCAGCGAGAGCCAGCGGATGGCGCCGAAATCGGTGAAGAGCGCGGTGATGGCGAGGCTCAACCCGACCGCCACCGCCTTGGCGAACCGTTGCACGAACATGTCGATGAACGCCTTCGCCTTGTACTTCTCGTCCTTGGAGACCGGGACGTAGAGCGACTCCTTGGCCGACTGGTTGATGGAGTAGTTGAAGGAGTTGTCGGCGGTGTTCAGGAAACTCCCCGTCAGGAGCGCGGGGAACAGGAGGAAGCCCGCCGAGCCGCACAGCGCCGCCACGGGGAGCACCAGGAGCGCCACCCCTACGCCGAAGCGGGTCATGACCAGGCTGGTGAAAAAGAGCTGTACGACCATAGCCAAGACGTTCGTGACCAGATATACGGTCGAGAAATGCTGGCCGGTGCCGCCGGTGACGAAATGCTCGACCGCCGAAGTGAACTGGAAGTCCATGATGGTGGAGACCATTTCGTAGAGCCCCACGATGGCCACGACCGCCAAAAGGTAGCGCGAGCGGAAGACCAGCCGCGCCCCCTCGAAGGCGGGGTTGACGGACGGCACCGCCCCCCCTTCTTCTCCCCCTTTTTCCTTCGAGGCCTTCCCCGGCGCTGCCGACGCAGGCAGCTTCTTCCCCGCCAGCAGTGCGATGGCGGCGATCACCACCGCGACCGCCGCCAAGACGAGCATCCATTGTTCGTTCGAGACCTTTTTCACGAACGACGCCACGACCAGCGCGCCGACCGCCCCGCCCGCGACGCCGCCGAAGCCGGTGAGCCCGTAGATGCGCTTGGCGGCGTCCGGCGTCACGCTGTCGTTCAGGAAGGCGAAGAAGGTGGCGACCATGACGGTGTTGAAAAAGTCGCCGAACAGGTAGAACGACCAGACCTCCCAGCCGGAGGGGGCGTCCAGCACGGCCAGGTACAGGAGGTGGCAGACGACGAAGAAAGAGGAGAAGAGGACGGCGAGCTGCTGGCGCACGAACCGGTTCGAGAGCGCCGCGAAGGCGGCGGCGGCAAGGGCCGCCACCACCATGTTCAAAACCTTCGCTAAAAGCTCGGCCTCCGAACCGGACATGTGCCAGCCCCAGCCGAACAGGTCGAGGTCGAAGCCCCCGGCAGCCTTGTAGTAGTCGATGAAAAGCGACTTCTTGATCGGCTTCAATATCCAGAAGCTGGTGATGACCAAGAAGAAGTAGAGCCCCATCAAGCCCGCGAAGGGGAACTCTTCCTTGCGGATGTCGAACATCGCCTTGAATGGATTATCAGCCACGCCCGCCTCATTCCCTGTGAACCTGCCTTACGAACCCGTTTCCGCCCCGCCCCCGCGTTCTTGGAAACCGTGATCCCCCTCGCGGGGCATGAAAAGGATACACCCACAGGAAAGGGCGTGAAGCGCCCCGTTATGGACAACCGGCGGGTGACCGCACATCTGCGCCCGCCTACTTGGGCAGGTCGGTCCCCTCGAAGACATACGACTTCGCGCCGTCAGGTTTGACGGAGCGCACGACACGGCCGTAGTTCCCCGACGGGTAGAAGGGCATGAAATGGATGGGCGCGCCCAGCCGCTTGACCTTCACCGGGCCGTGCCAGACGCCGGGCGGCACGCGGACGACTGTGGGCTCGGTGACCGTATAGGTTTCAAGGTCGTCCGGGCTTTCGCCGATCCGTATCTCGATTTCGGCGTCGAAATCGAAGAACCTGTTGACGTCCGCGCCGGTGAAGAACAGGTACTCCTCCACGGCGTGGTGCATGTGCAGCTCCCCGATCTCGCACTCCTTCTGCACCACCTCGTACAGGTACCAGAGGCGCGACCCGGGCAGCTCGCTGACGCCCCGGAAGCCGGCGCGGGGGGAGAGGAAGCGCGGGTCGCCGTGCGGCTCGGGCTTGTAGGGGTGGACGTACTTGTCGAACTTGCCCGTGCGCGGCTTCTTCGCCATCTCGTAGTAAGGCTCCAGCAGGTCGGGCGAGGCGCCCTTCTTCGCCTGCTCCAGCGCCTCCTTCTGCCCCGCCGTGAAACATTTGCCGCAGTAGATGCACTCTTTGGCGCGGTCAAGCGTACAGCGCCGGATGCCCGCGCCGTCGTACTGGAACTCCTCGCGCCCCTCGGCGTCCACGCGGCGGTTGATCTTCGACCAGTCGCCGTCAAGGTAGACAGCCGAGAACATGATGGGCTTCGAGATGCGCCTGAAGTTGACCGGACAGTGGTAGAGCTTGGGCGGCACGCGGATGATCGTCGGCTGCGTGAGGGTGAACATCTCCATGCGCTCGGGGTCGTCCCCCAGCCAGACGTCCACCTCCGCGTCGAACTCGAAGAAGTTGCGGAAGTCGGCTCCTGTGAAGACCAGATACTCGTCCGCCGCATGATGCGTATGCGGGAACTCCATGATCAGCGCCTTGTCCACGGCGGTGAAATCCATATATAAGTGCGCCTCCGGCATCATGGTCGTGCCGCGGAAGAAGCCGCGCGGCGAGACGAAGCCGTACCACTCATGGTTCTCCACCGGGATTTTGAAAACCAAATCGTCATATCTGCCCATACCCATCCCCCCTTTATGAATTGTCTTTTCCCGTTGCCGAAACGTGGCGAGTGTACTATGAAAGCGCCGCAGGGGACATCAAAAGTTGGCGCAATGCGTCGAATTCCTTCCCTAATTTACTTGGAATCTTGACTTTATTCCCGAATTCCAGTATATATCGTAGCTTATCTCTCATGATTGCAGGATGTGAACCTTTGTACTTGCCTCACCAACGGAGCTTGCCGGCGCAACCGAGCCGTTTTTTCCTTCCCATGCCCGACATGTCGAAGCATGCGCTCGTCCGCCGCACCGCTACCGGGTTCGCCCATGCCCTCATGCGGGGTAGAGATCAAATTCCAGGAGGAAGCAATTAAATGTCATTGGACGTAAACGAATCGAATTCTCAAACAGGCGACGCCTCGCAGGACGTCGCCAGCCTTGAAAACGCCCACGTCGCCGACGCCGACGCGGAGGAAAGCTCCTTTGAAAAGTTGTTGGAAGCTTATGAGGGGCGGACCCAGAGTTTCTCCGAAGGCGAGGTCATCTCGGGCAAAGTCATCGCCATCACCGGCGGCAGCGTCATCATCGACGTCGGATTCAAATCCGAGGGGGTGATCCCCATCGAGCAGTTCATGAACGACAAGGGCCAGGTCTCCATCCAGACCGGCGACTCCGTCGATGTCTTTTTGGAGCAGACCGAGGATTCGAACGGGCATGTCGTCCTCTCCCGCGAGAAGGCGGAGCGGATGAAGATCTGGAACGAGATCGAGCAGGCCTTCCGCGACGGCTCCATCGTCAAGGGGCGCGTCATCGAGCGCATCAAGGGGGGGCTTGCCGTTGACATCGGCGTGCGCGCCTTCCTGCCCGGCTCGCAGATCGACGTGCGCCCGGTGCGCAACCTCGACTCCTTGCGCGGCGAAGAGTTCGAGATGCGCGTCATCAAGGTCAACAAGAAGCGGGGCAACATCGTCCTCTCCCGCAAGGCCGTCCTCGAGGAATCCATGAAGGAGGAGAAGGCCAAGACCATGGAGATCCTCGAAAGCGGCAAGGTCATGGACGGCGTGGTCAAGAACATCACCGAATACGGCGCCTTCATCGACCTGGGCGGCGTTGACGGCCTCCTTCACATCACGGACATGTCTTGGGGGCGGGTGAACCACCCCTCCGAGCTGTTCAACGTCGGCGACAAGATCCAGGTCAAGGTCATCAAGTTCACCAAGGACGACGGGCGCGTCTCTCTCGGTTACAAGCAATTGACCGAGGATCCGTGGCTGCACGCCGACATGCGTTATCCCAAGAACATGCGTGTCACGGGCAAAGTGGTGAGCCTGACCGACTACGGCGCCTTCATCGAGCTGGAGCCCGGCGTCGAGGGGCTCATACACATCTCCGAGATGACTTGGAACAAGCGGGTCAAACACCCGTCGAAGATCCTGAGCGTGGGCGACCCGGTGGAAGCGGTGGTCTTGGACATCGACGTGGACTCCCGTCGCATCTCCCTCGGCCTGAAGCAGACCGAGCCCAATCCGTGGGACGTCATTGAAACGCGCTACGCCCCCGGCACCGTCATCACCGGCAAGGTGCGCAACATCACCGATTTCGGCGCCTTCGTCGAGGTGGAGGAAGGCATCGACGGGCTGGTTCACGTCTCGGACATCTCTTGGACCAAGCGGACCAAGCACCCCTCGGACATCTTGAAGAAGGGGGACGAGGTCAAGGCTGTGGTGTTGAGCATCGACGCCGCCAGCCAGAAGCTTTCCCTCGGCATCAAGCAGCTCGAGCCCGACTCTTGGGAGGACTGGTTCAGCCGCCACAACATCGGCGACGCCGTGACGGGCAAGGTCGTGCGCATGACCAACTTCGGCGCCTTCGTGGAGCTGGAGGAAGGCATCGAGGGGCTGTGCCACGTCTCGGAGCTGGACGAGAAGCATGTCGAAAAGCCGACCGAATTCCTCAACATCGGTCAGGAAATCGAGATGCGGGTCATCAAGCTGAACCTCCAAGAAAAGAAGATCGGCCTGAGCCTGAAGGCGATGAAGGAAGACGACCCGAGGCTGGAGTTCACCTCCTACATGGCGTCGGCAGACTCGGGGAACTCGTCCCTGGGCGAGCGGCTGGGAGACCAGCTCCAGCGCTTCAAAAAGACGGAAGCGACGGAGGCCCCCGAGGAGTAGCCCGGCTTCGGGGCGGGTGCGGGAACCCCGCTCCGCCCAGCTTCATCGTGCGGACGGCGCGATGCGCCGTCCCTGCCTTTTGATTTTTGACCAAGGGCGCCCGTGAAAAAACCCGTCGACGAAGCGCTCGACGTACGGGGGGTTCTCACAGGCGCCTACATTGCGGCGTCAGCGTGAATGTAGCGACACACGATCAGCGGACGGTGCGGCGGATATGGCACAGAAACAGTCTAACCTATGGCTCTGGTTGGTCGTCGGCATGGGGGTGTTCGTGTTTTTCATCCTGTGCCTCGCGGCTCTCGCCATGATGTTCGCGGAAGACGGATCCTCACACGTCTCCCTGTCTTCGAACCAAGTCGCCTCGCTGGAAATCACCGGGACGATCACCGATTCCAAGGCCTTCGTCGATGAACTGAACGATTATGGCAAACGGTCGGGCGTGAAAGCGGTGCTCATCCGCATCGACAGCCCAGGGGGAGGGGTGGCCGCCTCGCAGGAGATTTACGAGGCGATCAAGAAGTTCCGCAAGGAGACCAAGAAAAAGGTGGTCGTCAGCATGGCGTCCACCGCCGCTTCGGGGGGATATTACATCGCCTGCGGCGCGGACAAGATATTCGCCAACCCCGGGACGGTGACTGGCAGCATCGGCGTCATCGCCCAGTGGTACGACTACAGCGACCTGCTCCATTGGGCGAAGATGCAGAGCGTCGTCATCAAAAGCGGCGAGTTGAAGGACTCCGGCTCTGGATCCCGTCCGGTCACGGAGGAAGAGAGAGTGTACTTCCAGACGTTGATCGACGACATGTACTCGCAGTTCGTCATAGCGGTCGCAGACGGGCGGAACATGCCGGAGGAGGAGGTGCGCAAACTTGCCGACGGGCGGGTCTACACCGGCTTGCAAGCGAAGGAGCATAACCTCATCGACGAGCTGGGGACGTTTCAAGACGCGGTGGGGGAGGCGGCCCGCCTAGGTGGGATCGAGGGTGAGCCGAAGTTGCTGACACCCTTGAAAAAACGTTTCTCCACCCTTGAAATGTTGCTTGGAAACGCGGAAGCTATATTGCCTTTAGGAAGTGTGAACGGTTCGGAGTCTCATATCCGGTTTGAATACCTGTGGAGATAGTGGAGAAAGGTTCATGACAAAAGCTGAATTAGTCGAGGAAGTGGCAAAAGAATCGGATTTGACCAAAAAAGACGCAGAAGTCATCGTGCAGATCGTTTTAGAAAGCATCACGGAATCGCTCCAACGCGGCGAGAAGATTGAGTTGCGCGGCTTTGGCTCCTTTCGCATCCGCAACCGCTCCTCCCGCCAAGGGCGCAATCCAAAGACGGGTTCAGGCGTCATCGTGCCTGCCAAACGGGTTCCGTATTTCAAGCCTGGCAAGGAAATCAAAGACCTTGTGAATTCATAGTCCACGTCGGGCGGCG
>JAISUT010000005.1 GCA_031271905.1 Acidobacteriota bacterium
TCTTGAATTCCTCGTCGTATTTCTGCCTCGTCACAGTCATCGTTTGCCTCCTTGCGTTTCCAAAGGGTTATACCCTTTTTTGTCTAGGCAAACTGTCTATTTCTTTAACACACTCCCGAGACCGGATGCACCCAGTCGTAGAACTTCCCTTCGAATCCCTTGGGCGCGCTCGCCGGACCGTGCTCGTCGTAGTAGGCGTAGATTTGCTCCGGGTCGCGCCCCTTGTCCCACGGGTAGACGGGTTTGGCTGCGACGCCTTGGTTGGCGGGGGTGAAGTAATACTCCACATGGCACTGGGCGCAGACCAGCGTCCGCTTCTCGTTGCGCGAGGTCTTCTCCCAGCTCCAATCCGGGTCGCGCCGCACCAGCGCGTCCTTGAGCGCCGCGCTGATGATGCGCAGCTCCATGGTGCGCGGGTCGTGGCAGTTGGCGCAGTTGATGCTCTCGTCCTCCATGTCGATGCGTTGCGCAGTCCGGTAGCGGTTGAACTCGCTGCTCCAGAACTTCGCGTCGGACTGCTCCTCGACCCAGCGCGGGATGTTGGGCGTCTTGCACGTCCAGCAGGTGGCGGGAAGCTGTCCTTTGCCGTCGCCGTAGCGGTTGATGCGGTCGATGTGCAGGATGTCGCGCACGGCGAGCGAATGTCCGCGGGCTGCGCGGTATTCGTAGCTGAACGGATAGCCCAGCCAGAGCGCCTTCAGGTAGGGTTGGGCGTTGCGGTAACCCTCCGGCAGGGGATCCTGGTCGTTGTTTTTGTCGAAGTTCACCGCCCCGCCGTATTCCGTCATGGTGTCGAGGTCGGAGAGGTTGTTGCGGGCATAGAGGCGGTACTGCTCGGGGAACAGGTCTTTGAACGCCGAGAGCCGGGTCTCCCCCGGCGCGAGCGACGTCGAGTATTCCGGCGCCTTCAGTTCGGCGACCCCCGCGCAGGAGATCGCGAGCAAGGCGCACCCGGAAGCGACGACCATGCAATAACGCAAAGTCTTAGACATCGGCAGCCCTCCTTTTGGCGATCGGAAGCTTGTTCATGTGCGGCACGGCGCGGTGGCATTCGGTGCAACGGCGTTTCGCCGTCATGTCCACGTTTTCTACGGTGGGGCGGTGGCAACGGATGCAGTTGTCGTTGACGACGTCCTTCATTCCCTCCGACGCTTGGATGCGCGGCGGCACGTTGCCGGTCAGGGTGGCCAAGATGTCGTGCAGCCCCGTGGACGCCTTGGCCGGGAGCCGCGACCAGCCCGTCGGCAGGTGGCAGGCGTTGCAATCCTCGGCGGCGTGTGCCGACATCCGGTGTGTCAGCGCGGCCTCGTCCATGGAATGGCACGACGCGCAGAAGGATGCCGTGTCCGTGCCGTGGAGCAGGGCGCTGCCGGTCAGCACGAGCGCCACGCCCGCCACGATCCCCGCGAGTCCGACGCAGAGCGTTTTCCGGCAGGGGCGTTTTTTCCCGGAGGCGTCCGGTTGGTCTGGCAGGTGTGGCGGTGGCGCGGCGGCTTGGGTTGCGGCTGGCGGGAGGTTGTCCTCTCCGGAACCGCTGGTTCCGCGGTTTTCTTGTTCCATGCATTCCTCCTTTGTTCCGACTTGCGCCAGAGGCGCAGGCGCGGACGCGAGATGAAACATGCATTCTCATTATGCCCTTTTCACATGCCGAGGTAAACCTTGTTTGACTGCGGTTTGACTGCGGAGCCCGGCTGCGCGAGGACTTGAGGCGATGTCATGAAACGGAGGCGTAGAACCGCCATCCGCGCTTGTCCGCGTGCATCCGAAATTGCAGGCCTGCGGGTCTCGCGTCTTTCGCGGTTCAAGAACGCGGTTCCGGGAAAGCGCCCATGAGACCCGCGTCACGCCTTGAAGCGGGCGAGCTCGTCCTTCAGGCCTTCGCTGACCTTGTGCAGGTAAGACGCGGAGCGGCTGATCTCCCGGATGCTCTGCGTGCTCTGGTTCGTCCGCTGCCCGATCTGCGCGACGCTGCCCAGGACCTTTTGCGTGTGCCCGAGGATGTCGCGCGAGCTGTCGGCGGACTCGCGCAAGGTGCGTTGCGCCGCCGCTATCTCCGCCACGCTGACCTCGATCGAGCTTTGCGCCGCGTTCGCGCCGTCCAGCAGGCGCTTGCACTCCTGCGCGTTCCGCTCCATCTGGAGGGAGACCTCCCCGATCGAGCGGATGATCGAGTTGACCGTGTCGCTGGTCTCGCCCAGCGCCCGCTGCGTCCTCTCGGCGAGCTTGCGCACCTCCTCCGCCACCACCGAGAAGCCTTTGCCGTGCTGCCCCGCCCGCGCCGCCTCGATGGCGGCGTTCAGCGCCAGGAGGTTCGTCTGGTCGGCGATGTCGCCGATCATGCCGAGCACCGCCTTCACCTGGTCGGTCTCGCGCGAGAGCTTTGAAAGGCGCGAGGAGAACTCCTGTTGCGCCGCGCTCTCCCTGCGCACCAACTGCGCGACGTCCTTGATCTTGTCCCTGGATCCCGTCATCGCCGCGCCGATGCGGTTGACGCCTTCGGCGATCTGCTCCAGGCGGCCGTGCATCTCCCCCAGCATCTTGCGCGCCCGGTCGCCCTGCGCCGCGACCTCCCCCACCGCCGCCATGTTCTCACGCGCGCTTTCGTAGATCGCCGCCCCGCTGGCGTCAAGCTGCCCCGAGATGGCGGCGTTCTCGTTCGCGCTCGCCCCCACTTTGGCGATCAACGCCTGCAACTTGCCGAGCAGGTCGTTCAGGCTGCCGCACAGCCGCCCGATCTCGTCCCTGCCGCCCTGCACGCGCCGCGTCAAGTCCATCGCGTCGGCGATCTCGCAAACCGCCCGCTGCGCCGCGCCGACCGGCCTCATGAACAGGCTGATCACCAGGAAGCTCACGGCGGAGGTGAGGGCGAACAGCCCCAGCCCGATGCCGAGCGTGGTGAACAGCGTCTGGCGGAGCGTGGCGTCGATCACCGCGACCGACAGGTCCGCGCCCACCACGAACCGCGTCCCGGCGGCGGTGGTGAAGGGGCGGAACAGGCTGCGGTGCCTGCCCCACTCGTCCGTGTATTCGATGAAGTCGGGCTCGCCCCCCTCGAACGCCACCCTCAAGGCGTCCTTCGCCGCGCCGTCGTCGAGCTCGTAGACGTACAGCGGCACTTTCTCGCTCTCGCCGCTCAGATACTCGTCCTCCTCCGCCGTGTCCAGCACGAACCGGTACCCCTCGGGGCTGGCGACGAGCGCGTAGACGTACTCGATGTCGGCGGCGCGCACGTAGCGGTAGAGCTTGCGCTGGTACTGGTCGAACACCTCCTGGGAGAGGTCGCCGCCCGCCGCACCGTCGAGCACGCCCTCGGGGGCGATTTCCACCGCGACCTGGACCGCCGCCGCGAGGCGCTTGTCCAGCGCCGCGACCATGTCGCCCTTGCGGGTCTGGTAGGCGTAGACCGTGTAGATCGACACCGCGAACGCTATCAATGCCATCGTGGTGGCCAGTATCCTCGCGCGAATCGAAAAGACGTGCGGCATGGTTCTCCTAACCGCGCCGGAAAAATGGCGCGACACATGCTTATCGCCATCTTGGGCGGAGATATTTATTTATGAATTGATTGCATGGGGCGTCGATGCGAGGCCGTGCGCCGGCGCCTGCGGCTTCAGGGCGCGGGCGCCTTTGCGGGGAGGGGGCGTTCGCGGCGGGCCCCCTCCCGGCGGGATGCGTGGTACTCGTGCGCCAGGCTCCTGTAGCCCAGCCTTTTCAAGTCGCCGTAGGTCGTCCGGTAGTTCCCCTTGCCGTGACGCCCCGTCGGGATGTAGCGGATGTACTGTTGCAGGTGGCGGTCCACCTCCTTCAAGCCGTCGTCCCTGGTCAGGAGCGGGAAGAACCAACGCGCCCAGGTCAGTTCGTGCGGGTCGCGCCCGCCGGGGGCGGCGGGGTCGGCGAAGAACTTCTTGTTGAACGTCCGGACCATGGTGCGCATGGCGCGTTCCGGCGTCGCCCCCTTGCGGAGCATCCAGCGGCGGAGGGCGCGCGCCTTGCGGCGGATCTTCCCCTTGATCTTGGCCTTGGTGGCGCGCGAGAGATCCATGCGCCCGCCTTGGAACTCGATCCCCAGGAACTCCCACGGCTCGCCCGGCGCGCTGACGCGCTCCTTGTCGGGGTTCACGCGCAACCCATGTCTCCCCAAGACGCCTCGGACGACGCCCCGGAAGCCTGCCAACCCGTCCTCCGTCTCGCAAAACATGATGATGTCGTCGGAATAGCGCGCGTACAACGCCTTGCGCCCCGTGAAATACCCGTCCAGCTCGCGCAGGTAGAGGTTGGCGAGGAACGGCGCCGTGGGCGTGCCCGCCATCACCCCGCGCGCCCCGCGCACCACCCGCCCCCCGAATACGGCCTCGTCGCCGAGGAGCAGGCGCTCGAAGAAGCCGACCAGCCCCGGGTCGTCGCACAGCACGTCGCGCAGGATCGGCAGCAGCAGGGGGACGTCGATGCTGTTGAAGTAGTCGGCGACGTCGAGCTTGTAGCACCATCGCGCCGCGATGTCCGGTGCCGCCGTGAGCCTGCGGATGGCGCGGTGCGCCCCCGCGTCCTGGCGGAACGAGTAGACCCCGTCCGGCTGCTTGTCGTCGTAGCGGGAGAGCAGGAACGCCAGCAGCTTCAACACCCACATCTCGGGTTCGGGGAAGCTGTAGACCACGCGCTTTTTCCGCCGCCCCGCCTTGTTGACGAGCTTCTTCTCAGGCACGCCCAGCGGCGCGCCCGACAAGATCCGCTCGACGACCGGCATGTACGCCCTGGTCTGCACGAACCCGGCCAGCGCCGCCAGCTCCTTCCGGCTCAAGCGCCCCCGTTCGCGCCGCCAAGTCAAAAACTCCGTCCACGCCGACGGCCACGCGAGTTCCGACAACAGGCTTTCCATCGTTTTCCCGAGCGGGGTTTCGCGAAAGGGGGCGGGCGACGCCGCTCGCGCCTTTCCCCAAAAGACGGCAGACGCAGGCGACCGGGGGGAGTCGCTTTGAAGACAGCATCTGCTGGCACAGGGCTGAACGTCGCCGGCGACCTACAACGCCATTGGGCGGCGGACGCTTCACCCCACCGTAGGTGTGGGACATGCCCACATCCCCCCGGCCTCCTATCCCAACAACCGCTTGACGCGGCTGATCACGAAATCCCTCTGGTTGGGCATGTGCAGGTGGAAGTTGACGAAGGGCACGCCCGCGCCCTCGGCCGCCGCGCGCGCGTTCTTCCAAGCGGCGTTGTTGGTGCGGTTGTGCGCCGCCAACGGCACCACGGCGACCAGCCTGCCGCCCTGGTAGAGGCCGAAGTCGTAAGGCCGCCCGACGCCCCCGATCTCGCCCGGGGAGACGTTCTCCCGCAATTCGTAGCCGCCGAACTCGCTTGCCAGTATCTCGCGGAAGTATTCGACCGTGTGGCCGCCCGGCGCGGCGGGGGATCCTTGTCCCGCATAGCCGCCCGAGGCGGCGGCCGCGTCCCTCGGAGCGCCGTCACGCCCGTCGCGCGAGGGCAGGGGGCGTCCGTCGCCGCCGCCGTCCACGTCCAGCCCGGTGGCCTTCTGGATCGCGTTTTTAGTCACATCGCGCACCGCCTCGCGCGCCGCCTGCCCCACCGTCTCGCGCACCACCTGCCGCACGGTGCTTTTAATGATGCCGTCCAGGAACCCCATCCGCCCCTCCTCTCCGCAACCTGCGGCCGCCGGACACCGTCGCCCTGATGGCGAACCGACCGCCGACCGTTAAAACCGGATGTCTAATATGCCCCGACCGACGGGGGAAATGCAACCTGTTTTAGCTCCCGATCCACGGTTCCGGCCCGCGTTCCATGCGCGGATGGCGTGAACAAGCGCCCGCATGGTGATATACTTGCCCGGCAAACGACGGAGGCGCGGGCGGCGGGTCCCCCCCGTGCCGGAAAACGGGCGTCGGCATCGCGAGGGGAGGGGCGTCATGGGCGGGCGAAAGGATCTGCACGCGGAACGGAAGCCGCCGGCGCGCCGTCCCGCCGCACCCCCCGGGGCAAAAGAGCTGCGGGAGCGCGAGCGGCTGGAACGGCTCCTCGCCTTCGAGAGGGGGGTGCGTGACGAGGGCTTCCGCCGCATCGCCGGCGTGGACGAGGCGGGCGTCGGCCCGTTGGCGGGCCCCGTGGTCGCCGCCGCCGTCGTCCTGCCCGAAGGATGCATGGTGCGGGGCGTGGACGACTCCAAGAGGATATCGAAGCCGGAGCGGCGCGAGGAGCTGGAGGCCGCCATCAAGGAGGTCGCGCTCGCCTGGGGGGTCGGGCGGGCGGAGGCGGAGGAGATCGACAGCCTGAACATCTACCGCGCGGGGTTGCTCGCGATGCGCCGCGCGGTGGAGAGGCTCGCCGAAACGTCCGGCGAACCCCCCGACTACCTGTTGATCGACGCGCGGAGGATACCCGGCCTGGGCATCCCCCAGCGCGGCATCATCCGGGGCGACGCGCTCTCGATGAGCATCGCCGCCGCGTCCATCCTCGCCAAGACCGCGCGCGACCGCCACATGCTGGAGATGGACGCGCTCTATCCGGGCTACGGCTTCGCCCGCCACAAAGGCTATCCGACGAAGGAGCACATCAAGGCGTTGCGCGGGCGCGGCCCCTGCGCCATCCACCGCCGGTCGTTCGCGCCGGTCAAGGAGCGCCTGGCGCCGCAAGGCTCGCTGTTCGGGGGATGACGCGGGCGCGGACAGGGACAAAAAACGGGGGCGCCGCCTGACGCCCCCGCGATTTCAAAACCGGCTGCGAACCTCTAGCCGTCACGCCAGCTTGAGGACGGCCTTGAGCGACTTGCCCTTGTGGGTGTCCTCCACCGCCTGGTTGATCTGATCCAACGTGTAGAAGGTCAGCAACCGGTCGAACGGGAATCGCCCCGCCTTGTACAGGTCGATGAGCTGCGGGATGAAGATGTCCGAGACGCAGTCGCCCTCGACCACGCCCTTGACGGTGCGGCCGTCCAGCAGCGTCTGCATCACCAGGCTCACCTCCGCGCCCATCGGGGCGACGCCGATCAGGCCGCAGGTGCCGCCCATCGGCAGCACGTCCACCGCCTGACGCAGCACCGCCGGGATGCCGGTGCATTCCAGCGTGTACTTCGCGCCGTAGCCGCCGGTCAGCTTGCGTATGGCCTCCACGGCGTCCTCGGTCTTGGAGTTGATGACATGCGTCGCGCCGAACGACTTGGCGAGCTCCAAGCGCTCCTCCATCACGTCCACGCCGATGATCTGCGTGCAGCCGCACACCACCGCCGCCATGATGGCGCTCAAGCCCACCGAGCCGATGCCGAAGATCGCGATGGTGGAGCCGGGCTCGGGCTTGAGGGAGTTGATGACGCCGCCCGCGCCGGTCTGGATGCCGCATCCCAGGGGGGCGAGGATCTCGATCGGCACGTCGTCGGCGATTTTCACCGCGTTGCGCTCGGTGACCAGCGCGTGGGAGGCGAAGGTCGATTGCCCGAAGAAGGAGCCGTAGATGGTCTCGCCGCCCTTCTTCATCGTGGCGGTGCCGTCCGCGCGGCGCCCGCCGAAGTTCAACTGCCGGAAATCGACGCACCACGCGGGGTGGGCTTCCTTGCAGGCGGGGCAGGTGCCGCAGGACATGTAGCTGGTCGCCACATGGTCGCCCGGCTTCACCTTGGTCACCCGCGCGCCGACCTTCTCCACGATGCCCGCGCCCTCATGCCCGAACACGCCTGGGAGCGGGATGGGCATGAACTGCTGTTGCGCCACCAGGTCCGTGTGGCAGAGGCCGGTGCTGACGATCCTCACCAGTATCTCGTCCTCCCTCGGCTCGTCCAGCTCGACTTCCTCGATAACAAAAGGAGCGCCCTTCTCACGTACTACGGCTGCCTTGATCTTCATGCTGATTCTCCCTCGAATTGGTTTGCCAAAACATCGCCCGCCACCCGCCGGCGTCGCGCCCCCGCAGGTGGCGCGACCTATTCTATAAGACTTCCGCCGAAAGACACAAGCGACTAATTGGAGTCGGGTTTAGAAGGGGATGTCCTTGTCGGTGATGCCGGGTTCGCCGAAGGGTTGCTCCGGCTCCGTCCCCGGATAGGCGGTCTCCGACTCGGACACCCGCCCGCCCCTGGGCTGCGACGACGTGCCCTCGTAGGGGGGCGCGGCGGCGTAGTCGCCCCCTTGCGAGTTGCGGTTGCCGAGGAACAGGATGCTGGAGGCGTTGATCTCGGTCGTCGTCCGCTTGTTGCCGCCCTGGTCGGTCCACTCGCGGCTCTGGATGCGCCCCTCGACATAGACCTGCCGCCCCTTGGTGAGGTAGCGCTGGCACAGGTCGGCGAGCTTCCCCCAGGCGACGACGCGGTGCCATTCCGTGCGCTCCTGCCGGTTGCCGTCCGCGCCCGTCCAGTTGTCCGTCGTCGCCAGGCTGAAGGTCGCCACCGCCTGGTTGCTTTGGGTGTAGCGGGTTTCCGGGTCCTTCCCCAGGTTCCCGATGAGGATCACTTTGTTCAATGAGGCCATGTCGAAGTCCTTTTCGTAAAGTAATGAGAATTATCGGATGCGGGAGACCGCGACGCCCCCCGGCAAGCGCAAGACGCGCAGCCTCACCGGCTGGTCGTCCTGCGTGCGGGAGTCGTCGCCTTGGGGCGCAACGCCCCCATCTGCTGCAGCCGCACCCGCGCCTGGTCGGCTTCCGTGGCGTTCGGGAAGCGGTCCACGATGTCCTTGAGGTCGGCGATGGCGTTGTCCCGCTCCTGCATCGCCAGCTCGACCTGGGCGCGCTTGTACAGCGCGGTCGGGACGACCGACGCCTGAGGGTATTCGTTGATGACGCGCGTGAATGCGTTCAGCGCCTGCGACAGGTTGTTCAGGTTGGAGTTCGCCTCGCCGATGTTGAGCAGGGCGTCTGCGGCCCTCGCGCCGCCGGGGTAGGTGTCCACGTAGGCGGTGAACTCCTCGATGGCCAAGTCCAGGCTCCCCTGCACGAAGTCGCCGTATGCCTGGTTGTACAGGGACTCGGGCGACATGCCCGAGGACGCGGACATCGACCCCGCGCCCAGCCCCATCGAGGACGCCTGCGACTTGAGCTCGTTGAGTTGCTGCGCCATCGCCGAGACGCTGATGGCGGCGTCGTCGACCTTCACGCCCAGCTCCTCCAGATCCGCGCGCAGGGACTTGTCGCGGGTGCGGGCGTCCTCGGTCTGGCTGTCGATCGCGGCCCCCATGCGGTTGACCGTGTTGCCGACCTTCGCCATCTCGTCCGTCAACTGTATGACCAGGCTCCGCAACCCGTCGATGCGCTCGTTGTAGCTCTTGTCGAACTCCAGCAGTTGCTTCTGGAGCGACAGTATCTCGCTCTGGAGCCGCATCAGCTCCTCCTTGGTGCCCGCCTGCGCCGCAGGGAGGGCGGTCAGCGTGGCGGCCAGGATGCAAACGACCGTTTTCACCTTCGTCTTGATGTTCACGGAAATCTCTCCTATCGGGACTGGGAAACTAACGCATCACGATGCTGGCGCGGCGGTTGGACTGCCAGCACTCCTCGGTGTGCTCCTCGCAGAAGGGGCGCTCCTCGCCGTAGGAGACCGCCTCGATGCGGTTGGCGGCGATGCCGAGGGAGATCAGGTAGTCGCGCACGGCGTTGGCGCGCTTGTCGCCCAGCACCAGGTTGTAGCGCTCCGAGCCCCGCTCGTCGCAATACCCCTCGACGGTGATGAGGATGTTCGGCCGCTCCGCCAGCGCCCGCGCGTTCGCTTGCAGGATGCGCTGCGCCGCGCCGTTGACGGTGAACTCGTCCAGGGCGAAGAAGACGTCCTGCATCGAGGAGTCGAAGAACGCCGCGTCGTTGATGAGCGAGGACGGGGGCGGCGTCGCCGAGTCGGCGTCGGTGACGGTCACGCGGATTTCCGCCGCCGCCACCGCGACGTTGTTGGTCGCCCGTATCTTGTAGGTGGTGGAGGCCATGGGGCGGACCGTGCGGCTGCCGGAGGCTTCCACGGTGCCGATGCCGTTGTCGATGGTGACGCCGGTCGCGTTCGTGGTCTCCCACGTCAGGGTCGTCGCCTTGCCCTTCTCGACGGAGGACGGCTCGGCCTTGATCGTGACCGTCGGCGAGGGCATCGGCGGGCGCCCGTCCGCCGTCTGGTTCTTTCCCGCTCCCGCGCGGGGGTCGGAAGGGATGGGCACCCCCGCCTTCTTGCCGCATCCGGTGGCCAGAATCATCAGCCCCGCCAGCGTCAGGGCAGCCAGTGCCGTCGATGTGAGTTGGAACCGCGGTCGTCTCATGCGCCATCTCCTTATACAAACATAAGCCGCTTGTTATTTAACAAAAATCTTAACGACGCCGGCGCCTCCCGTCCGCCTCGGGGCGCCGGGCGTCCATGTCGGTGCAGTATACCATGGCGCATGGTGGCGAAAGGCGGAAAACCATGCGCGCCCCTTCTGAAATCCTAGACCTTTGGACGTGTGCGCGTCTGCGCCTCTACGACCCGTGCGCCCCTGCGCGCCACAGGGCCGTTCGAGCTATTTGAAATAGCCGCTCCATGCCGGCGACGTGTTGCTCCCCGTGGTGGTGACCTGCCGCACGTCGGCGCGATCCAAGAGCGTCGCGTAGATCTGCCATTTCCCGGAGCGGTTGGATTGGAAGATCAGGTGGCGGCTGTCGGGCGCCCAGGACGGGCTCTCGTTGCTCCCCCGGTTGCTGGTGACCTGCCGGATGAGGCCGGTGGCGGCGTCGGCGACGAAGATGTCGTAGTTGGACTTGTTGCGCGGCTGCCAGTGGAACGCCAGCCACTTCCCGTCCGGCGACCAGGAGACGGCGTCCGCGTCGCCCCCCTCCTTGCTGATGCGGCGCAGGTTGGAGCCGTCCACGTCCTTGATGACGATCTGCCCCGGCATCCCGGAGATGTAGGCGATCTGCCGCCCCGACGGCGACCAGGTGGGCGAGGTCTCTATCGCCGGGGTGTTGGTCAGGTTGCGGCGGTTGGAGCCGTCCAGGTTGGAGATGAAGATGTCGCTGTCGCCGCGGGCCGTGCGCATGCAGAATGCGACCTCCTTGCCGTCGGGGGAGATGGCGGGGGTGGACGCCAGGGTGTTGAACATGGGGAAGGGGAGCCGCGAGCCGTCGATGTACGAGTAGATGGCGACCTCCGGGTTGGGGCGGTAGCTGACGAACGCCAGCTTCGAGTTGTCCGGCGCCCAGTTCGGGAACAGGTTCAAGGAGCCCGTGTGGGTGAAGGCGCGCGGATTGTAGCCGTCGTAGTCCATGACGTAGATCTCCTTGTTGCGCCCCTGCTGGGAGACGTAGGCGACCTTGGTCGAGGCGATGCCGCGCGAGGTGCCCGCCGTCAACTGGTAGACGACCTCGTCCGCCCAGCGGTGGACGATCTCGCGGGTCTGGTTGACGTTGCCGGTGTATGCCTTGCCGAAGCTCATCTTGCGCTGCTTCATGTCGTAGACGGAGAGCTCGACGCGCACCAAGCCGTCCTTGAGCGTCAGGTTGCCCACGGTGAGGAAGCTGACCTTGAACGGGAGCGCGTCCCACGCCTCGTAGTCGATGTCAACCTCGGGGCGCACGATGGGCTTGGACGGGTAGAAGCTCCTGCCCGCCATGGTGAAGAAGCCCGCGAAGGAGAGGTCGTCCCACAAGACCTGGTTGAACACCCGGAGCACGCCGTCGGTCTCCGCCGTGCCCGCAGAGGTGGATTGCACGTCCGCCACGCCGAGGATGAGCTCCTCCGACGCGCGGGGGAACAGGGACACTTGCGAATCCTGCGGGCGCAGCGCGGGCTGCACGCCGAGGCACGCGAGTATGGGTAAGAGAAAAAGCGGTATCCTTGCCTTCATGACGCTCCTCTGTTTCCGCCCGTGGCCGGCGGCGGCCCGTGGCAGGTGGTTCCCCTGCGGACGCCCTGCGGCCGCGAGGGCCCCGGCCGCGCCGCCGACCGGGGGCTTAAGGTTCCGGCGGGTATACGAACCGGGCGACGAACTGGACCTTCTTGCCGCGAAACTCCATGGGCATGGCGGGGAGCCCCTTGACCAGCTTGATCGCGCGCTCGGCGGTCAGGTCGAGTATGGGGTTTCCCGACGACTCCTCCTTCTGGATGCCGTAGATCACCCCGTTGGCGCCGATGTAGAAGCTGTAGGTCACGTCCATGCGGACGCCGGCGGGGGGGCGTTGCCAGTTGTCGCTGATCCTCCGCTCGAGCGCCGCCGCGTAGGCGGAGTCGCCGAAGCCGCCCGAACCGGCGCCGACCGATATGCCGTTGCCGCCGCCCACGCCGCCGCCGCCGCCCGAGCGCATCCCCGCGACGCCCCCCGAGCCGGGGCGCGCCTCGGTGGGTATGGCGTTGCCCGGGGGGCGGGGCGCCGCATCCCTCTTGGGCTCGGGCTTCCTGGGCGGCTCGACCGTCCCCGGGAGCGCGATGGATGAATCCGCCTCGGGCCGCGGCGGCGCCTCCTCCAGCGCCGGGGGCTGCGGGACCAGGGACGGCTTGACCATCCCCGCGCCGCCGGAGAACTGGTCCACCACGCCGACGGTGGCGATGTCCTCGCCGCCGAAGCCGCCCCCCTGCCCGCTGCCGAGCTGGATGACGGGGCTGGGCATGAACCGCCCCCCGAACAGGAGGAGCGCCGCCGCCGCGCCGTGCAGGAGGAGCGTCGCCGCCGCCGACATGCCGTACCTCTCCCTGACGAGCGGGATTTGAAGCAAGGTCGTGCGGCTGTCGTTGTCTCCCATGGCTTCCAGGGCTTTCAGGCGTCGCCGCCTACCGTTTGTTTTCGAGCGCGAAGGGCTTGGTCACCAGCTTGACCTCCGAGAAGCCCGCTCCGCGCACGGCGTCGATGACCGAGACGATTGCGTCCCACTTCACGTCCTTGTCCGCGCGCAGGAAGATGGCGTCCTTGGGGCCCTTGGCGTCCCGCCTGAGCCTCTCGGGCACGTCGGCGAAGTTGACGGCCTCCGCGCCGTAGAAGATGTCCCCCTCGCGGCTGATGGACAGGATGATGCGCTCCTCCGGGTTCACGTCCTTGACGTTGCGCGTCTCGGGCAGCTCCACGTCGATGCCGGTGTGCATCATCGGCGCCGTCACCATGAAGATGATCAGCAGCACGAGCATGACGTCCACCAGCGGGGTGACGTTGATCTCCGAGAGCGAGGTCGCCGTGCGACCCTGGGGGGTCGTGAACGCCATCAGTTGAAGCTCCGTTCCAGCAGGTTGATGAACTCCATGGCGAAATCGTCCGTCCGCGTGGCGATGCCCTTCAACCGGCTCACGAACTGGTTATACGCTATATACGCCGGGATGGCTGCAAATAATCCTGCGGCCGTGGCGATGAGCGCCTCGGAGATGCCGGGGGCGACCGCCTGGACGGAGGCGGTCTTTTCAAAGCCGAGCCCGTTGAAGGCGTTGATGATGCCGACCACGGTGCCGAGCAGCCCGATGAAAGGGGAGACCGAGCCGGTCGTCGCCAGCCAGCTCAGGCTCTTCTCCAGGACGGACAGCTCCGCCGCCGCCGCCCGCTGCAACGAGCGCTGGATGCCTTGGATGTTGCGGTCGGTCAGCGTCGGGTGCGTCCCCTGCGGGGTTTTCAGCGACTTGAGCTGGGTGTTCAGCTCCTGGTAGCCGGCGGAGAAGACCCCGGCGAGCGGGGAGTCGCGGTACTGTTCGCAGACGACGTTGACCTCGCTCAAGCGGGCGCTCCTGCGGAACAGGTTGGCGAAGTCGCGGCTCTTGGAATCGACGCGGCGGAAGGTCGCCCACTTGCGCACGATGATGGCCCACGAGAAGAGCGAGAACAGGATGAGCAACACCAGGATGCCGAAGGCGAAGCCGCTCGACTGGAGGAAGAGATCCAGCAGCGAGGGGCCGCCCGCGCCGCCCGTCGCAGCCGCGCCGGCGGGCAGGAGATCCTCCGTCGCCAGATCCTGTAGAAGTATCGTCGGATGGTAGATGAGAATGGCGCAACCTCCCGAGCCCTTTCGGGCGCAAACCCCGCAAACCTCATGAATCCCATGGCTATCCGGGCAGTCCCAGACCGGCGCACAGGCCAGGCGAAAATTACCACAGCTTGCGGGGGCATGGCAACAAATCCGAATGGCGCCGCGCCCCGTTTTCCCGGCGCCGCGCTACACGCGCACGGCAGGCACCAAAAAAAGGGGGGGGCTCGCGCCCCCCGGCGTGCGGCCTACACGCGCAAGGCTGGCGCTTGCGGGGCGAAGGCGTCCAGATAGCTTTGCGCCAGGCGCAGCAACGCCCCTTCCTGGAACTGCCGGCCCAGGAGCTGCAAGCCGATCGGCAACCCCTCCCGCGTGAAGCCGCAGGGGACGGAGACGCCCGGAACGCCCGCCAGGTTCGCAGTCACCGTGTAGATGTCGGACAGGTACATCGACAGCGGGTCGGACGACTTCTCGCCGATCTTGAACGCCGGGGTCGGGCTGACGGGGCTGACCAGCGCGTCCACCTTCTCGAACGCCAGGTCGTAGTCGCGTTTGATCAAGGTCCTCACCTTCATCGCCCGCCCGTAATAGGCGTCGTAATAGCCGGAGGACAGGGCGTAGGTGCCGATCATGATGCGGCGGCGCACCTCCGCGCCGAAGCCGGTGCTGCGCGTGCGCTGGTACATGTCGAGCAGGTCCCTGGGCGCGTCCACGCGGTAGCCGTAGCGTACGCCGTCGTAGCGCGCCAGGTTGGAGCTGGCCTCGGCCGGGGCGATGATGTAGTAGTCGGCGATGGCGTACGGGGTGTGCGGCAGCGACACCTCGGCGATTTCGCACCCCAGGCTCTCGGCGTTTTTGACGCCCGCCTCTATCGCCGCCCTCACCTCCGCGTCCAACCCCTCGCCGAAGAACTCCTTCGGGATGCCGAGGCGCATCCCCTTCACCGGCCGGCGCAGCTCCGCCTCGTAGTCGGGCACGGGCTCTGGCGAGGACGTGGAGTCGTGGCCGTCGCGTCCGGCGACCTGGGAGAGCAGGAGCGCGATGTCGCGCGGGCTGTTGCCCATCGGCGCCACGCAGTCGAGCGAGGAGGCGTAGGCCACCAGGCCGTAGCGGGAGATGCGCCCGTAGGTCGGCTTCAGCCCCGTGATGTTGCAGAACGACGCGGGCTGGCGCACCGAGCCGCCCGTCTCCGAGCCGAGCGCCAAGGTCGCCATCCCCGCCGCCACCGCCACGGCGCTGCCGCCGCTGGAGCCGCCCGGGATGCGATCGAGGTCGTAGGGGTTGCGCGTCGCCTGGAACGCCGAGTTCTCCGTCGAGGAGCCCATCGCGAACTCGTCGCAGTTGGTCTTGCCGACGACGACCGCCCCGGCGGCCTCCAGGCGCGCCACCGCGGTGGCGTCGTAGGGGGGGCGCCAGTCCTCCAGGATTTTCGACGCGCAGGTCGTGCGCAACCCCTTGGTGCAGAGGTTGTCCTTGACGGCGACCGGCACCCCGGCCAGCGGCAACGGGCCGTCCTTGACCTTGCGGTCGATCTCCCCGGCGCGCGCCAGCACCCGCTCCGGCTCGACGGTGAGGAAGGCTTTCAGCGTCCCGTCCGCCTCCTCGATGCGGCGGAGCGCCGCCTCGGCGACCTCGCGCGCGGAGACTTCCCCGGCGTTCACCGCGTCCCTGACCACGTATGCGTCCCTGATGTCCATGTTGACGTTTCCTATTCCCTGGTTGCCCGGTCCCGCGGCATGTGCGCCGCGAAACCCCGCAGTTCAAATTTCCAATTCCGGGTCCGTCACAGCACCTTGGGGACGCGGAAATGCCCGGCGGCGGCGTCGGGCGCGCCCGCCAGGCTGGTCTCGGCGGGGAGCGAGGCGGCGACCTCGTCCTCGCGGAACATGTGTTTCTCGAAGTCCGGGGCGAGGGAGACGTGGCTGGTCGGCTCGACCCCCTCCACGTCCACCTGCTTGAGCTGCTCGATGTAGTCCATGATCCCCTGGAATTGGACGGTGAAGGCGTCCAGCTCGCCTTCGTCGAAATGGAGCCGCGCCAAGTCGGCGATCTTCAAGACTTCCTCACGGGTGATCGGCATCTGCTTCCTCCCTCTGCGTTCCCCTGCGTCAAACCGCCGCTTGCGCCGTCACCTTCCCCAACCACTGGAAATAACGGCGGGCGTTCTCCTTGTCCTTCCGTATGCGGGCGACCAGCTCGTCCTGTCCGGCGAAACGGCGCTCGTCCCGCAACCGGTGCCAGAACTCCACCGACACCCGCCGGCCGTAGATGTCCCGGTCGAAGCCCAGCGCGTGCGTCTCGATGCTCAACGCCGCCCCCGCGTCCGCGTCGACCGTCGGCCGGAATCCGATGTTGGTCACTGCGGCGCAAGAGCCGTCGCCCTTGGTGCCCGCCGCGTGTTCCGGGTCCCCCATGACGCGGAGGCGCGTCACGTAGACGCCGCGCCGGGGGATCAGCTCGTTGTCCGTCCGCAGGTTGGCGGTGGGGATTTGCAGCTTCGCACCCAGCCCCCGCCCGTGTATCACCGTCCCCTCCAACGTGAAGGGGCGCGCCAAAAGCCGCCGCGCCAACGCCGCCTGCCCGTACAGGAGCGCCTGGCGCACGATGGTGCTGGAGATGCGCGTGCCGCGGAACTCCACCTGGGGGATCTTCTCCGCGAGGAAGCCCCGCTCCCGCCCGATCTCCTTCAACAGGCTGACGCTCCCCTGCCTCCGCCGCCCGAAGGCGAAGTTGGGGCCGACGTAGATCTCCCGCGCCCGCAGGCGCTCGCAGAAGACGTCCACCGCGAAATCGCGGGCGTCGGTCTCGGCGAGCTTCGCGTCGTAGGGGATGACCGCCGTCACCGGGATGCCGAGCGAGGCGATGACGGCGAGCTTCTGGTCGAGCGGCTGTATCTGCATCGGCGCGTGGTTCGGCACCAACAGTTGCAGCGGGTGCGGATGGAAGGTCAGCACCATCGGCGTCCCGCCGATCTCGGCGGCGCGCGCCGCGACGTGTTGGATCAGGCGGCGGTGCCCCAGGTGCACCCCGTCGAAATTCCCCACGGTGACCACCGGCAGCGGGTGTTCCGGCGCGAGGTCCTCCAGCCGGGTGACGACTTTCATAGGGGCACCCCTGAAAAGCCCGCGCGCGCAGGGACGCCGGCGCCGGCGCGCAAGGACGCGCGTCGTGGAGGGCGGACAAGCGCCGGCGCAGTCATCCGGGGTTTCTCGCAGATGCCCATGGCCGCCCTAGAGCTTGATGCCGCTGGTCTTGGCCATGAACTTCATGCGCAGCTCGTAAAGCGCCTGCCCCAGGAACTGCCCCTCTTCGCCGGTGAGGTTCCCCTTGGTCTTCTCCTCCAGCATGGACAGGAGGTCGATGCCGTGGCGCGCCGCCTCCACGTCCTCCTCCTTCTTGTTGGTGACGGGGTTCGGCACCTCGCCGAGCATCACCATCACCTGCGTGTACAGGCCGAGGATGTAGGACGGGAAGTCGATCGAGGGCCGCTCCCGGTTGGGGGCCGCTTGCGCCGCGCCTGCGGCGGCCGCCCCATCCTCCGCCTTCTTGTCGATTCCCTTTCCGCCCGCGCCGTCGGGCCGGGGCGTCCCGTCTTCCGAGAAACCGCGCTTGTCGGTGACTTTGAACTCCTGTTGTTCTTCGCTCATGGCAGTCCCTTTGACTTGTATGAAATTTAATCAGGAAAATTACCATCGAAAGCGCCCTCCGCTCAAGGGGCGATTTGCCACCGTGGCGGGTGCGGGCGTCTTGCCAATCCCCCCGGTTGGCAGTAGAATCCACTCTTTTGGAACCTGCACCAATCCAAAACATTCTAAGTGACGGCGGAACAGGGAGAGGTTTTTCCATGGACACGATGGACGCGAAAGGCATCAAGATCGAGAAGACGACCCGGCCCAAGGCCAAGCCGGACTGGCGCAACCTGACCTTCGGCCACTACTACACCGACCACATGTTCGTCGCGGACTACGCCGAGGGGCGTGGTTGGCGCGACGCGCGCATCGTCCCCTACGCCCCGTTGGTGCTCGACCCGGCGGCGATGGTGTTCCATTACGCGATGGAGGTGTTCGAAGGGTTGAAGGCCTACGCCGCCAAGGACGGCCGCATCCTGCTGTTCCGCCCGTGGGAGAACGCCAAGCGGCTCAACTCATCCGCCATCCGCATCTGCATGCCGACCTACCCGGAGGAGGGCTTCCTCGAAGCCGTCCAGACGCTGGTGCGCGCCGACGCGGACTGGGTGCCGCGCCTGCCCGGCACGTCGCTCTACCTGCGCCCGTTCATGATCGCCACCGAGCCGCACCTGGGCGTGCGCCGCTCGAACACCTTCCAACTGATCGTCATCGCCAGCCCCGTGGGCGCCTATTACCCCGAGGGGCTCGACCCGGTGAAAATCTACATCGAGGACGAGTACGTCCGCGCCGTGCGCGGCGGGACGGGCTTCACGAAATGCGGCGGCAACTACGCGGCGTCGATCATCGCGCAGAAGAAGGCCGAGGAGCTGGGCTTCACCCAGGTGCTCTGGCTCGACGGCGTGGAGAAGAAGTACATCGAGGAGGTCGGCGCGATGAACGTGATGTTCAAGATCGGCGACGAGGTGGTCACGCCGGAGCTGGGCGGCAGCATCCTGCCCGGCGTCACGCGCTCCTCGGTGCTCGAGCTGCTCCGCTCCTGGGGCGTGAAGGCCGTGGAACGACGCCTCTCGGTGGACGAGCTGCACGCCGCCGCCAAGTCGGGGGCGCTCGCCGAGGCGTTCGGCACCGGCACGGCGGCGGTCATCTCCCCCATCGGCGCCCTCAGCATCGGCGGCGAGCTGCTGCAAATCGCGGACGGCGGCATCGGCGCGGTCTCCCGCAAGCTGTACGACACGCTGACCGGCATACAGTGGGGCGACCTCGCCGACCCGTTCGGCTGGACGTGCGAGGTGGGATCGAAGTAGGGGCGCGCGCCGCGTCCCGACGATCGCCCGGAGGGGCGTGTCGCGGCGGGCGGCGGCTTGCGACAGGGCGACGGGGGGCGGCATGGCGGATGTCGAGGAATCTGTTTTCGGGAAGACGCCGGACGGGCGCGACGTGAAGATGTTCACGCTTTCGAGCGGCGCCGGGGTCACGGTGCGGGTGATGGAGCGCGGGGCGACGGTCACGTCCATCCTCGCCCCGGACCGCGAGGGCAAGGTCGCGGACATCGTGCTCGGCTGCGACACGCTGGAGGACTACCTCGCGAACTACTCCTACATGGGCGCGATCGTGGGGCGCTACGGCAACCGCCTCGGCGGGGCGCGCTTCGACTTGGACGGCGAGACCTACCGGGTGACGGCGAACGAGGGGGGGAACCAGCTCCACGGCGGCTGGCGCGGCTTTGACAAGGTCGTCTGGGAGGGGCGCGTCGCCGCCGCCCCGGACGGGTGCGCCGTCGCGTTCCGCTACCTCAGCCCGGACGGCGAGGAAGGCTACCCGGGGGCGCTGGCGCTGACGGTGACCTACACCCTCACCCGCGACAACAGGCTGCGCATCGGCTACGAGGGGACGACCGACAAGCCCACGGTGCTGAACCCGACGCACCACTCCTATTTCAACCTGACGGGCGACCCGACCCGGACCGTGCTCGGGCACCGGCTCGCCATCGCCGCCGCCGCCATCACGCCGACCGACGCGGGGCGCATCCCCACCGGGGAGGTGCGCGACGTGACCGGGACCCCCTTCGATTTCAGGCCGCAGACGGGGACGGTGGCGCGGGAGATAGGGTTCCAGATCGACGCGACCGGCGTGGAGCTCGCCGAGCAGCTCGCCATCGGGGGCGGTTACGACCACAATTTCGTGTTGCGCAAAGACCCCGGCGCCCCCGGCGGCCCCGCGCAGGCGGCGGAGGTCTTCGAGCCGGAGGGCGGGCGCGTGTTGACGGTCTTCACCGACCAGCCGGGGATGCAGTTCTACAGCGGCAACGGCCTCAGCGGCAGCGTCAGGGGGAAGGGCGGGGTGCGCTACGGGCGCCGCACCGGCTTCTGCCTGGAGGCGCAGAACTTCCCCGACGCGCCGAACCAGCCGCGGTTCCCGAGCGCCGTGCTGCGGCCGGGGGAGGTCTACCGGCAGGTGACGGTCTACGGCTTCTCCGCGCGCGGCTGAGGACGGCGGGGCTTCGCGGTTGTGCGGCTGCTACAGTTGCTGCGCCCACTCGATGGCGTGCAGGTAGTGGTCGAAGATGCGCTCCAGCGAGAGGTCGAACCCGTCCGCCAGCTCCTGCGCGCCGTCCCAGTCGCTCCGCTCGTAGCAGATGATGAGGTCCAGCAACGCCCCGAAACTCCCCTCGTGCGTCAGCAGCGGCGCGGCGACGTGCTCCGCGATGTTCGTCTGCGTCACGATCATCGTCATCGGCAGGTCCATGATCGCGTCCATCATCGACATCAGGCCCAGCAGGAACAGGTCGTCCGACTGCTTCCGCATCCCCGCCTCCGCCGCGACCAGCTCTAGGAAGCGGGCGCGTATCAGCGACATGGTGACCAGCTCGTTCGGCTTGTTGTCGGTCAGCCCGGACAGGGAGATCAGGGTGATCCACTTCTTGATCTCCTTCATGCCCAGGATGGAGAGCGCCTGACGGATGTTGCTGACGGTGTAGCGCAGGCCGAAGAACGCCGAGTTCACCACCCGCAGCAGCCGGTAGGAGAGCGCGATGTCCTTTTTCACGATGTCGGAGATCGCCCCGTAGTCCACATCGGGGTCCAGCGAGAGCCGGATGAGTTGCAGGTACTGGCGGCGCATCGGCGCGGGCACGGCGACCTTGCCTTTGACGACGGAGGGCTTGCTGAAGAAATTCCCCTGGAACAGCTCGAACCCGCTCTTCTTCGCCACTTCGAACTCGGAGGGGGTCTCCAGCTTCTCCGCCAGGAGCTTCGCGTTCGGATGCTTCTTCTGCAACTGCTGGGAGAACTCCCGGACCTGCTCCGGGGCGACCTGGTTGAACTCGATCTTGACGATGTCCGCCACCTCCAGCAACGGCATCGACTCCCCGCGCATGGTGAAATTGTCCAACGCTATGCGGTAGCCCTGGGTGCGCAGCGCGCGGCAGGCTTCGATGACCTCGGGCGTGGGCTGGAGCGAGTCCATCAGCTCGATGACCAGTATCTGGGGGGGGAGTATGGTCGCCACCTTGTCCAGCAACAGCTTTTCGGTGAAGTTGACGAAGCCGGGCTTGTTGTTCGTGACGCGGGCGATGCCCAGGTCGTAGAAGGCGTGGATGATCGTCTTGGACGTGGCGCTGTCTTCGGCGAAGCGGACGACGGGGAGCTCCGCCGGCGCGACCTCCCGCGCGGCGTCGTCGCGGGCGTCGTCCTTGTATAGGAGCTCGTAGCCGAAGATGTTCAGGCCCCGGGTGAACACCGGTTGCCGCGTGACGCAACTTCCCATGGTCGCAGATCGTCTCCCGGCGGCTTCGCCGGGGCGCCGCCCCATGTCCGGCTGCGCCCTGCGAACCCGCCAATCCACCTTGCCGGGGGAGTCGCCCCCCGACTTCCGCATATCGACATTCCTGAACGGTATCATGCCGATTTTCCGCGTTTTCGTCCCCGCCGGGGAAAGATATCCTGAAAAAACATTGGAAAAATATTCCCGGAAAATATCTGGAAAAGAGTTTGCTTCGATGCGGCAAGGCGGGTATACTGCGCCCCGATTTTTACGATGTGATTGGCAAATCCTGATTTCCCGGCGCAGTTGGTTTTACCGGTAGGAACGCAAGACGGCGAATGGCGGCCTTGACGTCGCCGTGTTGAATCAAGCGGCGGATGGCGCGCGTGTGCGCCGCCCGTGGGGAGGTGGGATGTCGAGACGTTTTCATGGGAAGGGAACCAGAAGTGCCGCCCCGGCGCCCGCAAGGGGGACGCCGTGAGCGGGGAAGTGGGGCTGCCGCAAAGGCGGAATAAAAAATTTGAGGAAAAGTGTCGGATGTCGCGTTTCTGGCACGAAAGTTGCTCTCTCTCTCTCTCTCTCTCTCAATATAGCACTCGTTAATGGCATTCTTTTCAACAAGATAGCCGCGAATTCCGACGATCAAATTTCCTACGGGCAATCCCGCCATAGTCGTCGATCCTATCGTCGAGGCGGCTGGGGCGCGTCGCACGTTTGCGCCCCGACCGCCTCGCGGGGATGGGCGGTTGGCCGCCGCCGTGACGCCATGGGCGTCGCCGCCGGACGCCGCCGCCCCTCCCATCCCCGGCATTCCCCGCATGTCGAATGCCGGACGTCACCTGGGAACATCCGAAGCAAAACCAAAACCACAACCGGGGGCATCGAAAAACCTCGCAGGCAAGGCGCAACGCAGCGTCCGGGGTTTTCAGAGGTCCCCAAATCACAAGAGGAAAGCCTATGAGACACATGAAAAAGACATTGTCCGCCGCTGTCACGGCGGCGGCGATGGCGTTGCTGCTCTCCGCCTGCGGCGGGGGCGGTTCCGCCAGCGGCCCGTCGCCCAGCAAGCCGACGACGCCGACGACGCCGACGACGCCCGCCGTGACGCTTGCGGCGGCGACCGGGGTGGAGGCGAGGCTCCTGCCCGGGGTGGTCCTGCACGGAGGCTCGGCGGTGACGGTCAAGGTGACCGCGACGGTCTCCTTCGACGACGACGCCAAGGCCAAGCCCGCCGTCAAGCTGCAACAGGTCGGCGGCGACGACGAGTGCACGCTCGCCGAGGGCGCCGACGGCGCCTGGTCGTGCGAGTTCCAGTTCGTGCCTGCGGCGCAACGCCAATACAAGGTCGTCTCCGGGGACAAGGAGTCGGCGGTGCTGGTCTTGAGCGTCCTGAGGCTGTTGGAGGCGCCCCCCGCCTCCACGCCTGCGGAGCTGTCCGCGACGGTGGCGGGGGTGGACAAGGACGACGACGGCGTCCGGGACGACGTGCAGGCGCACGTCGTGCAGGCGGCGACGCAACTGACGGCGGCGCAGCCCGGGGCCGCCGCCGCCGTGCAGGCGGCGCTGCAGCAGGCCGCGGTGGTGTACCAGGAGGCGTTGTCCGCCGCCACGGCGGCGACGCCCGTCACCGAGGCGGAGCAGGCGGAGATCGCGGCGCGGCAACTGCGCGCGGTGGACTGCCTGTACGCGGTCCTCGGCGAGGACGCCGCCGGTGCGGCGAACGCCGCGCTGGTCAAGGCTGTGCTCGACACCGCCGACCGGCAGGATGCGTCCGGGTGGTTCGACCAGTTCTTCGGCGGGTTGGTCTTGAGGCAGACGCCCGAGGCGGAGCGGGGAAAGCAGTGCGATTTCGATCCCGACGGGATAGGGGGTTAGGCGATGAGACACATGGCAAAGTTGTTGTTGTCGGCGCTTCTGGCATTGGCGCCGGCCTCCGCCCTGCTTGCGGCGGACGAGTGGGAGTACCTGTGCCGGCCTGGCGACGCCTCAAGGACGCTGGTCTTGTTCGGCAACGGGATAGAGGCCTCGCCCGAGGAGGCGCAGGCGAACGCGATGACGCTGAAGGGGCGCGTGCTGAAGCGCTACCGGGAGTTGGAGGCGTCCGGGGCGATGACTGCGGCGGAGGTCGCCGAGGCCACGGGCAGGTTGGAGTTCTGCGCGGCGTACGCCACGACGGGCGATTCGGCGTTGAAGGGCAGGTGGAAGGCTTCGGACCCGACCCTGACCCGCGCCGACTTCCTGGACGACGCCGACCTGCGGGACGATTTGGCGAAGCACGTCCGTTCCTACGGCGCGTGGCTGGGCGAGGGGCGGAGCATAATCCTGGTCGCCCACTCCAACGGCAACTACATCGCCAACGCCGCCTATGACGAGGTGGGCGCGGGCGGCGGCGCGGAGAACTTCCACGTCATCGCCGTCGGCACCCCCGACGACCATGTGGCGGGCTTGGGCAGCGGCGGCCGCGTCACGTTGCACGGCGACATGGCGACGGCCGTCGCCGGGGCGTTGGACGGGAACTACGTGAACAACGCCCCCGCCTGCCAGTCCGGCACGGCGCCGACCGAGGCGTGCCACGACTTCATCGGGGCGTACCTGGACGGGGACGTCACGGGCCCCGCGATCATCGACATGATCGTGTACTACGTGCAGGCGACGGCGCCCGATTCCGGGTCGCCGGTCGAGATAGACGAGGCCGCGCCCGCGACGCCTGCGGGCCTCGCGGCGACGGCGGCGTCCGCGGCGCAGCTCGACCTGGTGTGGACGGCTGCGGCGGACGACGTGGGCGTGACGGGGTACAAGCTTTACCGTGACGGGGCGCTCCTGGCGGTCCTGCCGGGGTTGTCGCACTCCGACGCGGGGCTGGGCGAGTACGAGCGACACTGCTACGAGGTGTCGGCGGTGGACGCGGCGGGGAACGAGTCGGCGGCGAGCGCGCAGGTGTGCGCGCGGACGCTGGACGTGACGGCGCCCGCGGCGCCGGGGAGTCCGGCGACGACCGTGGCGGGGGCGTCGCAAATCGACCTGTCTTGGACGGCTTCGACGGACAACGCCGGCGTCGCGGGGTACAACATCTACCGCAACGGCGCGTTCCTGCGCACGTCGGCGACCCCGTCGGTCTCCGACACGGGGCTTGCCGAGTACACGCAATACACCTACGAGGTGTCGGCGGTGGACGCGGCGGGGAACGAGTCGGCGAAGAGCGCCGTGGTGACGGTGCGCACGCTGGACGTGACGGCGCCCACGGTTCCGGGGAGCCCGGCGGCGACGGCGGCGTCCGAGGCGCAGCTCGACCTGGTGTGGACGGCTTCGACGGACAACGCCGGCGTCGCGGGGTACAACATCTACCGCGACGGCGCGTTCCTGCGCACGTCGGCGACCCTGTCGGTCTCCGACACGGGGCTTGCCGAGCACACGCAATACTGCTACGAGGTGTCGGCGGTGGACGCGGCGGGGAACGAGTCGGCGAAGAGCGCGCCGGTTTGCGCGACCACGCTGGACGTGACCGCGCCTACGGCGCCCGGGGGTTTGACGGCGACGGCCGCGTCGCAGACGCAGATCGACTTCGCGTGGACCGCGGCATCGACGGACAACGACGCGGTGGCCGATTACAAGGTCTACCGCGACGGGACGCTGGTGGCGACGCTGCCGGCGCCGCCGTTCAGCGAGTCCCTCACGGGGCTGTCGGCGAACGAGACCCATTGCTACAAGGTGGTCGCCTCCGACGCGGCGGGCAACGAGGGGGTGGCGCAAGCCTGCGCGACCACGTTGCCGGTGCCGATGAAGTGGACGCAACTGACCCCGGCGCTGCCCTATTTAGGCAGCGGCTCGCTCTGGGTCCTTGGCGAAACCGGCATCGTGATCTATGAAATTGGCGGCACGATCTATGAGGCTGGCGGCAAGGCAGTCCTGAATGCCGTCGGCCTTAATGGTGCCCGAGGCTGGGAATGGGACGGCGCCGAGTGGAAGGCGAAATGGCGGAATGTGGGGGCGGCTCCGTCCAGCGGCGTCATGGCGTATGACGCGGTGGCGCAGGAAGCGGTGCTGTTCTACGGGTTAACGCCGTATGACTGGCGTCCCCTGGGGTATGAAGGCTATTATTCTGAAGGTGCCAACGAGACCTGGACGTGGGACGGTTCGACGTGGACGAAGCGGGAGCCGTCGAACGCCCCGCCCAAGCGTGGTGGCGCGATGATGGCGTACGACGCGAATCCGCTGCGTCAGGAGACGGTCTTGTTCCTGCCGGAAACGACTGTCACCGACTACACCGACTACAGTTCCACCACCCACCCTGCCGAGACGTGGGTGTGGGACGGCGCCGACTGGGCGCAGAAGCATCCGACGACCGATCCGGGAACGAGCCAGGGCACCATGTTCTACGACACGGGGTCGGGCAAGGTGACGCTGGTGATAGCAAACAGCGGTTCCGGCATTTTTGGCATGTGGGACATTTGGCAATGGGACGGTGACGACTGGACGCAGCTTCCTTCGGCATCGCCAGGTCCCCTGATCGGCGTTTCTATGAATTACTCGATCACCTACGCGAACGGCAAGGTAATGCTGTTTGGCGGCTATTACACATCGGTTGTCGGTTCCGCCGTTGATGACGGTTCCGGGGGATGGAGTTGCACCACAGGGGTGGTGGATACTGCTTGGTGGGGCATAACTCCGTCGCCGAATTGCATCCAGTACATCGATACCGCAGACACCTGGGAGCTCGACATCGCCACTGCCACTTGGACGTTGGTTTCGTCGCCTGCGACCGTCGCGCGCTCGGGAGGCAAGCTGTTCTACGACCCGGAGAGCGGCAAGGTGGTCTTGTATGGAGGTTACGTCCACGATGACCCCGATTCGTCCACGACTACGGCCATCTACGACAGTTGGGCGTGGGACGGCACTTCTTGGACGGTGATCATGGCGGATGGCACCTATCCGACACCGCGCACTGACGCCGTCATCGCCTACGACCCGATACGGCAGGAGATGATCCTGTGGGGCGGGCGCGTGGACGACGGTAGCTTTTGGGGCAAAGTGGCCAACGACACCTGGAGTTGGGACGGCACTTCTTGGACGAAGAAGACCCCGCCGGTCAGTCCACGCGCCACGGGCCAAACGTCGGCGTTGGTCTGGGACGATGCCAGAGGCGAGCTGGTCGGGTTTTCCTCTTACACAGATGGAGAGGTGTCCAGCTCATCTGACACCTGGGTGTGGAATGGCACCAACTGGAGCGATAAGGATCCTGCGCACAAGCCTCCGGCGCGTTACAACTTCCAAATCGCCTACGACGCCGAAAGGCAACAGGTGGTGCTGTTCGGCGGCTATGCGGACGGCGCGTACCTCACCGACACCTGGGTGTGGGACGGCACCGACTGGACGGAATTGACCCCGGCGCATCATCCCGAAGGCCGTGTGGAGTCCACGCTGACCTATGACGCCGAACGCAAGCAGGTGGTGCTGTTCGGCGGCTATGCGTACGGCGTGTATTTCAATGACACGTGGGTGTGGGACGGCACCGACTGGACGGAAGTTTCGCCGGAGCACGCTCCGCCGCCGACCGCAGTACACTCGGCGGCGTGGGATCCTGTGCGCAAGCAGGTGGTCATGACCGGTGGAAGCACATCCAGCGGCTATACGTCGGCGACCTGGGTGTGGAACGGCACCGACTGGACGGAGTTGAGCATGGCGACCACGCCGCCGTCCGGGAGGGGCTGGGACAACCTCGTCTATGACGCCCAGAACGGGCAACTGCTCTTTTTCGACGAAGAGGCTGTCTACGGATTTTCCAACAACGGCATCTGGGCGTTAGAGCCCGCGCCGTAAGCAGTCTGCAAGCAAGCCCCGGGGGCGCGGGCGTCCGCGCCCCCAATTTAAACGATCGATCAAGACAAATCCCAACCGGCGCAGCCGAAGAACACCGCCCACTGCTCCAGCGGCGTCATCTCACCTGCGGGCTTGCGCACCAGCCCCGCCGCCTTCGGCAGCTCCACGAACGCCAAGGCGATGTCCCCCGCCAGCAACAGTTTGAAGATGCGATCGTCGCACGGCGGCAGTATCTCCGGCAGCCCGTCCCGCGCCGTCTCCGTCCCCGGTTGTCCTGCAGCTCGCTTCTTCATGTCGGTTATTCTACCGCACAGTCGCCGAAACGGCGAATACGAACGTGGCGCGCGATGGCGCGCGGGCCTGTTTCCCGAAACCGTGCGACCGTGGACGATGGCGGGTGCTGGCAGCTCGCGGCTTCGCCGCATCGCAACGTCCCTGCTACAAACCGCCGTTCCTCTCAATGGTAAATTGCATCGATGTGGAAATAGATGGGGCATGGCAAGGTTCGGAGGGTTCGGAAGAAGGGCTAAAGGGCTAAAGGGTTGTTTTGCTTGTGTCCAAACCGCGATTGTGTTAAAACACGCGAACGTACGAAGCCTGCCGCAGGCAGGCTCGCCTGTGACAAAACCTTCATCGACCCCTCGGCCAGGGGGGCAATGTCGGTTGGGGGATTCTTAATCATTGCTAGGAGAGGACATCATGAGACTTGAAGGAAAGACAGCCCTGATCACCGGAGGGAGCAGGGGCATCGGCAAGGCTATCGCAAAGAAATTCGTTGAAGAAGGCGCGAAGATCGTCGTCAGCGACATCCTCAAGGACGAGCTGGAAAAGACGGTGGCCGAGCTCAACGCGCTGAAGTCGGGCGCGGCGGCCGCCTCGGTGAGCGATGTCACCAATTTCGAGGATGTGCAACGGTCGGTGGCGGAGACCGTCAAGTTCGGTGGCAAGATCGACATCCTGGTCAACAACGCCGGCATCGACCCCGGCGGGTCGATCGTGGACATCCCGATCGCACAGTGGAAGAAAATATTGGACGTCAACCTGAACGGCCCCTTCTACCACATGCGCGCCGCCATCCCCGAGATGATCAAGCAGGGCGGCGGCTCCATCGTCAACATCGCGTCGCTCGCGGCGGTGCGGTGCCTCCCCTCGATGCCGGCCTACTGCTCGTCCAAGGGCGGCCTGCTCCAGCTCTCCGCGCAGTGTGCGCTGGAATACGGCCCGCAGAAGATCCGCAGCAACGTGGTCGCCCCCGGCGCCACCACCACCGAGATGCTGGTCAACGCGATGCGGAGCTTGACCGAGGCGCTCAAGAAACAAGGCGTCGACAAGACCGGTTTCGACGTCATGACCGAAAGCGTGCCCCTGCGCCGCCCCGCCGCACCGGAGGAGATGACCGGCGCGGTCGCGTTCCTTGCCAGCGACGAAGCCTCGTTCATCAACGGCGCGTTCCTGCTGGTGGACGGCGGCGCGGCGCTCGTCGATGTCTCCGGCGCCTCCGTGGCGAAGGCCGGCGTGGGTTGGGGCGTGTAGCCCCCCCTACGGTCGCGTCGCGGCGGGCGCAGCCCGAACGCCGTTGGCGCTGGCTTTGTTGGCTGTTGATGCGGCGGGCTCCCTGGCGGTAAAAGGGCCCGCCGTTTTTTGGGTCGGCCGCCGCGCCGCGGGGGCGGTTTCGCGGACAAGCTTTTCACTGTCCCACCGACGGCCTGTTTTCAGTCCTATCCAGGCCCACCCGCCTAAAACGCAGGTGGGGCGCAATGCGAGACATCGACATGAACTTTGGCGACGACCATGGCACCGACCGCAACAGGGACCGCCGGCGAGGGATGACGCGCAGGGGGTTCGTCAGGGATGTCGCCGCCTGCGCGGCCGCCACCGCATTGGCGGGTGGAATGACCGGCGCATCGGCGCAAGGCCATGCGGCGCAAGGCGCCATCGATGGCGGGGGCGCCGCCCTCCCCGCATCGCGCCGGGACGGGGCGCGGCGCGGCACCGCCGACTTTTTCTTCGAGCACACCAAGCTGACCGCCGACGAGGTCGAAAAGATCGTCGGCGGCGCGCCCCTCGCCCCGCTGGCGACAGGGCACGAGGACAGGCTCGCGGGCAAGGGCGTCCGACTGGTTTTCGACGACGGAGAGGCTTTGGACTGCGCCTTCGCCCCCGGAGGCGGCATCACGGTGGACGGCATGGGCCTCGGCAAGGTCGAGACGCGCTACGCCCTGCTGTCGCTCGGCGACATCGCGCTTTTCGCCTACCGGGTGCCCGACACGCTCACCGCGCACATCGCCGTCGTCGACCTCGCGACGAGGCAGGCGACCCTTTTCGAGGCATGGTTCGCGGGCGAACGCGCACCGGCGCGCGAGGTGCAGCGCGCCATCCGTCACGGCGCCGTCTCCGGAGGCGAGGTCGCCGGGCACCGCCATGCGCCGACCAAGCGGTTGACCGGCAAGGCGGTCTTCTGGCGCGACGCAGGTGACGCGGGGGGCGGGACGCTCACGGTCTACGCCACCCCCATGTGCTCGTCCTACGTCCCGGACGGCTCCCCCGACACCTACACCGCCGCTTCCGACTACTACGAGATCGACGCCCGGCGCTACATCTACTCGCGGGTCGAGGCCGAGTTCTCCGGGGCGCTGACGGTCGAGGTCATCGACCTGTACACGATGGAGAAGGTGGGGGTGCGCATCGGCATCGACGACGGCGACGAGCCGGAGTTCCGCGCCTACCGGAGCCGAGGCGAAGTGCTGGGGCAACTGGCGTCCTACGGCATGTTCGGGACCCCGGGCGGGGCGCAGGCAGGGGCGCCTTCCGCGCCTTCCACCCCCAAGGCGCCCCCCATGCCCAAAGGCATGCGCATGGTCTACAGGCCGTTCGAGATGACCAAGCCCATGACCATCGGGGAGGTGGCGGCCCTCGCCGCGAAAACCGGCAGTTGGACGGGCGCCTTCGAAGGCCCCCGCAAGCAGGCGAAGATGCTGCCATACAGCGACCTGCTGGCATCCCGCAGCTTCCGGTTGCGCTTCGACGGCGGGAACGCCTACGATTACGAGATGCGCGACCGGCACGCGATGCGTTTCCGCGCCGCCGCCGACGGGCGGCAGACCGCGTGGAAGGAAGAACGCTACGAGGCGTTCGAAGCCGACGACCGGCTGCTGTTCATGACCCACGCGACGGACGGCGAAAAGCCCTTGGAGATATTGCAGTTCGCCATCGATTTGAAGAACGGCCTCGCCACCTGCCTGCGCTCGACGCTCGACAACCGCGAACGGCCGCGCGAGCCGCGACAGGAGTGGATGTTCGGCGTGGTGGAGATGGAAGGGGTCGCGCCGGTCGCCGCACGCCATTCCTTCACGGCGGAGCTCACGGGGCGCTCGGTCACCTGGGAGTACAACGACGCCGTGGCGTCCCAGCACATCTTCTCCACGCCGGAGTCCTATTCTTGGTCGATCATCATGAACTCCGAGCCGGGGCTGATGTGGAGCTCCCCCTGCAAATACGTCAAGATCCGCGACGGCGTGTACATGATGTCCTGGATAGAGCACCGTTCGGCGGGCACCCAGGGCACATACCTGTTCAACACGAAGACCATGCACGACTGCGGCACCTGCTACGGGGTCACGCACGAACAGGTGTTCGAGTACAACACCTTCGGCGCCGAGGCGCGCAGCGCAGGCTCGTTCACGCCGCCCCCCGCCCGTTGACCGGCGCGGCGCCCGCGAGAGGCGCCCCGCAGGCGATGCGCGCCACGGCACGCGGGTTCTCCCACGGGCGGCCGGCGCCGGTTTGACGCGGTTCGCCTGCGGGCGGGCGCCCGCCCCCGCGCTTTTCCCCGCTTTCCCCGACTTTTGCTGACAAAAATTTGCGACTTTGGGGTAAACTGCTACGGGCTTTTTACGATGGAGTGTAGGAGCCGGAAAAAGCGCGGCGCGCGTACCGGATCCTGGAAAACCCCTGACTTACTTCGATTATTCGACAAGGATGCGAGCATGAAACTGACAAGAATGACCCTGAAGATCAACGGCGTCGAGAGGTTCGTCCTCTGCGATCCCGAAAAAGACAACCTGGCGGCGGCCATCCGCAGGCTGGGTCTGACTGGCACCAAGGTCGGTTGCGGCACGGGCGTATGCGGCGCCTGCTCCGTGATTCTCAACGGCAAGGTCGTGCGCTCCTGCACGAGGAAGATGAAATCGGTCGCGGAGTTCAGCGAGATCACCACGATCGAGGGCGTCGGCACGCCGCAGCACCTGCATCCCCTGCAACAGGCGTGGATCACCTACGGCGGCGTGCAATGCGGCTTCTGCTCCCCCGGTTTCATCGTCTCCGCGTACCAGTTGTTGAAGGAGAACGCCTCCCCCACGCGCGAAGACGTGCGGGCGTGGTTCCAGAAGCACCGCAACATCTGCCGCTGCACCGGCTACAAGCCCTTGGTCGATTCCGTCATGGCCGCGGCCGAGGTCATGCGCGGCGAAAAGACGATGGCAGACATCACCTTCGACGAAACCAAGATGAAAGAGATGTACGGCAGCAAGCATCCGCGCCCGACCGCGCTCGCGAAGGTCTGCGGGCTCATGGACTACGGCGACGACGTGGCGCTGAAGATGCCCACGGAGACGGCCCATCTGGCCATCGTCACCTCCGACGTCCCGCACGCGAACATCCTCGGCATCGACGTCTCCGAGGCGGAGAAGGCCGAAGGCGTGTACAAAGTCCTGCTCGCCAAGGACGTGAAGGGCTCCAACAACCTCGAAGGGCCGCCGGTCGTGCCGCGCGTCAAGGGCAAGGGGATCACCGAGTTCCCGGTCATCGCGGGCAAGAAGGTCTGCAAGCGCGGCGACTGCCTCGCCGTCGTGGCCGCGGACACCTTGGAGCACGCCCGCGCCGCCGCGAAGCTCGTCAAGCCGAACCTGGAAGTCCTGCCGGGCTACATGACGCTGCCCGAGGCCGTGATGCCCAACAGCATCCAGATACACGAGTCTCTGCCGAACTTCTTCATGGAGCAGCCCGTCTACAAGGGCGCGGACACGCGGGAGATCTTCGAGAACGAGGAATTCGGCGGCGAGAAGCTCTTCGTCGCGGAAGGCTCGTTCCACAGCCAGCACGAACCGCACCTGCCGATAGAGCCGGACGTGGTCCAGGGCTACTGGGGCGTGGACGGCATGTTGACGTTGCAGTGCAAGGCGCAGGCCATCACGGAGGCGCGCGAGGGCGTGCACATGTCGTGCGGCATCCCGATGGAGAACATCCGCGTCATCATGAACCCCGTGGGCGGGTCGTTCGGCTACTCCGTCAGCGCGAACACCTACGCCATCGTGGCGACGGCGGTGCAGAACCTCGACATGCCGTGTTCGCTCTCGCTGACCTACGACCAGTTCATGCACGTGACCGGGAAGCGCTCCGCCAGCTTCACCAACGGGCGCATCGCGGTGACCAAGGACGGCAAGATCGTGGCCGCCGAGTACGACGTGGGCTTGGAGTGCGGCGCGTACGGCAGCGTCGGCAGCAAGATCTTCCACAACGTGGTCTCGGTGGGCTTCCACGGCTACAACATCCCGAACTTCAAGGGGCTGGGACGCGGCGTCACGACCAACAACGCCTTCTGCACCCCGTACCGCGGCTTCGGCGCGCCGCAGATCTACACGGCGACCGAGGCGCTGATCGACATGGCGGCGCAGAAGATCGGCATGGACCCGTGGGAGTTCCGCTACAAGAACGCCGCCCGCCCCGGCGACCTGACCATCAACAGCCGGGAGTACCAGAACTACCCGTATGTCGATCTGCTGGAAAAGATCAAGCCGGTCTATGACGAGTACAAGGCGCTCGCCGAGAAAGGCAAGGCCGAGGGGAAGGACATCGGCGTCGGCCTGAGCCTGGGCGGGTTCCTGGTGACCATCGGCTTCATCGACGCGGCGGAAGTCGCGCTCGAACTCGAACCGGACGGCTCCGTCCGCCTGTACGACACCTGGGAAGACGTCGGGCAGGGGGGCGACATCGGCTCGCTGACCCACGCGGTCAAGGCGCTCAACGAGGCCGGGTATCCCATCAAGCCGGAGAACGTCAAGCTGACGATGAACGACAGCAAGACCTGCCCGGACACGGGCTTGGCCGCCGCCTCGCGCAGCCACTACATGGCCGGGCACGCCTTCATCGACGCGGCGAAGAAGTTCGTCGAGCTGTTGAAAAAGCCCGACGGCACGTTCCGCACCTATGAAGAGCTGAAGGCCGAGGGCAAAGACCCGAAGGTCGTCGGCCATTACGACCAGTTCGGGCTCGGCCTGCCTCCCGGACTCGACCCTGACAGCGGCGAAGGGCGCAAGGACCCGGCGTTCATGTACGGCGTCAACGTCGCGCTCGTCGAGGTCAACAAGGAGACCGGCAAGACGCAAGTCCTGAAGTACACCTGCGTCAGCGACGTCGGCGTCGTCGGCAACCGCCTCGCGGTGGAAGGCCAGGCATACGGCGGGCTGTCGCACTCCATCGGCTTCGCGCTGAGCGAGGACTACATGGCGCTGGACAAGCACGGCAACATGGCGGGCGCGGGGATCCCGACCATCGACGCGGTGCCGGACGACTTCAACGTCGTGTTCGTGGAGAACCCGCGCGACAACGGCCCGTTCGGCTCCTGCGGCTGCTCGGAATGCTACCAGAGCTCCGGGCACATGGCGGTGATCAACGCCATCAACAACGCCATCGGCGCGCGCGTCTACGACCTGCCCGCCACGCCCGACAAGGTGAAAAAGGCGTTGGCCGACAAGGCGGCGGGCAACGAGGTCCCGCCCAAGTATTACCTCGGCGTGGACTTCGAGGAGGAGCTGGAATACATCCGGCAGAATCCGTTCCACAAGTAGGCCGTGCGCGAGCATGGTTCGGGGGGCAAGGCTCGCCTTGCCCCCCTTCCCTTTGACGGGGGCGTCTGAAAACCTCGCGGACAAGGCGTCGCCGCAGGTCGAAAAGCGGAGTTTGCTGCGGTAAATGAGCATTTTCGACCAAGGAGCAACGCAGTATCCGGGGTTTTTAGAGGTTCCCTCATGTTGCTAGAGCAAGCGACAGACCGTGTAAAAGCGTGCTTCAACGGGGAGGCGGCGAGCTGTTCCTACGCCTGCCCGTTCCACTTGGACATACGGGCGTTCATGGAAAAGGCCGCCGCCGGACGCTGGCTGCCCGCCTACAAGCTCCTGCGCAACGCGGTCGTCTTCCCGGAAATCGTCGCCGCCCTCTGCCCCGAAACGTGCATGGGGCATTGCCAGCGCTCCGCCGTCGGCGACGAGCCGCTGTCGATGCTCGGTCTGGAGCGCGCCGCCCTGCGCCTTGCCAAGAGCCGCAAGCCCGAAAACTTCGCCATCCCGCCGAAGCCGGAGAAGATCGCCATCGCCGGAAGCAACCTGTTCGGGCTGTCGTGCGCGTTGAGCCTGTCGCAGAAAGGCTACCAGGTCACGGTGTTCGAGCCGGGCCCCGTCTTTAGCATCCCCAGCCCGGAGCTGTTCGCGGACGAAGTGAAGATGCAGTTTTCTTCCGTGAAATGCGAGTTCCGCTTCGATTCCGCGCCCCCCGTCCCAAGCTCCGGGTTCGCCCACGTCCTTGACGCCGCATCGACCTCGCTGCCGCCGCTCCTGCAAATAGCCGAGGGCCAGGACGAGGCGCTGCGCATCGAAGCCCTGCTCCAGACCGGCACGGCCAGGCTCGTCAAGCCTCCCGACGAACGTTCCAAATGCGACCGGTACTTGGATCACTCCGGCGCGGAGCGGAAGCCGCGGGTCGTCCCGGCGGATGCGTCTGCCGGATACTCCGCCGAAGAGGCCAAGGCCGAGGCGTCGCGCTGCTTCCGGTGCGACTGCGACTATTGCGAGCGCGGTTGCGAGATGCTGAAAGCCTTCCGCAAGAAGCCGCACCAGATAGCCGTCGATGTCTTCGGCGACACGCAGACCTCCGCGCTGGCGGGGCACAGGCTCGTGCGCGAGACCTACAGTTGCAACGTCTGCGGGCACTGCAAGGAGGTCTGCCCGACGGGGGTGGACATCGGCGAGCTGTTGCAGTTTTCGCGCGAGGCCCGCTTCGAAGACGGTTCCGCGCCCGTGGCGCTGCACGACTACTGGCTGCGCGAGTTCGATTTCCACAACGCGCTGCTGGATGCCGCGCTGCGGGACGACAGACGGGACGACGGAAGCATGGCGGGCGGCGTCGTCCAGTATGCGTTCTTTCCGGGCTGCCAGCTCGGCGCCAGCAACGCCGAGCGCGTGAGCCGGACCCTTGACCACCTGAAGCGGCGGCACGAGGTCGCGCTGGTGCCCGGCTGTTGCGGCGCGCCCGCGTACTGGGCCGGGGACGCGGCGCGCAGGCGAAGCGCCGAGTCCGGGATCAGGGGCGCCTGGGAGCGGCTCGGCAAGCCGACGTTCGCGCTGGCTTGCGCCTATTGCCGCAACATGTTCGAGCGGTTCCTGCCGGAGATCGCCACGGTTTCCGTGTACGAGCTGCTGGCGCAAGACGCGCCCGGCACGACGACCGACAGCGCCGCGTTCCATGTCTTCGACCCTTGCGCGGCGCGCGGCTACGCCGAGATGCAGACGGCCGTCAGGAGCCTGCTGGGGCCGCAGAGCGCGTCCCCCGCCGCCGGTTCTTTCAGGTGTTGCGGCCACGGCGGGCACATTCGCCTTGCCAACCGGGACCTTTACGGCGAAATCGTGGAGCATCGGACGCGCGAGAGCGAGCTGCCTTACGTCGTGTACTGCGCCAACTGCTGGGAGGTCTTCACGCTGGCGGGCAAGGAGTGCCGCCACATATTGGATCTGCTGTTCGGCATCGACGCCCAGCTCCCGACGCTCGACGAGAAGAAGGAGAACGCGCGGCGGCTGGCGGGCGTCCGCCGCCAGTTGCCGGTGGGCGGCGACCCGTGGGACGGCCTGCGCCTGACGGTCGGCGCGGATCTGATGACCGAGCTGCGACGGAAGTTCATCGAGCTTGCCGACATCCGTGAAACCATATACAAAGCGGAGCGGGACGGCGCTTGGTTCTGCCGCGAGTCGGACGGCGCGCGGCAGGCGGCGCTGGAGCGCAAGGTCGTCACCTTTTGGGTGCGGTACAAAGTCCACCGCCCGGAGTCCGGAGACCCGGAATATGAAATCGTGGGCGCGTTCACCCACGCGATGAAATACGACCGGGGCGCGGCATCCCCGGAGAAGGCGTAGCGACGATGGACACGGACAAGGACAAAGACGCGGAGCGGGGCGGCTGGAGATGCGGGACGTGCGACGTGCCGCTGGAGCCGCGAAAGACGCTGTTCCGCTATCTGGGGCACAGCGTCACGCACGAAGTGCCGTGCTGCCCCCGGTGCGGGCGCGTATTCATCCCGCAAGAGCTTGCCGAAGGCAAGATGGAAGAAGTCGAGATGCAGCTCGAAGACAAGTAGCCCCGCGCGCGCCAGCCCCCGCGCCGTCGAGCTTTCGGACGAACGGCTCTCCCATTAGATAGCGCATGAAGAAACATCCCCGTTAATTCGACCCACATGGTTTTGATGAAATTCCCATTGACCGCGCGGCGGCGGTTGCGGTAGAGTCGCAAACGTTGTGATTTCGCGTTTTGCGGGATGCCTCCGATGATGGCGCGGGGGGAGGGGGGAGCCGGACGGTCTTCCGGCCGGCTCGAAATCACTTTGGGGCAGCCTTTGTTCGGAGGAAGTCGCGATGAAGAAAATCGTCCTTATAGCGCTTGCGTCGGTCATGGCGTTTTCGCTCGCCGCTTGCGGCACCATCAAAGAGAAGGCGAAGCAGGCCGTCAAGGCGAAGCTGGAGGAAGCCGCGAACAAGTCCGGCACGGACTCCGAAACGTCGTCGGAAACCCAGTCCGAGGCGGCGGCGGAAAAAGAGCCGGAGCGGGAAAAAGACCCGCACGACTGGATGAAGGGCGACTTCAAGGTGGAGTTCGACTATGCGATGGGGACGGCCGTGTCCGCAGGGATGGGAACCTCTGGAGGCAGCGCGTCCACCGCGGACGAACACTCCATCGTCAGCCGGGTCGGGGACACGGTGTACGTGTATAAGAGAAACGGCGCGGCGGAGGCGAACAACCTCTACCGCATGGAGGACGGAAAGGTCGTCCGCTACCTGTTCAACCCCAAAAACAAGAAGGCCCTGCGCACGGCGACGAGCGTGAAAAGCATCGACGCCGGAGTGGAAAACATGTTCAAAGAGCATCTGGGGGCGCGCCCGCCGACGAAAAACCTGGAGAAGACGGGGACGGATACCGTCGCCGGCGTCAAGTGCGACGTGTACGAGGAGAACACGGCCGTCGACGACAAGCTCGGCGGGATGGGGGCGCTGGCCGGATTGTTGGGCGACAAGGGCGGGCAGCTCAAGGAGCTGATGAAGTCGAAGAGCACCTCCACTTGGTTCGTCGCCCAAGGCGGGCGTTTCGTCGCCCGCAAGCACGTCAAGATGACGATGTCAGGGAAAGAGAGCGAATTCGACTTCTGGAACGTCGTCTATTTCAAGGAGGGCGGCATCTCCCCAAAAGAAGTCGATTACGATATGAGCCAGTACGAGATCACGCAAGGGAAATAACCCCCCGCGCGCGGGGTCGGCAATGTCGCGACATTCCCCCCCCATTCCCCCGGAAGGCGGCCATAGAGAAACCGCCTCCGGGCGGGGAGGCGCGCAACGGGAGACGCAGTCTATGCGGTCACGCGCCTCAGAGCGGCAGCCGCAACCGGACTGCGCCATTCTGATCCACGACGGCGATGTCGTCGAAAGCGCCTTTTTCCACCAGCACTAAGAGGCGGGGCGAGGTGATCGCCTGGGTGGTGACGCTTCCCGGCGCGGGTTCGCGCCATTCGATGGGAACCGTCGCCGTGCGCCCATCGACCCCTGCCACGTCCGACAGCAACCGCAGGCCGTAGCCGCCCGTGGGCTTCTCCCCCATCCGCACAAGCAGGACGCCGTAGCGGTCGAAATCGACCTCCGGCGGCGCGGCGTCCCTTTCAAACAACCCCCGCCAACGCCCCGAGTCGGCGATCCAAAGCGCCGACGGGGCTGGCGCGCCCCCCTCGTCGAGGATGGCGGCGCGCAACGTGGACAGCGCCACCGTCCCCCGCTCCTCCGCCACAGGCGCGGATGCCGGTGACGACGGTTGGGCGTTGTGGCGACAGGCGCCGGTCGCCGCGTTCAACGCGAGCATCAGCCCGATGCCGACGATGGCGGGGCCGTATTTGCGGGTCAGGTCGAACATTCGGGGGCGTCCTTTCAAAAAACGCCGTTTGCGGCGGCGAATCCCCGCGCCGCAAACGGCCATTGACGGCTTATTGCCCGGTCGCGGGGGCGAGGCGGCGAGGGATGGCCCGGACGTTGGTCGCGCCTGTCGCGCCGCCGCCACCGCCGGATGCCAGGCTCTCCGTGCTCTCGATGGCGAGGTGCAGGTCGGTCGGGAAGTCCAAGTTCCCCATGCTCGCCGAACCCGCCGCGACATCCAGATCCAGGATCTGATCCAGCGTGGGATAGGCGCCCAGGGCCTCCCCCTCGTCGGCGAGATAGCCGTCGTTGTCCCGGTCGCTGCCTGCGAAGATGCGGTAGCGCCCCGGCACGACGTCGCGGAACGAGTACGTGTAGTAGCCGCCCGAAACCGAGCCTTCGTCCATGTCCACGACTTCCATCTCGTCCCCCTCCCCGACCCTGAGGAGCACCATGTAGTGCCGGCCTGCGTCATAGTCGGGGCTGGTCGAGCGGACCAGCATCGAGACGCTGATCACCATGACGTCGCCGGAGGACGCGGTGAACGTGACCGTCGCCGTGTATGCGCCGTCCTGCATCGAGGGGCTGCGGTTGGCGTCGAAACGGTAGCCTCCGAAGCCGTTCGCGTCTGCGGAGACCGGGGTGACCGTCAGCCAGGCGTCGCTCGCGACCACACCTGTGATGGACAGCGCGCCGGAACCGATCTTGGAGACCGTCACCGGAATGCTGTTGCCGATTCCGAAGTTGACGGAGCGGGGGGTCGCGTTCATCCCCGTGATCGCCATCCCGCCCGCGACCTCGTGCGCGGCGGTCACGGCCTTGAGGGCGTTGACCAAGCCGTATCCGTAAGAGTCGTCCCTGCCCGCCGCGCCGATGTCGTCGGTGATCTTCCCCGTGGCGATCAGCGCGTCCAAGTCGTCCGGGGTCAGTCCCGGGTGCACCGCCTTCATCAGCGCCACCACGCCGGCGACGTGCGGCGAGGCCATGCTGGTCCCGTACATGGTCTTGTAGGTGAAGGTGATGGTGCCGGAGGAGTCGTCGCCGCCGGTGCTCAACACGCCGTCGCTGTAGCCGTCGCCGTTCAGATCTCCGGAGTTGCCGCCCGGGGCGGCGATGTCGATCGTGGCGCCGTAGTTGGAGTAGGACGCCTTGGTGCCGTTGACGTCCACCGCGCTCACGGAGACCACTCCGTCATAGGCGGCGGGATAGGAGGGGCGGTTGGTCGCCGAGTTGCCTGCCGCCGCGACGACGACGATCCCCTTGGCGCGCACTTGGTCGAGCAGCTCCTTGTCGAGCGAATCGTAGCTCTCCCCCCCCAGGCTCAGGTTGATGATGTCGGCGTGGTGCGCCGGCACGGCGCCGGAGTCGTTGTCCATGCCCGCGGCATAGCGGATGCCCTGCCTGATGTCGTAGGAAGTCCCGGCGCCGCCTTTCCCGAGGACGCGCACGGGCATGACCTTGGTTTGCCAAGTCACGCCCGCCACGCCGCTCGCGTTGCCGGTCTGCGCCGCGATGGTCCCGGCGACGTGCGTGCCGTGGAAAGAGCTGCTGGCGCCGAAGGAGCCGTCGCCCGGATCGTCGGGGTCGGAGTCTCCATCGACGAAGTCGTACCCGGTGCCGGTGAGGCGGTTTTGCAAATCGGGGTGGTTCTTCAAGACGCCGGTGTCGATGACGGCGACGACGACGTTGTCGCTGCCCTTGGTCTGCGCCCACGCCTCCGGCAGGTTGATCATCGGATAATGCCATTGCCGCACATAGTAGGCGTCGTCAGGGGTCACGCCGTAGCCGCGCAGGATGTAGTTGGGTTCCGCCGCCGCCACGTCCGACCGCTGGCGCAACGCCTTGATCGCCTGGATGGTTTGCAACTTGCGCGCCTTCTCCGGGTCGCCTTGTTTGCCCCCCTCCCGTCCGGACAGCGCCTTGAACGCCTTGCCCGCCGCCCCCTGGGTGGACGCGCCGGCCGTGATCGACGCCTCCAACGCATCTGCGTCCTCCACCGCCAGCAGCATCTCGCGTCCGGTCGCGCCGGAGACGGCCTGCAGCCCCATGGCGGAGAATTGCGACAGGGCTTCTTGCGCGGATGCGGTTCCCGCCGCCTGCGCCTGCGCCGCCTCCGCCGTATCCTTGAGGCGGACGATGACCTGGTCGGGGACGATCTCGCTTTGGCTGGACAGCGTCGGGGCGTTCGCCGACATCCCGAGCATGGCGTCGGTGCCGATGGTCAGGATGTAGTTGGAAGCGCCCGCATAGGCGTACACATTGACGAAATAGGTGCCGTCCGCCGGCGCGTGGAGGATTTCGTATGCGCCGGATCCTACGGAGGAGTCCTGCAAGACCCCCGCCGAGTCGTAAAGGTAGAGGTCCAGGTCGTTGAACAGGGGGATGGGCTCCCCTACCGCCAGCGATATGGCGTCGCCCGCCTTCAACTGCACCTGGAAGTAATCGTCGACGTCCCCGGTGCCGTAGGAGCGCCCGGACGCCCCCGCGCGGGGGCGGTTGACATAGCCGCCGATGGCGATGGGGTTGGGGATGGGCTGGGCGGTGCCGATGGTGTCGTTCGAGACGTAGGGTTCGTTGACGTCGTTGACGTCGCTGTCGGTGAGCACCCCTTGGGGGACGGCCACGCTGCCGCTCAAATCCGTCCCCTTGTCGCCGCAGGCGACCTGGACGTCGGTGACATCCGCCCCGTAGACGTACCCATACCCTTTGACGACGTAGCAGTTCTGCCCCGCAGGCAGGGTGGCGACCGTCACGTAATAGGCCGCCCTGTTTCCCAGGCGCGTGGAGAATGTGAACGTCCCGTCCGCAGACACGGTGAGGTCGTCGCCGTCGTTGTTCTGGAGCACGAGGGTTCCCCGCATGCCGGTGACGCTCCCCCCCACGGCGTACCCGCTCGTGGACGGCGGGGTCGAGCCGCCCCCGCCGATGAGTCCGCCCCCGCCGCCGCTGCCGCTGCCGCTCCTACTGCCGCATCCGCAGGCGATGGCGAGCAATGCCGCCATTGCGACCGATAAAGCGACGATCCGCGCCTTCCCCCGATGTCCCGAACGTCCCCTGTGTCCCATGGCACTCCTTTTTACGAAGCGTTTTCCCCGCGCACCGTCATCCGTCATCCGTGTGACGTCATTATAAAGGCGGCCGGGGATCGAACAAAAGAACCATATCGGCGGCCGCCGGAATTTACAGGCAGACTTTTTGCCGGCGCCTCGACGGGTTCCCCGCCCAAACGGATCAAACGGAGGCGTCGGGGCGCCGCCCCCACCCCGGCAATCTCCATTGATGCGTCCGGGTGCGCCAAGGTTCACTCCCGGCGAAGTATTTTCATCGCCGGCGGCTTTGGCGACGCCCCTTGCAAATCGGGGCTTCACCCCTTGCGATTTCGTAGTAAAATCGCAGTGCTGAGCGCACATGGTTGGTGGAGAAAAGCGATGGCATCGGATTCCGGGACGAATTCCAACGGCAAGGGCAAGGGCGCGAACCCGTGGTCCAAGGCATGCGCCTCGGCCTCCACGTTGTGGCGGGCGCTGTGGCTGTTGGGCCTGCTGTGCATGGCGGCGGCGGTGCCCCATCTGCGCCCGCCCCTGCCAAGCGCCGACCTGTTCGCCGACACGCGGGCGGGCATCGACTCCGGTGCCATCCCGCTGCGGTTCGACGCGGACGGGGCGCTGGGGATGGCGCGGGAGTTCGTCACGCAATTCCCCACGCGGGTCTTCGGCACGCTGGAGGCGCGACAGGCGACCGGCTTCCTGACAGACCGGCTCGCCGCGATGGGTTACGAGGTCGAATACTCCCACTACGACGGGCGCATCGGCAAAAGCCCGCAGGCGGGGCGCAACGTCCTCGCCCTCAAGCGGGGGGAGGGGGACGGGCTCCTGGTCGTCACGGCGCACTTCGACACCGCGCGACCCACGGTGCAAGGGGCGTCGAAAAACGGTGCGGCGGTCGGCGTCCTGCTGCAATTGGCGGAAACGTTCGCCCGGGAGAAGACGCGCCACACCCTGCTTTTCGCCTTCACCGACGGCGGCGAGTGGGGCTCGACCGGGGCGCGGGAGCTGTGCCTGAACTACGGCGGGAGGGATAAGATCGTCGCCGCGCTCTCGCTCGACCATGTGGCGCCGGGCAAACTCGCGGGCTTGCGCCTGGACGCCACCGGGCAGCTCGGCGGCGCCACCCCCGGCTGGCTCCTGGCCGCCGCCGTGCAGGCGGGGGTCCCCGCTCCGGACGCGGGCTGGGGCGAGTTCTTGCGCCAGACGTTCCGCATCTCGCAATCCGACCAAGGGCCGTTCCTGCGGGCAGGCGTCCCCGCCCTCAACCTGGGCAGCGTCTCCACCGATGAGAAGCGGGCGGCGGCAGTCGTGCATTCCCCGGCGGACGTCATCGACGGCATCGAGGCGGCGAGCGTCGGGCTGTACGGCTCCACCGCCGAGAAGATCGTGCGCCTGCTCGACGGCGTGCGGCAGCCCCCCCGCGAAAACCTGGCCGCGCGGTTGGCGCGTGGCGTCCTGCCCGGCGCGCTCCTCCTGATAACGCTCTCCTTCGCCGCCTTGGCATGGCTGGCGCCGCCGTCCGCGACCTTGGCGGCGTCCGACGCCGGCGGCAAGGCGCGGGGCGGGATTCGCGCGAACCGTTCGCAGGTCATGCGGGAGCTGTTCGCGCTCTCTTTGACCTGCATCCCGCTCTTGCTGGTCTACTTCGGCATCCGCCTCGCCTACGCCGCGCGCCAGTTCCCGCTGTACGACCTGTACCCCGCCGTCGCCCAAGACCCCGCCATGCTGAACCCGCAGTTGAAGCCCCTGGCCGCCATCGCGGGCGCGGTGCTGTTTTTCGCGGTCGCCGCATGGGTCATCGGCAGGTATTTTCTGAAGGAGTGGGGGGCGCGGGACGCCGCCAGCTCCCGTTTCGCGCTGCTGCTGGCGTTGGCGGCGGTCGTCGTCGGGGGGATCGCCTACGACGCGTCCTGGGCGTTCGTCTTCCTGCTGCCGGCGGGGCTCCTGTGGACGCTCGCCGACATCTGGTTCGACGGGGGGCGCGAAGGGGGCGCCGGCGGCAAGCGCGGCGCCCGCGCCTTCCATGCCGCCGTGGGCGCCGCGCTGGTTTGCGCCCCGGCGCTGACGGCGGCGCTCGCCCTCGGCTGGCTGGCGCGGGAGCTGGGGGTGGGCTGGCGTTTCTACTGGTATCAGGCGCTGGCGCTCGCGACCGGCCTGTTCTCCCCCGCCGCATTCCTCCTCTCCGCCGTCACCGTCGCCGTCGGCATCCGGCTCTTGGCGCTCCACCTGCGCCGGTGAAACGTCGGAATTCCGACATTGTGGTTAATCCGGCTTCCCTATCCCCCCGATAATTGATACAAGTTATCTGTGCCGTTTCATGCCCCCCTGGTTTGACAAACGGGGTGGCGAACGCTACTTGAAACAGTCGGGGCCACTGGGAAAGGACAAGGAGAAGGAGAACCCGCCATGAGTGATACGCCCACCGGAGAACCCGAAGAAAACGAAAAGCCTTTCGCGTCCGACACGCCTTTGATCCTGGCGGCGGAACTGCTGCCCGACAACCTGCCGATCCTCGCCATCCGCCCGCGGCCGCTGTTCCCCGGCATCCCGGTGCCGCTGGAGGTCGGCGCGGAACAGGCGCCGAGCGTGAAGCACGCCGTGGACTTCTGCGCCAAGACCATCGGCATCGTGCTGGTCAAGGACCCGGAGGGGAACGAGCATCCCGACAACCTGCACCAGGTCGGGGTCGCCGCCAAGATACTGAAAGTGTTCCCCGGCGAGGGCGACTCGGCGAGCATCCTCATCAACTGCCTCGACCGCTTCCGCGTCAAGGAATACAAGAAGGCGAAGTTCGGGACGCTCGCCCATGTGGAATACCCCCCCGCCGCCGCCCCGACCATCACCGAAGAGCTGCGCGCCTACGGCATGGCGGTGCTGACGACGTTGAAGGAGCTGGTGAAGATGAACCCCCTCCAGTCCGAGGCGATCAAGATGTTCCTGAGCCGCTCCACCTTCGACGATCCGGGGCGGCTGGCGGACTTCGCCGCCAACCTGACCACCGCCAGCGGCGAGGAGCTGCAAGGGGTGTTGGAGACCTTCGACGTGCGCGAGCGCATCAACAAGGTGCTGGTGCTGCTCAAGCGCGAGGTGGAGATCTCGCGCCTGCACGGGGAGATCAACCGGCAGATCCACGAGAAGATCTCCGGGCAGCAGAAGGAGTTCTTCCTGAAGGAGCAGTTGAAGGCGATCAAAAAGGAGCTGGGCCTTGAAAAGGAGGGCAAGGCCACCGAGATCGAAAAGTTCCAGGAGCGGCTCAAGGGGCTGACGCTCAACGCCGAGGCGCAAAAGACGGTCGAGGACGAGCTTGAGAAGTTCCAACTGCTCGAGCCGCACTCGCCCGAATACACCGTGTCGCGCAACTACCTGGACTGGCTCACGGCGCTGCCGTGGGGCAAGTTCAGCGAGGACTCCTACGACCTGGGGCGGGCGCGCAAGATCCTCGACCGCGACCACTACGGCTTGGAAGACGTCAAGGACCGCATCCTGGAGTTCATCGCGGTCGGCAAGCTCAAGGGGGACATCTCCGGCTCCATCCTCTGCCTCATCGGCCCTCCGGGCGTGGGCAAGACCTCCGTGGGCAAGAGCATCGCCGACGCGCTCGGGCGCACCTTCTACCGCTTCTCGCTGGGGGGCATGCGCGATGAGGCGGAGATCAAAGGGCACCGGCGCACATACATCGGCGCGCTCCCCGGCAAGTTCTTGCAGGCGATGAAGACCGCCGGCACGTCCAACCCGCTCATCATGCTGGACGAGATCGACAAGATCGGCGCGTCGTTCCAAGGCGACCCGGCGTCGGCCCTGCTAGAGGTGCTGGACCCGGAGCAGAACAACAGCTTCCGCGACCATTACCTCGACGTGCCGTTCGACCTGTCGCACGTGCTGTTCGTCGCCACCGGCAACCAGCTCGACACCATCCCGCGCCCGTTGCTCGACCGCATGGAGGTCATCCGGCTCTCCGGCTACATCACCGAGGAGAAGCGCGAGATCGCGCGCCGCTACCTGATCCCCAAGACGCTGAAGTCGCACGGCCTGAAAAGCAGCCAGATCGCCATCAAGCCCGACGCGCTCAACCACCTGATCGAGGACTACGCGCGCGAGGCGGGGGTCAGGAACCTGGAGAACCTGATCAAGAAGATCGCCCGCAAGGCGGCGATGGCGATCGTCAAAGGCGGCGACGCACCCGCAGGCAAAGGCGGCAAGGCCGCCGGGAAGGGCGCGCCCGCCGCCAAAGCCCCCGCCAAGATCGTCCTCGAGAAGAAGGACATCGAGGAATACCTGGGCAAGCCCGCCTTCTCCGCCGACGAGGTGTTCGAGTCCAAGCCGGGCGTGGTGACAGGGCTGGCGTGGACCAGCATGGGGGGGGCGACCCTGCAGATCGAGGCGACCGCCGTGCAGAGCAAGACCAAGGGGTTCAAGCAGACCGGGCAGTTGGGGGCGGTGATGGTGGAGAGCTCCGACATCGCCTACTCCTACGTGATGGCGCACCTCGAGGAGTACGGCGCCGACCCGTCCTACTTCGAGGAGCGCTTCGTGCACATCCACGTCCCGGCGGGGGCGACGCCGAAGGACGGCCCCTCGGCGGGGGTGACGATGGCGACGGCGCTGGTATCGCTGGTGCTGGGCAAGCCCGTGAGGAAGCATCTAGCGATGACCGGCGAGTTGACGCTCACCGGGCAGGTGCTCCCCATCGGCGGGGTCAAGGAGAAGGTGATCGCCGCGCGGCGCGTGCGCACCAAGACGCTGATCTTCCCGGAGGCCAACCGGAAGGACTTCGAGGAGCTGCCGGCGTACTTGAAGAAGGGCTTCTCGGTGCATTTCGCCGCCCGCTTCGAGGACGTGTTCAAGGTCGCCCTCGGCAAATCCCACGGCAGATGACGATGCGATCGATGCGGGCGCGTGGAGGCGCTTCGATGGGGGTCGTCGCCGTGGGCGGGCACGCCCGCAAAGTCGGGAAGACCTCGGTGGCGGAGGGGCTGATCGCCGCCCTGCCGCAATGCCGCTGGACGGCGTTGAAGGTCTCCTCCCACTGGCATCCGCTCGACGGGGACGGCCGGGACGCGCCTGCGGCCGGCTTCTCCATCGCGGAAGAGGCCGTCCGCGCGGGGGGCGGCCCCGCAGGGGGCGACTCCGCCCGCTTCCTCGCCGCCGGGGCGCGGCGCGCTTTCTGGGTGCGGGTGCGCGAAGGCTGCATGGCGGCGGCGCTGCCGCAAATCGAAACGCTCGTCGCCCAAGCCCCCTTCGCCCTCGTCGAGGGGAACGAAGTGTCCGAGCTCGTCCCCGCCGATTTCCGCATCCTGGTCTTGAACTACGGCGTCGCGGAGTTCAAGGAGAGCGCGCGCCGCCTCGTTCCGCAGGCGGATGCGCTCGTCGCCGTCAGCCCCGCCCCCTCCGCAAGCGACGCCACGCCCCCTCCCCCGCCCCCTTGGCGGGAGTTCGTCCGCGAAGCGGCGAAGGCCGCGCCGCTGTTTGAAACCGCCGACCCGAAGGCCGTGCCCGCCGCGTTGCTCGACCTGCTCCGATCCCGCCTCTCCCTCTGAAGTCCCCGAGGCCTTCGCGCACATTTTGGAACCCGGCGCGCGGATTGCCGTTATTTAGCCCCGAAGTTCGATAGTGGGATTTCGACTCTTGCTTAGGAGGTCAACATGAAGCTTATGGATTTTTCGGGAACCCGCCGTCTCCGCCGCCCCCTGGCATGGGGCGCGTTGTTGCTTTGCCTGTCGGCGCTGGCGTCAACGCCCGCCGCCAGCGCGCAGAACATGCGGTTGTTCCAAACGACGACAGGCAATTCCAGCGGCGCCTACCTGGGCGTCACGATGCAGGACGTGACGGCGAAAGACGTGGCGGATTACCGGCTCGCCGAGGAGAAGGGGGTCATCGTCCGTTCGGTGCAGAAGGGGAGCCCCGCCGAGGCGGCCGCGGTCAAAGAGGACGATGTCATCCTGGAATTCGCCGGACAACAGGTCGCATCGTCGTTCCAATTGTCCCGCATCGTGCAGGAGACCCCGGTCGGGCGCAAGGTGGCGCTGGTGGTCAGCCGTGACGGGAAGCGCGTGAACCTGAGCGCGACGCTCGAAGCGAGGGAGCCGTCCCGCGCCGGGAACGCCCCGGAGGGCGTCGAGGACTTCCTCGAGCCGTTCCGCTCCCGCAACTTCCAGTTCGGGCTGCGCCCGCAAACACCCGACCGCAACCGCTCCGACAACCGCAGGGACGGCCAGGACGACGCGGGGCGGACGCGCGCCGGCAGGCCGCAACTCGGCGTCCAGGTGCAGGCGTTGAGCGGGCAACTGGCGGACTACCTGGGGGTGGAGGGTAAAAAGGGCGCGCTGGTCACGTCGGTGGCGAGCGGCTCGGCGAGCGAAGGCAAGCTGAAGGCGGGGGACGTCATCGTCGGCGTCGGGGAAGATGACATCGACGGCCCCGAAGCCCTGACCCGCGCCGTGCGCAACGCCTCAGGGCAGGTCACGGTGAAGATCGTCAGGGACAAGAAGCCCGTCTCCGTCAAGATCGACCTTCCCGACGGGGGCGCGAAAGACTACCGCCTCTGACCTTGGCGGCGGCAGAAAAATTTCACACCATGTGCGCGTCCGCCGATAAGGTTCGACGGGGGTGCGGTGTGCGAAAGATACTGATGCTTGGCGTTGCGCTGTTGTGCCTGACGGCTTTGGGCGCGGGGCAGAACCCGCCCCCAAAGCCCAAGGCGGCCCCGGCGGCAAAGGCGGAGCCCGCAGCCAAGGCGTCCGCCGCGCCTGCGCCCCCGACGACCTCGACAGCCCCGGCGGCTCCAGCAGCCAAGGCCGCCCCTCGACCGGCGGTCCCCTCCCCCCTCGACATGCCGATGATCCGCGTGGAGGGGGGCGTCTACTACATGGGCTGCTCCGCAGAGCAGGGGGAGCTGGGCAAAGAGTGCGCGGAGGACGAGAACCCTCAACGCGAAGTGACCCTGGGCGCCTTCGAGATCGGCAAGTACGAGGTGACGCAAGGGCTGTGGAAGGCGGTGATGCGTTACAACTCCTCCCGGTTCAAGGGGGACGACCTGCCGGTGGAGAACGTCGCCTGGGACGAGGTGCAGACGTTCTTGCGCAAGCTCAACGCCTTGACGGGCAAGTCTTACCGACTGCCCACCGAGGCGGAGTGGGAATACGCCGCGCGCGGCGGTGTCGCCAGCAAGTCATACAAATACAGCGGCGGCGACGAGCTGGGCGAGGTGGGGTGGTATGCGGGGAACAGCGGGAAGTCCACCCACGCCGCAGGCTCCGCCGAACGGGCGAACGAGCTGGGCATCCATGACATGAGCGGCAACGTCTGGGAGTGGTGCCAAGACTGGTACGGCGCCTATCCGAAGGCGGCGGCCTCCAACCCCCGCGGGGTGCCGCCGGCGTCGTACCGCGTGTTGCGCGGCGGCGCCTGGGACAGCGTGGAGGACAAGTGCCGCACGAGCACGCGCTACTTCGCCGCGCCGGGGACGCCGCAAGCCTTCATCGGCTTTCGTCTGGCGCGGACGCTACCGTGACCTCCGGGGTCTTGACGTCGATCTCCAGCGCCACCCCGTCCAAGGTCACGTCGTTCTTCTTCGTCTTCCCCAGCTTCATCTGAACCCGGACGATGGAATAGCGGGAGAGGTCTTTGAACTCGGCGTCCTTGCCGTCCACCGTGATCTTCGCCGAGGAGGCGTCGAGCAGGAACTTCCCTTGGTCGGAAAACCGGGAGACCAAGATCAGCTTCTCCGATTCGGAGAGCGACAACAGCCTGTAGCCGCCCGACTCCACCGCCGTCGCGACCGCCGCCGCCATCACCGCCAACCAAGCCCCAACACACAGTGGGAGGAAAACCTTGTTCCGCATCATACCCCCTCGCGTCATCGTCGCACGTCCGCCGCCCCGACCGCCGCCCGTCGCTGACCATTGGATGGCGGCACGGATCGCAAAGTTCAAGATAGCATAAATTTTATACGCGTCTTTACGATATGTAATAATGGATTTTTTTACGACGTCTCGGAGGGGATGAGTGCGAAGAGTGTTCGATATGCTGGTCGGCGCCTTGGTCTGCGGCGCGATGTGGTCGCCTGCGGCGTCCGCGACTGCGGCGGAGCCCGCGAAAATGCTGATCCTCCCCTTCAGCGGGCCGTCGCGGGGGGACGGCCTGTGGTTGGGGGAGGGGGTGGCGCTCTCGCTCGCCGGGCAACTGTCCGGCGGCGACTTGCAGGTGTTCCAACGGGGGGACGTGGAGGAGCTGCTGGAGGAGAACGGCCTCCCCGTCGGGGCGCCGTTGAGCAGGGGGAGCATGATCTACGTCGCAGGCCGCGCCGGCGCCGACTTCGCCATCCTCGGGAATTTCACGGTGGCGGGCGCGACGGACGGCGGCGGCAAGGTGAAGCTCGCCGCGCGTGCATTGGAGATGAAGACCCTGAAGTCGGGCAACGAGCTCGCCGTCTCCGGGCCGCTCGCCAACCTGCCTGAGCTGGAGAACGAACTGGCGTGGTTGCTCTACACCGGCACCGGCGCCGCCCGCCCCCTTTCCCGCGAGCAGTTCCGCGAGCGGACGCGCAAGGCGCCCAACGCCGCCTACGCCAGCTACGTCCAGAGCCTGCTGGCGCCGAGCGAGGCGAACCAGCTCAAACTGCTGGAGAAGGCGATCAAAGACTACCCCGACTTCCCGGAGGCGCATTTCCAGATGGGGCGGCTCCATTACCGGAACCGGGACTACGAGAAGGCGCTGCCGCACCTGCAATACGGGATGAAGATCCCCGGCATGCGCCATCGCAGCGGCTTTTTGATCGGAACCTGCCATTTGCAATCGGGGCGGACGGACGAGGCGGTCAAGACCTACAAGCAGATACTGAGCTGGGCGCGGCGTCCGGCGGTGCTGAACAACCTGGCGGTCGCCTACGTCCGCAACGGCGACGACACTTCGGCGCTGCACACGCTGCTGGAGGCGCGGGGGGCGGCGCCCGCCGACTCCACCGTCGCCATGAACCTGGCGATCACACGCTACCTGCTGGGGAATTCCGAGGCTGCGGTCGAATCGCTGGAAGACGCGATCAAGGCGCACCCCGGGAACGGGATGCTCTACTTCGTCGCGTCGTTCCTGATGGAGGCTGTCGGGGACGAGATCCAGGCGTCGGAGGACGCCGCCAAAGCGATACACCTCGGCATCCCGGTCGAAAAACTCCAACAGGAGCCGCCCAAGACGTGGATGCGCGTCATATCGACCTGGGCGGGCGGCGAGGAGGAGCCGTAAAGGGGGGTGCCGTCCGCCCTGCCTGCGCCCCCGCCCTATTTGCGCACCTGCCCGAACAGCGCCTCCAGCCGCAGCCGGATGCGCTCCACGTCGCCCGTCGAATAGTCGGTCTCGACCTTGAGGAACGGCAGCCCGTGCCGCTCCCGCACATGCGCCCCCACCCGGTGCGACTCGATGTTGAAGGTGTGGCACGCCTGCAAGACCACGTCCACCGCCACGTCGGGGGCGTAGCGGGCGACGAGGTCGTCGATGCCCTCGATGCGCAGGTCGTTCGGGGTCATGCACGAACAGGGGACGGTCAGATAGGCGCGGGCGACCGCCGCCAGCGGATCCGGCGTCCCTTCCTCGAACTGGATCCGGAAGGGCTTCATGCCGCTGCACCCCTCCAGCCCCACGACCACGCCCCCCAGCTCCTCGATGACCCGGAACACCTTCGCCGAGTCGCCGTTGACCGGGCAGCCGGTCACCAGCACCCGCGGAGAGCGGGCGTCGCCGAAGCCCCGCCCCGCATTGACGCGCCCGTCGAGCCGCTCGAACACCGGGGCGAGGAACGCCTCCAGCTCCGGCAACGTCGCGACCTGCGCCACGGCGATGACGTCGTACATCTCGCTCCAGCTCACCGCCGGGGGGGTGTGGGCGACGTAGTCGAAAAAGCGCAGCATCAGGCGGTTCTTCGCGTTGGTCTCCCGCAACTCGCGCTCGACCGCCTCGTCGGCGATCGTCGTCTCCAGCGTCTCTTCCAGAAACGACTTCAACTTGCGGAGCACCGCCTCCCAATGCGCCTGCGCCTGTGCGCCCTCCGGCATCTGGGGCAGGTCGCAGACGTGCATCGGCTTCACCGAGGCGATCAGCTCGTACATCTTCTTCTTGCCGTCGCAGGTGGTCTCGGCGACCACGGCCTCCGCCAGCTTGAAGAAGGGGCAGGTGTCGGTGGCGATGAAGCCGTAGCTCGACTTGATGAGAGGGCAGAGGTTGGCGGGCAGCACCTTCTCCGCCTCCGGTATCGTCTTGTTCGCGTAGGCGCAGAGGGTGATCGGCACCGCGCCCGCCGCGCGGATCAGCTCCACGGGGGCGTAGGTGCAGTACACGCCCACCCCCCTCACGCCGGACTCGCGCTTCTCCAGCAGTCGCGCCAGCGAGCGTTTGAGCGGCAGCCCGGTGTATTCGTCGTCGATGAGGGGCGCGAGTGGTTCGACAGGTTGCGTCATGATGGCAGTCTCCTTCCGTCAATCAAAAAAAGCAAAGAAATCAAAAGGCGCCTAGATGGTGATCACCTTGCCGGCGCGCAACCAGGCTTCGGCGATGGCGTACATGTTGGACACCTCGCCGACGGCGAGTTTCTCCTTGAGCCCGAAATGCCCCAGGCAGGTGCCGCAGACCAGGAGCTGAGCCCCCTTCGCCGCGAGCGCCCGCAAGTCTTCCAGCACCGGGGAGCCTTCGACGGCGAGCTTGACGCCGCTGTTGAAGAACACCAAGGTGTCGGGCTGCGGTGCGACCTCCCCCAGCGTGTGCAGGAACGTGCGCACCAGGAGCTGTCCCAGCTCCTGGTCGCCGCGCCCCATGCAGTCGCTGGGGATGGTCAGCACCAGCGGCCCGGCCGGGCCGCCCCCCGCGCAAGCGACGGGCGCCTCCGGCGCGTCCGCCAGCGCCCCTTCCCCGGCGATGGCGAGGTAGATGCCGTCGGCGCGCTTCTCGCGCGTCACCTTGAAGCCCTCCTTCTCCGCCATGCGGGTCACGTTCTGCTCGGCGGTCTCGTTATCGACGATGGCCGTGAGGCGGGCGTGGTCTTTCAGCGCCTTGCGGGTGAGCAACACGGGTTGCGGGCAGGCGAGCCCGCGCGCGTCCACTATCTTTTCCGACATAGATGCCTCCTTACAAATGGTTCGTAATCGCAACAATGGGTCGAATGGATCAAGCCGGCGCTTCACGCACCGGAGCAAGGTGCCGGGGCGGGGTTTCCGCCCCGCACCCCCACGCCCTGTGAATCGTTCACTTGGGGGAAACCTTAGATTGCAAAGATTGCAACGGCACGCCGACGCCGAGGCCGCCGGACTCAGGTGAAGCCCAGCGTCGGGGATGGGAAGCAGCATATGGCAAACCGTCTCTTGTCCATACGCGGACGATTCTGCCACCGAACGGGGGAAAAGCAAAGATGATTTTTCATGAGGGGGGGATGAGGGGGGATGGAAGGGAACCTCTAAAAACCCCGGATAACAGCGCCAGCGCCATGTCTGCGAGCTTTTAGAGGCTCCCTGAAGAGCGAGGGGGAGGGGCGGGACGCCAGCCCCTCCCTCCGGCACCTGCTCAAGACCGCCTTATTTCAGGTCGGGGACGCGCGAGGCGCTGCCTTTGGCGACCTCGAACTCGCTCGCCTCAAGCAACGTGTACATCGCCTTCTGCAGGGTGATGATCGCCTGCTTGTAGCGGATGAGCGCTTGCAGTTCGCTGTATTCCGCGCTGGAAAGCTGCTCCTGCGCCTCGAGCACGCGGAAGTTCTCGACCAAGCCCGCCGTGTAGCGCTTTTCCTGGCCGTCGAGCCGTTCCTGCGACGCCTTGCGCTGTATGCCCGCCACCTCCACCTGGCGGCGGTTGCTCTCCAGCGTCCTCAGGGCGTTCTTGACCTCCACCTGGATCGACTGCTCCTGCTGGCGGACGGTCATCAACTGGCGCCGCTTCTGGATGTTCTGCTGGGCGATCTGCGCGTCCAACTGGCGGTTGCGCAGGGGGACGCTTATGCTGAAGCCCACCTGCCAGTTGATGAAGCCTTGGGAGAACAGCGTCTTGTTGACGGTGCCGAAGCCGCCGACCATTTCAGGCTTGATGGAGTTTCCGCAAACCGACGTCCCCGTCGTCGTGTCAAATGTGCAACTGGTGCTTTGCGGACCAGCCGTCCCGGACGTACCAAACTGTCCGGTCAGATCCACCTGCCATTTGCGGTTGTTGTTGTACAGGGCGAGTTGCAGGTCGTAGTTCTCCAAGGTGATCCGCGCCTGCTCCAGTTCCGGGCGGTTGCGCAAGGCGGTCTCGATGGCGACGTCCTCGTCCACGTCGTATTCCTTGAAGTCGGGCTGGTCGGTCGGGACGATCACTTTATTCCAGATGTCGGAGTTGCGGTCGCTCGACACCAGTTGGCGCAGGTTGTTCTCGGCTTGGAGGATCTGCTCCTCCGCCGAGATCACGCTCACCTCGCGCTGCGCCACCGTGGCCTCGGCGTCGGTGACCTCCAAGGGGGCGACGGTGCCTACGGCCAGCTTCTTCTTGTTGTCGCGCAGGTTGATTTGCGCCAGCCTCATGGAGTTGCGCTGGATGTCGTAGTTGCGGATGGCTAAAACCAGGCTCCAATAGTTGGTCTGGATGTTGGAGATGGTGTTGGTGACCTGCTGCCGGAACTGGCTGTCGCTGGTCTGCATGTCCAGCTTGGCGACCTTGATGCTGTTCCGGTTGGAGTCGATGCGCAGGTTGCGCAGCAGGGGCTGCGTGAACTGGAACGACATCGAGCTGCTGTAGCTCGGGTTGAACAGGTTCATCGAGCTGTTGGAGTCGGACCTGCCGTTGTTCCAACTCGCCTGGAAAGTCCCGCCGGTCTTGACCGACTGCCGGTACGAGGCGCTCCACGACGCGCTCTTGGACGTGTTGTCGCCGCTCAGGCTGGTGTCGAAGGCGCTGGTGTTGGGGCTCTTGCGCGAATTGTAGGAGAGGCTCGACGTCAGCGTGGGGTCGTAGGTGCCGTAGGCTTGCTGGAGCCGCTGCTGGTTCAGTTCCTCGTTGGTGTCCTGGATGGCGATGTCGAGGTTGTTCTGGAGCGCCAGCTTGGTCAACTCCGTGAGCGAGAGCGGCAGCGCGGTGCCGTCCTTCTGCGCCTTCTCGATGGGGCTGTCGGGCAACGGGGTGAGTCCATCATCCGCATCTGACGCATCGGCGGCCGTCGCGGCGGCGTCTTCCGGCGCGCCTTCCTGCGCAAAGGCGGGAAGCGGACAAATGATGAGTGCCAAAACCAGACCGAACATGCCCGCCATCGCCCAAGCGCGTCGCGTCGCAGCCGAACATAATTTCATACCGAACTCCTTCGTTAAAAAAGCCTGAACCAGCGCTTCCGCGTAACAGCTATCAATACGATAAACCGTTGAAAACTGTTTCAACTACCTCGCGAATGTTTCCGCCCCTGATCCAGCGTGTGCAAGCGTAACCGGTATTCTAATGAACGCCCCTCCGTTTCGACCAACTTTTTTTGGAGGAAATTGGAAAAAAGCGGGAAAGGGGGCAACGCCGCCGCCGTCCGGGCATCGGCCATGCCCTCGATTACTTCACCCCGAGCCGACTCCCGGGGACGACGACGTTGCGCTTTCCCTGTTGCACGAAGCGTGCCCATCCGTGCAGGGGCGCGGATATTATCCGTCAACTGCTGCAATCAAGAGAGATATGGCATCGCCGCCCCGGGCGCGTCCTCGGCGCGGGCACCCAAAAGTGAGCTCACTTGTTTACTTCTTTTCAACAAGTGAGCTCATTTGTCCATTTTTCCACAGGCGCCCTCGGGACGGGGCGGGGGGCGGAGGCGGGGGGATGCCGCAGCCTACCCGGACGCGAATCCGGGCGTAAAACAAAAGCGCGGGGCGGGCGTAATTTTTTTCGGCTGTCGAAGCTGGCGCCGGTGTTATCATGAACGCGCCGAAATTATATGGGGCGGCCTCCCCAAAGCCCGCAGACCAGGCGCTGACGCGGCATTCGGGTTTTCAGAGGCGACCAGAGACATCAGGAGGGGCGCGGGGGACGCCACGCCCTCCCAGGAGGTTCAATGAGAAGAAAGTCAGAGATTCTGTTGCTTTTCCTGAGCGCCGCGGTTCTGCTCGCGTTGGGGTTCACGACGAACGGCACCCGCGCCGCAGACGGCTCGAAGATCACGGTGGCATACAGCGGCAACCTGCTGGGCTACTCCGAGCCCTGTGGCTGAGCGGACACCGGCGCACAGCTCGGCGGGCTGTACAAGAAGGCGTATTATCTGGACGAATACCGCAAGACCCATCCGGGGCTGGTGATCGTCGATTCGGGCGACCTGTTCAACGAGGACGAGGAGATTCCCGAATCGGTCGAGAAATCGGCGAAATTGAAGGCGGAGCTGTTCGTTGACATCTACAAGGCGATCGGCATCGACGCCGTCAACGTGGGCGAGCTGGATCTGGTCTTGGGCATCGACTACCTCAAGGAGCTCAGCGCGAAGCACGACTTCCCGCTCGTCTCGGCCAACCTGGTCGGCGCCGACGGCAAGCCGATCTTCAAGCCCTACGTCATCGCCAAGGCCGGAGGCAAGAACATCGGCATCATGGGGCTGATGGGCGACACGTCGGGGTTGCCGGCCAAGGTCGGCGAGATCACCGGCGGCGCGGCCACGGTGACCGACGCGGTCAAGGCGGCGGAAGCCGTCGTGGCGGAGCTGACGGGCAAGGTCGATTACATCATCGCCCTGACGCACGAGCAGGCCAACCGCGACTGGGTCATCGCCCGCAGGGTGAAGGGGGTCAACCTGGTGGTCGGCGGCCATGACAAGCAGCGGACGCCGGACGCCCTGGAGACCGACACGTCGCAGATCGTGCGCGCCGGCGAGAAGGGGCAGTACCAGGGGATGTTCGAGGTGGATCTGGACGACAAGTCGTTCACCAACGAGCTGTTCCCCTACGGCGACGACGTCGGGAGCGACCCGAAGATCAAGGCGATGCTCACCGCCTACAACGACAAGGTCGCCGAGATGTACAGCGGCGGCGCGAGCGCGGGCGTGAACCCGGCGGCGAACGTGGAGTTGCGCAGCGAGAAGTGCGGCATGTGCCATGCGGACGCGCTGGCGAAGTGGAAGGCCACCAACCACGCCAAGGCGTATGCCACGCTGGTGGACAAGGCCAAGAACTACGACCCGAAGTGCCTGTCCTGCCACACGGTGCTGTTCGAGAAGCCGGGCGGCTTCAACATGACGCAGCAGCAGATGGAGCTGGTCAACGTGCAGTGCGAGTCGTGCCACGGCGACGCCTCGGCGCACCTTGGGGACATGTCGCAGAAGCCCGCCAAGCCGACCATCCAGACGTGCGTGACATGCCATGACACGGAGGACAGGAAGAAGGACGCCTTCCTCAAGAACGAGACGCTCGCCATGGAGAAGATCAAGCACACGAAGTAAGCCATCGCCCCGTCCCGCCCCTCGGAGCGGGACGGGCGCCTGCGGCGCAAGCGGCGCGGGCGCGAAAGTGGAACCGAAAGAGGGGCGGCTGCGGGACGGCGCCCCTCTTTCGGTTCCAATCCAACGGTTTCAATCCGGTCGCGGGGCGTCGTCCCCCAACGCCCGTCCGCGCCCATGCCCGTCTCCTGCACTCCCCATGTCGATTGCCGGCGGACATCGCGTCCACGCCCCGCACAGGTTCGCCTCGATGGCGCGCCCCAAATGCGGTTTGGCGGCCGGTGATTACACAGGCTCCGCGAGCCAGCCGTCGATCTGGCGCTTCGCGGAATCGAAGTTCACGCCGAAGAGGATGACGCGCTTGCCTTGCTTTGCCGCCGCCGCGTATTTGGCGGCGTAGTTCTTCTTCCGTATCTGCGCGACGGCCTCCTTGGCGCTGCGATCCAGCTTGAACTCGAAGATGTACACGCGGTCGCCGACAGCCACGCCGGAGTCCAGCGCCCCGGAATGCACCGGCTCCTCGGCGGTGGCGGGAAGCCCCACGAGGCGCATCGCCATGAAGGCGACCGTGTGGTAGTACGCCTCCCGCTTGATGTGCAGTTGCCACGGGATGGCCCCCAGGAGCGCGTTCAGCTCCTCGACGAACGCCTCGTGGTCTTCCGCCAGCAACGCCTCGAACATCCTGTCCAACGCGGGGTCGGGCTGGACGCCGGGCAGGTAGTCGTCCAGCAGGAACGTCTCGAAGGCCGATTCCACTTCGTAGTTCGGGAAACCTAGCTGGTAGGCGCGCCCGCCGCGTGGCGCGTCGACCGCGCCTTGAATGGTCAGGTAGCCGGTCTGCACCAGCAGCGGCAGCGGCTGCAGCTTGCCCACATCGAACTGGCTGAAGTTCAAGCTGTTCACCGGAGCGGCCAGATCGCGGGCGAAGTCGAAGCCGTCGTCCTTGGCGAGTTTGAAGAGGATGCCCGGCGAGCCGGTCTCGAACCAGTAGTTGTCGAACTTGCCGCCGCTGGAGAAGAACCGCGCCACCGAGACCGGGTTGTAGACCGTCTCGGCGCCTTCCTCGAAGCGGTAGCCGTTGTACCAGCGGCGCATCCGCGCCAGCAGCTCCCCGCGCTCGATCCCTTGCGTCCGGGCGGCGTCGGCTATGTGCTCCGCGAAGTTCGCCTCCAGCTCCTCCTGAGTGTAGCCGAGCATGGCGGCGAACCTGCCGTCCATAGTGACGTCGGTCAGGTGGTTCAGCTTCGAGAAGACGGAGACTTTCGTGAACTTGGCGACGCCGGTGATGAAGACGAAGCGCTGGCGCGGCTCGGTCGCCTTGATGACGCCGTAGAACCCCTCCAACGCCTCGCGCAGCGCCTCCACCTCGGGCCTGCCCACGTTGTCCAGTATCGGCTTGTCGTATTCGTCTACGAGGACCACCGCCGGAGCCGTGGCGGAAGCCTTGATGATCAGCTCGCGGAAGGCTTCCTGCGTGATTTCCTCCGTCAGCGTCACGCCGAGGTTGCGGGCGTTTTCATCCAGGATCACACGCAACGAGCGGTCGAGGGCTTCGGGGGTGTCGTTCTTCCGGTCGCCCATGTCCAGGTGGATGACCGGGTAGGGTCGCCAGTCGTAGTCCTCTTTGTCGATGGCGAGCCCTTGGAACAGCTCGCGCTTCCCTTGGAAGACCGCTTTGAGCGTGGACAGCGTCAGCGACTTGCCGAAGCGGCGCGGGCGCGACAGGAAGTAGATGCCCACGGACGGGCGCACCAGCTCCCAAAGGAACGCCGTCTTGTCGACGTAGAGGAAGTCGCCTTTGCGCAAGTTCTCGAACGTGTAAACCGAGCTGGTCAAATTCTTCATGCCGTTAATCATAGCAGAATCCGCGACCCGCCATCGCCCAAACCTGCCGCCCGAACACCCACCGCCCGACCGTGAAGCGGTTGCGTGTCAACCTCACAAGGTCGCACGGGCGGGTCCGCATCCATGCCGTCGATAAAAAAACGGATGCGCGTCGGGACGCTCGTGTACAATTCCGTGCATGGTGGGGACGCAGACGGTGATGGGGGGGCGTGGGATGTGGCGCGCCGCAGCCGACATGGCGGTGGACGCGGGGACGTTCGCGCTCTGCTGCTTCGCCGCGACCGCCTTCGGCTCGAACGAGCCTTGGGCGATGGGGCTGATCGCCGCCGCCTCCGGCGTGTTGTTGGCATGCAGGCTCATCCCCATGATCTGGAGCGGCGAGCGCCCGGCGACCCCGTGGTCCGCCTATCCGCCCCTGCTCCTGTTCTGCGCCTTCGCCGGCGCGCAGGCGCTGTTTTGGCGGCGCGGGCTCCCCGAGGCGGGCCTCTGGTCCATCCACACGGTGGAGCGGCATTCCACGGTCTTGTACCTGATGCTGGCGGTTTCCTATGCGGCGGCGGCGTTCCTGGTGCAAAACGGCTTCGGCTCGCGCCGGAGGCTTCGCCTGCTGTGGCTGGGCGTCATCGCCCTGGGTGCCTTCGAAGCCGTGTACGGCCTGGTCCAGTACATGGGCGACTACGATTTCATCTGGCATTTTGAGAAGGCGTCCTATCGCGGCATGGCGACCGGGACGTTCGTCAACCGCAACCACTATGCGCTTTTCATGAACCTCGCGCTTTGCGCCGGGGCAGGCTTCCTGTTCTACCGCGCAAAGCGGATGCAAGGGCCCGGCGACCTTTCCTTGCGCGGTGTCGTCAAGCATCCCGACTCGGCGAAGTTGCTCTGGTTCGGCATAGTCCTCGCGCTCATGGGGCTGGCGGTGGTCTTTTCCACGTCGCGCATGGGCATCGCGGCGATGCTGGGTGCTTCCGGGGCGATGCTGGTCGCCGTCCGCTCGCTGGAGGCGGGGAGGCGCGGCGTCCTCGCCGGCCTGCTCGTCCTGGCGGCGATCGTCGGGTTGGCGCTCTACATGGGCTTGGAGCCGGTCATAGAACGGTTTCAAAGCATCGAGATGAGCATGGACTATGACAGGATGCCGCTATGGCGCGACGCATGGCCGATGGCGGCGCGCCATTTCCTTTTCGGGCAGGGGTTGGGGAGCTTCCAATGGACTTATCCCGCATATGAGACCGTGGCGCCGGACATCCCCGCCCGATACGCGCACAACGACTACCTGCAGGCGGTCGCGGAAACCGGGGTCGCGGGGCTGGCGTTGCTTTTATGGGCGGCGGCGGCCCTCTGGCGGACGGCGTTGCGGAACCTGCGGAGCGCGTCGCCGTTCGTCGGCGGGATCGGTCTCGCGTCCATCGGCGCCATGACCGCCATAGCCATGCAGGAGATCACCGACTTCGGGTTGTACATCCCCGGCGTGGCGGTCATGGCGGCGGTGCTGGCGGGGTTGAACCTGCGCGCCGCCGGCGAGGCGCCGCCCCGGTAGGACGGGCGCGGCGTGCCGACGCCCCCCTGGGACAGGGGATGCGGTGCCGGCGGATGCCGCCGCCTCGCCCCTGCTCCCGTTCTGCGCCTTCTGGTAATTCCTTCGTGCGTATGACATCCTTTTCACTTTGCCGCAGTCTACGGGACTGCGGCGGGGTTGGCCCCGTGTGCTTCGCGTGGACCGGCCGATGGATGGGGAATTACATGGAGAGAAGGGGGCCTGTGATGCGAGAAACGATGCGAAAGTCGATGTTGGTCGTCGCCGCGACGGCGTTTGCCTGCGCCTTGGCCGCGCCGCCCGCCGCCCGCGCCGCCGAGTGCGACCGGGAATGCCTCAAGGGCTTTGTCACGCAGTACCTGGACGCCCTGGCGGCCCACAAGCCGGAGTCGCTGCCGGTGACGGCGGACATGAAGTTCACCGAGGACTGCAAGACGTTGAAGCTCGGCGAGGGGATGTGGAAGACCTTCTCCAGGCAGACCGGCTACCGCCGCGACATCTTGGACGTGAAGCAGGGGGTGGCGGTCTCGTTCCTGGTGGTGGAGGAAGGGGCGTCGCCGACCCTCTACGTGATCCGCCTGAAGGTCGATGGCGGGAAGATCTCCGAGATCGAGACGATGGCGGTGCGCAACAAGGAGGAGGGGATGCTCTTCAACACGGAGAACCTGAAGGCGGTCAGCCCGCTGATGGCGGCCACAGTGCCCGCCGCCGATAAGACCGCACGCGAGGAAGCCGTGAAGATCGCCCTCACCTATCCCGCCGGGCTCAAGGTCGGGAGCTTCGTGAAGGTGGACTCCCCGATGGCGGAGGACGCCTACAGGTACGAGAACGGCCAGCTCATGGCGGGCCCCGGATGCACGTTCTTCAAAGGGTGCGACGTGATGAAGACGCAGATGATCCCCACGCTGTCGGAGATCACCCACCGCGTGATCGCCGTGGACGAAGACTTGGGCGTGGTGGCCGTGCGCATGAACTTCGGCAAGGGCTCCACCTTCGCGGGGGACGGCGTTTTGGACGTCTGGCACTCCTTCAAGATCTACGGCGGGCTGATACACGCCGCCGAAGCCTACTGCGAGATCGTCCCCGGCGGCACCCCGTCGGGCTGGGATTAGGGAATGCGAGACAACTGGCGGTGGGGGGGGTGGGGGGGCCCCCCGCCCCCCCACCCCCCCCCCCGCGCCACACCCCGCCGCCCGCGCCCGCGGGTGGGGGGGCCCCCAACCGAG
>JAISUT010000007.1 GCA_031271905.1 Acidobacteriota bacterium
GATGCCGCCCATCCAGAGGTCGAATTCTTCGGTGCGTTGAACCGTGTACATGTCCTGAATTGTAGCCGAACGGCTACATGTACGCAAGCAGGATGCGCCGACATTCTGGGGGGGGGGAGAGGGGGAGACCTGCCGGGCAGGGCAACAGCCTGCCCCATCTGCGCGGGTTCGGCCTGCTTGCCGGAAACGTCGGAATTGTACCGTCGGCTCGCGATGTCCGTCAGCCGTCGGCTCCGCCGTACCGTTGCATTGTGGAGGGCGGTGGGGTTTTCCAATCATTTTTCTTGCTTTCCTGCGAAAAACGCTTCCGGCATTCGGAAGCCCGCGATAGAATCAAAATTCTCCGTGGCGCGGGGGGCTCCCTGCGGCGGGGAAAGCGGGTGTGGGGGAAAGCGGGCACGGCACCTAACATTGAAAGCGGGGGCGGGGCGAAACAGAAGGCGCGGCTTGCGCGCCCCCGTATCCCCGTATACAAGCCGACATGACATTGTCTCGTGAAAAAAAACTTGAGCTGATGCGTTCCCTGAACTGGGATTGCGACGCGAGCCCGGAGGACATGCTGGCCGTCGTCGAGGGACGGCTTGACGCGACGGGTCTTTTCAACCGGCAATCCCTGTTCGTGCGGTCTTTGGAACGGCTCCCTTGGCATTACATGATAGGGTTGTGGGGCGTGGACGCCGCGAAGGAGCTTTACACCCCGGAAACAGCGCGCCGCATCTGGCCCCGGAGCAGGAGGAGCGGATATGACTTCGCGTTCGCAATACTACGAAAAGAGCCTGTACCCTTTACAGGATGGGGTTCTCCGCGCAGTCAAGAGTTGCGGCACACGTTTTTATCTCACAGGTGGAACCGCGCTTAGCAGGGCGTATTACCATCACCGCTACTCGGACGACTTGGATTTTTTCGTCAATGCCGACCCTGATTTCGACGAACAGGTCGATGCGATTCTCGCCAAGTTGCGCGCCGACGGCTTTGTCTGGGACGCATCGTCGGATTTCGTCAAAGACGTCGGCTTCAGGACGCTCCAAGTACGGCGGGAGCCGTCCGGCACAGTTTTGAAGCTCGACTTTGTAAACGATGTGGCGCCACATTTCGGGGGATTGCAAGCCGCCGGTTTTTTCGACCGGATTGATTCCGTCAGGAACATCCTATCAAACAAGCTGGGGGCGGTTTTTCGCCTCGCGGGCAAAGACGTCGCGGACATCCGGGAAATCGCCATTCATGAATCCGTAGATTGGGCGGAGCTGATAGACGAGGCGCGGCAAAAAGACGGCGGCATCGAACTACCCCATGTCGCCGAAATCCTGAAGAACCTGCCCCGCGACGAATTTGAAGCCGTCCGCTGGATAGAAAAGCCCGACTGGGAAACTTTTAAAAACGATATCCATCAAATTGTTTTCAATATGATGAATCACTAGCGCCCCATCATAAGTCAAATCAAATCTATTATGCGGTGGTCTCCCCGCCTTCTTCGACCGGGGCGATGTTTTTATGCGTTCCCTATCATCGGTGTTAATAATAATCCCGCACCATGTCGCATCGTCACACGGAGTTCCCCGCAAAGGCGAACGACGCAGGGCGGTCATGCCCGCAATCCCCGTCGCCCCCGCCCTTCGGCGTCGCACGCTCCGAATCAGTTGGAGCGGAAGTTGCCGAACTTCAGCTCGATCCCGAAATCCTTCTCGCGGAGTTTTTGCATCACCCCCTGGAGTTCGTCCCGGGAGGGGGAGGAGACGCGCAACTGGTCGCCCTGGATCTCGGTCTGGACTTTTCTCAGCTTCAGGTCTTTCAAGTATTTGACGATGGCGCGCGCAGTGTCGGAGGGGATGCCCTGTTGCAGGGTGATCTCCTCGGTGACCGCGCCGCCCGAGGCGGGGGTGACCTTGCCGTGCTGGAGGTTTTTCAACGGCACCTGGCGGCGCACCATCTTCTCCTCGATCATGTCCCAGACCGCCTTGAGCTTGAAATCGTCCGGGGCGCGCACCACCAGCTTGTTGTCGGCGCGGCGGAACTCGATCTCGATCTTCAACCCCTTGAAGTCGTACCGCTGCTTGATCTCCTTCTGCGCCTGGTTGATGGCGTTGTCCACCTCTTGCAGGTCGCATCCCGTCGTAACATCGAAAGACTGCGTCGCCGCCATGTCCGAAAACCTCCTAGCCACGTATCCGTCCGCTGCACCGCATCCGAAAGACCACCTATTTTACGGCATTTCGCCGTGGAATCAAACATCCTGGCGCCGTGCGCCCGGGGCGCGGGGGGCGCGGGAACCATGGGGAGCCATGGGGAGCGCAATAGGCTTGGGTTCGCCCGTCGGAGTGTGATAGCCTTTGCCAGTCATGCGCCGGATCGACAAATTGCTGTTTCGCGCCATCGCGCCGCCCTTTCTCGCCACGCTCGCCGTCCTGACGTTCGTGGTGTCCGCGCACGAGTTCGGCGCGCTCTCCGAGCTGCTCATCACTAAAAACGCCTCGCTTGGCACCATGCTCGCCATCGCGGGCTCCATCCTGCCGGACATCCTCATCTATTCCCTGCCCATCTCCTTCCTGATCGGAGTCCTCGTCGGTGTGGGCGGCCTGTCCGGCGAAAGCCAGATCCTCGCCCTGCGCGCCTGCGGCGTGCCGCTCCGCTCCCTGCTGCGCTTCGTCTTGGCGTTCGGGATCGCGGTCGGCGGCCTGACGGCGTTCCTCTCTCTGTCGGCGGCCCCGAGCGCCAACGTTTTCCGCCAAAGGCTCCTAGAGCGCGTCAGCGTCTCGGTCGTGACCACCCAGATACAGGCGCGGGTGTTTAACGAGGAATTCAGCAACGCAGGCATCATCTTTTACATAAAAGACCTGTCCGACGACAAGCAACACCTCGCCGGGCTCTTCCTGTCGGACGGTTCCGACCCGGGCGTGCCCAAGATCATGCTGGCGCGAGAGGCGTCTTGGGTGCGAGACCCCGAGAACCGCCGCCTCCAGCTCCACCTCGACGACGGCGCCAGCTATTCGGTGGTCGCCGACGACCCGGGACGCGAAAACCAGAGTTTCTTCCACTCGACCGACATCCCCATCAAGATCAAGCGGGAGGGGGATGCCCCCGCGCAAGACGCGGTTGCCGCCGGGACGGGCATGACGCAGCCGAAAAAACTCCGGGAGGCGGACACCTCGGATTTATGGCAGGGGCAGACAGGCGCGACCCCAGACGAAAACATCAAGCGAATAGTTGAACTAAATCGCAGAATAGCGCTTCCATTGTCGATAATCCCATTTTCTATCCTAGGTTTGGCATTGGCGGTCAGCGCGCCGAAGTCGGGGCGGACTTTCGGCTTTGGCATGGGTCTGGTGACGGTCATCGTCTTCTACATGCTTTTCGCCAACGGCATCCGCCTGGCGTATGTCGAAAAGGTCAGCCCGTGGCTCGGTCCGTGGCTCGCCGACCTCTCGCTCGTGGCCGCCGGCTGGTTCCTGCTCGCCAAGGTGGAGCAACGCTTCGCCCTGACCCATTGGCTGGCGCAGGTTCCGTGGGAGAAATGCGTCGGCGTTCTCGGCGTTTTTCGCCGCCTCCAGCGCCAGCGACATGCGGCAACACGCAAACAATCGCATGACATTTCCAATGTATACGCGCATAAGAATTCAAATAATAGCGCGACGGATCGAGCGGTGGATCAAGCGGCTGGAAAGAAGTGCGCCGTCGCCAAATCCCCGGGGCGGTTCCAAGGCATCTCGCACCTCGGCTTCCCTAGGATATTGGACGTCTACCTCTTGAAAGGCTTCCTGGGCTACTTCCTCTGGTCGCTGGTCACCTGCGTGACGTTGTTTTTGCTCCTGACGGTGTTCGAGCTTTTGGACGACATCATTAAAAACTCGATCTCCCTTGTTTCCGTCGCGGATTACCTGATCTTCTTAATGCCACAGGTGATGATCGTGGCGGTGCCGATGTCGATCCTGCTGGCGGCGCTGGTCAATCTGGGCGGGTTGGAAAAGGACTCCGAGATCACCGCCGTCAAGGCGAGCGGGGGGAGCCTGTACCGTTTGGCGGTGCCGATCATCCTGACGGCAGGCGTCTTCGCGTCCGGTCTCTACCTGATGCAGGACTACATCCTCCCTTACGCCAACGACCGGCAGGACAACCTGCGCAACTACATCCAAAACAAGCCCGCGCGGACATCCAAGCGCCTGGAGCGAAAGTGGGTGTTGGGCGATTCGGGACGCATCTACAACTACGAGTATTTCGACGGCCAAGGCGAGTTCGTGGATCTGAACGTCTACGAGGTCGATTTCGAGCGGAGCCGCCTGCGACGGCGCATCTACGCCGAACGCGCGCACGTCAAGCGCACCGCCGGACAGGGCGGACGGTGGACGCTTGAAAACGGCTGGGCTCGCGACTACGAGGCGGCGGCGGGCGGGTTCGAGCAATTCGCGGAAAAATCGTTGCGGTTGCCGGAGCACGCCGGCTACTTCAAGCGGGAGATATTCCAACCCAAGGAATCCTCGAAGCTGACCTACATGGAATTGCGGCGCTACATCGACTCGTTGCGGCGCTCGGGCTACACCGCCGTGGAGTTGCAGGTCGAGCTGTACAAGAAGGTCGCCTTCCCCGCCAGTTGCCTGATCATGGCGCTGGTCGGCATCCCGTTCGCCTTCTCGGTCGGGAAGAAGGGGGCGTTTTTCGGCATCGGCGTCAGCATCGCCGTCGCCGTCGCCTACTGGGGGGTCTCGGGCGTGTTCGAGTCGATGGGCGCCTACGGCATGCTGTTGCCGCTCCTGGCCGCCTGGGCGCCCAACATCCTCTTCGCCGCCGCCGGGCTCGCCCTGTTCCTGACCATCAAGACGTAAAACGCCCGGCGCCGCCGGACGCACCCGCACCCGGCGGCGACCAAAAGGCGGCGCGGCGTTCCGACCGCCTCCGGGGCATCGCCGGATGGCGCAGGCTACTCCCGTTGCAGGCGGAGGGCGACGGCCTGCGCCTCGTCAAGGACTCGCAGCAGGTTGCCGCTCCAGAGCTTGGCGATCTGCTCCTCGGTGTAGCCGCGCCGGACCAGCTCCAAGGTGACGTTGAAGGTCTCCGAGGCGTCGTCCCACCCCTCCACGCCGCCGCCGCCGTCGAAGTCAGAGCTGATGCCGACGTGGTCGATGCCGACCTTCTTCACCAGGTAGTCGATGTGGTCGACGAAGTCCCGCACGTTGACATCCGGCGCGTCCACGCCGCGCTCCTTGATCCGCTGCTCCAGGCGGGGCTTCACACGGTTGCGGAAGGCGGTCAACTCTTCGATGTACTTGCCGCGTTCCGCCTCCGAGAGCCTCTCGCCCGCCGGGGGCTTCGCGCCGCCCGGGGGCGGGCCGCCGCCGGGGCCGAACCCGCCCCTCAGTTGGAAGCCCTCCTCTTTCGCCAGCTCCTGCAGGATCTCGTTCGTCGCTTTTGAATGAAGCGCGTTTTTGTCCTGGTTGACGTAGCTGCGGAAGGCGACCGCCTGGACGACGCCGCCGTTCGCCTTGAGCAAGTCCAGCTCCTCGTCGCTGAGGTTGCGGCTGTTGTCGCATAGCGCCCGCGCCCCCGAATGCGAGGCGATGACCGGGGCCTTGGACAACTGCAGCGTCTGGATGTTGGCCTGCTTCCCCGGATGCGAGAGGTCCAGGAGCAGCCCCCACTTGTTCGCCTCCCGCACCACATCCTTCCCCAGCTCGCTCAACCCCCCGTGCAACCAGACGTCGTCGCGCTCGCCGGTGTTGGAGTCGGCAAACTGGCTGTGCCCGTTGTGGGTGAGCGATATGTAGCGCGCCCCCCGCTGGGCGAAGTATTTGACGCGCCCCAAGTCCTCGCCGACGGGATAGGCGTTCTCCACGCCGATCATCGCGACCTTCTTCCCCGACTTGTGGATGCGCCGCACGTCGTCGGAGGTCAGCGCCAGCTCGATCCGTTCGGGCGCGATCTCCTTCGTCAGCCGGTCGATGGCGTCGAACTTGTCGATCGCGTTCGCATACGCCTTGCGGTAGCCTTCCTCGTCCAGCGCCCCCTGCCCCGTGTAGACGACGAACCAGGCGACGTCCAGCCCCCCGCGCTCCATCTTGGGGAGGTTGACCTGCGTCGGCAGGTCTTGCGTGTAGTTCACCTCGCGCGTGAAGTTCCGCGTGTCGATGTCGATGTGGGTGTCGAGCGTGATGACCGCGTCGTGTATCTTCCGCGCCTTCTCCACCAGCGCCGCCCCGTCCGCATCCCCGGCGCGCCCGCCCCCCTGCGCCCAGCCCGGGGCGATGGCAAACAACGCCGCGACCGTCGTCGCGGCGACCTCGAACCAAAACCGTCTCATAATCCCCCCTCCGTTGGAAACCGATGTTGAACCGCGCGCCCCGCCATTCGGCAGAGGGCGGTCTTGCGGGGCGAAGCGCCTGGGCGTGCGTCGGCAAGACGCCGCGCCGCATCCCAAGGCGCCCCGCCCCAGGACTTAGAACAGGAACTTCACCGCGAGCTGCACGATGCGCGGCGCACCCGTGCCGCTGGTGCGGACGCTCCTGGACTCGCCGAACGTGGCCGAAGACAGCGCCGCCGACGGGTTGCTCCAGTTGGTGATGTTGAAGATGTTGAAGACCTCCGCCCGGAACTGGACCGACGCGCCTTCGGTCAGCTTCGTCGTCTTGAGCAGCGACAGGTCGATGTCGCTCAGGCCGGGACCGCGCAGAGTGTTGCGTTCGAGGTCGCTCAACGTGCCGTCGGCGGGGGTGGTGAACGCCGCCCGGTTGAAGTACACGGGGTAGGATACGCCCGACTTCGACTTGTTCACGCTGGCGAGGTTCGCGTACGGGTCGCCGACTTGCACTGCGCGGTCGGTGTTGTCCCCCGTGTGGCTGTAGTCGCTGCCTGCGGTGACCGTGATCGGCGAGCCGCTGCGGAACTGCGCGATCAGGTTGACCTGCCAGCCTTCGCCCAGCCGCGACCGGGTGAACGCCGGGACGTCGTAGGAGAAGTTGGCGGAGACGACATGGCGCACGTCGTTGCTGGAGACGCCCCAATCGTAGTCCAGGTCGTCGGGATCGCCGACGAGGTTGCCGCGGGCGTCGGCGGCGATGTCATACGTGCGGGAGTAGGTGTAGTTGACACGGCCCGACAGCCCGCGCCACGCCTGCTGGATCACTGAGAGCTGAAGGCTGTTGTAGCTCGAACGCCCTTCGGTTTCGAGCTGGTTGACGACGCCCAGCTCGGGGTACTGCGCATAGTACGGCCTGCGCTGCTGCAACCCGGCGTCGCTCGTGTAGCCGAGCGGCCCGGCGTTGATGTCGCGCAAGATCGGCAGGTGCCTGCCGCGCGTCCCCACATACCCCGCCTCCAGGACGGTCTGAGACCCTATCTGCCGCGATACGTTGAACGACAGGCTGTGGACGTAAGGCAGTTGGAGGTCTTGGCTCACCGAGAAGGCGCTGTACTCCGCCGGCAACGACGTGTTGCCGAACACCGGCACGCCGTCGGCGAGCACAAAGTTGCCTCCGACCCCGCGTTGCGTGAGTCCGTACACCGGGTTGTCGCCGCCGGGGTTGGAACCGACGCCGTTGGTGCTGCCGTTGGCGGCGAACAGGACGACCGCGAGCACGTTGTAGTAGAGGCCGTAGGCGCCGCGCACCACGATCTTCTGGCTGCCGTCCGGCGTCCAAGCGAAGCCGACGCGCGGGGCGAAGTTGTCATAGTCCTTCGGGTAAAGCTGGTTCACCGACACGATCCCCCGGTCGGGGAGGAAGTTCGCCAACTTCTGGTCGGCGGCGCCGAGCACGCCTTGATAGGAGTAGCGCACGCCGTAGTTGACCGACAGGTTCTTCGAGAGCGTCCAGGTGTCGTGCGCGTAAAAGTCGAACGAGTTCTGGTAGTAGTCGTGCCGTTGCGGCCCGGTCGTGATCGACGCGGTGGAGATGTAGCCGGCGAGGAAGTCGGCGAGCGCCTCGACCGGCGTCGCCGTGCCGGAGGTGTACCACGGCCCCTGCCTGCCGTCGAAGGTGAACGAGCCGTGCGAACCCGTCAGGTAGAAGACGTCCACGAGCGTGCGCCGCACCTCGCCCCCGAACTTCACCTGGTGCGAGGACGGGCTCCAGGACAGCGTGTCCGTGACGTGCCAGGTGTTGGCGATGCGCCCGCTCAGATCCCGGACGCCCACCTGGGAGAAGTTGCTGACGCTGAACTGCGGAGCGCCCAGGATGCCAGAGCCCGTCACGAGGCCGAGCGAGGTCGGGTCGAGGTCGGCGACCTTCGTGTCGTACACCTGCTTGAAGTAGTTGTACCCGAACAGCGCCTGGTTCGTCAGCCGCGGCGTCAGGAGCGACGTCAGCGAGAGCGAGATGTTGTGCGACTTGGTGTCCACGAGGTCGAAATATTCGGGGAAGGGCGAGCGGAAAGGCGACCCTCCTTCGCCACCGCCGCCGAGGTAGCGCGCCGACAGGCTGTGGGCGTCGTTGAAATTGTGATCGACCTTGACGATGCCGTTGACGCTGTCGCTGGTGCTGTCGGCGGTGACGGTGTAGTTGTTGACCTCGGCAGGCCCGGTGCGCGCGGCCGACGGCCACAGCTCCAGCAGCTTGACCGAGAGCGGGTTCTGCGCGACGCCGTATTGCGCCAGCAATTGACGGGCTTCGGACACCCAGGCTTCCGACGGCGCCGTGGCGTTGGCGGTGGCGTTGCCCTGCGTGAACCGCTGGATGTCGATGGTGCCGAAGAAGAACGTCTTGTTTTTCACGACCGGCCCGCCGAGCGAGAAGCCGAACTGGTTGCTGCGGATCTTCGGCTCGGGGACGTCGGGGTCGTCCAATGGCGAGCGCGTCGTCAGGGCTTCGTGCCGGTTGTAATAATACGCGCTGCCGTGGACCTGGTTGGCGCCCGACTTGACGACCAGGTTGATGGACGAACCGGCGTTGCGCCCGGATTCCGCGCTGCCGAGGCTTTGCACCGCGAACTGGTCGATGGCCTCCAGCGGCAGCGACGAAGCGGCGGACTGCCCCAAGGAGCCGGGTTGGTTCACCGCCGAGAAATTCTGGAACGGGTCGTTGTTGTCGGCACCGTCGATCTGGAAGTTGTTGCCCCGCGACCCCTGGCCGTTCACGGAGCCGCTGGCGGTGCCGCCCACCACCCCCGGCAGCAGGTCGAGCATACGGATGAAGTCGCGCCCCTGCAGGGGCAGGTCTTGCACCTGCTGCGGTTCGAGGACGCGGTTGATCGTCGTCGTCTGGAGGTCGAGCTCGACCGCGCTGCCGGTCACCTCCACGACGTCCTGCACCCGTTCCACGCCGAGCCGCAGGTTGACCGTCGTCACGCTCGATACGACCACGTCGACCTTGACGCGCGACTCTTGGAAGCCTCCGAGCTTGGCTTCGACGGAGTATGCGCCGACCTGCAACTCCGGAAACGAAAAGTCTCCGGTCGCCGTCGACGCCGTCCGCCGCGTGATGCCGGTCGCGGTGTGCGTGACCGTCACGCCGACGCCGGACAGCACGCTGCCGCTATCGTCGGTGATGCGGCCGGCGATGCCGCCGCGGAAGGTCTGCGCACCAGCAGCCGCCGCCAACACCAGTACAAACAAGGAAGATGCAATCAGCTTCTTTAGCATAGGTTCTCCATTATCGTTTGGCATTGTTTTCGTTGGACGCCATCAGACCCCATCGGACACGCCACCGTCATCAGACCAAAGCGAGCCCGTGGGCGCCCGACTCCACCACGTCACTGATCGAGCAGGTCTTTAACGTCGTATATGCGCCCCCTAGTCGCGGGTGCGCAGGATCGGGTATTCGGCGCCGTCCTTCAGCGCCCCGTCCAGGAAGTTCCACGCCAGCAGGGAGTCGCCGGAGCGCGGTTCGAGCAGGTGGAAGGCGAGCCGCGCCAGCGGCTGCCGCATATCGACGCGCCACGCGCCGTCGGCGACCGTCGCCTCCACCGCCTCGTAACGCCCCGTCGCCGTGCGCTCCCTGTGCTTTTCGAACTCGCGCTCGGCCAAAGCGGTCGTTTCGACGGCGAACCGTTCGAGCGGGAGCTTCCGCTCGCCGGACACCCGCTCCAGGCGGACGCCGTGCGCGCGGAGCCGTTCGACCACCTGCGCGAGCCCGGCGGGCACGTAATACGCCGAGGGCACCCGCTCCTGCTCGGTCGATTCGAACGTCTCGTACGCCCACATCAGCTCGGGTTTGCGCACGTCCTTGCGCCGCAGCATCACCCGGCCGCTGTAGGGGTTGACCTCCGGTTCGACCTCGCCCATGAGGATCTCGACCTGCTCGTCCGAACGCTTCGGCCGCGAACGCAGCGAGAGGCGTTGTCCGACCAAGTTTTTGGCGTCGGCTTCCGCCGTCAGGCGTTGCAACGCGGCGGCGTTGGCGTGCGCGTAGTCCAGCACCGCCTCCACGAACCGCGAGCAGACGGCCACGCGCTCGGCGAACGGCAGGTACGAATAGGTCTCGCCGAGGATGCCGAAGCGGTTGCGCAGCCCCCAGTAGTTGTGGCTGTAGCGGGGCAGGTCCTCGACCGTCGTCCACCGTCGCTCCGTCGCCTGGCCGCCTCCGGCACCGCCCGGAGGCGGGCCGTCCCAGTCCCCGGTGTCAGCCCTGTCCGGGGGCGGGCCGCCGAAACCGCCGGGGCCGCCGGTGTTGCCGTAGGCGCGCAACTCCCACCCGGTTTCAGCCCGCACCGCGTCGGCGACCGCCGGCAGCCATTGGCGCCGCGCCAGCTCGACGATGCCCGTGTAGGCGGCGGGGTTGTTCGGCGTCTCGTAGGTCAGGTGGTAGGCGTGGTACGAGCCGTTGGTCGCGTGCAGGTCCAGCATCACATGCGGGTCGAAATCGTTGAGGAGCATGGCCTGCGAACGCGCCTCGGGCGTCTCCAGCTTGATGTAGTCGCGGTTGATGTTGAGCCCCTGGGCGTTGTTTCGCGTGCCCGCCCCGGCGACCGGGCCGTTCTCCCGCTCGCGGTTGGTCAGGTTGACGCGCTCGTTGCCGTCGGCGTTGAAGACCGGCGCGACCAGGAGCACCATCGAGTCGAGCCACTCGGCATGGCTGCCGCGCGCGACATCCCGGACCAAGGCGAGCGTCGCCTCCTTGCCCTCCACCTCGCCGGCGTGGACGTTGGCCTGGATGTAGACGCGCAACTTGCCCGACGCCCGCACCGCCTCGGCGGTCGGCGCGGGCACCTTCCCGACGACGGCCAGGGGCAACGCCCTGCCCTCGAAGCTGTAGCCGAACGTCGTCAGGTGGACGAGCGGCGACGCGGCGTCCACCGCCGCGAGGAAGCCCACGGCGTCGTCGTAGCGGCTGGTCTCGACGAACCGCGTCCGCTCCGCCCTGGTCTGGAGCGATTCGAGCCCCGGCTGCTGCGCCCGCACGGCGGCCGCCGTCAGCGACAACAACACGATTGCACCCAGCTTGGACAGCATGGACAGTTTGGACAGCTTGGACACCATGGAACCTCCTTAAGGAACCGCTGAAAAACCCGGATGCCGCGTCGCGCCTTGTCCGCGAGTTTTTCAAAGCCCACCCCGTCAGGGGGGAAGCAAACACCGGCGGCGACCGGGCGGCAGTCGCCGCTGGCGGGGGACTACAAGGGGGCGCGCCTTGGGGACGCGCCCCCCGGGATCCCCTAGAACAGGAACTTCACCGCGAGCTGGGCGTTGCGCGCCCCGCCGACGCCGATCCCGTTGGCGTTGTCCCGGATCCCCGTCGCGATCCCGAAGGTGCTGGAGGTGATGGAGGAGCCCGGGTTGCTCCAGTTGATGTTGTTGAAGACGTTGAACGCCTCGAACCGCAGTTGCAACGTCGTGCCCTCGCTCAACTGCGTGTTCTTGAAGAGCGAGAAGTCGATCGTGTTGAACGCCGGCCCGCGCAGGGAGTTGCGCGCCGTCACGCTGTACTGCCCGGCGGCGGGTGCCGTGAACGCCGTCGCATTGAGGAAATGCCGTTGCAGGACGCCGTCGGCGGTGATCTCGTTGCGCGCGCCGTAGGGGTTGCCGACCAGCACGGCGCGGTCGTCGGAGCTGTCACCCGTGCCGCTGTAGTTCCTGCCGGCGGTGACGGTGATCGGCGTGCCGCCTTCGACGGTGACGATCGCGTTCACCTGCCACCCTCTGCCGAGGCGCGACTGCGTGAATGCCGGGATCTCGTAGGTAAGGCCCGCCGAGAAGACATGCCGCACGTCGTGGGCGGAATCGCCCCAATCGTAGTCGAGGTAGTCGTTCTTGGTGATCACGGTGCTGTCGCCAGAGCCGTTGTCCTGCGCGTGGCCGAGCGTGTAGTTGACCCTGCCCGACAACCCGCGCCACGGCTTCTGCGTGAGCGTGACTTGCAGGCTGTTGTAGGTGGAGCGCCCGACCGTCTCCACTTGGTTGATGGCGAGCAGGTTGCCCGCATACGCCGTGCCCGCGTAAGGGCGCGCCGCGTTCACCTCCGCCGTGGTCCGCACGTTGCCGGTTCCGGTTCCGGTGCCCGCCGGCGCCTTGTTGAGGTTGCGCCGCAACGTCAGGTTCCTGCCGCGCGTCCCCACATAACCCACGGAGATGCCCGTCGCCGGACCGAGCTGCCGCTCGACGTTGAGGCTGTACTGGTGGACGTAGGGGAGCGTGAGGTCTTGGCTCACCGAGAACGCGCTGGACTTCGGCGCCGGATTCAACGCCGTAGGCAGTTCGAACACCGGCACGTTCGCCCGGATGAGGTAGCCGCCGCCGGGGGCGGTGTTGCCGGGGTCGTTCCACGCCGGCTCCACGTTGTACACCGGGTTTTCGCCGCCGGGGTTGTGCCCGACGCCGCCGGCGCCGGCCATGGCGTTGATCGCGATCACGGAATAGTAGAGGCCGTAACCGCCGCGCACCACGGTCTTGCGATCCTTGCCCAGGGTGTAGGCGAAGCCGACGCGCGGGGCGAAGTTGTTCCAATCCTTGGGATAGAGCTGGTCTACCGACACCAGCCCCTGGCCGTCGAAGAAGGTGGTGAGCTTCTGGTCGGACGCGCCGAGCACGCCTTGGTAGGTGTACCGCACGCCGAAGTTGAGCGTCAGGTTGTCCGTCGCCGTCCAGGTGTCGTGGAAGAACAGGTCGAAGGAGTTCTGGTGGTAGTCGTGGTTGGTGGGCCCCAAAGTGAGCGAGCCGCGGCTGACATAGCCGGCGAGGAAGTCCGCAAGCGCCCGCACGGTCGAGCTTGACGTGTATGCCGACCATCCGCCTATGTTGCCGTCGAAGGAGAGGGAGCCGCGCTTGTTGTTCTCGTATTTCACATCGACCGTGGTGCGGCGGATCTCCCCGCCGAACTTCCACTGGTGCGCCCCGGCGGCCCAGGAAAGGGTGTCGGTTATGTGCCAGGTGTTGCTGTCGCGCCCGCTGTTCGCGTTGCGCCCGCCGATGGAGCCGAAGCCGGTGATGCTGATCGTCGGGGTGCCGAGGACGCCCGAACCGGTGTCAAGGCCGTACAGCCCCTTCACGTCGGGGAACGAGCTGGTGTTGTAGTTCTGGAAGTAATAGTTCCATGCGAACTGCACCGAGTTCACCAGGCGCGGCGACAGGACGGAGGTGAGTATGGCCGTCCCGTTGTTGGTGCGGGTGGGAACGGTGTCGAAGTAATCGGTGTAGATGCCGGAGGTGGTGAAGTGGTCGCCCTTGCCGGCGAAATAGCGCAACGACAGCCTGTTGTTCGAGTCGAAGTCGTGGTCGACTTTGGCGACGTAGCCGTAGGTGTCGTAGGTGCTCGGAGCCGTGATGCGGTAGTTGTTGCTCACTGCGGCGTTGCTGACGTTCCCCTTGCGGTCGATCCACAGGTTGAGCAGCCCCTCCGTGACCGGGTTGACGGCGACGCCCGCCAAGGCGAGCACCTGCTTCGCTTCCGCGACCCATGCGTCGGTCGGAATCGTCGTCAGCGGGCTGGCGCTTTCCGACGATATCTTCTGGCCTTCGAACGTGCCGAAGAAGAACGTCTTGTCCTTCACGATGGGGCCGCCGACGGAGAAGCCGAACTGGTTGTTGCGCGTCTCGCGCTTCTTCGACCCCGGCTTCACGGTGGGCAGTTGCGCCGAGAGGGCTTCGTGGCGGTTGAAGTAGAACACGCTGCCGTGCAACTGGTTGGTGCCCGATTTGAGCGCCACGTTCAGCGTCGCGCCCGCGTTGCGTCCCACCTCGGCGCTGCCGAAGCTCTCCGTGGAGAACTGGTCGATCGCCTCCACGGGCAACTGTGTGCCGCCGATGCCTGCGGCGCCGCCCCCTTGGTTCACCGCAGCCATGTTGTTCCACGCCTCGTTGTTGTCGGCGCCGTCGAGCTGGTAGTTGACGGCGCCGGTGCCTCGCAGGCCGTTGACCGACGGGTTGTTGCCGTAGGTGCCGGAAACGCCGGGCGACAAGGACAGGAGGCGCGTCCACTGGCGTCCGTTCATCGGCAACTCCTGCACCTGCTGGGTCGGGACGAGGTTGACGATCGCGGTCGATTGCAGGTCGAGCAGTTCGGCCTCAGCCGCCGCCTCCACCGTCACCACGTCCGTCACCTGCTCCAAGCCGAGCCTCAGGTTGAGCGCGACCACCCTCCCCAAGTTGACTTCGACGGAGACTTTCTGCGTCGCGAAGCCGGGGAGGCTCGCCTCGACGGTGTATGGGCCGAGCGGCAGGTTCGGCAGCGAGAAGTCGCCGGTGCCGGAGGAGACCGTGAGCCGCGTGAACCCGGTGTTGGCGTTGGTGGCGGTCACCTTGACGCCGCTCGCGGCGGCGCCGCTGGGATCGGAGATGCGCCCCGTGACGTCGCCCCGGGAGGTCTGCGCGACTGCGGCGCCACCGCCCAGCAACAATGCGAATATGGCGGCGAACAAACCGGCGCGCCGCAGGCGTCTGGCCTGGCGCCCCGCCAGCGCCTTCCCTGCCGCGCCACCCGGGACGATTACATCAAACAGCTTCCTCGATATTGTCAACATTTTTTCTCCCATTCGTTGAAACGCCTGAGTTGCAACAAGAAACGCACGGAGGCGGCGTCCGGCCAGACGGACGTCCCCCTCGGCGCAGACTCCCGCCGGCGCGGCTCGTCATTAAGGGCGATCCGACGGCGAAGGCCTACCTTGGAAATGCGATGTCAAATGCAAATGACGCCGCTCGCGACACGCCGCGCCCTTCAACAGCGGCGGTTGCGGCGACAGCGACAACAGCGGGAGGAAAGGGGGGAGGGGGAAGACGCCCCCGAAGACAGACTGGTGTGGATCCGTAGTGTGCCGAAGAATGGCCCGACCCTCATGTCGCGTACTCCAAACCGAGGGCTTCCGATGGTTCGGTCAGCCGTAAAAAAATTCCCGAACAAGCCGTCCGGCGTTCAGTGGCTCTGATAGGTACCGGACATTGGCAGTCTCAATTCTGTAGCGCCCCAATACTACAAAATACAAATAGAGATTGTCAACTATTTTTTTACATTTTTTTCATAGCGTTTTTTTCGCGGCGTTTTTTCGCATTCCGCCCCCCTCGAACCACCATCCCACCCTGTTCGCCGCGCCCAGGAGAGGGCGTCGCAAGGGGGGCGGGTCAGGCTACTAGGAACGCCAACGCCAAGGCGATGATGGCGACGGCATGTCGATGCGCACCTGCCGGGGATGGGCACACTTCAGGACGTGTCAGCGTCCTGCCAGAAACAGTGTAGGCACAGCGACGGCGACGCTGGCGGCGAAGAAGAAAAGGTCGCCGTGGCTCGCCTTCGGCACCCCTCCGAACGGCCACATCCACAACAGGTCGTAGATGAGTCGCAGATGTGTGCCGTAGGCGAGCAGCGACGCCCGCCCCGCAATCCGGATCGGGCGCAGCCGCTCCCCGACCGTTCCACAAGGTGCAGAAGCGGGCAGGCGAGCAGCACGCACCCTAGCCGGATCATCAGGTAGAGGGATCTGGTGGAGTAGAAATCGACGTCGCCCTGCAGGGTGAAGGAGACATGCTGCAACGCCCCCCCAGCCAAGACCGCGCCGCCGTCGCATCGGTCGCCCTCTACCTGCTCGTGGGCGGATCCGCGAGCCGTTCGCCGCCATGCGGCAGGACGCGCAGGAGGCTGACGCGCCCCATGGCCACGAAGCTCGCCGGGATCTTGGGAGTCAACCCCGCCAGGCTGTACGAGGAGGGTGCCGGGGCGGGGAGTGTGTTAAAGAAATAGACAGTTTGCCTAGACAAAAAAGGGTATAACCCTTTGGAAACGCAAGGAGGCAAACGATGACTGTGACGAGGCAGAAATACGACGAGGAATTCAAGA
>JAISUT010000043.1 GCA_031271905.1 Acidobacteriota bacterium
TCGGCGCGTATGGCGTCGAAGAACGCCGCGTGCCAGTCCGTCCAACCCGCATCCCTCGCCTTCGCGCGCGTCCCGTCGGCCATGCCCACCGCCCCGCCAAAGCCCCCGTCCCGATCCCCCTGCCGATCCGTCGATCGAGGACGAGGGCAAAATTGATTTTACAACGGACGCCCCGGTTTGCGCAGGGCTTTCTTTTGAAGGGCGGGGGAAGCGCGGCGGCGCGGTGGCGCGCACAATAAAAAAAGCCGGTGAGGCTTGCGCCCCACCGGCTGTCGTTTGTGAATTCGGGCTTAAGCCCGGAGGCTACTAGGAACCGATCGGGTCGCCAACGGCCAACGCCACACCAGTGGAATTCAACGGTGGCGCCGCAGAACCCGCAGCGCCTTCAAACCGAACCACCTGATCCAAGGTCAGGCTATACTGATACCGTCCAGTACCATCAGGCGTCATCGGGTCAGCCGCGATGGAGAAACCATTCGGGATAGCCGTTACGTAGCCAGCGGTATTCGTTATGACACCGGCGCCGTTTTCTTGGTAATGATAACCGTTGAACTGACCCAGCGCCCAACGTTCGTCCAATTGGCCGTCGCCCACCAGCGTGTTCGCCGTACCGGCGGCACCGATGAGAGCGTACTGCTGACCGTTCAACGCAGACCAGGCAACCTCGGCGGAGCCGAAGGTGCGGCAGGCCGAGACCGCGCCGGTCTCGTTGGCCGCCATACGGGCGGTCAGCATGTTAGGCACCGCGATGGCCGCGATGATGGCGATGATCGCCACGACGATCAACAACTCGATAAGTGAAAATCCCTGTTCTTTCTTCATTGGTTTCTTTCTCCTTCTGTCCTTGTTTCTGTTTTTGTCCCTTGTTGCTTTATTGCATACCCGCCATTGCTTGTAGCAATCGGCGTGCCAAACTTTGGGGCAACGCCTCAAAATTTTTTCAATTTTTTATATCGACTGGCACGTCAATAACTTGCGCAATTTTTTCGATCCGTCCGCACCGCCCTTCCCCGCCGCAGCACAGGGCGAAATCCCGCCGCCGCCCCCGGCGCGTGCGGAATTCCAGCACCCCCCGTGATGGATTTCCGCATTCGCGTCGGCGTCGGCGGGCCGCTCCCGCCCCATTCGGTATGCGGGTTGCGCGCCGCACCGCCCTGCACCCGCCCGCACCTCAACCTATATCTAATGGACGACCGCCGGAAACGGGCAACTTTTTCTGCGTTTTTTCGAAAAAAACCTCGAAAAACGCCCTCGTCGGAAAATTTTTCGAGAAAATGCGCCGTCGCGTTTGACAGCGACCTCCCCCCATATTAAAGAAAGGTTCGTCCGGCGGAAAACGCAGGTTCCGTCACCCTCGGCGGGCGTCCCGGGCGAGGCGGCGTCAAACAGGGGGGGCGCGGCGAACATCGCGCCCTGCAATAACTCCAGGAATTCTGGGATGCGAGGTTGACAACCGGTGCTTTGACCCTATACTATTGGCACTCGCTTTGGACGAGTGCCAACAACCTATGGACTGGTCGAGTCGGATGCAATAGTAAATCTTTCGGTACGGACGCCTCGGAAAACCCCGCAGGCGGAGCGCGCGCAGGGAGGTTGGCGCGGGACGCGCGACATGTGCGTCTTGCGGCGCCGGACAAGCGCCGCGCAACGTCCGGGGCTTTTCGAGGCGCCTTTAAGAACCTATTGAGAGGAGAGAAAAATGAGTGTGAAACCTTTGCACGATCGCGTGCTTGTGAAGCGGATTGAGGAAGCGGAAGTGGTCAAGGGGGGCATCATCATCCCCGACACCGCCAAAGAGAAGCCGATGGAGGGCGAGGTGATCGCCGTCGGCTCCGGGAAAGTCGCCGATGACGGCAAGCGCATCGCCCCGGACGTGAAGGCCGGCGACAAGATCCTGTTCGGGAAATACTCCGGGACGGAGATCAAGATCGACGGGCAGGAATACCTCATCATGAGGGAGGACGAGATCCTCGCGATCGTCGGCTAGGCTTTTGGGGCGGGGCGCGGCGACGCCGCCCCGCCACGGGTTTTGCGAAAACGCAGGCATAACATCTATTTTGAAAAGCAAAAGGAGTTTTTGAGATATGGCTAAGGAAATCATTCATGGCGAGCCGGCGCGGCAGGCGATCCTGCGCGGCGTGAACCAGCTCGCGGACGCCGTAAAGGTAACGCTCGGCCCCAAGGGGCGCAATGTCGTGTTGGACAAGAAGTTCGGCTCCCCGAACATCACCAAGGACGGCGTCACCGTCGCCAAGGAGATCGAGCTGAAGGACGCCACTGAGAACATGGGCGCCCAGATGGTGCGCGAAGTCGCCTCCAAGACCTCGGACGTCGCCGGTGACGGCACCACCACCGCCACGGTGCTGGCGCAGGCCATCTTCCGCGAAGGCGTGAAGGTCGTCGCCGCAGGCGCGAACCCGATGGCGCTCAAGCGCGGCATCGACGCCGCCGTCGCCGCCGCCACCGACCAGCTCAAGAAGCTGTCCAAGCCCGTCAAGGGCGACATGATCTCCCAGGTCGGCACCGTCTCCGCCAACAACGACAAGACCATCGGCGGCATCATCGCCGAGGCGATGAAGAAGGTCGGCAAGGACGGCGTCATCACCGTGGAAGAGGCCAAGTCCATCGAGACCTCGCTGGAAGTGGTCGAAGGGATGCAGTTCGACCGCGGCTACCTCTCCCCCTACTTCGTGACCGACCCGGAGCGGATGGAAGCCGAGCTGAACAACGCCCTGATCCTCCTCTATGAGAAGAAGATCAGCTCCATGAAAGACCTGCTCCCCTTGCTCGAGCAGGTGGCAAAGAGCGGGCAGCCCTTCCTGATCATCGCCGAGGACATCGAGGGCGAGGCGCTGGCGACCTTGGTGGTCAACAAGCTGCGCGGCACCTTGGCCGTCGTCGCCGTCAAAGCCCCCGGGTTCGGCGACCGCCGCAAGGCGATGTTGGAAGACATCGCGATCCTGACCGGCGGCAAGGTGATCTCCGAAGACCTCGGCATCAAGCTGGAAAGCGTCCGCTTGGAAGACCTGGGCCGCGCCAAGAAGATCACCATCGACAAGGACAACACCACGATCATCGAAGGCGCCGGCAAGCATGCCGACATCGAGGGGCGCGTCAAGCAGATCCGCGTGCAGATCTCGGAGACCACCTCCGACTACGACCGTGAGAAGTTGCAGGAGCGGTTGGCGAAGTTGGTCGGCGGCGTCGCCGTCATCAAAGTCGGCGCGGCGACCGAGACCGAGCTGAAGGAGAAGAAGGCGCGCGTGGAAGACGCCATGCACGCCACCCGCGCCGCAGTCGAGGAAGGCATCGTCCCCGGTGGCGGCGTCGCGCTGCTGCGCTGCCTGCCCGCCATCGAGAAGCTGAAGCTCGACGGCGACGAGCAGACCGGCGTCAACATCGTCCGTCGCGCCTTGGAAGAGCCGTTGCGCATGATCGCGTTCAACGCCGGCTTGGAAGGCGCGGTCGTGGTCGAGAAGGTGCAGCAGAACAACGAGGCGAACTACGGCTTCAACGCCGACACCGAGAAGTACGAAGACCTGGTGGAGTCGGGCGTGATCGACCCGACCAAGGTGACCCGTACGGCGTTGCAGAACGCCGCGTCCATCGCCGGCCTGCTCCTGACCACGGAAGCCGTGATCTTCGAGCTGAAGGAAGAGACCCCGGCGGCGCCCGCGATGCCTCCCGGCGGCGGCATGGGCGGCATGTACTAATCGGACTCGGGCGGCCGTTGCGCGGTCGCTGGCAAAATCTGACGGGGACGGGGTTTCGTTGCGACGGGCTCCGCCCCCAACCCTTTCAAGACCGGCTTTCGGGGCGCGTGAAATCCCCGGAAGCCGGTCTTTTTTATGGGAACCCCGGAACACTGCGTTGCGCCTTGGGAGAAAATGCTCATTCGCCTCAGCGAACTCCGCTTTTCGACTTGCGTCTGCGAGGTTTTTAGAGGTTCCCTATTCCTTGATGTGGGAGATGATGGCAGACAACGCCGTCACGCCGATCTCCTGCGCGATGGTTCCCGCCACCTGGCGGATGGACTCGCCCAGCTCGGGCAGGCGCTCTTTCGGCAGGCGGAAGGACGGACCGACGATGGCGATGGAGGCGATGGCGCGGTGCTCGGCGTCGAAGATCGGCGCGGCGACGGCGTTGATCTGGTCTTCGTACTCCTGCTCGGAGATGGCGTAGCCGCGCTCGGCGATCAAGCGCAGGTCTTTCCGCGCTTCGTCGATGGACGGCTTGCCGGTTTCCGCAGGTTCCGCCAGGTTCTCGGCTAAGATCTCCCCCAATTGGTCTTCGGGGGTGAACGCCAGCATCGCCTTTCCCGAAGCGGTGAAGAAGGCGGGCAGGCGTTGTCCGACGGCGGCGGCGAGCTTGACCCGTTGCGGGCTTTCGATCACCTCGAGGTACACCACATGGGCGCCGTCCAAGATGGATAGATCGACGGTCTCGCCGTATTTGGCGGAGAGACCCTTGAGGTAGGGGTGCGCCCAGCGGTGCAACTCCACGTCCTGCAACGCCAAAGACGCCATCTCGATGAAACGGAAGCCGAGCCGGTACACCCCGGTGGGTTTGTCGCGGGTGAGGAAGCGCTTGCTCTCCAAGGTGGTGAGCAGGCGGTGGACGGTGGTCTTGGACATCCCGACCGCTTCCGCGACCTGCGTCATCGTCCGCGCCGGTTCCTCCCGGGTGAAGCAAAGCAGGATGTCCAGAGCCCTGTCAACAGCGCGTACCGATTGTCCCAAAACGAACCTCCCCGGCGGCGTCTGCCGAGCCGGTGGTGAATGACGATTGTTAAAAAAAGGGAACCTCTAAAAACCCCGGACGCTGCGTTGCGCCTTGTCTGCGAGGTTTTTTGAGGTTCCTAAAAGCGGGAATGGCGAGGGGGGCCACCGCGTAGAACGCCCCCCCTCGGGTGATGGACTTTGAAAGCTTGCGCCGATCAGGGCGGATAGGCGACGGTGTAGATGTGCTTCCCGCCTTTGAGGGGGCCTTTGAGCAACGCCTCGACCTCTTTCGGGTCGCGCTGCGTCACCTGTTCCGTCGGCGGCAACGTGCCCGCGGGGAACTTGGTCATGATGTCGCCGACCAGCTTGACCATGTAGTCGAGCAGGTCGTTCAGGCCGGGGATGGCCTTTTCCGCGCTCGCGAGCGTCGGCCTGCCGATGACCCCTTTCGGGTACACCGAAAGCTCGATGCCGCTCAGCCCCACATGCTCGTGACCCTTGATGGGGTTGTGATACACTTCGCCGCCGCCATCGACGTGGCTGGCAAACTCCAAGCTCCCGACCTTGATGTCACCGGCGGGGAGATAGCCAGCGCCCGTGTTGTCTTCGGCCTTGGTCATGTCGCAGAACTCGGGGAACAGCGCCAACGAGTAGGAACATTCGGCTTCGTCCGCATGCTGGAACTTCGTCTCGAACGGCCCGCCGTGCGCCTTGTCCTTCAGGTGCTGGTGAATGACGGTTTCCCAGTGGAGCGAAATCAGGACGCTGGGCACCTGGTACTTCTTCGCCCACTGGTGCAACGCATTGGGGATGACCTCTTCCTGGCCGTGGCCGTTCAGGAAAATCTGCTTCCTGAAACCCATGTTCCACAGGCCAGCGATGACCGCCCGCAGGTTGGCGAGGAAGACTTCTTCCGGCACCACCACGGTTCCGGGCATCCCCAGATGGTTGTAGGGGTGCGAGCCGTACCAGATCGGCATGGCGATCGTGCAACCGGTCGCCGCCGCCACCTGTTCGGCCATGCGGGTCACCAGAAAGGTGTCTTCGCCGATGGGCTGAGCGGCACCGTGACATTCGGTGCTTCCGACCGGGATGATGATCAGGTCGTTCGTCTTGAGCCGCTCGTTGATCTGCGTCATGTTCATGGTCTGGAGATACACACCAGGAACTTCCATTTTCCCGGCGACCTGGTTGGTCGCCTTGGGAGGGAATTCCCATTTTCCCATGACTAACCTCCTTCATGCTTGATCTCGCGAGGCGTGAGCCCCGCGGAGGGTGCAACAAAATTACGACAATCGAGAAAACGCGCGACGGGAACGGGGGGGGGGAGGGCACCAGTGGCGCGATCACCGTTTTTCCCGTTACGCCGCCCTCTTCCTGCGAGGGGCACGGCGTGCCGCGCCCCCACAATTGGCAAGGGCGCGGCGACGCCACGCCCTGAAGGATCCGCTTAGACGACCGGGATGTGCAGATCCGGGGTGTTCTTCTCGGACTGCTTGAACTCCGGGTAGTAGCGGTTGATCATCTCGACGATGATCGTGGCCTGCGCGGCCATCTTCTTGCCTTCGGCGGCGCCGGTCATCTCGCCGTGACCGCCGATGACGGAGTTGCCGGTCTTGCAGTGGACCGGCGCGGCGACGCGGACGATCTCGGGGGCCTCATACGCGCGGATGAACCCGCCGGATCCCGGAGGGTTGTCGGTGTGGACGTCGAGCGGGATGTCGCCGGCGGCCTGGCGGATGGCGGCGTGCATCGGGATCTGCAAGTCGCGGATCGGGTTGATGCTCTCGGCGCCAAGCTGGCCCAGCAGCTTCACGGACGCCGGGTTGCAATGACCCAGGTGCGCGGAGCACTTGAAGATGATGTCCTTGGGCAGGTCGCCGTTCTTGCGCATCTCGTTGACCACCCACAGCATGCCTTCGTCATAGATCAGGAAGCCGCGAACGCCCAGCTCGTAGCCGCGCTTGATGTCCTCGATGGCGCGGAGGAGCTGCTCCATGCCGCGCAGGCGGTAGCCGACGCGAACGCCCTGGGGGGACAGCACCGTGGCGCCCGTGTCGTAGGTCGCGCGGGGGCCGGTCGAGAGCAGCAGCTCGCAACCGTAGTCGCGGCACAGCTTGCAGTATTCCTTGATCTCCTTGGCGGTGTGGCGGAACATCCCGTAGGTTTCCGTGATGCGGTTGATCGTGATGCCGTTCTCAACCGAAGTGTCGAGCAACGCTTTGACGGTTTCGGAGGAGTTGACGGTCGGGCACTCGATGCGGAAATGCGCACCGTCAGGGAATCTCTTGTCGGAAGAGGGCAGATCGAAAGCGTCGCCTTTCGGCAGCCCCAGTTTCGCCACGGCGTCGCGTGTTGCTTGAAAAATTGCCATAACTACTTTTTCTCCTTGAAGTTGGTTACTTCATTTTTGATTTGTTGGTTTTTGCCACAGTTGAAAATCAGCGATGTTCCTTCCCATCGAGACATCTCGACCCCGCCGGACAAAGGGGAGGCGAAAGGAGCAGCGAAGTTGCGCAGAGTCCTGAGCCCTCCAAGCGACTTCATTTTAGGGAACCTCTAATAATTTACTCTCCTTTTCACTTCGTTTTTTTGTTCCATTATGCGGAATCGGGTTTCATTCTACAGGTCGCTTGATATGGTGTCAACCCGATTTCCACGAAAAACGCTTTCCTAAAATTGATTTTTCCACGCCGCCCATATACTCTACGTCCCCGATCCCTTTCGCGGCGCGGCGATGCGAGGTCACGTGAAAAAGGCGCGGGGCGCGGGGGACGCGGGAATGCGGCGGCGGCGCGCCGCCAAGGGCGATGCGATGGGGCAAGCGGGCGAAGGCAACGAAAGATGGCGGCGACGGCTGCGGGTGGCGATGTGGCTTTTCGCGGCGGCGTGCGCGTTCACGGGGTTCTACACGGGCGTCACCGACTCGGTGCTGGCGAACTATTTCAAGGACGCCTACGACGTGACGGCGCGCCAGCGCGGGTTCATCGAGTTCCCGCGCGAGACGCCGGGAGTCCTGTCGCTGCTGGTGATCTCGGCGCTGGCGTTTCTGAAAGACATCAGGACGGCGATCGTCGCCCAGATCCTGGGGGCTGTGGGCCTGGTCGTGCTCGGGCTGTGGCACCCGTCCTACGCGGTGATGCTGGCGTTCCTGTTCATCTTCTCCCTCGGGCAGCACATGTTCATGCCGCTCGGGGACAGCATCGGGCTGTCGCTCGCGAGGCGCGAGAACATGGGGCGCGTGCTGGGCCGCTTCAACAGCGTGCGCATGGCGTTCGGGATGCTCGCGGGGCTGGTGTGCTTCTTCGGGTTCCGCTGGGGATTCCTCGACTTCGAGACGCCGGTGCTGATCTTCCTCGTCTGCGCCGCCTGCTTCGCCCTGACCGGCGCGTTGCTTTACGCGCTGCACCGGACGGCGGGGCGCGCGGCGGAGGAGGGGCAGCCGCCCGCGAAGCTCGTGTTTCGCAAGGAGTACATGCGCTACTACGTGCTTTGCGCGCTGTTCGGCGGGCGCAAGCAGATCATGTACGTGTTCAGCCCGTGGGTGCTGATCGACCTGCTGGACTTCAAGGCGGACGTGATGTCGATCCTCGCGGTCGTCGGATCGTTCATCGGCGTATTCTTCCTGCCCTTCATCGGCAGGCTCATCGACAGGATGGGGGCGCGCAAGGTCATGATGATCGAGGCGGCGGCGTTCGTCGCGATCTACGTCGCCTATGGCGGCCTGAGCAAATGGGTCGATGAGAACGCCGTCGTCCTGACCGGCGCCGGCATGCTCCTGGTCTACCTGCTGAACATCATCGACAAGATGTGCGCGCAATTCTACATGGTCCGCTCGATCTACATGAAGGCGGTGGCGCGCACGCCGGAGGACGTCACCCCCTCGCTGTCGGCGGGGATGGCGATCGACCATGTGCTGGCGATCCTCGGCTCCGCGCTGTGCGGCCTCGTGTGGGCGGCATGGGGCCCGGAATACGTGTTCCTGGTCGCGGGGCTGCTGTCCCTGGCGAACTTCGTCGTCGCGGCGGGCATCCCGGAAACGCCAAGGGTCGCGGGGGATTGAGAAGGAAGCCGACGCCCCGCCCGGCCGGGGACGCCGGGGGCGGGGGCGATCTGGGGGTGGGTATGCGAGTCAAAGGGAAGGCGAAGCAGGCGGCGGCCGCCGCGCTGGCGGCGTTGGCGTTGGCGTGGCGCGTCGGGGGCGCGCTGGCGGTGACGCCCCGCTTCTGGGAGGATTTCACGCAGGCCGGGCTGCTGGCGGGCAGGCTCGACCGGGTTTCGCTCTCGCCGGACGGCGCCCTTTCGCTCGCGCCCGCCTACGAGCCGCTGTTCGACACCGGGCAGCCGTACATCTTCTCCCTGGCGCGCGACGGGCGGGGGAACCTCTACGCCGGCACGGGGGGCGAGGGGAAGGTGTTCAAGGTCGACCCGAAGGACGGGGGGCGCGGCGACCTCTATTTCCAAGCCGGGGAGCCGAACGTCTTCGCCTTGGCGCTGGACGGCGCGGACGCCCTTTACGTCGCGACCTCGCCCGACGGCAAGATATACAAGGTGACGGGCGAAGGGCAGTCCTCGGTGTTCTGCGACCTGCAAGTCAAGTACGTCTGGGCGCTGGCGGTGGACGATGAGGGGAACCTCTACGCGGGGACGGGCGTCGCGGGGGTCGTTTACAAGATCGACCGCGAGGGGAACAAGTCGGCGTTCTACGCCAGCGGCGACGCCCACGTCCGCTCGCTCGCCTGGCGAGGGAAGAACCTCTTGGCGGGCACCTCGCCGGACGGCAAGGTCGTGGAGATCGCGCCGGACGGCAAGGGGTTCACCCTGGCCGACACCCCCTTGGCGGAAATCAACGCGCTGGCGGTGGGACGGAACGGGACGGTCTACGCCGCCGCGTCGTCCTCCGCGACCGGCGGCGCGGCGCAGTCCTCGACGAAACCCGCCGCCTCGTCCGCCATCGTCGTGGAGGTGGTCGCCTCCGACCCGGGCGCGTCCCGCCCCCCGGCGCCGTCGGTTGCGGCGCCGGTCGCGGCGTCGCGGCAGGCGAAATCGTCGGTCTATGCGATCGACCGGGACGGCAACACGGAGGAGGTGTTCGCCTCCGACCAGGCGGTGTATGACGTCGCGGCGCGGGAGGGCGGCGCGTTGCTCCTGGCGACGGGGCCGAAAGGGCGTTTGCTGGAGCTGGACGCCGGCACCGGGCGGGCGACCCTCCTTGCCGGCGCCCCGGAGGAGGACGCCGTGCGCCTGCTCGACGCCGCCGACGGCGTCTATGTCGCCATGAGCAACCGGGGGAAGGTCTACCGGCTCCAAGCCGGGGGCGTCCAGGCGGGCGAGCCGGGGCTGTACGAGTCCGACGTGCTGGACGCGGGGACGGTCGCCTCCTGGGGGCGCATCTCCTGGATCTGGTCGGGCGGCGATGGCGGCGTCGCCGTCTCCACCCGCGTCGGCAACACGGCGACGCCGGACGGCTCTTGGAGCGCGTGGAGCGAAGGCTACGACGCCCCCGGCGCGGCGCCGGGGCATCCGAGGGCGCGCTACCTGCAATGGCGGGCGACCTTCAAAGCCGCAGGGCGGCTGTCGCAAGTCCGCATCGCCTACCTGCAACAAAACGTCAGACCCAAGGTGACGGGGATCGAGCGGCTCCCGGCGGGGGTCGAGCTCCAGGCGCAGCCGTCGCTGGCGGGGAGCTTGGGGATCGTGAACACCTCCGCCGGCGGGCGCTCGCTCCTCGCGCCCCGTGAGCGCGGGCGCGACGCGGTGCCGATGGATCCCAAGCAGGTGCTGACGCCGGGGGCGCAGTCGTTCACTTGGAAGGCGGAGGACGAGAACGAGGACGCGCTGGAATACGCCGTCTACTTCAGGGAGGAGGCGGGCGACGCCGGCGAATGGAGGCTGCTGGCGAAAAACCTCAAGGACGCCTTTTACACGCTGGACACGGCCGCCCTGCCCGACGGCGCCTACCGGTTGAAGGTGACCGCCTCGGACGAACCCTCCAATCCGCCGGAGACGGCGCTGTCCGGGGAGAAGGTCTCCAATCCGTTCGTCGTCGCCTCGGCGACGCCCCGGGTGGAGGTCGCCTCCGCCGCCGTGGAAGGTCGGCGGGCGACGGTGCGCTTCCGGGCGAGCGTCGCCTCGGGCAGCGTCGCCTCCGCCGAATATTCCGTGGACGGAGGCGCGTGGCGGCTGGTCTTCCCCGAGGACGGCGTCGCCGACTCGGCGGCGGAGGACTACCGGTTCTCGACGCCGGAGCTGGAGCCCGGGGAACACCTGATCGGCGTCCGGGCGGGCGACCGCGGCGGCGCGACCGGCACCGCCCGCGTCACCGTCAAAATCCCCTGAGCGCCCCTGCGCGTCCTGGGGCTGCGGGGCGGGGACGCCGTGCCGCGCCTACTTCGACTTCACGGCGAGTTCCATCGCGACCAGGCCGGTGGGGAGCGCCTCCGTGGGGGGGAGCTCGTACTCCGCCAGCGCGACCGAGCCCAGCGAGCCGACCGAGCCCGTCTCCCGAGCCGAGTCCAGGATGGACAAGATCGTCGGCGGCAGGCCTGGCAGCCCCTCGCCGCCCAGCACCGCCCCCGCCTCGCGCCGGAAGAGGCGCACATAGAGGCGATCCCCTTTGCGCGCCTCGTTCATGCGGCGGATCAGTTGCCCGAGGTCGCGCGGGGCGTCCCCGCCCCCGCTTTCGAAATCGTCCAGCAGGGTCAGGGTGGCGCCGTCGGCCACCAGCAGCGAGAGGTCGCCGGAGGGAACCGTCTCGGGGATCTTCACCGGGTGGCTCTGCCGCGCCACCGTCCCGTCGGCATGCGCGCAGGTGACCGTCAGCTCGACGGTCTCCCCGGCGCGGACCTCCGTCCGGTCCAGGCGCGCCGATTCGAGCGACGCGGACAGGTTCTTCTCCACCGAGGTGACGTCGAGGTCGATGCCCTCGATCTCCAAACCCTCGTAGCCGGGGGCGACGAGGTAGTTGACCGGGAGCGCGACCGACAGCGACGCGGCCTCGGCGGCGTCGCCGTCGGAGGAGAACTTGTTGTCCAGCGCCACGTCCGGCTGCCCTTTCACCTGTATCCTCCCCCGGACGTGCACCGTCAGCGCCCCTTGGCCCCGTTCGGAGGAGACGATCGTGTTATAGAGGACGAGGTTGACCAGTACGGGGGTCAGGAGCGCGTCCCTCGCCACGTCGTAGCTGAACGCCCTCTCCATCCCCCGGCTGTTCTTGAGGCGCACCCGCAGCGGCGTCAGGCGCGGACGCTCGCCCATCACGCCGAAGACGCCCGCGCCCCTGTCTTGGCGGATGACCCCCGCCGTCTCCCCCACCGCCAGCATCTTGAAGGAGCTTTCGAGGTTCGGCACCACCGTTATCGCGGACGCCTTGCGCATCGGCAGCTCGGTGAAGCCCAGCGAGAGCAGCTCGTGGCCGAAGGCGTAGAGCCGGTCGCCGTCCACCCAGGTCACCGTGCCGCCCGCCGAGACGTCCAGGTCGCCCTCGACCAAGGTGACCGCGATGTTGTCCCCCGGCCGGAACGGCGCCTCGCCCTGACGGTCGGCCCCCTCCCCGGACGGCGCGCCGGAGGATGCCGGTGGCGTCTGCGCGCCAGCCCCCGACCCTTTCACCGGCGTCATCCCCGCCTGCCGGAGCACGGGGGCGAAGGCGTCCACAGTGCGCGGGTCGAACCCGCCCAAGTTGACGGGGGTGGAGATGGGCAGGAGCGCCTTGGCGACCCCGGCGTCCCGCGCACCGGGGGCGCCCGACGGGAGGAGCGCCGGGAACGACGGGAGCGCCTGCGCGCCGTCCCGTCCGCCGCCGGAGGAGCGCAGCGGGAGGGGGCGGCCCCAACGGCTCTTTTTGTAGATCGCGCCCGAAGGGAACGCCTCCGGCTCGGCGGCAGCCGCCACCATCTGCGCGATCGGGGTGATGCCGCCGACCGCCTCCGTGGAGTAGCTGTAGGAGAACGCCACCGCGCCGAGGAGCTTGCCGTCGATGAACACCGGGCTGCCGCTCATCCCCGAGAAGACGCCGACCTTCTTCAACTTTTCGCCTCCGAAGCGCGCCAGCACCGCGTCGGCACCGGGGCTGAAGCCGCGCAGCACGCCGAGGATCTCCACCTCGAACTCCTCCGGCTCGCCGCCTTGGAAACAGGTCTTGCCGACGCCCTTCATGCCGGGGCGCAGGTCTTCGACCCGGAAGAACCCGGCGTCCGCCCCGGCGGCGTCCCCGCCCGCACCAGTTGGCGCCGCGAGCGCCAGAAGCGCCAACAGCAACAGGAATCGCGGTTTTTTCATCTGTCCTCCCCCGTCCCCCTCTCCGTCCCCAAACTATCGATTGCCATCCGTAACATATTAGCTTAACTTCTCTGCATGGTCGGCATGTTCGCTGAAGAAATTTGCGCCGTCATCCTCGCCGGAGGCCGGAGCCGCCGCATGGGGCGCAACAAGGCGCTGCTCGACATCGGCGGCCGCCCGCTCATCCAGACGCTCGCGGAACGGCTCGGTACGCTCGCCCGCGACATCTTCGTCGCCGCGAACGACCCGGAAGCTTACCGCTTCCTCGGCCTGCCGGTCGTCGCGGACCGCTTCCCGGGCCAGGGGCCGCTGGCGGGCCTGCACGCGGTCATGAGCGAACACCCCCGCGCATACTACGTCGTCGCGGCCTGCGACCTGCCCAACCTCCCGACGGCCCTGTTGCGCCGCATGCTCGACGCCGCCGTCGCGGACGGCATCGACGCCGTCATCCCGCGCTCCCTCGACGGGCGGGCGCACCCGCTCTCGGCGGTGTATCGCCGCACCTGCCTCCCCGTCATCGAAAAGGCGCTGGCGGCGAAGGCGAACAAGGTGATCGAGACCTTCCTCGGCGGAGACGGCGGCGGGGGCGGCGACGCCCTGAGCATCCGCTGGTTCGAGCAGGCGGAGGGCGCCTTCGCCGCCGCAGACCTCCTCAACGTCAACACCCCGGAGGACCTCGGGCGGCTGCCGTGAGGGGGCGCGCGCCCAACCCCCGGGAAGGCGTGCGCTTGTAACTCCAACAACAGGAAGGGCTAGACCTCAATTACGCCATATGTAGTGGGTGGTTTGAAAAATACACGATATGTTGTGATTTTTTCTCTTCCCCATACGTCGCTTATGCTATAGTTTCGCCTTGTTGGGAGAACGTGGAATTTCAAGTCTTCGGAGCCCCGTTTACATGGCGCAATATTACAACCAGACGGAGGAAAGTCAGGCGAAGCGCTGGATGCGAACCGTTCTTCCCGGCGTCGCGATCATCATCGTCGGCGTCTTGGCCCTTTTCAGCATATTGGTGTACAAGGTCTCCTATCCGGGTGTCGCCGTCGAGGGGGTGGATCCTTCGCAATACATCCTCCCCTACCAGAGCTTGGAGATACCTTCCAGCGACGGGCAGGCGATTCACGCCTGGTGGATACCGGGCAGGAAAGGGTCTCCGGGCGTCATCTTGGCGACCGGCTACGGCATGAGCCGCACCGACGCCCTGAGCCTCGCCGCCGCCTTGTATCAGGAATCGTTCAGCCTGCTGGTCTTCGACCAACGGGGGAGCGGTGCCGCGCCCAGGGGGCTCAGCACGCTGGGGCTGAAGGAGGCGACGGACATGACCGACGCCATCCGTTTCCTGAAGGAGCAGCCGGACGTCGATCCGAACCGCATCGGCGTCTGGGGGGTGGACGTGAGCGCCTTCGCCGCGCTCAAAGCCTCCGGCGGCTTCCCGGAAGTCCAGGCGATCGTGGCGGACAGCCCGTTCCTCGACGTCCGGGAGTTCTTGAACTACCGCCTCTCCGAGGACTTCGGGATTGAAAACAGGTTTATGCGGTTCGTTTGCGACCGGATGTTCCAGCTTTTCTACGTCTTCGGCAGCGAGTCGGGCGACTACGTCCTGTCCGGCGACACCCTCGCCGACCGGAGCGTCCTTTTCATCGAGGGGCAGGACAGGCCGAAGATGGAGGCGTTGACCAACGCCGCCTACGAGAAGGTCGCGGCCCGCAAGGAGCTGTACATCGTGGCGATGCCGAGGGTGCATGCCATGAGCGGCGAGGCGCTGAAGGAGTACGACCGGCAGGTGACGATGTTCTTCCGCTCGACCCTGCCGGTGGACGACGGGCTGGCGGGCAAATGAGCCGTCGGGTTCAAGGGAGCCTCTAAAAAAACCTCGCAGGCAAGGCGCAACGCGGCGTCCGGGGTTTTTAGAGGTTCCCCTAAGGCAAAGGGAACCAAGCATCGGTAACGACTAACAGCAAGCAAGGTGTCAAGGCAGGCCATGAATCAGATCAAGAAGTTGGAAATCGTAGGATTCAAATCGTTTTGCGACCGCACGAACATCTCCTTTCACGAGGGGGTCACGGCGATCGTCGGACCGAACGGTTGCGGCAAGAGCAACATCTCGGAGGCGATCAGTTGGGTCGTCGGCGCGCAGAGCGCCAAGGCGTTGCGCGCCGACAAGAAGATGACCGAAGTGATCTTCCACGGCACGGAAAAACGCAAGGCCACCAACTTCGCGGAAGTCCTGCTCACCCTCTCGATGGACGCAGTGATGGAAGTCCCGGGCTTCCCCGACCTGAACCCCGGCAATTTCACCGTGGGCAGGCGGCTCTACCGCTCCGGGGAGAGCGAATACTCTCTGGACGGCCGCTCCTGCCGCATGCGCGACTTGCAGACGCTGTTCGAGGGCACGGGCCTCGGCCCCAACTCCTACGCGATCATCGCGCAGGGGCGCATCGGGCAGATCCTCAGCGACAAGCCCTCCGACCGCCGAGGCCTGATCGAGGAGGCGGCGCGCATCACCACCTTCAGGAGGCGCAAGTTCGAGGCCAAGCGGGATTTGGAAAAGGCGCAGCAGAACATCCTGCACGTCTCCGCCATGGAGCAGATCGTGGAAAAGGAGATGAACCGCCTGCGCCGCGACGCCGAGAAGACGCGGAAGTACACCCGGCTGCGCGACGACCTGCGCGCCGTCCAGAAGCTGAAGGTCGGGTTGGAAGACCGGGCGTTGCGCGAAAAGCTGTCCGAGTGCTCCGAGCGCTTCCGCGCCGCCGAGGAGCGGGAGCGGGGGATATTGCAGGCGTTGACCGCCGCCGAAGGGGAGCGCGACGAGGCGCGCAACGCCTGCGGCGTCCAAGGGGAGGTCGTGAGCCAGTTGCGGGATCGGCTCTCCGCGTTGCAGATGGAGGCGCAGGCGGCCGCAGGCGCGAAGGAAAACCAGGAGGTGCAGCGCCAGGGGCAGATCACGCGCGCCCAGACCTTGGAGCGCGAACAGGCGTCGATAGCCGACCGCAGCCAGGAGATCGCCCGCGAAATCGAACGGCTCACCAAAGACCTCGCCGACAAAGACGGGCAGATCGCCCGCGAGAGGCAGGCGGTGGAGGCGGCGCAGGCGGAGGATGCGCGCCAGCGGGAGGTCATCCATGAGACGGACGGCAAAATCGAGGAAATCCGCTCCTTCCAGGCGCAGGGGGTGGAGGATTTGGCGGGAAGCAAGAACCAGCAGGCGCGGAGCCAGGAGAACCTGCGGCGGATAGACGAGCGGACGGAGCGCCTGCGGCGCGAGCAGGAGGCGCATGCCGAGGAGGCGCATGCGCGCCGGACGGAGCTCGACGCCGCCCGCCGGGAGCAGGAGGCGCAGACCGCGCGTCGCGGGGAGATGGCGGCGGGCATTGCAAACTTGGAGGCGGAGACCAGACGGCGCGCCGCCCGCATCGAGGAAGTCGCCGCCGAGTTGACCGCCGCCGAGGCGGAACACGGGCAGATGCGCCACCGCTTCGACTCGTTGGAGGAGATCGAACGCCGGCGCAGCAACTATTCCGAAGGGGTGCAGAAATACCTCTCCGCCAAGTTGCCGGGCGAGGACGCCTTCCAGGCGAGGACGCTCGCCGACCATGTGGACGCGGATCCCGCCTACGAATCGGCGCTGGAAGACTACCTGAACTCGCCCCTGCAATACATCCTCGTGGACAGCCGCGAGGACGCGGTGAGCGGCGTGGAGCGGCTCCGGCGCGTCGGCGCGGGCAAATGCACCTTCATGACCATGCGCAACGGCCACGGCGCCCATGCGCCCGCCGCCGCCCGCCCGCAGTTGGACGGCGACGGCGTCATCGGCTACATCGACGAGCTGTTGCGCATGAACGCGGACGTCAAGCAGGCCTTCGACCGCGTCCTGCCCGAATACGCCGCGACCGTCATGGTCCACGACCTGGACACCGCGTTCCGGCTCGCGGAGCGGAACGGCGGCGGCGGGAGCTACCTCACCCTTTCCGGGGAGTCGTACTCTCCGCGCGGCACCCTGTCGGCGGTGGGCGAGAAAAAGTCGATGGCGGGCTTCCTCGCCCTGAAGCGCGAGAAGCGCGAGTTGGAGAAAAAACTCTCCCTGCTCAAGGCGAAGATCGACGCCGGACACGCGGAGCTGGCGCAGTTGAAGCGACGGCAGGGGGAGGAGACGGAGGGGCTGAAGAACCTCTTGGCGGAGGCGCAGAAGCTCGACATCGCCATCGAGCTCGCCAAGGTGAAGGTCGAACAGATGGTGCGCGACCTGGACAGGCTCGACCAAGCGGCCCGGGACGCCGGCGCGGAGATCGAGAAGCTCGCCGAGGAGAGGGTGGGCTACGAGGCGCAAATGGCGGCCGCCGCCGGACGCATCGCGGAACTCGAGACGCGGCGCGGCGCGAGCGACGAGGAGTTGCGGGAGTTGGGCGCCCGGTTGCAATCGTTGCGGACGGAGAACGCGGCGCTCGGCCGGGATCTGAACACCCTCGCGGCGGCATACGCCACCAGCCAAGCGAACAAGGCGAACATCGAGGCGAACCTCGGGCGCCTGCGCGGCGAGGCGGAGGATGCGCGCAGCCGCGCGGAGAAAAACCGGGAGGAGCAGGTGGCCGCCGCCGGGCTCATCCGGGAGCTGGAGGCGTCCCAGGAGGAGATCCAAGGACGCATAACGGAATCCGAGCGGAAGATCGTCGAGGCTAAGGACGACTTGGAGGCGAATCAACGCAGGCTCGGCGAGTTGAACCAGGCGCTCAACGACGCCGAGGCGAAGGTGAGGCAGGCGCACGACGGGCGCGAGGGGGCGTTCACGGATCGGAGCAAGATCGAAACGGAGAAAACGCTCATCGAAAGCGACCTGAAGCACCTGGAGCAGAACTGCCTGGACGAGTTCAAAGTCCCGGTCATCGAGCTGCTCCCCGACATCTCCGACGAGGACTGGGGGCGGAGCTACGAGGACGTGACCGGGGAGTACGAGCGGTTGCGCCACCGGATCGAGAATTTCGGAGGCATCAACCAAAACGCGGTGGAGGAGTTCCAGGTGCAGGAGCAGGAATACCAGCGCCTGAACGGGCAGCGGCTGGACATCGAAGGGTCCATCAAGAACATCGAGAAGTTGATCGCCGAGCTCGACCAGCGGTCTGCGGAGAAGTTCCAAGAGGCGTACGCAGCCATCCGCCGGAATTTCCAAGAGGTGTTCCAACGCCTGTTCGGCGGCGGCAGGTGCGACCTGCGCCTCTTGGACGAGAACGACATGCTGGAGAGCGGCATCGAGATCATGGCGGAGCCTCCGGGGAAGAAGATGAACAACGTGCAGCTCATGTCGGGCGGCGAAAGGACGCTGACCGCGCTGGCGTTGCTCATCGCCATCTTCCGCTACCGCTCCAGCCCCCTCTGCATCCTGGACGAGGTGGACGCGCCGCTGGACGAGACCAACGTGGGGCGCTTCTCCCAGGTGTTGTCCGAGTTGTGCCAGGACACGCAGTTCATCATCATCACCCACAACAAGACCACCATGGAGGCCGCCGACACGGCTTTCGGGGTCACGATGGAGGAGCCGGGCGTCTCCAAGATCATCGGCGTGGACTTCCGCCGTTACGAGGAGCGTCTGGCGAGTTAGCGGGCTGCAAGGCGCCGGGAGGGGAAAGGGATGGCTCCCGGATGTAAAAGCGGGCTTCGGCCGTCACGGTGCGGTCGAAGCCCGTTTCTTTTCGGCGCGGCAGGTCGGTGCGCGCCACGCCCGGACGATCAGCGTCGATGGGAGGTGACGTAGTCGAACACCGCGGCGGAGATGATGCCTTGATCCCTGCGCAGGGCGTCGATGCGCACCAGGTCGGCTTTGACCGGTGCCGGACGCGCATGGCGTCCCGGCTGGACCGAATAACAGTCGTGGCAGAGGATGGCTAGGTTGGCGCTCTCCGTGCGTGCCGGGTTCCCGTCCCGGAAGTGCAGGTTCAGCAAGTCATGCGAGGATGCGTCCGAGCAATCGACGCCGCACAACTGGCACTTGTCCCCGGCGACCTTGCGGTATTCCCGGAACAGGTCGTCCAAGTTGGGCAAGTAGGCTTCTTCGACGACCACCTCTTGGATCTGCTCGATCATCTCGGGGATGTGCCCCTCATCGACGCCGAAATAGTCGGTCAGCAGGAACGGATGCCTGTACACGGCGTTGTAGGTCAGGATCTCGCGGCAGTGGGGGCACAGGTCGAGCTTGACGAGCCCCGTGCTGACGTTGTCGCCCATGATGCTGTTCACCTTGAAAAACCCGTCGCTCCTGCGGGTCGCGATGTACTTCCGCCTCTTCTCGTAGACGCGGATGTGCCGCAGGGTGAGGCAGTCGCAGAGGTGGTAGTAGCGGCTGATCTCCCGCTCGATATCCGAGTCGTATTTCTGGTCGCGGATGTACGCCGCCACCCGTTGCCCTTTGTAGAGCAGGAAGCTCTTGGGGTCGGGCAGGAGGTCGGCGACCAGCGTGTCGATGCCGCGCTCGATCAGCCTCCGGCGCACGCGCATCCCCTCGATGTTGGGCACCTGCGCCGAACGGTTCATCGTGACCGGCCTTTTGAACTCCACCTGGGGGAGCGGCGGTATCTCCAGCAGCCCCATCTGCTGCTGGAGCAGCAGCAGGTAGATGTTCTTTGAAAAATCGGGGAGTTTCATGGCCGTCACGACCGCTCGTTGATTTCGTTGATGGCTTTCTCGGCGGAGATCTTGGTGCGGAATTCCACCCGCCGCGAACGTTCCTCGTCTTCCTTCCCGTCCGTGCCCAATATCGGCTTGCTGGAAGACAGCCCGATGGCCATGAGGGAGTTGCGCGCCCACGCCCGCTGGTCGCGATTCTGTATCATGCTCATGCAATATTCCAGCACGGCGCGCGTGCGCGCCTGGGAGAGGTTCATGTTCCTGAAATAGGCGTAGTCCTCGCCCGACAGGCGGTCCCATTCGGTGGACGTGTGCCCCTCGATGCGGATCTCCTCGATGTTGTCCCGGTACTTGTTCGAGTAGATGATGTTCAGGTAACGCGGGAAGAAGTCGTGCAGGATGCCGCGAAAATCGGATTTGAGCGTGGCCTGCCCCACCCCGAACAGCACGTCCGGCTCGTTGAAGCGGACGCTCAGGGTCTTTTTGTCGATCTCCGCGTTCCACTTGGGCAGATCGTCCTGGAATTCGCGCGTGAGGTCGGAGTACAGCTCCTCCTGCAAGGACAGGAACGCCTCCACCGGCTGGCTCATCTGCTTCTGGACCATCGTCATGTAGCTGACGGCGACAAACAGGAACAGCATCATCAGGCCCGACATGAGGTCTGAAATGCTGAGCCAGCTCTCCTCGTTTTTGTTGTTACTGCGCCACGCCAGTGCTTTGGTAGCCATTCACGCCCTCTGCGATTTGAACGATTTCTCTGAGTTTGTTTGCCAGCGGCGTGTAATCCTCCGCGAACCTGCTGGACAGGGACGCCAGCTTCACCACCAGCACGTCCAGCGACTCGGTGAGCGTCTCCTGCAAGTTGCTCTCGAGTTTCTCCAAATAGGCGTCCACTTGGCGGCTGTGCCGCAGCGACGACTCGTTCATGGTGGCGATGGCGCCCTCCACGGCCGTCTTGAGCGCCGTCGTGGCTTGGACCAACTGTTGCCCGGTCGCCCCTGCGGAATCCTGGAGGACGCGCGTGGTGCCGTTCAGGTGCTCCGCGATGGACGGGAGCACGGTCTTCGCCTCCTCGCCGATGATGCGCACGCCCTGGATCAACGTCGCGAGCTGGGCGTTCTGCAATTTCAGCGACTCCAGGTGTTGCGCGATGTCCTGCGTGCTCGTGGTGATGCCGCTCAAGCTGCCCTTGATCCTGTCCAGTTGCTCCCCTGCCGCCCTGGTCGCGTCGCTCGTGCCGACCAGCAGGCCGGAGGCGGAGTTGACCTGCTCCATGCACGTCTTGAGCTGCGCCTGCATGGCGTCCACCGATATGCGGTAGTTCTCCTGCCATTCGACCAGTTTCAGCATCGCGTCCTTCAACTGCCTGAACTCGGCGCCGATCATCTCGTTGAGGCGGGCGTGGAACTGGTCCACGATCTCGCGCAACCCGTTCACCATGGCGTCGCCCATCTGCTGGCCGACCTTGACGCTGAAGGCGTCGAAACCGGTCGCGACCTCTTGCTTGAACGTGTTCAGGTCGTCGCGGACGAGTTTGAGCTGCGACTTCATCGAGGCGTCGTCGTCCGAGGTGATGCACTTGGCGATGCCGAGGCGCGAAGCCTTCGTCTCCGTCGTCAGACCCGCCAGCTCTGCGGCGATCTTGCGCAACAGGACGACGGGATCCTCGGAATTGGCATCCTCCGCCGAGGCTTCCTTCCCGTCATAGCGTTTATAGACGAAATTGAGCGCCAGGTAGGCCGCCATGCCGAAGATGGAGGTGATGAATGCGGTCTTCAACCCTTCGAGCAACAGGGGGATGCTGACGTCGATGTTGGAGGTGTTGAAGTTGATGAGACCGAGGTAGATGCCGACGAACGTGCCGAGAACCCCCAAGGTCGTCACCAGCGTAGGCGCCACCTTGCCAAGCTCGCCGAACGGTCGCTTGCCCCGGTAAGCCGCCATGCGCGCGTAAACGCCCGATAAGAAGATCACGACGATGAGCGAGCATACTCCCCATGTGATTATTTGCGCTAGATTCTCTATCATTCAATCCTGCCTTTTATACGGCACTCGATTATTGTTTTCCGGTATTCGGTGGTCGCCAGGACCGGGGCTGGCCGCCGTTTGGGGCGACGTAGCGCGAGGCCGCACGGGGCGTTCCGATCCAAGCTCCCACAAATTCCTTTTATCTCATCGGACGGAACTATGGAGATGATATGAAAAATCGGGAAAATCTTTGTCGGCGCGACGCTTGACCGCCACTCGACCGTTTTGTCGGTCGAGGATTTCCCATCAACAAATATGTCGTGAGGTGTACAAGCGGGGAAAAAGGGTGCAAAATGACACCGGCGCGGTTCAAATGCCCGAACCGCCGCTGGACGATATGTTTCAACCGACGGAACACACTTGTATGCGGGTCTGCTCAATCCAACGATATAGGCGTGTCATGTTCCGATAGGGCTCACGTGGCAAGGATGTAAAAAAGGATATCAGAAGGGGAAGGCAATCAATGACGGAGTCTCACATCTCAAAGCTCGACGCGCTGTTCAATCCCAAGTCCATCGCCGTGGTCGGCGCCTCGACCAAGCCGCACACGGTCGGTAACGACCTCGTGCAAAACCTCATCACCCACAAGTTCACCGGCTCGGTCTACCCGGTCAACCCCAAGGCGCCGGACATCCTCGGCATCAAGGCGTATCCCAGCCTGACCGACCTGCCGGAGCCGGTGGAGCTCATCGCCGTCGCCGTGCCCGCCGCCGCCGTCCTCGGCGTGGTGGAGCAGGCCAAGGCCGTCGGCGTCAAGGCGATGGTGTTGCTCTCGGCGGGCTTCAAGGAGACGGGCAAGGAGGGATTGGAGTTGGAGCGCCAACTGACCCGCGCCGTGCGCGAGGCCGGCATCGCCTTGGTCGGCCCCAACTGCCTCGGCGTCATCAACGCCGACCCCAAGATACGCCTCAACGCCACCTTCGCCCGCAAGATGCCGCAGCACGGCAAGCTCGCCTTCATCTCGCAGAGCGGCGCCCTGTGCACCTCCGTGCTCGACTACGCCGAGGAGAGGCAGATAGGCTTCAGCAAGTTCGTCAGCTTCGGCAACAAGGCCGACGTTAACGAGGTGGACTTGCTCTCGTACCTTGCCGAGGACGAGAGCACGCGCGTGATCGCCATGTACCTGGAGGACATCGGCGACGGCACGGCGTTCATCGAGACCGCGCGCCAGGTCTTCTGGAAGTCGGGCAAGCCCATCCTCTGCCTCAAGTCGGGCCGTTCGCCGGAGGGGGCGAAGGCGGTCAGCAGCCACACCGGGTCCTTGGCTGGCTCCGACAGCGTCTATGACGCCATCATGCTCCAGAGCGGCATCCAGCGCGTGGACAAGATCTCGGAGCTGTTCGACTACGCGGCCCTTTACACCACGCAGCCCCTGGCGAAGGGCAAGCGCCTCGGCATCGTCACCAACGCGGGCGGTCCCGGCATCATGGCGACCGACGCCGCCGTGCGGGTCGGGCTGAAGCTCGCCGCCCTGTCGCCGGAGACCAAGGACAAGCTCCGCGCCAGCCTGCCCGCCGCCGCCGCGCTCGGCAACCCTGTCGATGTGGTGGGCGACGCCCACGCCGACCGCTACCGCTCGGCGGTGCGCACGGTCTTGGAAGACCCCGAGGTGGACATGGGGCTGGTCATCCTGACGCCGCAGTCGATGACGGAGATCGAGGAGACGGCGCGCATCATCCCGGAGGCGGTCAAGGACTTGGGCAAGCCGGTCGTCTGCTCCTTCATGGGGGCGAGCGACGTGGCCGAGGGGGCGAAGATATTGCGCTCCAGCGGCATCCCGAACTATCCGTTCCCCGAGGACGCGATCTTCTCGCTGGCGGGCGCGGAGAAGCTGTCGTCGATGCTCGCCATCCCCGACCGCGAGGAGGTGAAGTTCGACAACCTCGACGTGGCGAAGGCGAAGGAGATCATCGAGGGCGCGCTGGCGAGGGGTGACAAGAAGTACCTGACGCAGTCCGAATGCCGGCCGATCTTCGAGTGCTACGGCTTCCCGCTCCTTTTCAGCCGCATGGCGACCAGCGCCGCCGAGGCGGGGGAGATCGTCGGCGCTTTCGGCAAGCCCGTGGTGATGAAGGTGATGTCCGAGGACGTGGTGCACAAGTTCGACGCGGGCGGCGTGGTGTTGAACATCAGCGGCGCGGAGGGGGCGGCCAAAGCCTACGACCAGATCGTCACTAATGTGTCCAAGTCGGTTCCCGGCGCGAAGATACAGGGCATCTTGATCGAGGGGATGGCGCAGAAGGGGGTGGAGGTGATCCTCGGCGCGACGCGCGACGCGAAATTCGGGCCGATGCTCATGTTCGGACTGGGCGGCACGTTCGTCGAGGTGCTCAAGGACGTGACCTTTCGGCTCGCCCCGATGTGGCGCGCCTCCGCGCACCGGATGATCCGCGAGATCCGCGCGTTCAAGATCCTGACCGGTGTGCGCGGCGCGCCGCCGTCCGACCTGGCCGCCATCGAGGATGTGCTCCTGCGCCTGTCGGCGCTGGTGACCAACCATCCGGAGATCTCGGAGCTGGACATCAACCCGTTGATCGTCCATGCCGAGGGGAGCGGCTGCTCGGTGGCCGACAGCCGCATCATGTTGAAAAGGCTGGTGCGGTAGCGGCGACGGTCGCGCGCCCCTGACGCGCGCGGCACCGCCCCCCAATGACACCCATCCATGACGCAAGGGGCGACCACGACGGTCGCCCCTTTTTCATTTCCAGGATCCCGTGACGCCTTTCATCCGCGTCCTCCTACGAGAGCGGCAGCTCCTCGGTCTGGGCGGTGCGCCCGGCGGCGTCCACCGTCACGATGCGGTACTGGTGCGCCGCCGCGTCGGGCAGCTTGTCCTCGAACGCGATGGGTGCCGCCTTCACCTGCGGCTTGTAGGCGACCTCGCCCGCCTTCTTGCCGTCGCGCAGGATCTCGTAGCGCACGATCGGCTCGTCCCCCGCATAGGCGGTCTGCCAGGTCAGCCGGGCGATCGGCTTGCCGCCGCGGACCTCCCGCTCCACGGCGGGCTGGCGCGGCGCGCCCAGCGGCTGGGCGGGCGACTGGAAGTAGTTGGTCTTCCCCTCTTTGATCGCCCCCGCCAGCTTCTCGATCTCGCGCCGGTCGGAGGCGCTGAGCCCGTTCGGCTTGACCTGGGCGGCGAGCAGGTTCTGCGTGAGCTGGCAGGCGGCCGGGTCGCCGTCGATGTGCCCGGTGCCGATGATGGCGGTGTGGATGCCGGGGGTGGTCAGGGAGTACCGCACCAGCTTCTCGCTCGCGATGCCGACGCTGCCGACCTTGCGCACCACCATGTCGGGGCGCATGGTCCAAGAGGCGGGCTTGTCGTACATCGCCCCGTCGGCGAAGACCTTCATGGCGATGACGCCCATGCCGTTCGCTGACGCGACCGGGATGATGTTGTTCTGCATGCTGAAGCACTTCCGGTCGTTGGCGTTGATGGCGACCAGCATCCCCTCCAGCACGCCGCGCGTGTCGCGGTGGATCATCTCGATCATCGCGTCGGAGGTCTGGTGCCCCGAGAAGCCGATGTGCCGGATGAGCTTCTCCTCCTTGGGATTCAGCCCCGTGAGGTTCGTCCCGTCGCGGAAATCGACGAGCGTCGCCAGCGCGCCGATGGTCTCGGCCTTGGGGTCGGGCTTCTCGTACCCTTCGAACGCGGCGTCCACGTCGGTCATGCCGGTGATGCTGTGCAACAGCACCATGTTCAGGTACGCCCCCTTGGGGTAGTTCCCCTGCCCGTCGCCGAAGATCTGCGACAGCGAGCGCCGGATGTCGTCGGCGGTGTGCGTCCCCTTGCCGTTGCTGACGTTCATCAGGCCGGGCTTCTGCCAGCCGCCCTTGCCGAAGCGCAGCGCGGTCTTGCTGGTCAGGAAGATCGACTCGCGCAGCTTCTGGTTGTAGCCCGGCTCGCCCGGGATCAGGCGCAGCTCGCGGAACGCCTTGCCATAGTGGGTCTGGCTCAGGTCGTAGACGTTCGACGTGTCGTAGTAGTTCACCCCGAGGTCGAACGCCTTCAGGATGATCTTCACCGGGTCTTCGTCGGCGGGCGTCCATTGCAGGGACGCCTGGCCGCCCAAGCCGAGCGTCGTCGCCTCGAAGCCCAAGCGCCCCATCTGCCGCTTCAACAGCTTGGCGGGCTTGGCCTGCCCGAAGGCGAAGTACGGCCCGAAGGCGAGAGCCGAGGACGCGGCGGCGGCGGTTTTGATGAACTGGCGGCGAGAGGTGCTGCTAGAGAAAGTGTCGGCCACGGGAATTCCCTCCTTGTCATGGGAAAGCGTTGTTGTCTTCCAAACGGAGGAAATCATACCACGCCTGTAGATTCGGCGGGCTGGCGAAAACAAAGCGCGCGGGCAGGGGAGCGGGAAGGAACCCGCGCCCCCGCGCGCCGTCCCGAATGGGAGGCGACGACTACTCGGCAGCGCGGCGCGACCATGCTTTCTTTTGCGCTTGGGCCTCTTCGATGCTCCTGAATTTATACACGCCGGGCGGGGGCGGTTGGGACGGCGCAAACTTCGCCGCCATCCAAAAGATGCTGCGGACGGCTTTGCCGGACTCCGGCGTCCCCGGCTCAAGCCGCGTCCGTTTAGCGCAGAGAACTCCCGTCGGACGGGTGAAGTGTGTGTATAATCGAGTTGTTTATCAACTGAAAGTCGGAAACACGGGCGATGGACAAATAAGGAGGAGTAACCATATGGCAAATGCAAACGGTAACAACACAGCCAGCATAGGCTTCGAGCAGCAAATCTGGGCGGCGGCGGATATTCTGCGCGGCAACATGGACGCCGCCGAATATAA